>NZ_JBIRVQ010000008.1:0-538771 GCF_044386975.1 Nocardia sp. NPDC020380 | reverse complement strand
TCCGAGCCACACAAGCAGCAGAACCTCATCAGCTACACCCCACTGTCCTGGGCGTCCAGGGCATCAACCCCAGACACCTACAAACTTAGGGAACCCCATGGGTCTGTTCGATTTCTTCGACAACGACAGCGCCAAGCGCGACCAGGTCTACAACATCGACCCGAACAACGACGACCACAAGGCCAAGCTGTCCCACGAATTGATCGGCGGCGCAGCAGGATTCGAGGCCATGAAGGCCTACGAAAAACACTGCGCGGCCAACGGCAAGCCCCCCTCACACGCCCTGGCCAAGGAACTCATCGCCGGCTTCGCAGGCGCCGAATGCGACAAACTCTTCGAAACCAAGGGCCTCAACGCCTGGGACCGCGAAGAAGCCAAACGCCACGCCGTGAACCAGGCCCAGCAAGCCCTCAACCAGTCCGGCCAGTACTGACCCGCACCCCCGTCATACCCCTGTCGATCGACTGACAATCGACGGTTGATCCCCTGCGCCCGAGCATAGGAACCGTTCGAACGCGCAGCACTCGAAGCCCTGCATCTCCAGCAGGTCCAATTCGCCGACTGCCCGGCGCCGACCGAACAGGCCACTCACGAGCGGCATCTCGGCCGTTCGGACAAGGGGCCGAACGCATCTCGGCGTTCGGCCCCTGGCTGGCGACCCAGACCCGTTCAGGGCCGGGGCATCCTCATCGGGCGGCCCCGTCCGGGATCGGCAGGCCGGCGAGCTGGGCGAATTGGCGTTCGAGGGATTTGGCCGGGCCGTTGTGCCAGGCATCGGCGACGGGTTCCGTGGCCGGGTCGGGGAAGATATCTTCCTCGCCCTTCTCGACGCCGTCGAAGATGGCGCGGGCGACGAGTGCCGGCGCGGTCTTCGGGATGTCGAAGCCCCGGTTCATATCGGTGTCGGTGGGGCCGGTGAGGACCGCATGCACCGTTACGCCGTGCTCGGCGGCCCGGAGGCGGAGGGATTGGGTCATGGACAGGGCGGCGGCCTTCGAGATCGAGTAGGCGGGGGTGACCGGTATCGGGGCCAGGGCGGCAATCGACAGGTTATTGACGACGGCGCCACCGGATCGCTCCAGCTGGAGACGGAAGGCGAGGGTCATTTCGTAGGCGCCGAAAAGGTTGACGGCAAGTTGGCGTTCGATCGCGGAGCGGTCGGTCAAGTCGTCGTAGAGTGCGATCCCGGCATTGTTGACCAGGATATCGAGGGACTCGACAGTGCTTGCGACACTGCGGATCTGGTCGATATCGGTGAGGTCGAGCACCAGCGGGGTGACGCGGGTATCGGGGTGGGTCCACGGCGTGCGGCTGCTCGCGTAGACGCGGCTCGCACCCCGGCTCAGGGCCTCCTCGACCAGCGCGCGGCCGATGCCGCGATTACCACCGGTCACCAGTACCGTGCTGCCTGCGATGTGCACCATGATGAGTTCTCCTTCGTTGCTGGTACGTGCTCTGCCAATAGAGATACGCAGGCACCGGAGAACTCATCGCCGCGCCGAGAAGCATTGCCGGACAGCGGGATCACGGCCCAGGAAGGCGACGAGGCGATCGCTCGCGGAAGCCGTATCGGGGACCGGAACCTCGGGGCCGAAGATCGGATCGCGGCCCACGGCCGGGACGGCGAACCGGGCGAAGGACAGCAGTTCGGCGGCGAGAGACGCGGGAATCGGCCGCGGGTCGGCGCAGGCGCTGCCGATATCCCAGGCGTGGACGGTGAGCTCCAGCGCGGCGATATCGGCGAACTCCCTTGCGGGCAAGGGGAGTTCGCCGATGGTGATCGCATTGCATCGGACCCCGAGCCAGGCATCGAGCAGCCGGCACAGTCCCTTGCGGACGCGCTCGACCGGGTGGTCCGGAGGCGGAAGATCCGGGTATACCGCGATTCGGCCCTGCTCGATACCGTCGCACACCGCGTCGACCGAATCGGCGAGATGATGCAGAAGCATCGCCAAATCCCAGTCACCGCAGGGTGTTCCGCGCGTCAGGTGCGCGCCCGACACGGCAGCGAGCTTGCCGAACGCGAACCCGATGGCGAGCTCCATCCGATCGGCACGAACCATCAGGACGCGTCCTCGAGCATCGGCGGCAGGCCGAATGCCGGGAAGACATCGGGGTCGAAGAACGCGACGATATGGGTGATACCCGCCTCGGTGATGCCGAATACCTGCAACGAATACGCGCGATAGCGGCCGTCCGCGTCGCACCGGTATTGACCCAGGGCCGCTTGACCGTTCGCGGACGTGTGCCGCATCCGGAAGTGGCCAGGCCCGCACGGCAGCGTTTTCAAGAAGCGCACGATCTGCTCGCGCCCCGCGAACCATGCCAGTGACGGCGGCATCTCCAGGATGGCGTCGTCGTGCAGGATCGTGTGCAAGGCATCGAAATCGGCGGACTCCAGCGCCGCCACGTACCGATCGAGCAGGGCCCGCCGCTGTGGCTCGGGCGGCTCGTTGATCTGGTCCAGCCCCACCCCCGCGGCGGCCAGCGCCGCCCGGGCGCGCTGCAGCCCGCTGTTCACCGCGGCCACCGTGGTGCCCAGTGCCGCAGCGGTTTCCGTGGCCGGGAACTCCAGCACCTCACGCAGAATGAGGATGGCGCGCTGCCGGGCGGGCAGCAACTGCATGGCCGCGACCAGCGCCAGCCGCACCCCGCCGCGCGTGTCGACGATGGCGGCCGGATCGCCGGACAGCAGGTGATCCGGCATCGGCGCGAGCCACCGCGTCCCCGGCTCCCCCGGGGCGTACTGCGCGGGATCATTGACGGGCTCGGACAATCCGGACGGCAACGGCCGCCGCCCCCGCTGCTCCAATGCCCGCAGGCAAGCATTGGTCGCAATCCGGTACAGCCACAATCGCAGCGATGACCGGCCTTCGAACTGCCCGTACCCGCGCCAAGCCCGCAGGTACGTCTCCTGCACCAGGTCCTCGGCGTCCTCGGGCGATCCCAGCATTCGATAGCAGTGCGCCATCAGCTCGGGCCGGAACTGCTGCGCGAGCGTCATGAACTCCCCCGCATCGGCAACCGGTGTATTCACGTGGCCTCCTCGATTTCTCAGCCCGGAATACAGATCCCCCGAACGCCCGAAACTCATCGCTCGCCACACACGAAATCGCACCGGCCTCCGAAGCGGCCGGTGCGACTGATTCGGACTATCGCGGGGTCTACTGCGCGCCGACGGTGGCGGGTGCGTCGGCGCGGGCGGCTTCGCGGGCCAGCAGGCGGGCCCGCTGCTCCTCGAACCGCACCACATCGCGTTCCAGCTTCTCGAGGTAGGCGCCGAGCTCCTCGCGGCTGCGCTCGCCGCGGGCGGTGAGGTCGGTGCGTTCGAACGCCTTCCACACCCGCAGCACCGGTGTCAGCACCTCGTCGAGATGCTGCCGCAGGTCGTAGATGCCGTGCTTGACCATGAGCACGCCATTGCGCCGCCAGTTCGGCATGCCGGTGCCGGGCATGGCGAAGTTCTTCACGACCTTGGTGATCGCTTCCATGGTCTGATCCGGCGCCCGGTCGAACGCGGCCGCGGCGACATTGCGATAGAAGATCATGTGCATGTTCTCGTCCGTGGCAATCCGGGAGAGCATGCGATCCGCGATCGGATCATCGCAGACCCGTCCGGTGGAACGGTGGCTGACGCGAGTCGCGAGCTCCTGGAACGTGACATAGGCGAGCTGGTCGAGCACCCCGCCGTACCCCTCGGGCGCATGCACGCCCTTGGTCATGTGCACCATCCGGTCGTTCTCCAGGGCAACGGGATCCACGCCCCGCGTAACCACGAGATAGTCGCGCATAGCGATCGCGTGCCGATTCTCCTCGGCCGTCCAGCGCCCCACCCAGGTCACCCAGGCCCCGTCACCGGCGAAGTTCTCCGAAATGGTGCGGTGATAGGAGGGCAGATTGTCCTCGGTGAGCAGATTGGTGATCATGGCGACCTTCGCCACCTCCGACAGCCGCGACTGCTCCGGCTCCCAGTCCACCCCGCCCATGGCCGCGAAATTGCGCCCCTCATCCCAGGGCACATAGTCGTGCGGATCCCAATCCTTCACCGTCGCCAGATGCCGGTCGAGATTCTCCCCCACCACCGGCTCCAACTCCCGCAAAAGCTGCAATTGCGTCAATTCCGTTGCCATGAACGCCTTCCGGTGTCGATGAGAAGAACAGGGCAGAACCGAACGCCAGATACTGCCGAACCACCGTAGTCGCCCGGCCCGAATCCCATTCGAAAGACGCGCCTGCGCAACCGGAATCAGCGGAATGTCGAAATTACGAAAGGCCGCTCCGGATTCAATGCGTGATGGCGGGCTGATCCATCCCGACGAGGCCGAAAAGGTCGCCGACCGAAGCGATCCGCTCCTCCACATCGGTGGTGGAGCCGACCGCCGCAAGGGACTCCAGCACCAGCTCCATGGCCCGGGCCGACGCGCGGACCAGCTGATTGGCGTAGACGGCGGCGCTGATCCCGTAGGACCAGAGCTGTTCGGCGGTCGTGGAGTGGTAGGTGGTCGGGATGCACACCAGCGGTAGCTGGATGCCGTCGGCCCGCACCCGGGCGCAGTACGCGGCCACCTCGCCGGCGTCCTTGCGGCGGCTGTGAATCAGTAGCGCGTCGGCGCCGGCGTCGCGGTAGCGGTGCGCCCGGGCGATGGCATCGTCGAGGCCGGCTCCGGCGATCATGGATTCCTGACGGGCGATCACCATGAAATCGTCGCCGCGCTGGGCCTGTTTGGCGGCCTCGATCCGGCGCACGGCCACCTCGAGATGTTCCAGCTGATTGCCGTCCTGGAAACTGTTGCGCTTGGGAAAGCGCTTGTCCTCGATGCAGACCGCGTCGATCCCGGCTTCCTCGTAGAGCCGGACCATCCGGCGCACCACCTGCTGGTCACCGAAGCCGGAGTCCACATCGGCGACGATCGGCAGCGAACTGGCCTGCCGCATCTGAACTGCGGCGGCATGGAATTCGGTCATGGTGAGCAGGCCTTCGTCGGGCAGGCCGTGGACCGCCGAGATCCCCAGGCCGCTCGCCCATGTTCCGTCGAAACCGAATCTCTCGGCGAGCAGTGCGGACAGGCCGTCATGGGCGCCGATGAGGCGCAGGCGATTACCGGCGCGCAGCCTGTCACGCAGCGTGGTGCGGGTCATGATGAGAGTCCTTTTCGCTGGGCGGCATTCGCGAATCGCGCTGCCAGGACGTGCGGTGCGGCGCTGCTGGTGGCCCGCGGCGGGGCCTGACCGTATCTGCGGGCGGTTCGGACCTCGGCCAGATGCGGCCCGCGCGAATGCAGTGCCTTGCGCAGGAAGAGCTCCAGATCGCTTTCGGTGCGGCAGTTCATCGCGGTGTGATAGCCGACGGCGGTCGCGACCGCGGCGAAGTCGGTGGTGCCGGAGGTGGAGGGCTGGCCGCCGGTCGACTCGTGCATCCCGTTGTCCAGGACCAGATGGATCAGATTGGGCGGGGCCTGATTTCCGATCACCGACAGGGTGCCGAGGTGCATGAGCGCGGAGCCGTCACCGTCGACCACGATGACCGGCCGATCGGGGTCGGCCTGTGCCAGCCCGAGGCCGATCGCCACCGCGTGACCCATCGAGCCCTGCATGTAGAAGTTGCCCGGGCGGTCCGCGACCGCGAACAGTTCCCGCGCGGTGTAACCGGTACTGGCGACGATCAGGCCGTCCTCGCCTGCGGCGTGCGCGACCGTGCGCAATACGTCCGCGGCGATGAGGGACTCACGCTCCGGGGCCGGTGGCGCTTCGCCGGAACCGACCGCACCCTTCTCGACCAGGATGAAAGCGGGTCTG
Organism: Nocardia sp. NPDC020380; assembly: GCF_044386975.1. NCBI lineage: Bacteria > Bacillati > Actinomycetota > Actinomycetes > Mycobacteriales > Nocardiaceae > Nocardia > Nocardia sp. NPDC020380. Next base: position 532,975 of record NZ_JBIRVQ010000008.1, on the reverse strand, counting down.
CCGGCCTCGAGTTCGGTCCGCGCGGGATCCAGCAGTGCGCGGAATCCGCACAGGCCGGCATCGGCGCGCAGGGTGCCGTGGTGGACGCCGAGGGTGTCCAGCAGTGCGTGCGTGGACGTTCCCATCACTTCGTGCTGTGGTTCGTCGTGGGCCGGGTCGGGCCAGCCGCGCAGGCTGACGAAGGCGAGCACCGGGATCCGGTAGGTCATCGTCAGCGAGGTCAGCGGGTTGACCAGGTTGCCCAGCCCCGAGTTCTGCAGCATGAGGTACGGCCGGCCGCCGGCCAGGGCGGCGCCCGCCGCAATGGCCAGGGCCGCACCCTCATTGGCCGCCGGAATGTAGCGGCCCGGACGGCCGCCGAGCAGCGCGATCGGACCGCCGAAGTAGGAGCACGGCACACCGCTGGCCACGGTGAAACCACGCTCGTCGAGTTCAGCGCAAAATTCCGCTGCGGAAATCATGTCCGTGTTCTCGTCTTTCAGTCCCGAGCCGCGAGGAGCGCGGCGCCGAGCGCGGACTCCAGGGCCTCGAGACGGTCGAAGGGAATCTCCCCGAAGGTGCAGATTCGAAAATGCCCGGCGGCCAGGCCGCCCTGTCCGGCGTAGATGATGTAGCCGCGCTTCGCCAGCTCGTCATGGAGGCGCGGATAGGTGACGCGGTCCGGAAGTCGCAGCGTGGAGACGGAATTCGCGCGATGCGGCGGATCGACGAGGATCTTCAGGCCGAGACGGTCGAAACCGGCCCGTACCAAGGCGGCCCGATCCCGGTAGAGGGCGACGCGGGCGCTGCGGCCACCGCGCTCGGTGTATTCCGCGAGTGCCTCGTCGAGGGCGTAGCAGATCTGGATCGCCGGGGTGAACGGCACATCGCCCCGGCGCTGGCCCGCCAAATGGGTTGCCGCGTTGTTGTAGAGGCCGCGGGCGGGCGCCTCGGCGATTCGGGTCAGGGCGGCCGGTCCGCAGAGCAGGAAGGATATGCCGGGCAGGCCGTGCAGACCCTTGTTGGCAGTGCCGCAAAGGATGTCGATGCCGGCATCGGCGAGATTCAGCTCCTCGTTTCCGGTGCTGCTGATCGCGTCGATCACGAAGAGTGCCCGATGGCGGGCGACGATCTCGCCGATCTCGCGGATGGGGTTGAGCAAACCGGTGGTGGTCTCGTGGTGGACGCACACCACGGCATCCACCTCCGGGTATGTGGCGAGCGCACTGTCGACCCGGGCGGGATCGATCGGGGTGGTCCAGCGTTCCAGCTGGTCGCCGTCGGGCGCCACCTCGTGGGCCGTAATGCCGTGCGCGCGTGCGATAGCGAGCAGTCGCTCGCCATATACCCCGTTGCTGAGGACCAGGATCTCCTGTCCGGAGCGCACCGAGCCGGTGACGGCCATCTCCATGGCCGCTGTTCCGGAGCCGGTGACGAGCACCGACTCGTATGTCTCGGGAAACTCCAGGGCTCGCGGCAGCGCTGTCCGCAGCCGGTTCAGCAGCTCGGTGAATTCCGGTTCCCTATGACAGAGGTCGCCGCGGAGCAGTGCGTTCTTGACGCGGTCCGACGTTCCCGCCGGACCGGGATTGAGCAGGACCGGGCGATCCTCTCCATCGCTGTACATACCCGGGCACCGAACCTTTCCATTCCGATGAACTCGATAAGTCGTGCGGCCGCACGGGAATCGGCGGATTCCGTTCAGCTCAGTAGGGCCGCACCCGCCAGGATCACCGCGCAGGCGCCGAGCCGGACCGCCGACAGCTGCTCGCCGCGGTACCGCCAGCCGATCAGCGTGGCCGCCACCACGCTGGTCTGCCGCAGCGCCGATATCGGCCCGAGCGGACTGAGCGTGAAGGCCCAGATCACCACCGCATAGGTGACGATCTGGATGACCCCCGCGATCAGCGCCGTGTGCAGCTCCGGCACGTACTCCAGCGGCTGAAGGCCGCGCATGGCCACGAACGCCGCGGGCATCAGCACGCCGAAGATCAGGAAGATCCACGCCGTATAGGCCTGCGGATCGCCCGCCAGCCGCGCGCCGACACCGTCGATCACCGTGTACAGCGCGATGATCCCGCCGGTGATCACGGCCAGTGTCATGGCTTTCCACCCGCCGTTGTTCTTGCCGCCCAGCATCGCCATGGTGCCGAACGACACCAGCACGATTCCGAGCAGCAGGCGCGGACCCAGGTCCTCGCCGACGGCGACCGTCGCGCCCACTGTGACGAAAAGTGGCACGCTGCCCCGGATTACGGGATACACCGACCCCAGATCGGCCACGCGATACACCCGGACCAGAAAAATGATGTACAGCACCTGCACCGCCGCACTGGTCAGCAGGTAGGGCCAGCTGGCCCGGTCCGGCAGCGGCAGCACCACCGCGAACGGCACCGCGATCAGCCCCGTCGCAATGCTCATCAGGGTGGCCATCCGCAGCTGGTCGCCGCCGCCGTGCAGGAGCGCGTTCCAGCCGGCGTGCAGGACGGCGGCGATCAGCACGAGTCCGACCACACCGGCCGACACCGTCAGCTGATCCGCTCGGCGACGAACCGGGCCCGGGCGGCGAGCTCGATTTCACTGAAGTAGCCGCCGCGCAGCGTGCGGGTGATGTTCGAGGCGCCGAACTCCTCGCGCCCGTGGAAGATTCGCCGATTGTCGAACACCACCATGTCGCCCGGATGCCAGGAGTGGAAGTAGGAGACCTCGTCGCCGAGCAGTCCTTTGAACTCCGAGTACGCCCGGTACAGCGGCATCGTCGACTCGAAGGGCACATTGTCGAAATACATCTTCGTCGGATTGTTGATCAAACCGGCCACCTCGCCATTGGAGTCGATGCGGATGATCGTCGTTTCGTTCTGATAGATCTTCCCGGCGGCCGGATACTCGGCGCGATAGGTGACCGGAGTATCGGCAAGCACCCGGAATGCCTCGGGGTCTGCTTCCCGAAGTCGGTTCGCCGCAGCCAATCCATCGGCGAACCGGGTACGGCCACCGACGGCAGCGGTCGCGGCCGCATTGACGTCGAGGCCGTACAGGAATTGATAGTCCGGTGGAGTGGTGTAGTACGGAATGTCGGTGTGCATCGGCAGCGGCCGGGTACTGAAGGAAATACTGTCGGTCTTGTCGTCCGGCTTGGTCTCCAGATCGAAGTATTCGCCGAAGTACGAACGATCCACGAACCCGGCCAGCCGATCGCAGAGCGAATCCGAATCGGCATCCTGCTGCCCGCTGATCACGATTATCCCGTGACTGAACAATCCTCGGAGCGCAGCGACCAATATCGAATCATCCGCCAGGATGTCCCGATACCCGAAGAGGTGTTCGCCGACCGCCGCCGGCGAAGTCCACGGGATCCGGCCGCCTGGCGCGGATGGTCGCGCAATGCGCTGTTCTTCGCGTTCGGCCAGCCAGTGCACCGGATAATCGCTCCGATGCCCATCCGGCCAGACAATCTCCACCTGTTCCCCGGTATGCCGCACGGTACTCGCGGTGATATCGGTAGGAATCGCCGCGGAGTCGAAGTACTTCTGCTTGGCATGACTGTTCCGGCACTCACCGCACAAACAGGAGTCACGCAGCCACACCCAATGGAAGTGCGCGACCCGCCCGGAAGGCAGATCAGCGGTCAGATACTCGGCATGCTGTGTAGTCATCGCCCCTCACTCCGCGGGCACGGTCGCCGCGAAGAGCCCCTGCGTCAGCGACCCCGCCGCAATGAAGTCGATCTTCCGCTGCCACCGTTCCACCACGTGCGCAGCATCTTCCGCCGAGATCGACCCATCCCCCGCCACCTTGCCCCGATACCGCTCCAGATCAGCCCGCAGGAACTCACCCGTCAACTCGGACAGATCAACCCCACTCACATCGGTGAACCCCGCATCCACCAACAGCTGCCGGTATTCCTCGATAGTCGGCAACGAGTACCCCGACACATCGATGTACTCCTCGAACTCCGGCGTCCTCCCCCCCGCACAGAAGTCACTGATATGCAGCCGCCCACCCGGCTTCAGCAGCTCGCGACACCGCCTGAACAGCCCCGCCTTGTCATGCTCATAAAGCAACGAGTCCCGCGAATAGATCACATCGAACGAGTGCCCCGCCAACTCATCGACAAATGCACTACCCAAAATAAACCGAACCCGCCCATTGGATTCACCCCCCTTCCGCCGCTCATTGGCGAGTTCCACCATCACCTCAGCCAAATCCACCCCCACCACTTCGGCCCCCGTAGTGCCGGCAACATGAAACGCCGCACCCCCCAACCCCGCCCCGATATCCAGCACCCGCATATCAGCAGACACAGACATCCCAGAAAGCAATATCTTCTCGAACCCAGCCAATCCCCCCGGACTCTGAAACCCCTCCCCATAAATCTCCTCAGACCGGAGAATATTATGCGGAACGGCATACCGAGCCTGCTCGTAAGCGCGCAATTCAACATCAGGTGAACCCATGTCAACACCCTCTGATTAGCAATAAATAGTTGAGAACAACCCCGCTCGAACGTTGCAGTAACGCTAGCTGAGACGAACTTCTCTGTCCACCCACACTTTCAACACAACACCACCCCGCGCCCGCCGAAACCCACTAACCAAAGAATGGGTCCCCCACCCATTTTGTAGACAAACACGCGACCACAAATGCCCAACCTCCCCCGATTCTTTACACATCGCAGAGCTCCCCCACGCTCTGCAATACCCCCCACCATCCCCGCAACAAAATTATTTATTCCTGCCACAGGACACCACAAACGTAATTTTTCCGCCCACCCCACCAACCACCCCGGCCCAACCCCACCTTCGGCCCAGCCGACGGGAACCCCGCCCCCACGCGAAGACCCGATGCGCCCCTAGAACGAGGAAGGCCCCTGACCAGACATCTGGTCAGGGGCCTTACTGTGCTCCCCCATCTGGACTCGAACCAGAAACCTGCCGAGTGGTTGAACCGGCAACTACTACAGCCAACCCAACACAGTCAAGGTTTACCCGAAAAGCATCGCCCACCTGGCCGAACAGGCCAGGTGGACTCGACTGCCAGCCACCCGAGCACACCCCGCGCAACGCAGACGCAGCACGCATTCCTGGAGGGTTTCTGGATCACACCGACAGATGCCCCCACCCGGCACCACCACAACCAGGGCCACGATGCCCCGACCCCAAGACCGATCCGCGCCTACCGCGGACGCAACTCTTCGATCTTGCTCTCCAGATTGGCCGGCGTTATCTGCCAACGCCGGGAATTTTTGTATTCAAAATCCACGTCTACACTCATATCCGAACGCCTCATCTGAATACAGCACACTTTCCAATCTTTCTTCTTCGGCGCAGACATGGCGGTTCGAAGATCGATCGCACGGGTCAAGACCTCCATATCAAGCGGAACATCGGCATTCCATTTTCCATCGTCCGAATAGATATATCCGAACATCGATTTCTGCCTATCCAGATTTACGACAACCGTAACCGAGTCCCATTTGACATCAGCATCAACAAGGCCTTGCACGATAGACTCAGCCACTGCAACCAACGCAGCGGATCCCTCATTGACGGTCATTCTGATCGATCGATTACAAATCCGACGCCAGCTTTCTCCAGGGCGATAGCCAGCGAATGCACCTCAACAAGCGATCCTTCGTAGCCATCGGTTCTGATTTTCCGCACGGCAGTAGCGATCTCACTGAGAGGCAGCGACAGCGTATCCCGCAACACTTTAGCCACGGCGGCATTATTTCCGCCAGACTCAGCAAGCTTCAGCTTTGTCAGTCCATTCTGGGCGATTATTGCTTTTCGCACAAAGCCGGGCGACGTGCCAAAACCGCCGGTATGCCAATTATTTCCACACGATGAACAACCGCACTCCATGTCCCATCGTGGTCCGATATTCACCACTGCCTCAGTAACCGAGCATTGCATTTCAGAACCACACACTTCACACGTCTCCGCAAGCGGTGCTGTCTCGAAAATCACAGCCATCCCCTCATTCTCATATAACGCTCAACGATACCGTAGAATTTTTCCGTGCGCTCCGGGTTTGACCCGTCACGCGGATGGTGCCCATCGAGGATTCCTCGCTGCCACCATCTGTGGTGAAGCTCTTCGTGAACCAGAGTATTTCTCAACTGCTCCCGAGAAACGAATGCGCTTGGACCGATCTGTATGCCGGAGCCTATCTTCGATACTCCGTGACCGACAAACGGGCTGTACTGCGGCCTGAAGCTGAAGGCGAGATTTCCGAAGTCTTCGCTCAAGATCGCCTCCAGAGCCCTGTTTCTGCTTGTGGCAGTCTTGCCCGTGACATGACTGAGGTCTGCCGTCCAGCGGGCGGCGCTTTCTCCTCCATGAGATTTGAACTCGATTTCAGTTGCATTCGGGACCGGATTGGGCCGTGTCTCGAGTTTCGACGCAGCCGTCGGTATACGACCGTCATGCGCAGCACCACTGAGCCCTCCCTCAATGTCGGTCGCCCCCTTCGATAGGCCGTTCTGCAGCGGCTTCTCAGCGGTCTGGTTCAGGGCGCGATTCTCAACGGCTACCGTGGCATCGGTCTCCAGCAGTCCACCGGCCCGTTGGGTTGCCGTGGTCGCATTCTCAGCTGTCGGAAGTTCCCCGCGAGCGATGCGTCTGGTTGTCCCTGTCACACCAGTCAAGGTGGTTGCGCCGCGTGCGGCGAGTTGGCTGGTGGCGAGTTCGATGCCGAGGTCGGAGACGCCGCGGGCGGCGAGTTGGCTGGCGATGATGCGGGTGCCGATCATGCGCCCGGCAGTCCAGCCGAGTTCGGGCAGGCCGCTGACGGTGAGGATGGCGTCCCAGTAGAGGCGGGATTCGTCTTTGACATTGCCGGCGTCGGCGTGGTTGGACCATTTCGGCAAGGTGATGCCGTCGAAGGTTTCGAAAGTGGTGACATCGACGCCGGTGTAGTCGCCGCTCTGCAGCGAAGTCAGGTAGCCGTTGGCATCGAATGTGGCGGTGGCGGTGCGTTCTTCGTTCTTTTTGTTGCGGTAGGTCCATTCCTGGCTACTGATTCCGTCGGGACCGGTAATGATCGGTCCGCGGGCGGTGACGGGGTCGGAGCGCCAGGTGCCGGTGAGCGGGTCGAACTGGTTGCCGTAGTTCGGGCCGCCGATGATGTCGTTGTAGCGGTCGATCGGGACGGTGGTGCCGTCGGGTTGATAGACCACACGGGACTTATCGGGGCCGGTGATGATGCTGTAGGGGGCACCGTTGGTCTGCCCGGGCACCGTCACGACCTGGACTTGTTCACCGTCGGGACCGGTGATATCGGTGACGGGGGCGTTGAGTATCCCGGGGCGGAAGTCGGCTTGGCTGGTGGTGCCGTCGAGGTTGTAATCGGTGACATGCCCGCCGAGACCGTCCGGGTCGAGTTGCACGAGTTCGGCGGGGGTCGTCGAGCCTGGGGCAGGTTCCTTGATGACGGTGCCGTCGGGGTAGCGGACCGAGTGGGAGCCGTCGGGATTGGCGGTCCAGGTGGTGATGTGCCCGTGGCCGTCGTCGACGGAGCGGACCTGGGAGACCGCGCCGCCGATGTCGGTGATGGTGGTGTCGCGGCTGAGTCCACCAGTGCCCAGCACGATCTCGGATTCGGCAGTCGAGATCAGCAGACCGTTGCGGTCATAGACGTTGGTGGTGTTATGGCCGGTGATCGGATCGGTGGTACCGATGATCGTGGTGTCATCGGCCCCGGTCGTGACGCTCGTGCCACTGGGCAGCGCGATGTTCTTCCCCGGGACGGGTTTGCCCGAGGCCACGATCGCGAGCACGTCCTCGATACCGCCCGCGGGTGGCAGCGTCACGGGAATCTCGGCCGAGGGTGGGACGAGGCCGAGTTGAGCCAGGATCGGATTGTCTGTGCCAGAAGGCGTTTGACCGGCGGCGGGCGCGGCAGGGGCTTGCGAGACAGGTGGCGATGCTGGCGACGCCGCAGGTGCAGGGGCCGGCTCGGGTGCCGGAGCAGGCTTGGGCTTGGTCTTCTGGTCGATCTTCTCCGGCAGATCCGGGTCGGGCATCCTCGGGCTGATCGGCCTCGGACCGGCGATATCCTGCAATACCAGCGCACCAGGAGCAGTCATCAAGGGCGAGCCTTTGACTTCGGCGGACTCCGTGGTCGCGAAGAAATTCGAAGGACGGTAACGGGTTTCGGTGGTGACCGGTGCGGTCATCTCCTGCGCGGACCGGATCCTTCCGAACTTGGCGGCCGCTTGTGCGGCGTTCTGGATGTTGTAGTTGAAGACCCTGCCCTTGCCTGGACGGTCGGCACCGGGCGGTGCTGCGTCGGGGACCGCGACCGGTCCTGGAGTCCACTGGCCGGGTGGTCTGAATGTTTCGGGCACAACTCTCACCTCACGCATGAAAAAGCCGCCACGCGCGAAGCAGTGACGGCAACAACAGATTTCGAATGCAGCGCTCAGCGATGACCGGACCGAAGTCTCGGACAGCCGGTTGTCCGGACCGGCAGTCCCGAGCCCGCCGGCTATAGTTCCGAACCGCGACAGCAAAAGCCCGACCCCGCAACGGGGTCGGGCTCAGCTTTTGGTCGACGTAAGACAGTCAGATCTCACGGAACGTGCATTTCACGCAGTTCGAAGGCCGTCCATCCAGCCGACAAGCGCATGCGGGGACCCGCCCGAGATTCGCGAACGATGAACGCAGACAGCACCTTCAGAGAACCTGAACCCGCACCTGGGTACAGCTATGGCGCTGTTTCTACTTTCACTTAACACCGACCGCCATGTCAATCCCCCTCACAGCGAAGGACGCCTCGACGATTCGATCGAAGGAAGAAGGCGCGTAACCCATGGCAAAGCCAGCACTGCCACCCGGCTCCGCCGGACAACCGCAAGTCCACCGACTCCCCAACGGCTGCTTCGAAGCCCGCCTATGGCGCCGCAACCAGCTCGGCAACTACCACAAACCCAAACGCACCGGCGCCACCGCACGCGAAGCCATCAGAAACGTTTCGTCGAGCAGCAGCGACGTGGCTGGGCGCCAACCCAGGAAGCTGCACAGTGAAACCGACAACCCGCATCGCCACACTGGCGGACATCTGGCTCGCCGAGGTAAGGCTCCGCGGTCACCTCGCCCCGAGCACGCTGGCCGCCTATGAATACCAACTCGACCGATCCGGCAATCGACGAACCCGCCCCGGCACCATCAAAATCAAACCCACCATCGGAAATCTGACTGTGCGCGAAGCGAACACAGCGCGGATGAACGACTACATGGTCATGCTCATGGAACGCGGGCACACCGCCAAGGCCGCCCAACACTGGTCCATCCTGGCCGCGATGTTCGACACCGCCCGCCGCCACGGCGCCCTGGACCACAACCCCATGAACGGCACACTCAAACCCGTGCGCTCACACGACGACCCACACGTGCTGCCGCACAGCGTCTTCGACGCCTTCCAAGAGCAGGTCGCAGCCTGGTGCCGCGGCGCGGACATTCCCGGCACCCTCGGCCCACGCAACGGACACACCCGCGATGACAGGATCTACTGGATCATCCAATTGCTGCGGGACACCGGTGTCCGTCCAGGCGAGTTGCTCGGATTCCGTATACAGGACCTCGAACTCGACGCAGCCGTGCCCGGGATCTGGGTACGCGGCAAAATCGAAGACCTGGGCGCCGACGTGGGCTGGCGCTGGCGACCGGGCACCAAGACCGGATCCAAAGGCATTCGCCGCCTGGCCCTGACGCCGCGCGGCATCGATGCGGTACGACACCTACTCGCCTACGGAATTTCCTCCGACGACAACCTGCTCATCCCCTCTCCACGAGGGAAGGGATGGAGCCTGCACAATTTCGAGCACCTGTGGCGTGCAGTACGCGGCAGCACCTTTACCGAAATCACCCCCACACAGATCCGTCATCGCGTCGGTACCGACGTCCGCGATATCTACGGGATAGAGGCCGCCTCAGCACAGCTGGGCAATTCACCCTTGGTCGCCGCCCGCTACTACGCGGCCCGCAATCTGGAGGTCGACAACAGAGCAGCCCTCGAACAGACCACGGCATAGACACGCCGACCACCACCAGCGAATACCCACCGACTGTGGACCCAGCATGGACCTTTTCGACCCGAACACGAATTCAGCCCCTGACCGGCGTTAGTATCACGCTGGTCAGGGGCTGTTTTCTGCTCCCCCATCTGGACTCGAACCAGAAACCTGCCGATTAACAGTCGGCTGCTCTGCCAATTGAGCTATAGGGGATTGTTTCCCTGGCTGGCGCCTCTCGGACCGGCCGGGGAAAACTTTAGCGCATTGATTGTTCACTTCCCAAATCGTGGGTCTACCTGCGGGGATGGGGTGGGGAGGGGGAGGGGGTGCCGGATCGACAGGGGGTGGTGGGGTCGGGCAGGATGTGGGGGCGGACAGGACTACGGGAGGAGCTTCTCGGAATGTTGCGGTTGATCATCGGCGTCGCGGCCGGGTACGTGCTGGGCGCGAAGGCCGGGCGGGTTCGGTATGAGCAGATCAGTAAGACCACCCGCGCGATCACTGAGAGTCCTGTCACACGGAAGATGGTTTCGGTGGGGCGGCAGAAGCTCGCTGACAAGTTGAGCACGCAGCCCAAGCTCGAACCCATGGTGCCGCTGGATGAGCGGACCACCATCTTGGTGCCGCAGGATCAGTTGCGGAGGTGAGGGTGGGGCTTCGCCCCTACTCGCAGGACAACGCACCCTGATCTGGGACAGTGCAAACGGCCCCGCTCGCTCGCACGACACCTCTGTCGGGAGAGTGGGGCTTTGCTGCGCCCTGAGCTAGCGGCGGAAGTCCTCCGCGTTGCCCATGGCTTGGGCTACAAGGCTTTTGCGGTACTGCTCGAGGGCCACGAGGTCGCCGAACAGTTCCATGTAGGCGGCGGTCTGCTCGGTGGAGGAGATGCGCTGGAGTTTGGACTTCAGTTCGGCGATCTGACGGCCGACGGAGGCTTCTTGGATGCGGGCGAGGACGCCGGTGACGAAGCGGGGGATGTCGTCGGCGGATTTCACCGGTAGGGCTTCGGCGGCCAGTTCGGAGACCAGGGCGCGCATCATGAGGTCGTCGGCGTTGTCGGCGACGGTAGTGACCCATTCGGCGCCGCTGAGGCCGGAATTGGCGCCGCCTGCCTTGACGATCACGGTGTGCAGCGCGATGTAGACGGGGTGCGTGAACGCTTCGGTGCCCAGGGAGTCGAAGACCGGGCCGGCGAGGGCCGGGTACTGCAGGGCGGCGGCCAGCACCTGGCGCTGGGGCAGCAGGACCGGGTCGCGGGGGTTGGGGCGGGCCGCGCCACTGTCGGAGATCGGCTGGGGTGTTTCGGTTTTCGGGGCGGGGCGGCCGTTGGTGGCGCCGCCGCGCTGTTTGCGGGCCTCGTCGCCGACGCGGCGGACGACCAGCTGGATATCGTCCCAGCCGACCCAGCCGGCCAGTTTGGTGGCGTAGGCCTTGCGCAGGGCGTTGTCCTTGATCTGCGCGACCACGGGGACCGCTTCGCGCAGCACGGCGACCTGCTGTTCGGGGCTCATGTCGTTGGTGACGGGATTCGAGTACTTCTTGACGATGCCGCGAATCACGAACTCGTACAGGGCGACCCGGCGCGCGACCAGGTCGCGGACGGCGCCGTCGCCATTGCGCTGGCGCAGTTCGCACGGGTCCAGGCCGTCGGGGGCGACGGCGATGTAGGTCTGACCGGCGAGCTTCTGGTCGCCGCTGAAGGCCTTCACGGCGGCGGCCTGGCCGGCGGCGTCGCCGTCGAAGGTGTAGATGATCTCGCCGCGCCAGAAGTTGTCGTCCATGAGCAGGCGCCGCAGGATCGACAGGTGCTCGTCGCCGAAGGCGGTGCCGCACGCCGCCACCGCTGTTTTCACGCCGGACAGGTGCATGGCCATCACGTCGGTGTAGCCCTCGACGACGACCGCCTGATGCCCCTTGGCGATCTCACGCTTGGCGAGGTCGAGACCGAAGAGCACCTGAGACTTCTTGTACAGCAAGGTTTCCGAAGTATTGATGTACTTGGCGGTCAGGGTGTCGTCGTCGTACAGGCGGCGCGCGCCGAATCCGATGACCTCGCCGCCGAGATTGCGGATGGGCCACAGCAGGCGGCGGTGGAAGCGGTCCATGGGCCCGCGCTGCCCCTGCCGGGACAGGCCCGCGGCCTCCAGCTCCTTGAACTCGAATCCCTTGCGCAGCAGGTGCTTCGTGAGGGCATCCCAGCCGGAGGGCGCGTAGCCGCAGCCGAACTGCCGGGCGGCGTTGGCGTCGAAATTGCGCTCCGTCAGGTACTTCCGGGCGGCTTCGGCGTCGGGTTCGCCGAGCTGGGACATGTAGAACTCGTGTGCGGCGGCGTTGGCGGCGACCAGCCGGGCACGGGTGCCGCGGTCGCGCTGGACGGAGGTGCCGCCGCCCTCATAGTTGATCTTGTAGCCGATGCGATCGGCCATCTGCTCGACGGCCTCGACGAACCCGATGTGCTCCAGCTTCTGCAGGAACGCGAAGACATCGCCGCCCTCGCCACACCCGAAGCAGTGGAACACCCCGTGCTGCGGTCGCACATGGAAGGAGGGCGTCTTCTCGTCGTGGAACGGGCACAGGCCCTTCATCGACAGTGCGCCCGCCGATTTCAACGCGACGTACTCACCAACGACATCCTCGATCCGAACACGTTCACGAATCGCCGCGATATCGCGGTCAGGAAGTCGGCCGGCCACGGCAGCGAGTCTAGCCCCGCCCCACCGACACACTCGACCGGGACGCTCGACTGGACACCGGACCGAGTGACCGGTGCGGCGCATGCCAGGATCTATCGGTGCTCAGCCTGTACCACGACGCCCGGACGCCGGTGCATTCCGTGCCCGCCGGGGCGAAGCTGCTGGTGCTGGCGGTGACGGGCACCGCGCTGTTCTTCGTACCGTCGATCTTGTGGCTGGGCGTGGCATTGGCCGTGGTGATCGGCCTGTATGCGGTGGCGCGGATTCCGTGGCGGACTACCGGGCGGCAATTGCTCGGGCTCGCACCCTTCCTCGTTCTGATCATGTTCGCGCAGGTGCTGTTCACGAGCCGGCAGAGCGCGATCGTGGTCGGCGAGCGATTGCTGACACTCGTACTGCTGGCGAATCTGGTGACGCTCACCACTCGCACCACCGCCATGATCGACACAGTCGAAAGAGCGCTCGGCCCACTGCGCCCCCTCGGCGTGCGGCCGGAACGTGTCGGGCTGCTGGTGGCCATGACCATTCGATTCATCCCCGTCATCCGCGAACAGGCCGAACTGGTCCGGGCCGCGCAGAAGGCACGCGGCATCGAGCGCAGCACGGTCTTCCTCGTCCCACTCCTGATCCGCACCCTGCGCATGGCCGACGGTGTCGGTGAGGCCCTCGACGCCCGCGGTCTGGACTGATGTCCGAATCTCATAGGATGCCCGGAATGCGAAGTAGGGATCTGGCGCAGACAGCGCTGTTCGCGGCGATCATGGTGGTACTCGGGTTCTTCCCGTTGATACAGCTGCCGGGAGCGTTCGCGCCGTTCACCTCCCAGACCCTGGGCGTGATCCTGGCCGGCGCGATCCTCGGCGCGCGCCGCGGTGCGCTGGCCATCCTGCTGTTCGACGTGCTGGTGCTGGTCGGGCTGCCGGTGCTGCCGGGCGGGCGCGGCGGACTGTCCGTGATCATGGGCCCGACGGGCGGATTCGTCCTGGCCTACCCGCTGGGTGCGCTGGTGATCGGCTTCCTCACCGAAAAGCTGTGGCAGCGATACAACCTGGCGATCGCGCTGGTGATCAACTTCCTGGGCGGGGCGATCGTGTTGTACGCCATCGGGATTCCGTGGATGGCGGTCGCCGCGCACATTTCGCTGGCCAAGGCGTTCACGACCTCGCTCGTCTTCATACCCGGGGACGTCGTGAAAACCGTCATCGGCTCGCTGGCCGCGGTGGCCGTGCGCCGCGCCTATCCGCTGATTCCGAGCCGGGCATGATCGAGCTCGAGGGCGTCACCCACCGCTTCGGTGAGCGGGAGGTGCTGCGGCAGCTGGATCTCACGCTCGACGAGCGGCGCATCGCCGTGATCGGCTCGAACGGCTCGGGCAAGTCCACCTTCGCGCGACTGCTCAACGGGCTGCAGGTGCCCAGCGAGGGCCGCGTACGGGTGGATGGGCTGGATACGCGCAAGCAGGGCAAGGCGGTTCGCCGGCTGGTCGGATTCGTGTTCCAGGATCCGGATGTGCAGATCGTCATGCCGACGGTGGCGGAGGATCTGGCGTTCGGGCTCAAACATCACGGGTTCTCGAAAGCCGAGGCCGCCGAACGAGTTACCGAGGTGCTCGCCGAGTACGGGCTGAGCGAGTTCCGGGATCATCCCGCGCACCTGCTCAGCGGCGGGCAGAAACAGATGCTGGCGATCGCGGCCGTCTTGTCGGTGCGGCCGCAGTACGTGGTGTTCGACGAACCGACCACCCTGCTCGATCTGCGCAACAAACGCCGGATCGCCAAGCTGCTGCACGAGATTCCGCAACAGGTCGTCGTGATCTCCCACGACCTGGACCTGCTCGGCGAATTCGACCGCGTACTCGTCTTCGACGAAGGCCGCCTGGTCGCCGACGGCGCACCCGCCGACAGCATCGCCCACTACCTGGCACTGCACGCCGCACCCTGAGCGCTACTCCGTGCGGCCGAACCGCTTGCGCCGCACATGATCCGTGAGCCGCTGCCCCGGCTTGCCGTGAAATGCCATGGCGGCCGTGATCCGCGGCGACCTCCCCCGCACCGGTGTGACGCGGTGCCGGGACAGCCGCCCGGCATGCAGCAGGAAGGTGCCGGGCGCGGTCGGCAGCAATCCGATCCGCTGCCGCTGCGCCCCACTGCGCTGCAGCACGGCCCGTGGGAGCGAATGATATTCGAGCACCCCGCCCTGTTCCGGGGCGGCGATGTGCACGTCGAGCATGTAATCCGGCAGATCGAAATGCCAGTCCTGCCCTTCCCCGTGCTCCTGGATGTGCACCGTCAAGGCCCCGAGTGCATCAACCGACCGGTACGCCGGTTCCCCCACCACCCGGGAAACGAAGTCCAGCAACGGTTCCCACAAATACAACCGCTTCAACGGCGAGGACGCCGGAATCCGGTCCCCCGCCAGCAGGCATTCCGTCACCGGCGGCTGCTCCCCCGCCCGCCCCCGCTGCTCGGCGAGATCGATATCCGGCAACCGCACCCCGTCGATCGCCCCATTGGCGAGACAGTTCGCCGCGATCTCCGCGAGCGCCTCCTCCCGCAGGAACTCCCGCAGCACCAGCACCCCGCTCGTCGCGAATTCCCGCCGCGATTCGTCGACCAACTCCTCCAGCACTCGCAGGTCCCGCCGATCGAGCGGATACCGCTCCAGATCCGCGATCTCGTCCATATCGGCCGGCACAGGCACCTCCCACCGGATTCCGCCGCAGCGCGACCGGCCCCACGGCTAGATGACCCCACCCACCCTGACACACCCACCCCACACACCACTGCCGTTCGCCCGATCACCCGATCGCCGAGTGGCACATGAGGTACGCGACACGCCACGAAATCCGTTCCTCATGTGCCACTCGACGGCAGGGGGCGGGGTTAGGGGATGCCGGCGGCGAAGCGTTCCAGGCGGCTTTCGGTGTAGGAGGCGATTTGGTCGACTACTACGCGGACTCGGGCGGTGTCGTCGGGGGCGGATTCCCAGGTGGGGACCAGGAGGCGGTCCAAGCCTCGGGGGGCGGCGGCCAGGAGGCGGTCGGCCACGAGGTGGATGCGTTCGCGTTGGCCTGCCTGGCGGACCTGGTGGATGGGGTCGGAGAGGACGTAGCGGAGGGCCATCGTCTTCAATACCGCTACCTCGGTGGCCGCTATCCGCGGGACTTCGAGATCGGCTGTGTAGCGGGACAATTGGCGGCCGCCCCAGGCGGCGCGGGTGGCCTCGACGGCGGCGGTGGCGAATCGGCCGACCAGGTCGCTGGTGAGGCGTTTCAGGGCCACCGAGGCGGCGAGGGAGCCGTCGAAGTCGGTGACGGCGGCAACCACCGGCATTTCGGAGAGGCGCTGGGCGGCGGCCACCAGGTCGTCGGCGGAGAGTGCGGGGTGCTGGCGGGCACCGAGTTCGGAGAGGGCGGCCTGTTCGAGGGGGTCGGCGAGGGCGCGCAGGTCGATGCGGCCGGCGATGACGCCGTCCTCCACATCGTGGACGGAGTAGGCGACGTCGTCGGCCCAGTCCATGATCTGCGATTCCAGGCATTGGCGGCGGTCGGGCGCGCCTTTGCGAACCCAGGCCAGGCGGTCCATGTCGACGTCGTAGGCGCCGAACTTGGAGCTCGGACCTGTTCTGCCCCAAGGGTATTTGATGACGGCGTCGAGGGCGGCGCGTGTCGGGTTGAGCCCGTAGCTGTTGCCGAGGTCGTCGATCACCTTGGGTTCGAGGCGGGTGAGGATGCGGAGGTTCTGGGCATTGCCCTCGAAACCGCCGTGCGCGTCGGCGAATTGGTCGAGCGCCTTCTCGCCGTTGTGCCCGTACGGGGGGTGCCCGATATCGTGCGCGAGCCCGGCCAGATCGACGAGATCGGGATCGCAGCCGAGGCTGTCGGCGATGCTGCGCCCGATCTGCGCGACCTCCAGCGAGTGGGTGAGCCGGGTGCGTGGCGTGTCACCGTCGCGCGGGCCCATGACCTGTGTCTTGTCGGCAAGCCGGCGCAGTGCCACGGAGTGCAGCACCCGGGCGCGGTCGCGCGAGAACTCACTGCGCCGGGCGGGGCAGGGCGACCAGCTCAGGCCTGCTGTCCGGTCGGTTTCGGGCACCATGCGCTCACGATCGAAGTCGGAGTACACCTGGTCGTAATCGATACGCGCGTTCATGGGTTCACTGATCTGCCGTGTATTTGAAATCTGCCGGGTAGTGGGTCAGTTGATACCAGAGCAAGGCGAAGGTCTCCCGGAAAATGCCGTGCGCCTGTGATTCCCGCGTGTAGACGGCGGGGCCGGTGCGGACGGGCGCGGTCCAGGCCGAGAGGCCGGCGTCGCGGGCCATGGTGCGGGTGCGCAGCGAATGCCAGGGATCGCTGACCAGCACCACCGAGGATTTGCCGCGCGCCAGCAGGGCTTTGGAGACGGCTTCCACGCTCTGCAGAGTGTCGGAGCCGGTTTCGACGGCGAGGATCCGATCGGACGGCACGCCCCGGTTCTCCAGGTAGAGCTTGCCGGAGGCGGCCTCGGTGTAGTTGTCGCCCAGCTGTTTTCCGCCGACGGTGACGACCAGCGGCGCGATGTTCTTGGTGTAGAGGTGGTAGGCCTGATCCAGCCGCGCCTCGAACACCGTGGACGGGGTGCCGTCGTACTGCGCCGCGCCGAGCACCACGATGGCGTCGGCGGGCGAGTAGTCGGAGATGCGGGCCACCTGCCACACCCGCACCGCGGTCCCGCCCACCACCAGAACCGCCATGAGTAGTCCGCCGACCAGCAGGCGCCGGGCCCAGCGCAGGGTGACGCCGGCACACCCGCCGCGGAGTGTGCCGGTGTTCGGGTCCTGAACCGGCGAATCGGGTTCGGGGGTGCGGTTCCGGAGTTTCACCAACCGCGCCGCCGCCGTTCGGGCAGTCGCGGGCGCCGGGCGCCGACCGGGTAGGCGAACGGTCTCATACCGTCAACATAGCTTGTCCGGCCCGGTCGGCGCCGCCGTGTGCCGCGGTCGGCATCAGTCCAGCAACAGCTCCGGCGAGTAGAGATCGAGCCAGGTGGCCATGTCGATCACATGGTCGAGGCCGACCCGGACGTGCGGGGCCATGCGGGCGGGGTCCTGTTCGACGGCGCGCTTCGCCCAGCCGCGATCGAGGATCGCGAACAGGGCGTCGTTGGGCTCGGACAGGATTTCCTTCACCAGCTGCTGCAGTGCCGCCGCGTAGCCGGGGTCCTGGGTGGACGGGTAGGGACTCTTGACCCGTTCCACGACCGACTGCGGCAGGACGTGTTTCGCCGCGTGCCGCAGCAGGCTCTTCTCGCGGCCGTCGAAGGTCTTGAGCGACCACGGCGTGTTGTAGACGTATTCGACCAGCCGGTGATCGCAGAACGGCACGCGCACTTCCAGTCCGACCGCCATGGACATGCGGTCCTTGCGGTCGAGCAGCTGCCGAACGAAGCGGGTCAGGTGCAGGTGGCAGACCGTGCGCATGAGGTGTTCCCGCTCGTCCTCGGAGTCGAGGTGGTCGACCTCGGCGACGGCGGCGGCGTATTGGTCGGCCACGTAGTCGTTCAGTTGCAGTCGCTCCCGGAGCCCGGGATTCAGGATCTCCCAGCGGGATTCCCCGGAGAGCGGGTTGCTGAAGGCCAGCCAGGGGAAGGTGTCCTCTTTGAGGGCGACCTCGTCGTGGAACCAGCGGTAGCCGCCGAAGACCTCGTCGGCGGATTCGCCGGACAGCGCGACCGTGGACTGTTCGCGGATGGCCCGGAACAGCAGATACAGCGAACTGTCCATATCGCCGAGCCCCTGCGGGATGTCGCGGGCGGTGATCACGGCGCGGCGCACCGAAATATCGGCCAGGTCAGCGGGATTCAGGATCACGTCCTGGTGCGCGGACTTCACGTACTCGGCCACGTCGCGGACGAACGGCGAGTCGGGAGTGTCGCGCATTTCGTCGGGGACGAAGTTGGCTTCCTGATTGACGAAATCGACGGAGAACGTCCGCACCTGTTCGCCGTCGCGGGCCAGGCGCCGCGCCGCGAGGCCGGTGATGGAGCTGGAATCCAGTCCGCCGGAGAGCAATATGCAGCGGGGCACATCCGAGATCAGCTGCCGGTCGACGATATCGGTGAGCAGTTCGCGGACGTGCTCGACGGAGTCGTCCTGGCTGTCGGTGTGCTCGACGGCCGTCAGCCGCCAGTAGGTGCGCTCGCGAAGTCCGTTGCGGTCCACGGTGGTCAGGGTGCCCGGCAGCACCTCGGACATGCCCTTCCACAACGACCAGCCGGGGGCCTTGGTGAAGGCGAACAGTTCCCGCATGCCGTCGAGCTCGACGGCCTTGCGCGCCAGCGGATTCGCGAGGATGGCCTTCGGTTCCGAGCCGAAGAGCACCCCGTCCGGCGTGCGGTAGAAGTAGAAAGGCTTGATGCCCATGCGATCCCGGACCATGACGAGTTTCTCGTCGCGCTGGTCCCAGATCGCGAAGGCGTACATGCCGTTGAGGTGGTCGACCAGGCTCTCGCCCCACTGCAGGTAGGCGCGCAGGACGACCTCGGTGTCGCTGTCGGTGGTGAACGAATGTCCCAGTCCCGCAAGCTGTTCGCGTAGTTCCAGGAAGTTGTAGGTCTCTCCCGAGTACACGATGGCCACGTCCCCGCCGGGGGTGGCCACGCTCATGGGCTGGGCGCCGCCGGGCAGGTCGATGATCGCGAGCCGCCGGTGGCCGAGTGCGCCGTGCTGTCGTAGGAATATCCCGCGGCCGTCCGGTCCCCGGCACGCCATGGTTTCGGTCATGGCGTCCAGCACCCCCTGCTGCCGCGTCAGATCAGAATCGAACGAAACCCACCCTGTTATCCCGCACATCCGGGACCTCCCAGATTAGTTAGCTGAAACAACTATACGTAATCCAGGTGTAACACAACGGAAGTCGGTCGGCCACTAACCAACCGTCCGGTTTAGCACCGGCAAACGATGGGCTTCGACGCGGGGCTATGCTTCGGTTTCGTCCGAATCCGACTGGCAGAACTGGTATTTGCCGCGATCGAGGCGGCGGATATTGCTGTCTTCGCGCAGCGCCATGCGGCCCAGGGCAACCTTTACGTGGTGGCGCGCGCTCATCGGCAATTCGAGCCCCCGCTCCTCCAGCGCCGCCACCACTTCCGTGGGCGTCCAGGTCTGATTGGGATGCTCCGCGAGGAAGTCGGAGACCATCCTCGGCAGCGACCGCCCCTGCCGCTCGAGCGGCGCTACCTCCGGCGCGGGCAGCACATCCTGCAACTGCTCGATGCGGGCCGTATCCAGCCAATCCGCCACCGTCAGCAGCTTCGAGCAGGCCGCGCGTAGCTCGGCGCCGGGCGACCGGATATCGCCGAGGTTGTACATCGCCTGGTAGTAGCGGCCGATCTTGGTGAGTAGCTCCACGGCCTGCTGCTCGGTGTCGGCGACGATGGTTTCGCTGCTACGACCGGAGTTCGATAGTGCCGCCGCTGGTCCTGCTCCCACCCTGCACGCTCCCCTTCCCGTCGATTGGCCAACTACCGCACGGGAGACCCTAACCCCACCATCGAGCCGAATTGTGAAAGGCCACAATGTCACCCGGGGCGGGGTGGCGGGAATCAGGACGTGACCGACCATTCCACTTCGTATTCGCCCCAGGACGGCGTCGGCTCCGGGAGCGTCGTGGCGGCCGGGCGCAGACCGTCGATGGCCAGGGCGAGCAGGCGGCTACGGGTGTGGCGAGCGTTCTCGGTGTGCTGGGGGTAGCGGCTGAAGAGTTCCATCAGATAGGTGATGTCGATGGAGGTGACGTCCGGGCGGACGGTCGCGTCCTCGTGTCCTCGCCGGACGAGCCGATCCAGGAGTTCCTTGGCTTCCTCGTTGCGCCGGGCCAGATCGTCGGGGACGGGCAGCGAGCCGGCCAAGGGCGCGAAGGCGCCGACCCGGTCGGTGACACACCGTTCGATGAAGCCGGACAGGCAGGTCCAGCCGTCGTCCCCGCGATCCAGCGCGTTCTCCAGCGCGGTGATCGTCTCGGTGATCGCCACGCGGCACAGCTGTTGCAGCAGTTGCTCTTTGCTGCCGTAGCGGCGATAGAGAGTTCCCATGCCGACACCGGCACGCTTGGCGATCGAGGCGACCGGCGCGTCGGGACCTTCCTCCGCGAAGGCCGCGCGCGCCGCGGCGAGCACGAGGAGATCGTTGCGCTCCGCCTCGACCTGCCGGCCGAGCCGGCCGCCGGCGCGCTTGCGATCAACCGATGGGGAACTCATGGCATCGAGCCTAGGATAGCGAATTCTGCGCGGAACGATTCGCTCCCGCGCCCGCGGCCCGAGCACGCTGTTCCTCGAACCATCCGGGCCGGTTGACCAGCACGCCGAGCCGCTGCCGCCAGCCCGCGGCCAGCTTCATATCGCGGGCGATGGCGCCGTATTCGTGGGTGGCGATCCGCAGCGGGTTGAACGTGTCGATGTTCTTGGTCAAACCGTAGATCGGCCTGCCGGTTTCGTGCGCATAGGTCCCGAACACGCGGTCCCAGATCATGAAGATGCCGCCGAAGTTGCGATCCAGATAGTCGCCCTGCGACGCATGATGCACCCGGTGATTCGAGGGCGTGTTGATCACGTGCTCGATCCGGTCGGGCAGTCGCGGGAATCGCTCGGTGTGAATCCAGAACTGCGACAACATGATCACCGAACTGCACAGGAAGATGGTCCAGGCGGGCACACCCGCGAACGCCAGCGGGATATAGAAGAACTGCGACGTCAGCCCGGTCCACGGCTGCCGGGCCGAAGTCGAGAAATTGAACTTCAGGCTCGAATGGTGCACCACGTGCGCCGCCCACAGCACCCGGACCAGATGGTGTTCGCGGTGCATCCAGTAGTAGAGGAAATCCTGCGCGATCAAGATCAGCGGAAACGTCAGCCAGGTGACATGCACCCGGAACGGGCTCAACTCGTAGATGCCGACGAACATGAGCAAGGCGACCGTCTTGTACGCCACGTCGGTGAGCGATCCCCCGATCCCGACCGCGAGACTGGCCGCGGTATCCCGCGCGCTGTAGCCCCCGGTCCGCTCGTCCGGGTGCAACCGGTAGTAGACCATCTCGATCACCATCAGCAGCAACAATGCCGGCACCGAGATGACCAGCAGATATTGGTTGTCCACGTCGAAATCTCCTATCGGAGCGCTTTGCTCCGATAGGAGAGTAGGAGCAAAACGCTCCGTTAGGCAAGGATCACGAAGAAACCAGCGATCAGCGGGTCGGATCACCAGCCGCGAGCGCGCCACTCCCCCAGCTGCGGGCGTTCCCGGCCCAGCGTGGTGTCGTCGCCGTGGCCCGGGTAGACGACCGTGTCATCACCGAAGCGGCCGAACAACTTCGACTCCACATCACCGAGCAGGGAGGCGAAATCCTTTGCGTTGCCGGTCTTCCCGACTCCACCCGGGAACAAGGAATCACCGGTGAAGAGGTGCGTGCGGCCGCCGCCGTCGGTAAGGGCCAGGGCTACCGAGCCGGGGGTGTGGCCGCTGAGGTGGATGGCCTCGAGTTCGAGGTCGCCGATCCGGATGATGTCGCCGTCCGCGAGGAGGCGGGCCGGGGGCACCGGGAGCGGGGCGGCGTCGAGTTCGTGTGCGGCGGTGGGGATTTCGGTGGCGGCGACCACGTCCTTCAGGCCCCACCAGTGGTCCGGGTGCTGGTGGGTGGTCACGATGAGCTCGACCCGGTCCGGGGCCTCCTGGGTGAGGAGTTCCAGGATGCGTTCCGGCTCGTTGGCCGCGTCGATGAGGAGGGCGGCGCCGGTGGCGGTGCTCTGGACCAGGTAGACATTGTTGTCCATGGCGCCCACCGACATCTTCACGATGCGGGCGCCGGGAACCTCACGCTGCTGCGGATTCGAACCGGCGCTGACATGGCCCGTGTACGGGGTATCGATCGAGATCACAGGGTCGATCGTAGTCACCGGGGGCCGACACGGCGGGTACGGAATCCGGTCGCGGGGAATGCGGCGGATAGATTCGGGGGATGCCGCTACCGAAGCAGCACTCCGTCGCTCGGGTCTGGTCCCTGCTCGTGATGTGCCTGCTGACGGCGGTGATATGGCTGCCCGCGGTGGATGCCGGACCGGCCGCGGCTACTCCGCCGCAACGGCTGCCCACCTATGTCACCGATAACGCGGGGGCGCTGAGCGGCGGGCAGACGGCGCAACTGCAGGCGGCCATCGACGCGCTGTACGCGAAGCATCACGAGCGGCTGTGGGTCGTTTATGTGCGGAGTTTCGACGGCATGGACTCGCACGCCTGGGGTGAGCAGACGGCGCGGGCGTCCGGGTTCGGGGATCGGGACGTGCTGCTGTCGGTCGCGGTGGACGATCGGGCCTACGCGTTCACCGGCACCGTGCCGTCCTCGATCAGCGAGAAGGATGTGGATCGGTTCCTCATCAACGGGGTCGAACCGAAGCTGCGGGCCGGGGATTGGGCGGGCGCGGGGCTGGCGGCGGCCGACGGGCTGTCGAATGCGATGAGCGGGTCGGGCGGGGTGAGTTATCGGACGCTGCTGGTGTTGCTGCTGATCGTGGCGCTGGTATTGCTGGCGGGCTGGTTCTGGCTGCGGCGGAGCGGGCGGCACGACCGCTCGCGACTGGATTCGGCGCGGCAGGTGGATCCCACCGACGCCCGCGCGCTGGAGGCGCTGCCGCTGGTGGTGCTGGATGCGCTGTCCAAGGAGACACTGGTCGACGCCGACAATGCGATCCGGACCTCGGCCGAGGAATTGCGGCTCGCCACCGACGAATTCGGGGCGATCGCCACCGCGCCGTTCACCGCCGCGCTGCAAGGGGCGAAATCGGCGCTGGCCAAGGCGTTCTCGATCCGGCAGCAGCTCGACGACGATATTCCAGAGACGCCGGATCAGCAGCAGGCCATGCTGGTCGAACTGATCAGCACCTGCGGGCGCGCGGATCGCGAACTCGACGCCAAGGTCAGCGAATTCGACGCCATGCGCAATCTGCTCATCAATGCCGGGGATCGCCTCGACGCGCTGACCCGCGATCTGGTGGCGCTCACCGCGCAGTTGCCGCGTTCGCGGCAGACCCTGGCCGATCTGGTGGCGAGCCAGCCCGCCTCGGTGCTCACCCCGGTTCGCGACAATGTGGGCATGGCGGAGGAGCGAATCTCCTTCGCGGAACGCAATATCGAGGACGGCCGGGCCGCGGTCGCGAAGCCGGTCGGCCGGCAAGGCGCGGCCGTCGCCGATATCCGCGCCGCCGAAGCCGCCGTGGACGCGGCACGCACGCTGCTCAATGCCGTCGACACCGCCGCCACCGATATCGAGCAGGCACGCGCCGGATTGCCCGGCCTCATCGAGGAATTGCGCCGCGACCTCGAGGCCGCCGCGAGTCTCACCGAACACGGCGGCCCCGAGCTGACCGCGGCCGCCACGGGCGCGCGCACCGCACTGGATCAGGCGATCGCCGCCGGCCCGGACAACCCCCTCGGCGCCTTCCAGCAGGCCATGGCCGCGGACACCGCCCTGGACAATGCGATCGCCGCCGCCACCGACCGCAAGGTCGCCGCCGAGGAACTACGCCGCCGCCTCGACCAGACCACCACCGCGGCCCGCAGCCAGATCAATGCTGCCGCCGATTTCATCAGCACCCGCCGCGGCGGCGTCGACGCCGAACCCCGCACCCGCCTGGCCGAGGCCCAGCGCAGCCTCGACCAGGCGCGGCAACTCGCCCCCACCGACCCCGCCCAGGCCCTCCAATTCGCCCAGCGCGCAGTAGAACTCGGCACCCGAGCCCTGCACACCGCCCAGGCCGCCGTCAACGACTGGCAAGCCCAGCAACGCACCACCCCCAACTCCCAGACCGGCGCCGTCCTCGGCGGCATCCTCATCGACGGCATGCTCCGCGGCATGGGCAACCAATACCGCGGCGGCGGATTCGGCGGCGGCACCGGCTACGGCCCCGGCTCCTTCGGCGGCTCCGACGGCTCCCGCCGCATCAGCCGCGGCGGCCGCTTCTGACCCGCCCGGCGAAATCCCAGCGCAGCCCCTCAGCCAGGACCGCACTCGGCGTCAGCCGCTACGGTGCCGACGGCACGCGCCGCGGAGTGCGGCGCCGACGCCTCGCACTGCCGAGAACGGCCGGTTCCGACCATGTGGCCACGGTCTGCGATCGAATTCGCCGGTAGCGAAAGGACGGTCACCGTCGCGGTGACTGACTACAGCCAGCCGAGACGTTCCGCCGCGCGGACGGCTTCGGTGCGGGTGCGGGTGCCGGTTTTGCCGATGGCGGCGGAGAGGTGGTTGCGGACGGTGCCTTCGGAGAGGTGGAGTTGTTTGGCTATGGCGCCGGCGGTGGCGCCGTCCGCGGCGGCGGCCAGGACCTCGCGTTCGCGGGCGGTCAGGGGGGAGGTGCCGGCGGTGAGGGTTTCGGTGGCGAGGGCCGGGTCGACCACGCGCAGGCCCATGTGGACGCGGCGGACGGCGTCCGCGAGTTCCCGTGCGGGCGTGTCCTTGACGACGAAGCCGCTGGCGCCGGCGTCGATCGCGCGGCGCAGGTAGCCCGGGCGGCCGAAGGTGGTGACCATGAGGATGCGGACCTGCGGGTGCGCCGCGTGTAGTTGGGCGGCGGCCGAGATGCCGTCCAGGCCGGGCATTTCCACGTCGAGCAGGGCCACGTCGGGGGCGGTTTTCGCGACGGCGTCGAGGACCTCGTCGCCGCGGCCTACCTCGGCCACCACTTCGAGGTCGGGTTCGAGGTTCAGCAGGGCCGCGAGGGCGCCGCGCACCAGCGCCTGATCGTCGGCGAGCAGCAGTTTGATCATTCCGGCTCCTGTGTCGTCACTGCCGGAAAGCTTGCCAGCACCCGCAATCCGCCCTCCGGGCGATTGCCCAGAGTGAGCGTGCCGCCGGTGGCCTGCACGCGTTCCCGCAGGCCGGACAGCCCGGAACCGGACCGCGACGACTCCCGCATGCCCACCCCGTCATCGGCGATCTCGATGCTGCGCGGGGTCACCCGCACCCAGCAGTGCCGGGCCCCGCTGTGCCGCACGATATTGGTGACCGCCTCGCGCAGCACCCAGCCGAAAACGACACTGTGCCGGATCGGGAGATCGTCGGTGTCGGGCAGGTCCGCCTCGATCTCGGCGGCGGTCAAGGCCGTTCGCGCATTGGCGAGTTCACCCGCGAGCGACACCTCACGCAGCCCGCCGACGGTGGTGCGCACACCGGCGAGGGATTCCCGCGCGAGCCGTTCGACATCCGCCATCTCGGCGCGAGCACGTTCCGGATCGATATCCAGGAGTCGTTGCGCCAGTTCGGTTTTCACGGTGATGACGGTGAGCGAATGCCCGAGGATATCGTGTACGTCCCGGCCCACCCGCAGCCGCTCCTCGGCAACAGCGAGATCGGTCAACTGCTGCCTGGCAATGAACAGCTGGTGATTGCGCATGAGGATCAACCGGATGCCCCCGACCGCGAAACTGGCCAAGCAAATCGACTGCAGGAGCGAATAATCAGGAGGCTGCCCCAACACCGCGTGCGGTACCACGGCCGTCGCGAGAATCAGCACCACCAATGCGATCATCGCCCGCCGCGGCGGCATGGTGAAGGCGATGAACGACGCGATGTACACCGCGAGCCCGGTGGCCTCGAAGCCCAGCGTCACCGCCGCCGCCCCGATCAGCGCCCCCTGCACGATGATCGGCAGGATCACCAGCCGGAGGCTCTCGGTGGCAGGCGGCCACGGCGTCCGGACCGTACCGCGCACCAGGAAGGCGTACGAGAGCACGTAACAGAGGCCGTAAGCGAAGATCACCGCCAGCGAGTAGATCCGGGCCCCGGGATCGATCAGGCCCCACGCGTGCCGCAGCGGATCGATCAGATAGACGGCCCAGATAGCGGAGAACATCCAGCCCAGCCGCCGGCGGCGCCGAATGCCGCGCTCCTCCTCATCGGCCGCACCGAGCGTGTCGTCCACGCCGCGCGACGCTACCGCAGGCGTCAGCAACCAGCCCCGATACCAAGCGAGGTCACCCCGGTCCGCGGCCCGGCTCGGCAACACAGCGCCGGGCGGGCTCGGTGTATCCGCGCCGAGCGGGATCGGCGGATCAGCGTGCGGTGTCACGGCGGAACAGTACAGCGGAACCGATGGTGAAAACCGCCGCCCACCCGACGACGTTGACAATGGCCAGCACTACCGCGCCGCCGCTCGGTTCCGCGAAGGGCGCCCGGGCCAGTACGGCGAGGCCGTTGGTGGGGAACACCTTCGACACCGTGTCGAACCAGCCGTGCAGCTGCAGGAACAGCCCGCCCGCGAAGGACAGCAGCGCCAGCGCCGGGCCGAGCACCTGCATGACATTCTCCGAGGGCAGCAGATAGCCCATGAACAGGCCGAACGCCGCGAACACCAGCGAACCGAGCCAGGCGATGAGGAAGCAGCCGAGCCACGCACTCGCAGGCATCCGCGCCCCCATCACCGCTCCGAGCACGAAAACCACTGTCACCGAGAGCAATCCGAGCACCATGGCGACCGCGATCTTGACGGCGATGTACACCGGCGGCCGCAATGGGGTCAGCCGCAACTGCCGGCTCCAGCCCACGGCCCGCTCCACCGCGACCATGGCGCCGCCGCTGGTGGTGGCCAGCATGGCGCCGTACACGGCCATGGACACCATCACGTATCCGGTGACATTGCCCGCGCCGAAGGACTCGTGCCGATAGTCGGAAGTCGTACCGAAGATGACGAAGAACACGGGCGGCATGACCAGCGCGAAGATCAGCGTGCGCCGATTTCGCAGCAGGCGACGCAGTTCCATGGCCAGGAACGCGAGCCGGAAGCCGCCCGCCGGCACGGCGGGCCGGGTACCGGGCCGCCGCGAGGTATCGAGGGTGGTCATCGGTGGTCTCCCGTCGTGGTGAGGGCGAGGAACGCGTCCTCCAGGTTGTGAGCCGAGATCTCCAGATCCGTGGCCGGGGTGGCGGTCAGCAGGTAACGAGCCACCACATCGGAATCCTTGGCGCGCACGATGATTCGATTCCCGCGCTGCTCCACCTGATCGACGCCGGGCAGGCCCAGCAGTCGCGCCGGATCCGCGCCGGGCAGGGTGGCGCTGAGGGTGCGGCCCGCGGCCAGGTTCTTGATCTGCGCGGCGCTGCCGTCGGCCACCACCCGCCCGGCCCGCACCAGCACGATGCGGTCGGCATAGGCGTCCGCCTCGTCGAGGTGGTGGGTGGCGAACAGGACGGTGCGCCCGCGCTCCGAATCCTGGCGGATGGCATGCCAGAAATCGCGGCGGCCCTCCACATCCATGCCGGTGGTGGGCTCGTCCAGGACGATGAGGTCCGGGCTCGGCAGCAACGCGAGCGCGAAACGCAGCCGCTGCTGCTGCCCGCCGGAGCATTTGCCCACCCGGCGGTCGGCGATATCGTCGATGCCCGCCCGGATCAGCACCTCCCGCACGGGCCGGGGATGGGCGTGCAGGGTGGCGATCAGCTGGACGGTCTCCGCCACCGTGAGATCCGGCAGCAGTCCGCCGGATTGCAGGACCGCCGAAACCCGCCCGGCCGCAATGGCATCCGATGGAGAACCGCCGAACACCCGCACCGCACCGGAATCCGGCCGGGTCAGCCCGAGCAGCATGTCGATGGTGGTCGTCTTGCCCGCGCCGTTCGGTCCCAGGAAGGCGACGATCTCCCCCGGCCGCACTACCAGATCCAGGCCGTCGACCGCGCGCACCGGGGCGCCGGCCGATCCGAAAGTCTTCACCAGTCCCCGGATTTCGATGGCCGGTGTGGTCGCGCGCCGCGGTCGCGGCGGCACGACGCCATTGGCAGTTGCGTTCATGCTCCCAACTGTCGTCGGCGGCCGCCGGGGAAACCTCCCCCGTCCGTCACGACTCCCCCATGACAACTGTCATGCGGGAGTACTTGTGCGGGACTTCAGCCGGACGGTGGCCGCGTCAGACGGTGACGGTGACGGTGTGAAGACCTCCGGGGCCCAGCGGGAACGGCGGGCGGGTGACCGGGTCCTGGATCTGCCCGGAACGACTGGTGACCCGCGCCTGGATGGCGTGATCGCCCGGCGGTAGGTCGACCACCGTGCGCCAGCGACGCCAGGCGCTGGGAGCCAGTTCGGCGCCCAGTTCCACCGGGATCCACTCGGTGTCGTCCACCCGGATCTCGACGGCCGAAACACCCTGCGGCGGCGCCCAGGCCACGCCGGCGACCGTGCACTTGCCGGACCCCGGCGTACCGCAGGACGCGACATCGATACGGGCCTGCGGCCGCACCCAGAGCGGGTCCGCGGGCCAGCCGCGCTTCCACCAGTAGTCGACATGACTGTCATCGGTCAGCTCCAGCGCGGTGGTCCATTTCGCGCCGGAATACTGACCGTAGAGGCCGGGCACGAAAACCCGTGCCGGGAACCCGTGTTCGGGCGGCAGCGGTTCCCCGTTCATGCCGATGACCAGGTAGCCGGGCCATTCACCGGAGCGCAGCGGTTCCAGCGGCAGTGAGATGGTGTACCCGTCCACGGCGCGGCTGACCAGCCGCGTCGCGCCGGAATCCGGCACCGCATGATCGAGCAGCGCGGTCAACGGCACGCCGAACCAGCGGGCATTGCCGCTGCGGCCCGAGCCCACGGTGTTGTGCACGCACACCATGACGGCATCGAATTCCACCGCCTGCTCGGCCAGATCAGGTAGCGACAATCGCAGCGGATGCGCCACCTTGCCGCTGATGGACAGCCGCCACTGCTCCGGATCGATGCGCGGCGGCCGCGAATTCACGTCCGCCACATAGAATTTGCTCGCCTGCGTGATCAGCGGCGACAGGCCCGGTTCGGTGCCGAACCCGTCCTCCGGCACCGGCGCGTGCGAACCCATCGGGCCCACCCGGCGTGCCCGTTCCCGATGCCGCCGATCCTCGCGCCGCACCAGCGTCTCGGCCGCCGCGAAGAGTCCCACCCCGGCGGCCGCCCACAGTGCCACGCCGCCGAGATCGGCCGGCGGACGCCGAAATCCGGCCCGCATCACCCCGGCGGTCGCCACCGCGCCGACCGCACCGGCCACCGACCGGTTCGCGCCGCGTAGCGCCGTCGCCGCCGTCCCGGCCGCCAGGGCCGCGGCCGCGGGTGTCCGTAGCCGGGTCGGCAGCAAGGCCAGCGCGGTGGCCTCCGCCACCGCCGACAAGGCCGCACCCAGCCGGGTCAGCTCCTTGTCGTGGGCGCCGCCCTGCGCCACCATCGTCTCGACGACCTGTACCGGCGCGTAATCGGCCGCCAGGCGGCCGATCCCGTCCAGTACGGAACCGCCCCTGCTCGCCGCGATCAACTCTCCGGCGCCCAATGCGCCCAGACCCACCGCCGCGGCCCCCACCAACCGGCGCTTCCCGCTCATCGACACTTGTTCGGCCTTCCGTCGTCGCCCGGGTATCGCCGCCCATTCTTCACCAGCCGGGACGCGGCCAGAAGGGGTCGCCGAGGTTCGCACCCCCTCCGCTCACGCGTCGCCGCGGGCCAGATAGTCGTTCACCAGCGGTCCGATCCGGGTGAGCGCCTCCGCGGTGATCATCTCGTTGTGGCCGAACGGGAGTGGGATGTCATGAATGGCGCCCCCGATATAGGACCGCCAGGTACTGACATTCGGTACCGGATCCGGGTTGTAGGCCGCGGCGAAGAACAGCAGATCACCATCGAACACCTCGGGCTCGTGCTCGGTGATCTGCCGCAGTAGATGCTGCAGATCGCTGTACAGATGGCCCAGTTCGGTCGCCGTGAACGACACCCCGACACCATCCAGCAGCTGCGCCGCCTGCTCCGGCGTGAGGTGCTCGAGCTCCGGCGGGACATCGACCCCGCCGAACTCCGCCAGCAGCATGGACAGCGGCGGAATCGCACCGTCCGCGGGAATCTCCACGCCCGCACGGGAATCCAGCATGATCAGCGACGGCACCGGCTCACCGCGCCGGCGCAACTCGACCGCGACGGCATGCGCGATGGGACCGCCCGCCGAATAACCCAGCAGGTGATACGGGCCCTGCGGCTGGACGCGCCGGATCTCCTCGAGGTACCGGACCGCCAGATCGCGCACGGTGCGATCCGTGGTACCGCCATCGGTGACGCCCGGCGACTGCAGTCCGTGGATCGGCCGCGACGGGTCGATGTACTGCACCAATCCGCCGTAGCACCAGGCCAATCCGATGGCCGGATGGATGCAGAAGAGTCCCGGCTCGCCGCCGCCCGGACGCATGGGCAGCAGCACGCGCATGGACGGATCGATCTCCGGCTGTTCGGCGGTCTCGGTGAGCCGCACCGCCAGGGCCGCGGGAGTCGGATCCAGGAACATCCATTGCACCGGCATGGGGATACCGGTCTGCTCACGCACCAGGGTGACCAGCCGGACGGCCGCCATGGAGTTGCCGCCGATCTCGAAGAAGTTGTCGTCCACACCGATACGCGGGGTGTCCAGCACCGTTTCGAAGGCCGCGGTGAGAGTCCGTTCGGTCTCCGTGCGCGGGGCGCGGTAGGCGCGGCGGACGGGAGCGGCTGCACCATGGGTTGCCGGGATGGCGGTCGGTCCATCGTGGGTCTTCACGTGAAGGACCCGCAGTGGATCGCTCGAATCACCGCTCGCGACTTCGATCTCACCGACCGGGGCCTCTGGATCCGATGTCACCGCAGCCAGCAGGCCGAGGAACCCATCGGCCATGGCCTGCGCGGTGGCACGATCGAACAGGTCGGTGGCGAAGGTCAGCGAGGCCGTGATGCCCGCCGGTTCACCCGCCGCACCGAACTGCTCGGCCAGCATCCATTCGAGATCGAACTTGGCGCCCGGCGCGGGCGCCTCCATCGGGCGAATCTTCAAGCCCGGCAAGGACGTTCGGCCCAGTGGCAGGTTCTGGAAGGCGAGCAGCACCTGGAACAGCGGGTGCTGCGCGGTCGACCGGACCGGAGCGAGCACCTCCACCAGACGTTCGAACGGCAGATCCAGATTGCCGTAGACGGCCAGATCCGACTGCCGCACCGCATCGAGAGTCGCGGCGAAGCCGACCGCGGGATCGATGGGCGCGCGCAGCACCACGGTATTGACGAACATGCCGACCAGGTCATCGAATTCGCCGTCACCGCGACCGGCGATGACGGAACCGAGGGCGATATCCGGGTCATCGGACAGGCGAGCCAGCAGGACCGCCAGCGCCGCGTGCGCCACCATGAACGGGGTCGTTCCGTGACTGCGCGCCAACAGCTGCAATCTGTCGTGAATCATGGCCGGAACAGTGAATTCGATGCGGTCGCCGACGCCGGACGGGATCTCGGGCCGCGGGCGATCGGTCGGCAGGCTGTGCACCTGCGGCAGACCGTCGAGGGCGGTACGCCAGAAGTCGAGCTGGCGGCTGACCCGGCTGTCCGGATCCGTCTCGGAGCCGAGCAATTCACGCTGCCACAGGGCATAGTCGGCGTACTGCAGCGGGAGCGGGGTCCACACCGGCTCCACACCGGAGGTGCGAGCGGCGTAGGCGTACAGCACATCCCGGGCCAGCGGCGCCATGGACCAGCCGTCGGCGGCGATGTGGTGCACCGCCATGGCCAGCACCGTGCGCTCCGGCGAAACGTGCAGGATGCAGATCCGGAGCGGGGTCTCGCGAGTGACGTCGAACCCGCAGGACAGCTGAGCGATCAGCGCCTCAGCGATATCGTCCGGCGCGACCGTCATTTCGATGACAGATGCGGAGCCCTTCGCAGCCGGGAGGATCTCCTGATACGGAATTCCTTCCGGCCCAACCGGATAGATGGTGCGCAGCGTCTCGTGCCGTGCCACCACATCATCGATGGCCGCACGCAAGGCCGGAATATCCAGCGTCCCTTCGATATCGAAGGCGCCGGGAATGTTGTAGACGGCCGAGTCCGGGTCGTAGCGGTTGAGGAACCACATGCGCTGCTGTGCCGCGGACAGTGGAATCCGCTCCGGTCGCGGACGCGGTCCCGGCCGGGGACGATCGGCGGCCTCACCCGAGGCGATCAGGGCGGCGAGATCGGCCACCGTGGGCGCGTCGAACAGTGCTCGCACCGGTACCGCGGTATCCAGCGCCGCGCCGAGCCGCGCCACCACGCGGGTCGCGATGAGCGAATTGCCGCCCAGGGCAAAGAAGTCATCGTCCCGCCACACCTGATCGATGCTCAGCACCTCGGCGAAGGCCGCCGCGACAGCGGTTTCGACCGGACCGTCCGGCTCTCGTTGCTCACCCGCGACCGGCTGCGGTGCGGGCAGGGCGTCGAGGTCGAGTTTGCCGTTGGCGGTGCGCGGCAGGTCCTCCAGCACCACGATCGCGGACGGCACCATGTAGGACGGAAGACGCTGCGCCGCAGCCCTCTTCAACTCGGCAGGTCGCAGTTCGGCACCCGGTGCCGGCACCGCATAACCCACCAGCATCCCCCCGCGCCCGTCCGCACGGACGATCGCGACCGCACGGGCAACCGCCGGATCGGCGGTCAGCGCCGCCTCCACATCGCCGAGCTCGATCCGCAGACCGCGCAGCTTCACCTGAGTATCGGTGCGGCCCAGGTATTCCAGGTTCCCGTCCCGCCGGCGCACCAGATCACCGGTGCGATACATTCTCTGACCAGGTGTTCCATAAGGGTCGGCC
The DNA here is from genome assembly GCF_044386975.1 of Nocardia sp. NPDC020380. Taxonomy (NCBI): domain Bacteria; kingdom Bacillati; phylum Actinomycetota; class Actinomycetes; order Mycobacteriales; family Nocardiaceae; genus Nocardia; species Nocardia sp. NPDC020380. The sequence continues at coordinate 499,671 of NZ_JBIRVQ010000008.1, read as the reverse complement.
ACGAACCGCGCACCCGTCAGGTCGACCCGGCCGAAGTAGCCGCGGGCCAGCCCGATACCCGCCAGATACAGCTCACCGACCACACCATCCGGCACGGGGAGCAATCTCTCGTCCAGTACCAGTGCCCGCATACCGGGCGCGGGTGTGCCGATGGTGATCGGCGCACCGGGCTGCAATGGCGCGGAGCCGGTGGCCCACACCGTCGTCTCGGTCGGGCCGTAATCGTTGAAGTGCCTCCGGCCCTCCGCATTCCACGCGGTGACCAGCTCCGGCGGGCAGGGTTCACCACCGGTGACGATCGCCCGCACCGACTTCATACCAGCCGGATCCACCGTGGACAGCGCGGACGGCGTGATCGCGATATGCGAAACCCGCTCCCGCGCCAGCAGTTCCGCCAGCTCCGGCCCCGCGAAGACCGTCGGCGGCGCGACCACCAGTGTGGCCGCCGCCCCCACCGCTGTCACCAACTCCAGGACCGAGGCATCGAAACTCGGCGAGGCCACGTGCAGCACCCGCGACTCCGCACCGACATCATTGCGTTCCCGCTGTGCCACAGCCAGATTCGCCAGCCCCGCATGAGTCACCACCACGCCCTTCGGCGCACCGGTCGACCCGGATGTGAAGATCACGTACGCAGGCTGCTCGGGATGCGAGCCGACCGGCCCCCGCGCGACGTCGGACGTCGGCGCATCATGACCATCGCCGGTGAAATGGCTGCCTTCGGCTGCTGATTCATCCAGAGACCACCACCGCACCGCGCTGGGCAGGCGGTCGCGGTGCGCCGAAACGGTCAATCCAAGGGTGACACCGGAAACCTCGACGATCCGGGCGATCCGGTCCGGTGGGTACGCCGGGTCGATCGGGACGAAGGCCGCGCCGGTGCGGGTGATCGCCCACACCGCGAGCACTGATTCGATCGAGCGTGGAATACCCACGGCCACCAGCGTTTCCGGGCCCGCACCCGCCTCCCGGAGGCGGCGGGCCAGATACTCGGCGCGAGCGTCGAGCTCCCGATAGGTGAGGCGGCGGTCCGCGCAGACCACGGCTTCCGCGTCAGGGTTGGCGGCCACCGCGTCCGCCATGAGCTCGGCGAGCATGCGGGGTTCGGCAGCGGGCGTGGGAGCGGCCCCCAGTCGCTCGCGCTCACTGCCGGTGAGCAGGTCGATATTGCCGACCGGTCGCGCCGGGCGCGCGGTGACATCCGCGAGCAGGCGCAGCAGGCGATCGGTGAAGACCGCCATGCTGGATTCGTCGAACAGATCGGTGGCGTAGCAGCAGCGCAGTTCCATGCCGTCGCCGTCACCGATCAGCGTGAGGCTCAGGTCGAAACGACTGTTGGTCTGCGGCAGGTCCAGCGGGCTGACGGTGAGATCCGGCAGTTGCAGTTCCGGCAGCGCCAGGTTCTGGAACACCAGCATGACCTGCACCAGCGGATGCCGCGCCGCCGAACGCGGCGGGGACAACACCTCGACCAGCCGCTCGAACGGGACATCGGCCCGGTCGAAGGCCGCCAGGTCGGTATCGCGGAGCCGGTCCAGCAGAGCACCGAAACCCTCGGCCGGCCGGACGCCGGTGCGCAGCACCAACGTGTTCACGAACATGCCCACGAGATCGTCCAGCTCGCGAACGCCGCGACCGGCGACCGGGGTGCCGACCACCACGTCCGCGCTGCCGCTCAGCCGGGCCAGCAGCACCGCCAGCGCGGCGTGTATCACCATGAACGGGGTCGCGTGGTGTTCCCGGGCCAGATCGTCGATCGCGGCCGTGAGCGAGCCGTCCACGCGTGCGCGGCATTCCGCCGCCCGATGCGAGGCCCGCGCCGGGCGGGGACGGTCGGTGGGCAGCTCGAGGAGATCGGGTGCACCGGCCAGTGTGTGCGACCAGTAGTCGATCTGGTGGGCGAGCAGCGACTCCGGATCGTCCTCGGCGCCGAGTCGATCGTGCTGCCACAAGGCGTAATCCGCGTACTGCACCGGCAGCGGCTCCCACACCGGGGACAGTCCGGCCGCCCGAGTCGCGTATGCGGCGGCCACATCCCGGGTGAGCGGGGCCATGGAGAAACCGTCCGTGGCAATGTGGTGCGCCACGAGCACGATCACATGCTCGTCGGCTTCGACGCGGAACAGCCGCAACCGCAAGGGCACTCCGGCCGTCACATCGAAACCTTCCAGCACGGTCCGGGCGACGGCCTCGGTCAGCGTGTCCGGGCCGACCGGAACCGGCGTGAGGTCGAGGACCACCTCGTCGGCCGTGAGGATCCGCTGCGTGCCGACACCGTCGATATCCGGATACATCGTCCGCAGCGTCTCGTGCCGATCGAGGACATCATGCAAGGCCAGCCGCAGCGCATCCAGATCGAGGCTTCCCGAAAGCCGCAGTGCGACAGGCACATTGTAGGCAGGGGACGCGGGATCGTAGCGGTTCACGAACCACATGCGCTGCTGCGCGGGCGACAGCGGAATCGTCTCGGGCCGCAGCACGGGCAGCAAGGCCGGGCCGAAGGAATCCGCCTCCGACGTCGCCAGCCGGCGCGCCAGGTCCGCGACCACAGGCGCCTCGAACAGCACCCGCACGGGCACCGAAACACTCAGCTCCGCGGACAATCGCGCCGCCGCCCTGGCCGCGATGAGCGAATCACCGCCGAGGGCGAAGAAGTCATCGCGCGCGCCGACCCGCTGCCCGAGGAGCTCGGAATAGGTCGCCGCGATCAACACCTCGACACCGACCGGATCGACGTATTCCACCTGCGCCACCTCGGGTTCCGGAAGCGCACGCACATCGATCTTGCCGCTGCGAGTCCGCGGCAGCTCGGGCAGTACCCGAATACCCGACGGAACGAGATAGCGCGGCAGCCATGCGGTCGCCCACGCAACCAGATCGCTCGCCGGGACTGTGCCTGTGTCCGGCGACAATGCCACGTACGAGTACAACGCCATGGCGCCGGTAGGCGCGCGATGTGCCACCGTCACAGCCGACTCCACCGCCGGATGAGTCAACAGCACCGCATCGACCTCACCGGGCTCGACGCGAATGCCGCGGATCTTCACCTGGAAGTCGTCCCGCCCGACATATTCGAATCCGGCAAGCGTACAACGCATCAGATCACCGGTGCGATACATCCGCTCCCCCGCCGCGAAGGGGTCGGCAACGAACCGCACCGCGGAAAGCGCTGCGCGACCGGCGTATCCGCGCGCCAGGCCCGGGCCCCGCACATACAGCTCACCGACCGCGCCGACCGGAACCGGTCGCAGCCAGGCATCCAGCACCAGCAGGGTGGTCCCGGGCACCGGCGTGCTGATCAACCCGGCGGTATCCGGCGTCATCGGTCCGCCGTGACCCGTCGCGACAGTGGTTTCGGCAGGGCCATAAGAATTCACCAGCCGCCGACCGGCACCCAGCCGGGTGACGAGCGCGGGCGGGCAGACCTCACCACCGAGGAGGATGGAACCTACCCCGCGCAGATCACCCGCGTTCAAGGCGCCCAGCATGCCGGGCGTGCAGACCAGATGGGTGGCCGCACCCGCCGCGAGTGCGGCCGCCAGCTCGGCTCCCGCATTCGCCTCAGGCGGCGTGAGAACCAGCGTGCCGCCGGCCGCGAAAGTGGACAGCCACACCAGGATCGCGGCATCGAACGCCGGATTCAGGCAGTGCGCGACGCGGGCGTCACGATCCATGCGGCCACTGTCGGCCGTCCCCGCGACCATATTCGCGAGACCGGCATGACTGACCACGACACCTTTGGGTGTGCCCGTCGACCCCGACGTGAACACGATGTACGCGGCATTGCCTGGCCGCAAGGGTGCGAGCCGATCGGCATCGGTCACCGGCGCATCGGAGAACCGCTCGGCCGAAACGATGGTGGCCGGATCATCGAGCAGGATCCATTCGACCACGGCCGAGTAATCCGTCCCGCTGGGCAGGCCCTCGACCTCGATGCCGGTAATACCCAGCACCGCATTGGATTCCGTGGCGATGCTCGCAGTCCGCGCTGCGGGTTGAGCGGTATCGACCGGCACGAACGCCGCCCCGGTCTTGGCTATCGCCCACACCGCCACGATCCCGGCCACCGACCGCGGCAGAGCTACCAGCACCGCCCGCTCGGGCTCGGCACCAGCGTCGATCAGCAAGCGCGCCAACCGATTCGACAGCGCATCCAGCTCGCCATAGGTCAGGCTTTGATTGGTTCCATCCGCGAACAGCACCGCCGTTGCGGCCGCGATTCCCTCGGCGGACAGCAGGTCAGGCAGTAGACGGACCACATGGCCCTCGAGCCCGGATCGGATCGACGGGGCGTCCAGCGGGTCGGGGCTGTAGAGCTCGGCCGTGCGCCGTTTCGGGTCGGCGGTGATGACCGCCAGGAAATGCGCCAGACTGTGAGCGATCGAATCTGCCTGTTCCGCATCGATATAGCGCGGCGAGCGAGTCAGCTCCAGCCGGAGACCGTCCGCGGTGTACGCCGCCAGGGAAAGCGGGTAGTGGGTGCCGTCATGGGTGGTGAGCCCGGTGATGGACAGCTCCACCCGGCTGCTCGCCTCGGTGAGCGCCGCGGCATCGACCGGGTAGGACTCGAAGACAGTCGCCGTATCGAAGAGCGGGCCCAGACCCGTACCGGCGTGGATTTCATCCAGGCCGAGGAACTGGTGTTCGGCCAAGGCCGCCTGCTCGGATTGCACGCGGGCCAGCAGGTCGGCCACCGGTTCGCCCGGATGCAGGGTGATCCGCACCGGGACGGTATTGACCATCATGCCGATCATGTACTCGGCACCGCGAACCTCCGGCGGGCGACCGGAAACCGTTGCGCCGAAGACGATGTCGGCCGAGCCGGTCAGCTCGGACAACACCATCGCCCAGGCCACCTGCACCATGGTGTTCATGGTGACCTGGTATTCGGCGGCCGCCGCGCGCAGCCGGTCGGCGAAACCAGCAGGCAGCGGGACCTCATGCGCGACCGGGGTCATGGGCGCGTCCGCACGCGGCGCCGACGGGGCGACGAGGGTCGGACCGTCCAGACCCGTCAGCGCATCGGACCACGCCGCTCGCGCTCGCGGCACATCGCGCTGCGACAGCCACTCCAGATAACCGCGGAACGAGACCGGCGACGCGAAACCACTGACATCACCACCGGTTTCGTACAGTGCGACGAGATCTGCCAGCAGTAACGGCATAGACCAGCCGTCGAGAATCAGGTGATGGTTGGTGATGACCAACCGGAAGCGATTCCGTCCCAGCGCAATGCACAGGAAACGGATCAGCGGCGGCGTATCCACGGCGAACGGGGCCCGCAGCTCGGCCGCTGCCAACTCGTCGAGTTCGGCGTCGGTCGCGCCGAAGGCTTCACGATACGTGCACGGCACCAGGACATTCGCGGCGATCACCTGCACGGCCCGATCACCGGATTGCACGAATCCGGCGCGCAGCACGTCATGCCGGCGCACCAGTGCCTCGGCGGCAGCGGTCAGGCGCACTACGTCGAGATCCGCCGATACGTCGATGACAGCCTGCACCGAATAGCCGTCCGGGCCACCCGCGGACAGCTGCGACTGGAAGAGCAGGCCCCGCTGCAACGGCGTCAACGGCCACACGTCGGCCAGGCTGACGTATTCCCGCTCCCACTCGTCGATCTCGCTCTGCGTAGTGGAGAGCAGCGCCAGATCACTGGGCGTGAACCCGCCGGTCGAATGCGCGCCCGCCTGCTCCGCGATCTCGACCGCGGCCGAAACCCACTCCCGCGCCAGCAATTCCACCTCGGAGCGATCGATCACACCGGACGCGAACCGCCACACGACCCGAATCGACTGCCCCTGTTCGGATTCCAGCAGCACGGCATCCACCGAGACCACCGCAGACAGCGGAAACTCCGGATCCGCATGCCCGCCCAGCCGATCCGCCATGGACACCGGCAGCCAATCCCCCTCGGCCACCGTATCCGGCACCTGCCCGAGATAGTTGAACCCCACCTGCGGCTCCGGCATCGCGGCCAATCCCGCCGCCGCACCAGGATTCAGATACCGCAGCAGCCCATACCCGAACCCGCCGCGCGGCACCCGGCGCAGCTGCTCCTTCACCACTTTCAGTGCGCCGACCGCGGGCGACTCCCCGTCCGCCACGGTGTGCGCAGCGACCGGCCCGATCCGCACCGGCACCTGCGCGGTGAACCAGCCCACCGTCCGCGACAGATCCGCGCCCGGTACCGCCGCCTCATCGCGCCCGTGCCGCTCGACAGCCACCACGGCACTCCCGGCCCGGTCCTCCCCCCGACCGGCCCGCCAGCGCGCGAGCGCGAGCGCCAGTGCGGCCAGCAACGCATCCTCCACCCCGCACCGGTACGCCGCCGCCACCCGCCCGGCCAGCAACCCGGACGCCGCGCGAGGCACCGCGATCTCGAACCGCCCCGCAGTCGCCTCGGTATCCACCCACGGATCCAGCCGCCGCACCCCCAGCAGCGGATCGGCAGCCAAAATCTCCCGCCAGTAACCCAATTCACGCGTCGGCCACACCGCGTCCGCATCGCCTTCCCGCACCGGCCACGATGCGTCCGGACCGTCGTCTCGCACCAGGCATGATGCGTCCGGATCGTCGTCTCGCACCAGGAGCGATGCGGCCAGATCGTCCTCCCGCGCCGGGCACGATGCGGCCGGATCGTCGCCGTGGATTGCGGCGGCCGACTCCGACGCCGTCGCGGCACTTCCTCGCGCCGGCGCATCGGAAAGGTCCGGCGAACCGGCCTCGCCCGCAGCCGCGCCCACCGGATCGGCCAGCGCCCCGAGCGCATGCGCCCAGGTGCGCACGGATGTCCCGGTCTCCTGCAGACTCGGCGTCGTCCCCGCCGCGGCCTGCGCCCACGCGGACATCAAGTCGGGCAGCAGAATTCGCCACGACACCGCGTCACACGCCAGATGATGCACGGCGATCAGCAGATAGCCGCGCGTCGCGGGACCGCGGTCCAGCCAGGTCAGCGCGACCATCCTGCCCGCGCGCGGATCCAGCCGCGCCACCGCGGCGGCCAGTTCGGAATCCACCGGCTCACGATCCGGTGCGGACGTCTCCCCAGCGGAGCCGTTCGCCGCCTGGGCCGGTCTGCCCACGGGCGGAACCGGCTCGGGATCGTCCGGGCCGCGATCCACCGGCGCGATACCGATGACAGGCCAGTCGATTCGAGCGATCGAGTCGGCGGCATCGGTGCGATGTGGGGGCGGGACTTCGAGTTCGGGGCCGTGGTCGGTGTCGACCACGCGGGCGCGAAGCATGTCGTGGCGATCGAGCAGGGCCTGCACGGTGCGGGCCAGGAACTCGGGCTCGATGCCCATCGGCAGCGCGACCACCATGGACTGAGCGAAATGCTCCCAGCCCGGGCGGGCGAGCAGCCAAGAAGCGATCGGGGTCAACGGGAGACGGCCCAGGCCGCCGCCGGGGAGTTCCGGCAGGCGGGCAAGGCGATCCTCGACGCGGATGACCGTGGCCGCCAAGGCTGCCGGGGTGCGGTGTTCGAAGACCTCGCGGGCGGAGAACACCAGGCCGGCGGCGCGGGCGCGGGACACCAGCGTGACGGCCATGATCGAATCGCCGCCGAGGGCGAAGAAGGACGTGTCCGGGTCGACTTCGGCGGTGCCGAGGATCTCGGCGAAGAGGGTGCAGAGAATGCGTTCCGTCTCGGTGGACGCGGTGCGGCGCTGCATCGGCTGCGGGGCAACCGGTTCCGGCAGGGCGCGGCGATCCACCTTGCCATTCGAGGTGAGCGGGAGCGCACCGAGCACGGTCACCGTGGCCGGCACCATGTACGGCGGCAGGCGGTGTGCGGCGTGCTCCAGCAGTTCGGCCTCACTGACGCGGACACCGGAATGCGGGACCACGTACGCCGCCAGCATGGAACCGCCGGTAGCTGTGGGACGTGCGATCGTCACCGCGATCTCCACGGCCGGATGCGCGTCCAGAGCCGCATCGATCTCGCCCAGTTCGATCCGCATGCCGCGCAGCTTCACCTGGAAGTCACCGCGGCCGACGTATTCGAGCACTGCCTTGCCCTCGGACATGGTCCACCGCACCAGATCTCCGGTGCGATACATGCGACTGCCCGGCGCACCATCCAGCGCCGGCACGAACCGCTCGGCCGTCAGCCCAGGGCGGCCCACATAGCCACGCGCCACCCCCGGCCCGGTCACATACAGCTCCCCCGCGACGCCCGCAGGCACCGGCCGCAGCCATCGATCCAGCACCAGCATGCCCGCGCCCGGAATAGGTTCCCCGAGCCCGGCATTCTCCCCCGGCACCAGGCCACGCGTATACGTGACCGCCACGGTGGCCTCACTGGGCCCGTACGAGTTCAGCAGATCACGCCCGGTCCCGAAGCGCGCCACGATATCCGGCGGTGTCGGCTCCCCGCCGGAGGACACCGCCCGGACACCGTCCAGCGCATCCGGCTCCAGAGTCGACAGCACGGCAGGCGTGGAACACACCTGCGTAATCTCGAATCCCCGGACCAGCGCCGCCAATTCCGGCCCCAGCACCGGATCCCCCTCGGCCACCACAAGAGTCGCCCCCGCTGCGAACGCCTGCAGCCACTCCAGCACCGACGCATCGAAACTCGGATTCAAACACTGCAGCACCCGCGACCGGCGATCGACCCCATACGAATCGACCACCGCCGCAGCCAAACCCGCCAGCCCCGCATGAGGGACCACGACCCCCTTCGGCACCCCGGTCGATCCCGACGTGAACACGATGTACGCCGGATTCCCGGCCCGCACCGTCCCGAGTAACTCATCCGCGGCCAGCGGCACATCCGACACGAGACCCCGAGTGCCCCCGGGCTTCCCATCGACGCCAGGTTCTCGGTCCGCGCCATAACCCCGTTCTGCGCCAGGTTCCCGGTCCGCGCCCGGTCCGTGCGCCGCGTCGTAAGCGGTCGAGACCGGCCAGAGGTCGTCGAGCGGGAGCCAGCGCACGGAATCGGGCAGGTTCGCGTCCGCTCGCGCGAGGTGCAGGCCGAGGCGAGCGTCGCATTCGGTGGCGATGCGGGACATTCGGTCGGCGGGCATGGATGTGCCCAGTGGGACGAAGGCCGCGCCGGTCTTGGCCACGGCCCAGAGGGCGATGATCGCTTCCGGCGAACGTGGGAGGGCCAGCAGCACAGCCGATTCCGGGCCGATATCCGCGGCGAGCAGCCGCCGGGCGAGGCTGTTCGATGCGGCGTCCAGCTCACCGTAGGTGAGCCGGCGGTCCCCGGCGATCACGGCGGTTGCCTCGTGACCTGCGATTTGCAGGCCATCGTGCAGAATTTCCTGCAGCAGGCGCGGTTTCGGGGCCTGCGGGCCGTGTGCGCCTGCCAGCAGGGGCTTTTCATCGGCAGTGATGTACTCCAGATCCGCTACCGCGGTATCCGTTTCCGCCGACAGCAGCGATTCCAGCAGGCCGAGGAAGCGGCGGTGATGGCGGGCCAGCGAATCCTCCTCGTACAAGCGAGGATTCGCCGCGAAGTCGACATGGATGGGCGCGCCCGCGCCGTGCTGGTAGAAGTTGACGAACAGATCCTCGATCGGCCCAGAGGTCAGCACGTGCAGGCTGGACTCCACACCGGCGAAATCGATTCCGGTCGGGAACAACATGATGTTGATGACCGGCCCGACGATGCCCCGGCCGGCGTCGGGCACGCCGGACTCGGCGGCGCCCGGTTCGCCGCGCATGTCCTCGTGCCGGCACCGCTGATGCCGCAGCGCACCGGACGCCGCCACCCGGACGGCATCCAGCACTTCGCCGACCCGCCCCGCCCGCGGCACGCGGACACGCAGCGGCACCACATTGGCGATCATTCCGCCCGAACGCCGCAGCACGGCGGTGGTGCGGCCGGAGACGGGCAGGCTGATCACCACGCCCTCGGTGGCGGTCAGCCGCGCGTAGTACAGCGCGATGGCCGCCATCACCACCACCGCCGAGCTGGCGTCGAATCGGCGTGCCGCACTCTCCAGGCGTGCGGCCGTCACCGCGGGCAGCTGGGCGCGCGCTTCGCGGGCCAGCGCGGCCGCCGGAGCGGTGGCAGCCACCAGGCTGCACCGCTCCGGCATGCCGGCGGTCACCTCGTGCCAGTAGTGCCGATCGGCGGCGAACCGGGTGGAATCCCGGTACGCCATTTCCGCTTCGTGCACTTCCAACAGCGAGGCCGCGGTGCCGGGAGGCGCCTGATGCCCGTGCACCGCGGCGTTGTAGAGCTCGGCGACCCGGTAGAGCATGGTCACCGAACCGAACCCATCGATGAGAATGTGGTGAGCTCTGGTGTACCAGAGGTGATGGGACTCCCCGACCCTTATCACCGTAGAAACACCAGCTCGTGACCCGAGCAGGTCGATCGGCTCGGCCACATCCGCATGCATCCACTCCAGTGCGGCGGCCACCGGATCGGGTCGATCACGGAAGTCCAGGAACCCCACTGTGGGTTGGAGATTCGGGTCGACCACCTGATAGGGCCGATCGTCGATCTCCGCCAATCGCAGGACACCGGAACCGAATTCGCGTGCCGCGGTCAGTCCGGCCCGGCGCAGGGCGCCGATGTCCAGTGGTCCGCGCATCTCGATGTACTGGGCTTCCGACAGTGGCACGGTCGGATCCAGTTGCTGCGCATACCACATCCCCAGCTGCGCCGGCGAGAGCGGGAAAACGGTGGCGGTCTGTTCCGCCGCTAGTTCACGGGTCATGGCGACCTACCTGGTGGAGGTGGAACATTCGTCTTCGGGCCGCACCTCGTAGGCCGGGACCCAGGCGCCCGGTCGAGAGGTCAAGCGACTCACCATGATCGATCGGACATGAGCGGGCAGCGTCGGTGCGAACTTGCGCACATAAGCGTCCGTCCATTCCGGATTGTCGAGCAGGAACGGGAAATCGGTCGTCATCATGGAGCGCACCACCAGCATGGGTAGTGGTGCGTCCAACGGACGGAATTCCTTGTTCCACAATCCAGGTTGTTCACAGCCTGGATAAAATTGCCCGAACATGCTGCCGCGTTCCACGAACTTGCTCTTGAATTCCGCATGTATCTCATCGATCAGCGTATAATCCTTCAAATTGGGGAACACCGTGATCATCGCGCGCAGCACGGAGGTGGAACTGCCATTCCCCGTAGGCAGTTCGGGATACACCTCCAATGCGTCACGGAAGATCGCACGTACCCAGATCGGCCGTGGTTCCATGGCAGGGACCTGCGCCAACCAGAGCAGGTCCCTGCGGATCGACGGCCTCACATACGGGCACACGGGCCCGTCTCTGCCCAGTTCGTCGCTGGGTTGGGTCAGAAAGGAATCTGCCCAAGATCGAAAAGCCGCCACCGTCGATTTCGCGGCGGGGCAGGATGATCCGGTATCCCCCAATGAGACCCATTGCAGCCCCGAGCGGGGGCCTATAACACGCTCGCTCATGACTCACCTCGGATGCTCGGGCAACGGCAAAGGGCGCCGCCACCCATACTCCTTAAATACTGCCTTGGTCATGGGTCGTTAACACGAGTAGTGGGGTACCCGATTCCCCTGAGATGCCCCAAATTTCGTGGGCATCCGAATAAAGAAAAGACCGGTCAGGCATTGACCGGTCTTTTCTGAGAATTTGATCTTTATGCGCCGATGAGACGCTGCGCCAAGTAGCCCTCTACCTGATCCAGCGCAATACGCTCCTGCGCCATCGAATCCCGCTCACGCACCGTCACCGCATGATCCTCGAGCGTGTCGAAGTCCACCGTGATGCAGAACGGGGTGCCGATCTCGTCCTGCCGGCGGTAGCGGCGGCCGATGGCGCCGGCATCGTCGAACTCGACGTTCCAGTTCCGGCGCAGCTGCGCGGCCAGATCCTTCGCCTTCGGCGACAGGTCCGCGTTCCGCGACAGCGGCAGCACCGCCGCCTTCACCGGCGCCAGGCGCCGATCCAGGCGCAGCACCGTGCGCTTCTCCATGACGCCCTTGGCATTCGGCGCCTCGTCCTCGTTGTACGCGTCCACCAGGAAGGCCATCAGCGAACGGGTCAGACCCGCAGCCGGCTCGATCACGTACGGCACGAAGCGCTCGTTCGTGTTCTGGTCGAAGAAGCTCAGATCCGTACCCGAATGCTCGGAATGAGTCTTCAGGTCGAAGTCCGTGCGGTTGGCGACACCCTCCAGCTCACCCCACTCGGAGCCCTGGAAGCGGAAGCGGTACTCGATATCCACTGTGCGCGTGGAGTAGTGCGAGAGCTTCTCCTTCGGGTGCTCGTACAGCCGCAGGTTCTCCGGATCGATGCCGAGATCCGTGTACCAGGCCATACGAGTGTCGATCCAGTACTGATGCCACTGCTCGTCTTCACCCGGCTTGACGAAGAACTCCATCTCCATCTGCTCGAACTCACGAGTGCGGAAGATGAAGTTGCCCGGCGTGATCTCGTTGCGGAACGACTTACCGATCTGCGCGATGCCGAACGGCGGCTTCTTGCGCGCGGTGGTCTCCACGTTCTTGTAGTTCACGAAGATGCCCTGCGCGGTCTCCGGGCGCAGGTAGTGCATGCCCTCTTCGGACTCGATCGGGCCCAGGTAGGTCTTCAGCATCATGTTGAAGTCCTTGGGCTCGGTCCACTTACCGACCGTGCCGCAGTCCGGGCACACGATCAGATCCATGGACACCGAATCCGGGTCCGCGATCTTGTGCTTCTCCGCGTACGCCTCCTGCAGGTGATCCTGCCGGTGCCGTTTGTGGCAGTTCAGGCACTCCACCAGCGGGTCGTTGAACACCGCGACGTGACCCGAGGCCACCCACACCTGACGGGGCAGGATGATCGACGAATCCAGGCCGACCACGTCGTCCCGGCTGGTGACCATGGACCGCCACCACTGCCGCTTGATGTTCTCCTTGAGCTCGACTCCCAGCGGCCCGTAATCCCACGCCGATTTCGTACCGCCATAGATCTCACCGGCCGGGTACACCAGACCCCGGCGCTTGGCGAGGTTGGCGACGGTGTCCACCTTCGACTTGGGTGCCACTGAACAGTTCTCCATCCGTATCCGGAAGATTGCAAGGATTCATACCAGCCTATCTGCCGGATGCCAGCCGATTTACACCCCATGCCCTGCACAGGGAAATGACTGCGCGCCGCCGCGGGCGCGGCGGCGCGCAGTGGCCGAAGAGGGGGTTCGGCGGCGAAGCTCCCGCGAGGATTCGCGACAGCTTCGGCGAGCCGCATTTGACATGCGCACACATGCATACAAAAATGGAATCGGTTTCCAATAAGGAGTTGGCCCATGACAACGGACAGCGGTGCCCCCCTGCGGCGCTCGCACGTCGCGACCGAAGCACCGGCCGCCATCCCGCACGACCCGTACCCGTACCGGTCGCCCATGCCACCGGCGGTGCCCCCACGCACCATTCTGGACTCCGCGGGCGAACTGCTGCGCGCCCTCGCCGCACCCGTGCGCATCGCCATCGTGCTGCAACTACGCGAATCACCGCGCTGCGTGCACGAACTCGTCGACACCCTCGGGGTGACCCAGCCGCTCATCTCCCAGCACCTGCGGATCCTCAAGTCCGCGGGCGTCGTCCGCGGGGAACGCACCGGGCGCGAGGTCATCTACGAACTCGTCGACGAGCATCTGGCGCATATCGTCATAGACGCCGTGGCACACGCCGAGGAAGGGTGATCGTGGGAACAACCGAGAAGACGGTCGGGGTTCGGAGTACCCGCCAGCGCAGCGCCATCGCCGCGCTGCTGGCGGATATCGACGAATTCCGCTCCGCCCAGGAACTGCACGACGAACTGCGCAAGCGCGGGGAAGGCATCGGCCTCACCACCGTGTACCGCACCCTGCAGTCCCTGGCCGACGCGGGACTGGTCGATGTGCTGCGCACCGACACCGGCGAATCCGTCTACCGGCAATGCTCCACCGGACACCACCACCACCTCGTCTGCCGGCACTGCGGGCGCACCGTCGAGGTCGAGGGACCCACCGTCGAAGCCTGGGCCGACAGCATCGCCGCCGAACACGGCTTCACCGACATCAGCCACACCATGGAGATCTTCGGCACCTGCAGCGCCTGCTCCAACGGGAAGAAACAACTCTCGTAACTCGCGGCTCCACCTCCCTGCGCCGGGGCTCCGCCCCCGAACCCCCAACTACCCCGCGCGCCGCCCGCGCTCGCGGTGGCGCGCGGCCAATTTTGCTGCACTGGGAGCCCTCGGGCGGACGAGGAGGACAACGGGGACATCTCGCTTGTCAGCTTGTCTAGAACGGATGTTCGTTTTTAGGTTGAGGGCATGCCCAGAGTCAGCGAGGAACATCTGGAAAGACGGCGGCAGCAGGTTCTCGATGCCGCGCAGCGTTGTTTCGCACGAAAAGGCCTGCACGGCACCACGATGCAGGATGTGTTCGCGGAGTCCGGACTCTCCGCGGGGGCGGTGTACCGGTATTTCAGATCGAAGGACGACATCATCGCGGCCCTCACCACCGAGGCCACCGTCGACCTACGCGACGCCCTCAGCGAGGCCGTCTACAGCGAACCACTACCCGCCCCAGGCGAACTCGTCCGCACCATCTGCGAGACCGTCGTCAAGCTCAGCGGCGCCGACGGCCCCATGCGGCTCGTCCCGCAGGCCTGGGCGCTCGCACTGACCGACCCCAATGTCGCCGACTACGTCCGCACCAATATCGGCGGCTTCCGGCGCCTCTGGCACGAATACGCCCAGCGCATGCGCGAATCCGGCTGGCTCCCGGCCGATGCCGACACCGACGCCGTCGCCAAGGCGCTCATGGGAGTGCTGCCGGGCTTCATCCTGCAGCACCTCATCCTCGGCGACACCGACCCGGACGACCTCGCCCGGGGCATCGAACTACTGTTCCCGGACTACCGGCCCGTGCCGCAGCCGCTCTGAACCGGCCGCGCGCACAAGCGGATTCAGGGCAGCAGCCCCTGACGCGCCCGGCTCGCACCCGACAGGGCGAGCAGGATGATCGTGGCCAGCGCCTCGTCCTCCAGGCCCGCCGCCGGGAAGGTGTAGCGCATGATCACATCCGCCTCCTTCTCCCGGCCGACCACCGTGATGGTGCCGAACTGCAGGGCGGCATTGCGCTCGGCAACCCGCTTGTGCAACTGCGGTTTCAGCGGGCGATCCCACGCCAGGATGCACATCATCGCGAGCACATCCAGGCCGGGCGCCAGATTCACGCCGCGCAGCGAGCACAGCGCGCCCTCGTATTCGAAACCGAGGCCGCCGTCCTCCTCACGGATGGCGACGCCGTAGCGGGTCAGCAGATTGCGGGCCCGGGCCTGGAGTTCCTCGGCGGGAGTGGGGGCGTCGGTCACTTCACACCTCCGAAGCGGCGATCCCGCTTGGCGTATTCGAGGCAGGCATCCCACAGATTGCGGCGATCGAAATCCGGGAACAGCGTGTCCTGGAAGACGTACTCCGCGTACGCCGCCTGCCACAGCAGGAAGTTCGAGGTGCGCAACTCGCCCGACGGGCGCAGGAACAGGTCCACGTCCGGCATGTCCGGCTCGTCCAGGAACCGGGCGACGGTCTCCTCGGTCACCTTCTCCGGGTCGATCTCCCCGGCAGCCACCCGGCGCGCGATTTCCCGTGCGGCATCGGCGATCTCGGCGCGACCGCCGTAGTTCACGCACATGGTCAAGGTCATCACCGTATTGTCGCGGGTCAGCTCCTCCGCGACCTCCAATTCCTTGATCACGCTGCGCCACAGGCGCGGTCGCCGACCCGCCCACCGCACCCGCACACCCATTTCGTTCATCTCGTCGCGTCGGCGGCGGATCACATCACGGTTGAAGCCCATGAGGAACCGCACCTCGTCCGGGCTGCGCCGCCAGTTCTCGGTGGAGAACGCGTACGCCGACAGCCACTTCACACCCATCTCGATGCAGCCCTCGACGGTGTCCATGAGCACCGCCTCGCCGCGCTCGTGGCCCGCGGTGCGCGGCAGCCCGCGGTCCTGCGCCCAGCGGCCGTTCCCGTCCATCACCAGCGCCACATGCCTGGGCACGAACTCCGCCGGAATGGCGGGCGGGGTCGCGCCCGACGGATGCGGCGACGGGGGACGCACGCTGCGCAGGTCAGTGGAAGGCTTACGAGTACCGATCACGCCCCCCATCCTGCCCGACGCGCCCCAGCCCCCGCCGCCGCCCACTGGACTCTCCACGAAACCCCCACATCCTGGCCGCCGAGTGGCACCTGAGCAGTGAAACTTGTCCGGATTCACCGCGCTCAGGTGCCACTCGTGGATCAGGAGACCGGCCAGGTGTCGATGTAGGCGCGGTAGGAGCCGAACGGGAGGGCGGCGTCGTAGACCAGGTTGCCCTGGGCATCGAACTCGGATAGGCGGGGGACCATGCCCCAGCTCACGAAGGTGTCGCCGTTGAGGAGGGTCTGGGCATTGCCCATGGCCATGCTGACCAGGCCGTCCGGGTGCTGCTGATTGCGGACCAGGGTCGCGCGCTTGGCGACCGGGTCGACGTGGATCCATTCGACACTGGACGGGCCGCGCGATTCCAGACCGTCCGAGTTGTTGTTGAACAGGCGCAGGGTGGAGTCGTCGGTGAACTCGGCGTCGTGCTGGAAGGCGAACTCGATGCCCGGGTCCGCGGCGATGGTCGGGCTCTTGCCGCCGAGCTGCCAGTTGATATCGCCGGTGTGCGGGTCCACGTCGTAGACGGTGGCCGTATTACGCAGGGAGATAACCAGATTGCCCGACGCGTCCTGGCTGATCGAGTTCATGTGATATGGGTCGTAGACGTCGCCGTTCAACTTGCCGTTCGTCTCCGAATCGGTCAGCGGCACATGGTCGGCCGCGCTCCAGCGGAACAGCTCCTTACCCGACGCCACATCCATCACGATGGCGACGGTGTCGAACATCTTGCCGTCCTTGGGCCCGCCGATGGCGGTCAGATCGGCATTCACCTCCGGATACGAGGTGAGCAGCGCATGCCCGTCCGGCGTCAGCCGGAACTCGTGCACATCCGCGCCCGCGCCGCCCGGATCCACCGTGGCCAGCACATTGAAGTTCTCATCGGCGATGATCCCCACGCCCGACCCGTGCCCCGCTACCGTGCTCCCCTGCCACCAGGTCAGCACCTTCCGCCCTTGATAGACCTGGGTCCGGAAGTTCGAAACATCCTGTCCCGCAGGCGGCGTGTACTGCTCGAGCACCCGCCCCGACCGATCGGCAATGACATTCGCCGGCTGCCCGCCGGGTAGCAGCTTCGCCACCGCACCGACCCCCGGCACCAGCGCCGCCGCACTCACGCCCGACGTGTAGAAGATGTCCCCCGCCGCGATTCCCGGCTGCTGCACCCGCACGGTGTACGAGAGCCCGCCGAACGGCAGGCTCGGCACCACCGGCTGCGCCCCGGCAATACCGGTCGCGGCGGCGGCGAGAACGGAGACGGCGGCGAGCGCCACCGGCAGGCGGCGCACCACGCCACCCGAGGACTTCCGAGCACGAGAGTCGATCACGCCGTGAACTTTAGGCCAGCTAACAGCCATTTCCCTTGTATGGAATCTCACTGATCCCGACGTCTTCTTCCCGCCCACTGACCGGGACTCTCATGGCCGGCCCCGAGAGCTCGCGCAAGGCCCGCTACGCGATGACCGGACGCGGAAAATCGGACCGGTCAAGGGGGATGGCTTCCGCGCGGTCGACCGCCTCGTGGGGGCGGGTGCGCTCGATCAAAGGGAGAGTGCGGAGTTGGCGTTCCAGATGCCATTGGAGATGGGCGGCGATCAGGCCGGTGGCTTGGCGGCGCATGGTTTCCGGGATGGCTTCCACCCCGGCCCAGTCACCGCGGTTGAGAGCGCTCATATGCTCGAGGACACCCAGCATCGGCGTCGCACTGCCGGGCGGACGGCAATGAACGCAGACCGCGCCGCCCGCAGAAACATGGAAGGCGCGGTGCGGACCGGGAGTAGCGCAGCGGGCGCATTCGTCCAGGGCGGGAGCCCAGCCCGCGAAACCCATGGCGCGCAAGAGGAATGCGTCGAGGATGAGTTCGTGGGGCCGGTGGCCGAGAGCAATGGCGCGAAGGGCGCCGGCGGTAAGGCTGTGCAAGCGAGGGGCGGGCGCGCCCTCCTCACCAGCCAGGCGTTCAGCCGTCTCCAGGACAGCACAGGCGGTCGTGTAGCGCCCGTAGTCGGCAACGATGTCAGCAGAGAAAGTCTCCACCGTATGCACCTGGGTAACGGTGTCGAGATTGCGCCCCGGATGTAGCTGAACATCGATGTAAGCGAACGGTTCCAGACGCGCCCCGAATTTGGACCGGGTCCGCCGCACCCCCCTGGCGACCGCACGGACCAGCCCGTGCTGCCGGGTCAGCAGCGTGACGATGCGGTCCGCCTCGCCAAGCTTGTGCTGCCGCAACACGACAGCGTGATCCCGATACAACCGCACCGCAACAGTCTCGCACGCGCGGGCGACCGGAGAGCGCGGAGCCGCCGCGTGTGGCCGCGTCGCAGGCGGAACGGGACCCCGAATCGACGTTGGACGTGTGACCAGAATCGCGCTACGTTACCCATGGGTACGACGGAGACGGGATTCACAGTGACGATGGCGTCGGTAGCAGAGCTCGGATTGGCACGGATGGCGGCGGCGCTGGCCGCGGGTGAGATCAGCTCGGTGGAGGCGACCACCGCGGTGCTCGATCGGATCGAGGCCAGTCAGTCCACGCTCAATGCTTTCCGCATCGTGCGCCGCGCGGAGGCGCTGGCGGAGGCTGCCGAGGCGGATCGGAAGCTCGCTGCCGGGGAACGCGCGCCGCTGCTCGGGGTGCCGTTCGCCATCAAGGACGACACCGACCTCGCCGGGACGCCGACGGCTTTCGGGTGCGGCGGTGATCTTCCGGTGAAAACGCAAGACGCCGAATCGGTTCGGCGGTTGCGTGCGGCCGGTGTCGTGATCGTCGGCAAGACCAATACGTGTGAACTCGGGCAGTATCCGTTCACGGACGGAAAGGCGTTCGGGCACACCAGGAATCCGTGGGCGGCGGAGCGTACGCCCGGCGGCTCTTCGGGTGGATCCGCCGCGGCGGTCGCGGCCGGATTGGTGCCGGCCGCACTGGGTTCCGACGGTGCCGGGTCGGTGCGCATTCCGGCGGCCTGGAACAACCTGGTCGGGATCAAACCGCAGCGGGGGCGCATTTCCACTTGGCCGCTGCCGGAAGCGTTCTACGGGCTCACCGTGAACGGGCCGCTCGCGCGCACCGTCGAGGATGCCGCGCTGCTGCTCGACGCCGCGTCCGGATCGCATGCGGGTGACCTCCATACCCCGCCCGCCACCCGGGTTTCCGATGCCGTGGGCCGCGATCCCGGTCGCCTGCGCATTGCGCTGTCGTTGCGAATTCCGTTCACTGCCACCAAGACCGCGCTGGATCGCGAGGTCGAGGCCAAGGTGCACGGTATCGCCGGCACACTGCGCCGCCTCGGCCACGAGGTGGTCATCGCCGATGTGCCCTACGGCGTCCTCATCGGCGCGACCTTCCTGCCGCGTTCCATGGCCGGCATTCACGAGGTCATGGGCCGCATGCCGGGCGTCGAGGTGGATCCGCGCACCGCGCACAATGCTTCCGTGGGCCGCTTGCTCGGCCCCGCCCTGTTCGCGGCGCGCAAGACGGAACCCTTGCTGCGCAATCGAATCGGCCGCATGTTCAACGACTTCGACGTCATCCTGGCCCCCACCACCGCCACCCCGCCGCCGGATGTGCACGCCCTGGACGGCATCGGCAACTGGGCCACCGACGAAGTCATCACCGCCGCTTGCCCTTACACCTGGCCGTGGAACATCCTCGGCTGGCCCTCGGTCAATGTGCCCGCCGGCTTCACCGCCGCCGGCCTCCCGGTCGGCGCCCAGCTCATGGGCCCGGCCAATGCCGAGCCCCTGCTGGTGTCCGTCGCCGCCCAGCTCGAATCCGAACTGAAGTGGTACGAACACCGCCCGGCACCTTGGTGGGAGCGGCCCGCCGCCTGAAGCTCCGCCGCGGCCCGGTATACCGCGCCCCGACCGGACTTCGTTGTGCCCGCGCGGGAGCTCCAGGTGGTGGAGTCCCATGCCCGGCCGGCGGGGTCAGAAGCCGAGCTTGCCGAGCTGTTTCGGGTCGCGCTGCCAGTCCTTGGCCACCTTCACGTGCAGGTGGAGGTAGATGCGGGTGCCGAGGATGTGTTCGATCTGCTTGCGGGCGTTGGTGCCGACCTCTTTGAGGCGGGCGCCGCCCTTGCCGATGATGATGGCCTTCTGGCTGGGGCGCTCGACATACAGCAAGGCGTGCACGTCGAGGAGGTCTTCGTTCTCCTCGCGCGGGAGGATCTCCTCGATGACCACGGCCAGGGAATGCGGGAGCTCGTCGCGGACGCCCTCCAGGGCGGCCTCGCGGATGAGCTCGGCCATGAGGGTTTCCTCGGGCTCGTCGGTGAGCTCGCCGTCGGGGTAGAAGGCCGGGCCCTCCGGCATTTTCGAGGCGATGACATCGATGAGCGTCTCGACCTGCTCACCCTTGACCGCCGAGACCGGCACCAGATCGGATTCCGGGCCGAGCAGCTGGGAAACCGCCAGCAGCTGGTGGGCAATCTGGTCGCGACTCACCTTGTCGATCTTGGTGACCACGCCGAGCAGGGTGGTCTTCGGCGCCATCTGCCGGATCTGCTCCACGATCCAGCGGTCGCCGGGACCGATCTTCTCGTCCGCCGGAATGCAGATGGCGATGACGTCGACCTCGGAATACGTATCGCGCACAAGGTCGTTCAAGCGCTGACCGAGCAGCGTCCGTGGCCGGTGCAGACCGGGCGTATCGACCAGGATCAACTGCGTGTGCTCCCGGTGCACGATGCCGCGAATCGTATGCCGGGTCGTCTGCGGCCGCGACGAGGTGATGGCGATCTTCTGCCCCACCAGAGCATTGGTCAGCGTGGACTTCCCGGTGTTCGGGCGGCCGACGAAACAGACGAAGCCGGAACGGAATTCGCCCCCGCCCTGCGCAGCGGCCTTACCCGCGCTCTGCTCGGAATCCTTGCCGCTCATTCGAACACCTCCGACTCAGTGTCTAGATCCAGTCCCTCAGGGATATTTCGTTCCCCCACCGCATTACCGGCCACGGCGCGCTCCGCGGCGATCGGGTTCTCCACCCCGTAATCGCCCGCGTCCACCGTCTCGAAAACCTTGCCGGAGCGATCGGTGAACACGATGCGCGCCGCGGCCGAGACCTCGCGCACGGCTCCCACACCCGGATCGGAGAACTTGCCCGCGACCACCACGGCGCATTCGAAACCCTCTGCGCCACTGGAGATCGCGGCCGCGACCGCCGCCTGCAAGGCCGTCAGCCGCAGCGCCGACAACTCGACTTCACCGGCCGCGTAGGTGCGCCCGTCGGTATCGCGTACGGCCGCACCGCCATTGCCGCCCGTCCGGCCCATCGCGCCGCGCGCGAGCACCAGCAGCTTGTTGTCCTCGGCATCCAGTTCAGTCATCGGCCTCTCCGTCCTCGTGTATCGCGCCGCCCGGCTCCAGCTCGGCCGATCCGGTTCTCGTCTTCTCCGGCGCCCTGCGCACCACCACCGCGTGCACCCGCACCCGGCCGCGCGCATCCGCGCCGCCCTCCCCCTTCAGCTGCAGGCCGTGAATGACCGCCTTGGAGCCCGGCAGCGGCACGCGGCCCAGCGCGTGCGCGAGCAGGCCGCCGACCGTGTCGACGTCCTCCTCCTCGATCTCCAGGTCGAACAGCTCGCCCAGATCGTCGATCGGCAGCCGCGCCGAGACCCGGTAGCGGCCGCTGCCGATCGGTTCGATGGGCGCGATCTCGTCCTTGTCGTACTCGTCGGAGATCTCCCCGACGATCTCCTCCAGAATGTCCTCGATGCTGACCAGGCCCGCGATACCGCCGTATTCGTCCACCAGCAGCGCCATATGGTTACGGCGGCGCTGCATCTCGTCGAGCAGCGCGTCGAGGGGTTTCGAATCGGGGACGAAGACGGCGGGGCGCATCACCTGGCGCACCTTCACCTTCTTGCTCCGATCCGCGTACGGGACAAGGTCTTTCAGGTAGACGACCCCGAGAATGTCGTCGACGTTCTCGCCGATCACCGGAATCCGCGAATGCCCCGACCGCACCGCCAGCGACATCGCCTGCGCCGCAGTCTTGTCCGCCTCGATCCACACCATCTCGGTGCGCGGCACCATCACCTCACGCGCCGGAGTGGTATCCAATTCGAAGACCGACTGGATCATGCGGCGCTCGTCCGCGTCCACCACGCCGCGCTCCCCCGCCAGATCCACCACTTCACGCAGTTCGATCTCGGAGGCGAAGGGGCCGTTGCGAAATCCCTTACCGGGCGTGATCGCATTACCCACCAGAATCAGCAACCGGCTGATCGGGCCGAGCAGCGAGCCGATGGCCTGCAACGGCAGCGACGCACCCAGCGACAGCGAATACGCGTGCTGCCGGCCCAAAGTACGCGGCCCCACCCCGATCACCAGATAGTCCACCAGCACCATGACCACCGCGGTGATCACCAGCGCCTGGAACTCGGTGAGCCAGTCCATGAGCACCGCGGCCAGCAGCACCGTCGCGGTGATCTCGCAGAACACCCGCAGCAACACCATGAGATTCACATAGCGCGGCCGATCCGCGATGATGCGCGTCAACCGGACCGCGCCGGTACGCTCCGCGCGCACCAGATCTTCCAGGCGCGCAGGGGAAATCGTGTTCAGCGCCGCATCCAGCGCGGCGAACATCCCGCCCGCGGGGACCAGAACGATCGCCAACAGGAGCAGAACGAAAGAATTCACGCCGGGTCCAGCGGATCACCGGGTGCGGTGAATCCGGTCTTGCCCAGCAGTCGCCGATCCCGCTCGGCGAGCTCGTCGCGCCGCTGCTGCTCGCGCAGGCTCTCGTACCAGCCCTCCAGCAGGGAGGCCTGCAGCGCGAACATCTCCTTCTCCTCCTCCGGCTCGGCATGGTCGTAGCCGAGGAGGTGCAGGACGCCGTGCACGGTCAGCAGCGCCAGCTCGTGATCCATGGAATGCCC
Organism: Nocardia sp. NPDC020380; assembly: GCF_044386975.1. Taxonomy (NCBI): domain Bacteria; kingdom Bacillati; phylum Actinomycetota; class Actinomycetes; order Mycobacteriales; family Nocardiaceae; genus Nocardia; species Nocardia sp. NPDC020380. Next base: position 476,658 of record NZ_JBIRVQ010000008.1, on the reverse strand, counting down.
GGCCTTCTCGGCCTGCTGGGCCGCGAACTCCGGGCAGAGCACGATATCGCCCAGCATGGACGGGCCGGGCTCGGCGGCGTCGGGACGCCCGCCGGGTTCCAGCTCGTCCATGGGGAACGACATCACATCGGTCGGACCCGGCAGGTCCATCCAGCGCATGTGCAGATCGGCCATGGTGTCGAGATCGACCAGCACCATCGACAGCTCCGCCGCCGGATGCACATCCATCTGGCTGATGGCGAACCGCGCGACGCTGACCAGTTCTTCTTCGGATACCTCGATACCCGATTCGTTGGCGATCTCGATACTCACCCGATAAGCCTATCGGCCGAGTTCAGTGCCGCTCCCCCCGGCTCGCGGCACGCCGCTGCGCACGATTGCCCGGGTAGTGCACCGAGGCCGGTGGCCGCGACTCGTTCTCGAACCGGTCGTAGGCGTCCACGATCTCCCCGACCAATCGGTGCCGCACCACATCCGCGCTGGTGAGCACGGAGATATGGATATCGTCGATATCGGTGAGGATCTCGGTCGCCGCCCGCAGACCCGAGCGCGAATTGTTCGGCAGATCGACCTGGGTGACGTCACCGGTCACCACGATCTTCGAACCGAAGCCCAAGCGGGTCAGGAACATCTTCATCTGCTCGGCCGTGGTGTTCTGCGCCTCGTCGAGAATGATGAACGAATCGTTGAGCGTGCGACCGCGCATGTACGCCAGCGGCGCGACCTCGATGACGCCCGCCTGCATGAGCTTCGGAATCGCCTCGGGATCCATCATGTCGTGCAGGGCATCGTAGAGCGGCCGCAGATACGGGTCGATCTTGTCGTTGAGCGTGCCGGGCAGGAAGCCCAGGCGCTCACCGGCTTCCACCGCGGGACGCGTCAGGATGATGCGATTGACCTGCTTGGTCTGCAAGGCCTGCACGGCCTTCGCCATGGCCAGATACGTCTTACCGGTACCCGCCGGACCCACACCGAACACGATGGTGTGCGAGTCGATGGCGTCGACATAGCGCTTCTGATTCAGCGTCTTGGGCCGGATGGTCTTACCGCGCCGGGACAGGATGTCCAGGCTCAGCACCTCCGCCGGGGAATCCGAGGAGCCCTCGGTGAGCATCGAATACGTGTGCCGCACGGCCTCGGGGGTGACCACGCGATTCCGCGCGGTCAATGCCACCAGCTGGGCCACAACACGTTCCGCCAGCGCCACATCGGCGGGCTTGCCGGTAAGGGTGACGGAATTGCCGCGTACATGAATGTCGGCATCGAGAAGCCGCTCGAGTTCACGCAGGTTCTCGTCAGCCGAACCCAGGAATCCGAACACCGACTCCGGTGCCAATTCGATGCTGGAACGAACGGTCCGCCCTGCCGGTCCGGACCCGTTGCCGCCGGCCCCGATGCCGGCAGTGGGTGTGTTCTGATCGCCGATCTCGCCTGCGTTTCTCAAAAGTGGCTATAGCCTGCTTTCCGGTCTCGAACCTCACGTCGTTGACCAAAGTTTACCGCCGACCTCCGACACCGCCCAGTGAATAGACGGCTACCAGCAGGTGTGACGCCGGACTGCCGCAGCGCTGCCGCCAGGGCGTTACGCGGCGGCAGCGCACAGCGCTATTCGACGGCCCAGGCGAACGCGAAATCGCGGAAACGGCGGACCGCGTCGGAATGGACGGCGGTAGAAGACCAGATCAGGCCCACCGCACGGGTCGCGCCCGGATCGGAGAGCGGGATCAGGACCGGGCCGGGCTGGGGGCCGCGGACCGGGGCTTCTTCCAGCGGAAGGACCGCGACACCCAAGCCCGCGGCCACCAGACCCGCGACGGTCACCAGATCACTCGACTCGAAACCGATGCGCGGGCGGAAATCGGCTGCGGCACACAGGTCGTCGAGGATCTGGCGCATACCGAAACCCGGATGCATCGAAATGAAGTCGGCGTCGGCCGCTTCGGCGAGACGGACCTGCCGGCGCACGGCGAGACGATGGTCGGCCGGGACCGCGAGCGCCAGGCGCTGATGCAGCAGGGTGCGCCAGCCGAGCCCGGTGGCCGACGGTTTGGGCGAGACCAGACCCAGATCGGACGTGCCGTCGAGGACATGCGCGGCAACCATTCCCGAGGCGCCCTGGTGCAGCGCGAAGGCGATATTGGCGGAGGTGCGGCGGACGCCCGCGATGAGATCCGGGACCAGGCGGGCGCCGAAGGAATGCAGGAACGACAGGCGGACCACACCCTTGGCCGGATTGGCCAGATCCGCCAATTCCCTGGCGGCGGCATCCAGTTCGGCCTGCGCCCGGCGGGCGTGCTCGTAGTAGACCCGGCCGAAGGCATTGAGGGTCAGGCGTTTTCCGTGCCGATCGAACAGCTGGATGCCGAGCCGGTGCTCCAGGCGCGCCAGCATGCGGGAGAGCGTGGGCTGGGTCAGGTGCAGGCGATCGGCGGCCGCGCCGACGCGTTCCAGCTCGGCGAGCGTGGTGAACCAGTGCAGATCGTCACTCGGCATGGACGGCCTCCGGGCCGGTAGCTCTGCTAATGCGGCAGATGTATCAACTATCCGGTTATTATGCATTTCCTTTGTTAGCGGCCGCGAACCATGCTCGAGAAGTGAGCACAGCAGCGGTCATCGCACCCCCGGAAACCAGCAGCCACGAGCGCCGCATCACCATCGCGCTCTTCGCCGCCGGACTGACCACCTTCGCGTCCATGTACAGCGCACAGGCCCTGCTGCCCAGCCTCTCCGCCGCCTTCGACGCGACACCCGCGCACGCCGCGCTGGCGGTCTCCCTGACCACCGGACTGCTGGCCGTGGCGATCATTCCGATGAGCGTGCTGTCCAACCGGTTCGGGCGGACCCGCATGATGATCGGCTCGGCGGTCACCGCCAGCGTCATCGGACTGCTGCTGCCCTTCAGCCCCAGCCTGGACGTACTGCTCGTAGGCAGGGCGATCCAGGGGATCACGCTGGCCGGGGTGCCGGCCGTGGCCATGGCCTACCTCGCCGAGGAGATCGGGGCGAACGGGCTCGGGACGGCCATGGGCATCTACATCGCCGGCAATACCGTCGGCGGACTCGGCGGGCGGCTGATCCCGGCCTTCACCCTCGAAGTGGCGTCCTGGCGCTGGGGCGAGGCCATGGTGGGCTTCGCGTCGGCGGTGTGCGCGGTGATCTTCGTCAAGATGCTGCCGCCCTCCCGGAACTTCGCGCCGCGCCCGCTCGATCTGCGCACGCTGACAAGGGATTTCGCGGGTCACCTGAACCACCGCATCCTGCTGCCGCTGTTCGCGCTGGCCTTCGTGGCCATGGGCAGCTTCGTGTCGATCTACAACTTCCTCGGCTACCGCCTGACCCGCCAGCCGTTCGGATTGTCCGACGCCACAGTGGGATTGATCTTCATCTTGTATCTGGCGGGCACCTTCACCTCCGCCGCGGCGGGACGGCTGACGGCCCGCTTCGGGCGCAATCGCGTCCTGGTCGTCGGCATCGCCACCATGGCCGCGGGACTGCTGCTCACCCTCCCCGACCAGCTCTTCGTCATCCTGTTCGGCGTACTGCTCTGCACCGCGGGTTTCTTCGCGGTGCACTCCATCGCCAGCGGCTGGGTCGGCGCGGCGGCGGAAGGCAATCGCGCCGCGGCCTCCTCGCTGTACTTGTTCGCCTACTACATGGGCAGCTCGATCGCCGGTGGCGCAGCCGGTTTCGCCTACGGCCGCTTCGGCTGGGCCGGACTCGCGACCTACGTGGGGGCGCTGATCCTGATGGCGGCAGCGCTGGTGACAACCCTCGCGACCCGATCCCGCCGCGCCACGGCAGCGCGGACCGCGCTCGCGTGACGGTCGTTCGCGGCCGCACGGCTCGATTCCACCGCGGAATCAGTCACCAGCGCGGGGTCAATGCTCCGAGTGCGCCGAGAGCTACCGCCGCGGCCGTCGAAGTGCGGAGGACGGTGGGGCCGAGCAGGACGATATAGGCGCCTGCCTCGGAGAGGGCGGTGAGTTCGGCGTCGTCGAGACCGCCCTCGGGGCCGACGATCAGGACCACCTCGGGGACGCCCTCGAAAGACAGCTCGGTGAAACGGGATTCGCCCGATTCGTGCAGGGCCGCCACCACTGCGCCGTTCGCCTTCGCGTCCCGCACCAGGTCGACCAACTCCCGAGTGCTGTGCAGCTCGGCCACATCCGGGATGTAGGGGCGACGGGATTGGCGGGCTGCCTGCTTGGCGGCGGCGCGCCATTTCTCGACGCCCTTGCGGGCCTTGGCTTCCCAATTGGAGACGCAGCGCGACGCCTGCCAAGGCACGATGGCGTCGGCGCCGGCCTCCGTCATCAACTCGACCGCCAGTTCGGAGCGATCGGATTTGGGCAGCGCCTGAACCACCGTCACCTGGGGAGTGGCGGGGGTCGCGACGTGGCGGTCCAGCACCTTCAGTTCGAGCCGATCCTTCTGCGCCACCGTCACTTCCGAGGCGGCCAGGACGCCGTGCCCGTCGGAGAGGGTGATGGGCTCTCCGGCCCGGATGCGGCGGACGGTGGCCGCGTGCCGGCCCTCCGGTCCGTCGAGCACGGCGGTGGCCCCGGGTTCGGGGACCTCGTCGAGGTAGAAGACGGTGGCGGCCAACGGGTCAGCGTCCGCTGAAGGAGGCGCGCAGGCGGGCGAACAGGCCGCTGTTGTGCTCGGACTGGGCGGTCAGCACCTCGGTGCGTTCGTTGCCGCGCAGGCCCTTGTACTTCTGCAGCAGGTCCGTCTGCTTGGAGTCCAGCTTGGCCGGCACCACGATGTCGAGGTGCGCGATCAGGTCTCCGCGCGAGCTGACCCGCAGCTTCGGCATGCCGTGCCCGCGCAGCACCGACGCCTCGCCGGGCTGGGTGCCCGCGGGAATGGTGAGCTCGACCGGCCCGTCCAGGATGGTGTCGACCACCACGGTGGTGCCCAGCGCCGCGTCCACCATGGGCACGCGGATGGTGCAGTGCAGGTCGTCGCCGTCGCGGACGAAGGTGTCGTGCGGCTGCTCGACGATCTCCACGTACAGGTCACCGGCCGGGCCGCCACCCGGGCCGACCTCGCCCTGCGCGGCCAGCCGCACCCGCATGCCGTTCGCGACACCGGCCGGGATCGGCGCGGCGATCTCGCGGCGGGCCCGCACCCGGCCGTCGCCGCCGCACTTGCGGCAGGGATCGGGGATGACCTCGCCCGCGCCACGGCAGGTGGGGCAGGGCCGGGAAGTCATGACCTGGCCCAGGAAGGACCGCTGCACGCTCTGCACTTCACCTGCGCCACCACAGGTTTCACAGCGCACCGGCTTGGAGTTGCCGTTGGTGCCGGAACCCTGGCACAGATCGCAGAGCACGGCCGTGTCGACGGTCAGGTGCTTGGTGACGCCGACCGCGCATTCCTGCAGCGAGAGCCGGGTGCGCAGCAGCGAATCCGCGCCGGGCTGCACGCGCCCGCGCGGCTTGCGCGGGTTGGCGCCGCTCATGCCGCCGAAGAAGGCCTCGAACACGTCGCCGAGTCCGCCGAAGCCGGCGCCGGAGAATCCGCCGCCCATGCCGCCCGCGCCGGATTCCAGCGGGTCACCGCCGAGATCGACGATGCGCCGCTTCTCCGGGTCGGACAGCACCTCGTAGGCCGCCGACACCTCCCGGAACTTCTCCTGCGCCTCCGGTTCCGGATTGACGTCGGGATGAAGTTCACGCGCCAGCTTGCGATAGGCGCGCTTGATCTCCTGGTCGGTCGCGTTACGTGCGACGCCGAGCAGTCCGTAATAGTCCCGTGCCACTGCGCTCTCTAGTCCTGTTTCGTCTCCGCTTGCTCACCGTTCGGCGAGCACCTCACCGATGTACCGGGCGACGGCCGCAACCGAGGCAATGGTGCCCGGATAGTCCATGCGGGTCGGCCCCAACACCCCCATGCCACCCAGAACGGTACCGGGCATCCCGTAACCGGTGGACACCACGGCCGTCCCGCGCATCTGCTCGACCTTCGTCTCCTCGCCGATCTGCACGGTCACGGTACCCGGCTGCTGTGCCGCTGCCAGCAGCTTCAGCACGATCACCTGCTCTTCCAGGGCCTCCAATACCGAACGCAGCGAACCCGGGAAACCGTTCCCGGCGAAATCGGACGCGCTGCGAGTCAGATTGGCGGTGCCGCCGAGTACCAGTCGCTCCTCCGGATGCTCGACGAGTGTTTCCACCAGCACGGTCGAGACCCGGATCAGCACCTCGCGCAGCCGCGCGGGTGAGTGTTCGGGCAGTTCCGCGACCGAGGCCGAAGCCATGGCCAGTCGCTTACCGTCCATGGCCTTGCCGAGCATGGCCCGCAGCACGGCGAGGTCTTCCTCGGTGATCAGATTGCCCAGATCCACCAGGCGCTGTTCGACGCGTCCGGTGTCGGTGATCACCACGAGCAGCAGTCGCGCCGGATTGAGGGCCACCGCTTCGATGTGCCGCACGGTGGAGGCCGAGACGGTCGGGTACTGGACCATGGCCACCTGGCGGGTGAGCTGGGCCAGCAGGCGGACGCCGCGGCGCAGGACGTCGTCGAGGTCGACGCCGCTCTCCAGGAACTCCATGATCGCCCGGCGTTCGGCGTTGGAGAGCGGCTTCACCTCGGAGATGTGGTCGACGAACTGCCGGTAACCCTTGTCGGTGGGGATGCGGCCCGAGGAGGTGTGCGGCTGGGCGATGTAGCCCTCGGCCTCCAGCACCGCCATATCGTTGCGGACGGTGGCGCTGGAAACTCCTAGATTGTGGCGTTCCACCAGGGTTTTCGAACCGATCGGTTCCTTGGTGGATATGTAGTCCGCGACGATCGCGCGCAGGACCTCGAGCCGCCGTTGTTCCGTGGTCGACATGGGGCCCACCTCCTGGTTCGTCTCCGGGTGCGTGTGGATGCCACCAGTTCGCCGGCGCTGTACACAACCGGTTCACCGGCAGGCAACTGCCACGCGGATTCCCGGACATCCGAGATCCAGTTTAGTTGCCTGTCGGCATATTGCCTGCGAGCCGGTCCCGGCCCGCGGCCACGGGTCAGAGCAGCAGGCCGGAACCACCGGGCTCGTTGCCCGGCTTCCATTTGATGGAACACCCGATGCTCGGGGTGTGCGGTTCCGGTACCGGTCGCCCGGCCAGCACCAGTTCGAAGGCGGCCCGCAGGGTCGCGCCATCGGAGCGGACCTCGTTTCGCGGTCGCGCGGCATCGAATTCGCCACGGTAGGCCAGGCGGCGGGCGGCGTCGTAGAGGAACAGATCGGGCGTGCAGGCGGCGCGGTAGGCGCGGGCCACCTCCTGCGCATCGTCGATCAGGTAGGGAAAGGCGAAGTCCGCGCGGCGCATCTGCTCGCGCAGGTGCGGGGCATCGTCCTCCGGATAGCTCACCATGTCGTTGCTGCTGATGCCGACGGTGGCCAAGCCCTGGGCCGCCAGCTCGGAAGTGACTGCGCCGAGCGACCTTTCGATGCGCCGCACATACGGGCAATGGTTCGACAGGAACACCACCAGCAGGGCCGGCGCTCCCGCGAAACCGTCCAGGGACACCTTGCTGCCGTCCACCGCGGGCAGCGTGAATTCCGGTGCGGGCGTGCCGATCGGGACCATGAACGATGCGAGCGCCATATCCCCTATTGTCCGCTCCGGGCGGGATCAGCCGAGCAGTTCGGCGAAGAAGGCGCGCACGTCCTCGACCAGTAGTTCCGGGGTCTGCATGGCGGCGAAATGACCGCCGGTGTCGAAGTCGGTCCAGCGCACGATGGTATTGACCTGCTCGGCATACCGGCGGATGGCGACATCCTCGGCGAAATTGGCGACGGCCGTGGGCGTAGTCGACAGGGTCGGCAGCGCCGGTGAGTGCAAGGTCTCGAAATACAGCTGCGCGGAGGAACCGCCGGTGTTGGTGAACCAGTACACGGAGATGTTCGCCAGCATCTGGTCCCGATCGACCCGATCCTGCAGCGCGCCTTCACTTCCCGTCCAATCATGGAACTTCTCGGTGATCCAGGCCAGCTGCCCGGCCGGCGAATCCGCGAGCGCGAAGCCCAGCGTGTGCGGGCGAGTGCCCTGGATCTGGAAGTAGCCGCCGCCGTCGGTGAGAAAGGCGCCCAGGCGCGCCAGGCTCTTTCGCTCCCGCACCGTGAGGGTGTCGGCGGTCTCGTCCGGAACATGGCCGTAGGGAACGAAACCCATGGTGGCGGCATTCACGTGCACACCGACGACGCGTCCGGCATCCACCCGGCCCAGATCCGGGCCGATGAACGCGCCGAAATCGCCGCCCTGCACGCCGTAGCGCGGATAGCCCAGGCGGCGCATGAGTTCCGCGTAGGCACGGGCGATGCGCATACTGTCCCAGCCCGGGGCCGTCACCGGACCGGAGAACCCGAAATTGGGGTGCGACGGGATGATCAGGTCGAAGGCCGGACCGCCCGACTCCGGATCGGCGAGCGGCTCGATGACCTCCAGGAATTCGACCACCGACCCCGGCCAGCCGTGCAACAGCAGCAACGGGAACGGATTCAGCTTCCGGGATCTGATGTGCAGGAAGTGGATCCGCGCGCCGTCGATGACCGTGGTGTACTGCGAATACGAATTGAGCCGCTGCTCCCACCAGCGCCAATCGAAACGCGCGGCCCAGTGCGCGGCCAGCTCCCGCAGCGGGTCGACGGGCACGCCGCGGGTCCACCCGGCCCCGGGAATCTGTGCGGGCCAGCGGGTTTCGCCCAGTCGCCGGCGCAGGTCACGAAGCTGCACCTCGGGCACCTCGACCTGATACGGGACGATGTCCTCGTCGAACATGGCGAATCCTCGCGAGCGGGGCGCACAGGACGCCGGGGTGGGCTGCTCGGTGCAGCGTAGGACACCACCGCCGCACGAACGGCCTAATCGCGACGGGTCCGGGCACGGCGCGATGACGCGTCCCGACGGATTCGGGCGCAAGGCACCAAACACCCCGACGGCAGCGCCGAATCCGCCCGCCGGCCGGCGGCCATGGTGAGTCGGCCGGGCTCAGCCGAGCAGCGTGCGCACCACGCCATCCGCCAGCAGGCGACCTCGATCGGTGAGCATCAAGCGGCTTCCTTGTTGCACGGCCAGCCCGTCTGCGACCACGCCTGCCGCGGCCTCGCGACCAGCGGCATCCAGATCCGCCAGCGGCAGGCCGGTGCGCAGGCGAACCGTGAGCATGACGCGTTCGGTGTACTGCTCGTCGGCGGTGAGGGCCTCCCAGCCGGCGGCGGGCAGGCCGCCCAGGGTGACCCGATCCGCGTAGCGCGCAGGGTGTTTCACATTCCACCAGCGGACGCCGCCGACGTGGCTGTGCGCGCCCGGACCGGCGCCGAGCCAGTCGCCGCCGTCCCAGTAGCCGAGGTTGTGGCGGCAGCGGGCGGCATCGTTCGCGGCCCAGTTGGAGACCTCGTACCAGTGCAGGCCGGCGGCGGACAGGCGGTTGTCGATGCGTTCGTAGCGGGCGGCGAGGACGTCGTCGTCGGGGGCGGGGAGTTCGCCGCGGCGGACGCGGCGGGCCAGGGCGGTGCCGTCCTCGACGATCAGCGAGTAGGCGGAGACGTGATCGACGCCGGCCGAGAGCACGGCGTCCAGGCTCGCGTCGAGATCGGCGTCGGTCTCGCCCGGAGTGCCGTAGATGAGGTCCAGGTTCACGTGCTCGAAGCCGGCGGCCCGGGCTTCCCGCGCGGCGCTCACGGCGCGGCCCGGCGTGTGGGTGCGGTCGAGGATCTTCAGTACGTGCGCGGCCGCCGACTGCATGCCCAGCGAGACGCGGGTGAATCCGCCCGCGAGCAGGCGTTCGAAGAATTCCGGCGAGGTGGATTCCGGGTTCGATTCGGTGGTGACCTCGGCGCCGGGAGCCAGGGTGAAGTTGTCGCGGATCGCGCTCAGCACGTTCGCGAGGCCGTCGGCGCCGAGCAGTGAGGGGGTGCCGCCGCCCACGAAGACGGTCTCGACGGCCGGTGTCGGCGTCGGGAAATCGGCGAATCGTTCAGCGGCAGTGGACAATTCACCGCGCAATGCCTCGAACCAGGATTGCGGTGAGGCGGAAGTGCCAAGCTCCCCGGCGGTATAGGTGTTGAAGTCGCAGTAGCCGCAGCGGGTGGCGCAGAACGGTACGTGAATGTAGATCCCGAAGGCCCCGCCGCCGAAGTCGCGCAGCGCCGGCACCAGGGATTCATCGGTTGCAGGGGCGAGTGCGGCGGTCGAGTCGGTCACCTCATCAGTGTGACCGGTCGCGCGGGTCACACCGTACGCGCCATCTATAGGTCAACCGTTCAAGATCCGATAACGGCCTGATCTATGACTGTCGTCACAAACCGGATGATATATCCAGGGGATTTCCCGCAAAAGCACGGAAAATCCCGTCCAACGGTCGGAACGACCCGTCTGACGTGGCACAATAAGCGGCATGACTGGACTTGGAGTACGACTCGTGGCGCGTCGCCATGTCGACTTCAAGCGCGTCTGCAGCGCGAGCTGTCTGCCGGACTGCCTCCGGTAGATCGGCTCCCCTTCCCCGGAATCCGGCGTGTTCTGACGCCGTAAGAGCCGGTTCTGATCTCGGAGGCGAGAGCCAGCCCCTCCCGCCTGCCCGCAAGACCCTCAGGAGCGACCCCATGACGTCGAGCACCGACGCCAACAGTTCCGAATCCACTCGCCCCGCCCGGCCCGAACGGCCTGCCGTGGAACGACGTGTGCGTCCGGACCGTCCGCGTTCGGAAGCGCCCGTCGCGCCGCGCGAGCGCACCGCGCGACCGGTGAAGCGCAAGTCGGAGGGGCAGTGGGCGCTCGGCTACCGGGAACCGCTGAACGCGAACGAGCAGAGCAAGAAGGACGACAACCCGCTCAACGTGCGCGCGCGCATCGAGAACATCTACTCGAAGCAGGGTTTCGACTCGATCGACAAGAGCGATCTGCGCGGCCGCATGCGCTGGTGGGGTCTCTACACCCAGCGCGAGCAGGGCTACGACGGCACCTTCACCGGTGACGAGAACATCGACATCCTCGAGGCCCGCTACTTCATGATGCGGGTGCGCTGCGACGCCGGCGCGCTGAACCTGAAGCAGCTGCGGGCGATTGCCGGCATCTCCACCGAATTCGGCCGCGACACCGCCGATCTCTCGGACCGCGAGAACGTGCAGTACCACTGGATCGAGATCGAGAATGTGCCGGAGATCTGGCGGCGGCTCGAAGAGGTCGGCCTGCAGACCACCGAGGCGTGCGGCGACTGCCCGCGCGTGGTGCTCGGCTCACCGCTGGCCGGTGAATCGCTGCACGAGATCCTCGATCCGACACCGGCCATCGACGAGATCGTCAAGCGCTACATCGGCAAGAAGGAGTACTCCAACCTGCCGCGCAAGTTCAAGACCGCCATCTCCGGGCAGCAGGACGTGGTGCACGAGATCAACGATGTCGCCTTCGTCGGCGTCGAGCATCCCGAACACGGTCCGGGCCTGGATCTCTGGGTCGGCGGCGGCCTGTCCACCAACCCGATGCTGGCTCAGCGGCTGGGCGCGTGGGTGCCGCTGGACGAGGTGCCGGATGTGTGGGAGGCGGTCGTGTCGCTGTTCCGCGATTACGGCTACCGCCGCCTGCGCACCAAGGCGCGCCTCAAGTTCCTCGTGAAGGACTGGGGTGTCGAGAAGTTCCGGCAGGTGCTCGAGGACGAGTACCTGAAGCGCAAGCTGATCGACGGCCCCGCGCCCGAGCAGCCGGCCCGCCCCATCGATCACATCGGCGTGCAGAAGCTGCGCAACGGTCTCAATGCCGTCGGCTTCTCCCCCATCGCCGGTCGCGTCTCGGGCACCATCCTGACGCAGGCCGCCGACGCCGTGGAGCGTGCGGGTTCGGATCGGGTGCGGTTCACGCCGTACCAGAAGTTCATCGTGCTCGACGTGCCCGACGACAAGGTCGAGCAGCTGATCGAGGAGCTGACGCCGCTCGGCCTGCAGGCCCGCCCGTCGCATTGGCGGCGGAACCTGCTGGCGTGCAGTGGCATCGAGTTCTGCAAGCTGTCGTTCGTGGAGACGCGCAAGCGGTCGCAGGTGCTGGCTCCCGAGCTGGAGCAGCGGCTCGCGGATATCAATGCCGACCTGGATGTGCCGATCACCATCAATATCAACGGCTGCCCGAACTCGTGCGGCCGGTCCCAGATCGCCGATATCGGCTTCAAGGGGCAGCTCGTCGACGACGGCGACGGGAATCAGGTGGAGGGCTTCCAGGTTCACCTCGGTGGCAGCCTCGGACTCGACAGCGCCTTCGGGCGGAAACTGCGTCAGCACAAGGTGACCAGTGACGAGCTCGGCGACTACATCGAGCGGGTGGTGCGCAACTTCATCAAGAACCGTGACGGTGAAGAGCGTTTCGCGCAGTGGGCTGTTCGCACCGACGAAGCAGACCTTCGGTAGTTGGGAGAAACATCAATGACTTCAGCATCGCGTAGCGATTCCGTGGGGGGCGGCGGTCGGGTGGCGGGAGGGCCTACAACGAAACTCACCGAGGCCGAGCTGCGGGCGATCGCCGAGAAGGGCGCCGCCGAGCTGGGCACCGATGCCACCGCGCAGGAACTGCTGCAGTGGACCGAAGACCACTTCGGCGCGAATTACATTGTGGCGTCGAACATGCAGGACGCGGTGCTGGTGCAGCTCGCGGCGCAGGTGAAGCCCGGCGTGGACGTGCTGTTCCTCGATACCGGCTACCACTTCGCCGAGACCATCGGCACCCGCGACGCGGTCGAGCTGGTGTACGGCGTGAACATCGTGAACGTGACGCCGGAAAACACTGTGCCGGAACAGGATCAGCTGCTCGGCAAGGATCTGTTCGCCCGTGACGCCGCCGAATGCTGCCGCCTGCGCAAGGTGGTGCCGCTGAAGAAGTCCCTCGCCGGATACAACGCCTGGGTCACGGGCATCCGCCGGGTGGAGGCGCCGACTCGCGCCAACGCGCCCCTCATCTCCTTCGACGAGGGCTTCGGCCTGGTGAAGATCAATCCGATCGCCGCCTGGTCCGATGACGAGATGGCCGCCTACATCGAGGCCAACGGCATTCTCGTCAATCCCCTTGTGGAAGAGGGCTATCCCTCGATCGGTTGCGCTCCGTGCACACGGAAGCCGGAACCGGGATCCGATCCGCGATCCGGCCGCTGGGCCGGGCTCGCCAAGACCGAATGCGGGTTGCACGCGTCATGACCACTTTCGAAACCGAAACCGATCTCGAGGAGTTCGCCTCGCTCCGGGAATTCGACACTCTGGCCGCGCTGGAATCCGAGTCCATCCACATCTTCCGTGAGGTGGCGGGCGAGTTCGAGCGGCCCGTGATCCTGTTCTCGGGCGGCAAGGACTCCACCGTGCTGCTGCACCTGGCGATCAAGGCCTTCTGGCCCGCGCCGCTGCCGTTCGCGCTGCTGCACGTGGACACCGGACACAACCTGCCCGAGGTCCTCGAATTCCGCGACAAGGTGGTCGAGAAGTACGGGCTGCGACTGCATGTCGCCTCGGTCGAGGACTACCTCGCCGACGGCCGGCTGCAGGAGCGCCCGGACGGGATCCGCAATCCGCTGCAGACGGTGCCGCTGCTGGACGCCATCAACGAGAACCGCTTCGACGCGGTCTTCGGCGGCGGCCGTCGCGACGAGGAGCGTTCGCGCGCCAAGGAGCGGATCTTCTCGCTGCGCGACGCGTTCGGGCGCTGGGATCCCAAGCGGCAGCGGCCGGAACTCTGGAACCTGTACAACGGCCGGCACGCGCCGGGCGAGCATGTGCGGGTGTTCCCGATCTCCAACTGGACCGAGCTGGACATCTGGCGCTACATCGCCCGCGAGGACGTCGAGCTGGCCAGCATCTACTACGCGCACCAGCGCCCGGTCTACCAGCGCGACGGCATGTGGATGACGCCCGGCTCCTGGGGCGGTCCGGCGGATCACGAAGAGCTGCTGACCAAGTCGGTGCGCTACCGCACCGTCGGCGACGGATCCACCACCGGCGCAATTCTTTCCGAGGCCGCCGACAACGAGGCGATCCTCGCCGAGGTTGCGGCATCCCGCCTCACCGAACGTGGCGCCACCCGCGGCGACGACCGTGTCTCCGAGGCCGCCATGGAGGACCGTAAGCGAGAGGGTTACTTCTGATGTCCGACCTACTCAGACTGGCCACCGCCGGCAGTGTCGACGACGGCAAGTCCACACTGGTCGGACGGTTGCTGTACGACACGAAATCCGTGCTCGCGGACCAGATCGACGCGGTCACCCGCGCCTCGGTCGACAAGGGGCTCTCCACGCCCGACCTGTCGCTGCTGGTCGACGGGCTGCGCGCGGAACGCGAACAGGGCATCACCATCGATGTGGCGTACCGCTACTTCGCCACGCCCAAGCGGTCTTTCGTGCTCGCCGACACTCCGGGGCACGTGCAGTACACGCGGAACACGGTGTCGGGCGCGTCCACCGCGCAGCTGGTGATCCTGCTCGTGGACGCCCGCAAGGGTGTCATCGAGCAGACCCGCCGGCATGCCGCGGTCATGGCGCTGCTGGGCGTGCCGAAGCTGGTGCTCGCGGTCAACAAGATCGACCTGGTCGATGATCCGGCCGGCGTGTTCGACCGGGTCCGCACCGAATTCGCCGCGCTGACAGCCAAACTCGGCTGGGCACCCGGCGACGTGCAGGAGATCCCGGTCTCCGCGCTGCACGGCGACAATGTGGCCTCGCGCTCCGCGAACACCCCGTACTACGACGGGCCCTCGCTCATCGAGCACCTGGAAGCGGTGCCGGTGGACGCGGACGTGCACGGCCGCCATCAGGTGGGCCTGCGCTTCCCGGTGCAGTACGTGATCCGCCCGCGCACCGCCGAACACCCCGACTACCGCGGGTACGCCGGACAGGTCGCGGCCGGAGTGGTCAGCAAGGGCGACGAGGTCGTGGTGCTGCCCTCCGGCACCCGCACCACCATCGAGCGCATCGACACCCCCGACGGTGAACTCGCCTCGGCGCAGCCCGGCCGCAGCGTCACCCTGATCCTCGCCGACGACGTCGACGTGTCCCGCGGCGATGTGATCGCGGCCGTCTCCGGCGCCCCCGAACCGATCGAGGCCTTCGACGCCACCGTCTGCTGGCTCGGCGACAAGCCGCTGCGCCCCGGCGCCCGCCTGCTCCTCAAGCACGGCACCCGCACCACCCAGGCGATCGTCGGCTCGCTCATCGAGCGCTTCGACGAACAGCATCTGTCCTCGGACCCGGACCCGGAATCGCTGTCGCTCAACGACATCGGCCGCATCTCGATCCGCGTCGCCGACCCCATCGTGGCCGACGACTACAGCATCAACCGCCACACCGGCTCCTTCCTCCTCATCGACCCCGCGGGCGGCAACACCCTCGCCGCCGGCCTGGTCGGCGACGCCCTCACCGCGGTAGAAGTCGGAGCCTGACGTGACCCCGCCCGGCAGCGCAGCTGTTCCGGCCGCCCTGCCGGGCCGCCCCACCCCCCGATCCACCGGCAACGCACCGGCTTTGATCGCGGTAGCCCACGGCAGCCGCGACCCACGCTCGGCGGCCACCATGCACGCCGTCGTCGAACAGATCGCCGCCGCACGCCCGGACCTGGACGTACGCCTCGCCTTCCTCGACCTGAGCGCCCCATCGGTCGACCAGGTGGTGGATGCCGTTGCCGCCGAAGGGCATTCACACGCGGTGGTGGTTCCACTCTTGCTGGGCAGCGCCTTCCACGCCCGCGTGGACCTGCCCGGCTTGCTCGATGCCGCCCGCGCCCGTCACCCGCGCCTGCGGATGACCCAGGCGGACGTGCTCGGCGCGGATGCGCGTCTCATCGGCGCGCTCCGTGATCGCGTCCGCTCCGCTCACGTCGATGAACCGGCAATTCTGCACGGGCTCATCGCACCGACGAGCTGCTCCGGTGGCGGCGCTCCGGACGCCGCATCGGGGCCGTATCCCTCGCTCGGCGTTGCGGTCGCGGCGGTCGGCTCCTCTTCGGTAGCGGCCAATGCCCGTACCGCCGAGGTGGCGCGGCGGCTCGCGGCGCTGACCGGGTGGAAGACCGAAATCTGCTTCGCCACAACCGAACCCACCGTCACCGAAGCGGTGACCCGGCTGCGAGCGCGGGGCGCGGAAGAAGTACTGGTCGCGCCGTGGTTCCTGGCGCCCGGTCTCTTGACCGATCGCCTGATCGCGGCAGCACCGGACGTGGTGCACGCCGAGGTATTGGGCCCCCACCCGGCACTGACCGACATCGCCCTGAACCGCTACCACGCCGCCATCGGAAGTCCCCTCAGCCTCTCCGCCTGACAGCTCGGCCCTCCCTCACCTGAATTCATCGGCGAGTGGTACATGAGGGACGCGACACGCCGATGACGGCGTCCCTCATGTGCCACTCGGGGTCGAGTGGGGTGTGGGAGGCGGTGGATAGGGTGGGCTGGTGATCAAAGCCGTGGTGTTCGATGTGGGTGAGACGCTGATCGATGAGACTCGGATCTGGTGCCGGTGGGCCGACCGGATCGGGGTGTCCCGGTTCGCGTTGCTCGGGGTCATCGGGGGGATGGCGGGGGCGGGGCGGCCGTTGACGGAGGCGTTCGCGCTGGTGCGGCCGGGGTTGGATCTGGAGGCCGAGGATCGGGCCTGGGCGGTGGACGAGCCGGAGAGTCTGCGGAACAACTTCGATGGGGACGATCTCTATCCCGACGTGCGAGGCGGGCTTGCCGAGCTGCGGGGGCGGGGGCTCGGCGTGATCATTGCGGGAAATCAACCGCCGCAGGCCAAATCGGCGCTGGAGCGGATGGGGCTGCCGGTCGACGCCGTCTACACCTCGGCCGAATGGGGGCTGGAGAAGCCGGATCCGGCGTTCTTCGACAAGGTCGTGGAGGTCGCGGGAGTGGGGGCCGCCGAGATCGCCTATGTCGGAGATCGAGTCGACAATGACGTGCTCGCGGCGCGAGCGGCGGGCATGCTGCCCATCCTGATTCGACGCGGACCCTGGGGTTATCTCGGCTCCGAACACCCCGACGCAGCACTCGCGACCGTGGTGGACAGCATCCTCGAACTGCCCGACCTGCTCGCGCCGATCCGCTAGCCGCGGCACGCCGGGCCCGGCTCGCGCACAACCCTCTGGATGATCTTCGAGCGGATACGCTCAGCAGGCCGTATCGCAGTTCGCCCGACCCTGCCGGGTACGACACCAGGGGGAATCCATGGATCCGAATCAGCCGCCCGCATGGCCCGGCGGGCAGACGCCGGGCCCGACACCCGAGCAGGCGCCGGCATGGCCGGCTCAACCCCCTGCGTGGACGGGCGAGCAAGCTGCCGAGCAGATACCCGCCCCACCGGCCTGGCCCGGCGAGCAAGGCGCGGGCCAAGCACCCGGACAGCCGGCGTGGCCCACTCCGCAACCGGGGCAGCCGCAGGCGTGGCCGGGGAATCAGCCGCCGGGGTGGTATCCGCCGATGGGCGGGGTGCCCGGGTATCCGATGCAGCAGCCGCCGCAGGGCACCACCAATGGGTTCGCGATCGCGGCGTTCATTACCGGGCTGCTCGGTATGTGCTTGCTGGCCTTGCCGTTCGGGTTCATCGCGCTGTCGCAGATCAAGGAGCGGGGGCAGCAGGGGCGGGGACTGGCCATCGCGGGGATGGTGATCTCGGTGGTGTGGCTGGTGTTCGCGGCATCGATCGGGGTCATCGCCGGGGTTACCGACCACTCGTCGAGCAGCAGTTCCGGGGTGTATCCGTCGGTCGATACCACGGGGACGACGGGGTACACCCTGTTGCGGAATCTGCAGGCCGGGGACTGCGTGAACGGGGTCGGGATCGGGACGCGGATCAAGGGCGCGACCGTGGTCGATTGCACGCAGCCGCACGACGGCGAGGTGCTCACCACCTTCCGGCTGCCCACCTACGACAGCGACCAGGCCGCGCGCGACTACGCCGAAACACAGTGCGGCCAGCCGTTCGACCAGCTGAACCGGGACGATCTCAAGCTCTTCTGGTACCGCCCGGAGACCAGCGCGGACTGGGCGCAGGACGGGTCGGTGCAGTGCATCGTCCGGGATGCGCAGGGCGGCAAGCTGACCGGGAAGGTCACGCGCTGACGGTCAGCGTTGCGGCGGCTCGTTCTCACCCACGGGCAGGTACGGGATGAGGGCGTGGGCGAGGTTGGTGATGGTCAAGGACTGCAACCACACTCGTCCCGGGCCGGTGAGGGCCGCCAGGAACAGGCCGTCGCCGCCGAAGAGCACATTGCGGACACCGCGCATGATGGTGATGTCGAATCGCACGGAGGCGTCGAACAATCCGACATGCCCCGGGTGCACGCGCAGGGTTTCGCCCGGCGCGAGATCGTATTGGATGACCTCACCGGACAGCTCGACCCAGACATAACCGGAACCGGTGATCTTCTGCAGGGTGAAACCCGTGCCGCCGAAGATACCGGCGCCGAGCCGCCGCTGGAAGCTCAGGCTGACGCGGACATCGCCTGCGCCGCACAGGAATCCGTGCCGGTGCACCATGTATTCGACACCGGGCTCGACCCGCATGGGCAGGATCTGACCGGGCAGTTTCGCCGCGAACGAGACCCGCCCCGGCTGCCGGGCCGCCGTGTACTCGGTCATGAACAGACCGGCGCCCGCCAAGGCACGCCGCACCGCCCCGAAGACGCCACCGGCCGCGCCGCGCGTGGAGGTGTGCAATCGGATCGAATCGGTCATCCAGGAGAGCTGGCCGGCCTCCGCGATCAGACTGTCCCCCGGCTCGAGCGAAACCTCGAGCACCGGCATGGTCGTACCTCTGATTCTGGCGTCCATCGTCCGGAGCCCTCCTGCTAGTTCCGGTGCATGCCTGAGAGTTCCGCGCGTGCGATGCACCCTGAATTCGACAGTACCTGCGCCCGAGCGGGTATCGGCGCGGCGAAATTCATGACACATCAGCACATTTCACGATCCCGACCGAAACGGCCATGCTCCGGGCACGACCGTGCCCACCACCGCGCCGGGCACGAGAAAGCGCGAGGGTGGGCCGGTCGCTTCGACGCCGGGGTGGGAGCGGGGTGCAGGTCCGCACTCCCACCCACGTCGCCGCTCCGGGGACCGGAGGCGGTTGCGAGGAGGAGGTCGCGCAACCACTTCCGGCGCCGGTGACGGGGCTAGCGGTGACCGCCGCCTCCGCCTCCCCTGCCGCCGAATCCGCCACCGTGGGATGCGCCACCCGAGGTGCCGCCGGCGGAAAAGCCGCCAGGAGAAGATTTGCCGCCCGCGGGGGCGCCACCATTGGGGGCACCTCCGCCGATGGATTTGCCGCCGGTGCCGCCACCATTCGCAGCGCCGCCATTAGCCGTGCCACCACCATCGGCAGTACCACCGCCGTTCGCAGCGCCACCACCATTGGCCACGCCACCGCCGTTCACTGTGCCGCCACCGTTGGCAGTACCACCGCCATTCACAGTGCCGCCGTTCGAGGTACCACCGCCGTTCGTGGTGCCACCACCATCGGCTGTGCCACCACCGTTCGTGGTGCCACCACCATTCGCGGTGCCACCAC
Source organism: Nocardia sp. NPDC020380 (assembly GCF_044386975.1). Lineage (NCBI taxonomy): Bacteria > Bacillati > Actinomycetota > Actinomycetes > Mycobacteriales > Nocardiaceae > Nocardia > Nocardia sp. NPDC020380. Next base: position 457,152 of record NZ_JBIRVQ010000008.1, on the reverse strand, counting down.
CATCGGCTGTGCCACCACCATTCGCGGTGCCACCACCATTCGAGGTACCGCCGCCGTTGGCGGTGCCACCACCATTGGCGGTACCGCCGCCATTCGTCGTGCCGCCGCCGGTGGTGCTGCCGCCGGAAGTTGTTCCGCCGCCGGTGGTTCCGCCCGGGTTGGAGCCGCCTGCGGGGGCGCCTCCGGCGTCGCCGACGGGGGCGTTTCCGCCTCCGGCGTTGCCGCCGGCCGCATTGCCGCCGGGGTTCGCGCCGCCACCGGTGGTGGAGCCGGCCGGGTCGGCGGTGTTCGCGTCGCCAGAAGGCGTTCCGCCGTTGGTTGTTCCGCCGTCTGCGGCGCCGCCGTTGGTGGTGCCGCTGTTGGCTCCTCCGCCCTTGGTTCCGCCCGCCGGAGCGCCCGGATTGCCGGGTTGGGTTGCGCCCGGGGCGTTTCCGCCGGGTTGCGGGGCGGAGGCCACGGGTTGGGCGGGGTTGCCGTCGCCGGGGAGGCTCACCGAGGGGAGCTGGCCGGGGAGGGCGGTGAAGGGGTAGGAGGCGTTGACCTGGAAGGGGATCGGGTTCACGAATTCGGCGGGGTTGGCGTAGGGGGTCGGGCAGCGGTCCCATTTGTCGGTGGGGCCGGTGCTCACGCGGGCGGGCGGGACCGGTCGGCCGGAGGACCAGTTCGGGGTGACGGTCGGCGCGATCGGCCCGTAGCTGCTGAGCATCGATACCGCGGCGACCGCGCGCATACCGGTGCCGCCGGTATTGCCGTCGTCGTAGAGCAGGACGTCGCCCGCGCCGGTGCTCAGGCCGACTCCGGCGCCGATGCCCGCGCCGGATCCGGCGGCATCGGCCGGTTCGGGGGCGGCTTGCATGGCGGTGGGTCCGGCGACGGGCCCGCCGAGCACGGTGGCGGCGGACATGGCCAGGGCGGAAGCGACTGCCGCGCCGGAGATCACGGCGGCGCGCGGCGCGTATCGGACGATGGCCGAGCCGGTGTCGGCGCTGCGGTAGGCGGCGATGGCCGCGCCGACGGCCACTGTGTGCGCGGGATCCGGCGACATGATGACGGGCCGTTCCAACTCGGCCAGGGCCTTGCCCACTTCGGCGGGCCGGGAGGCGCCGCCGATGAGCAGCACCCGGTCGATATCGGCGATCGAGAGGCCCGCGCGGTGGACACACGAGCGGACCAGACGTAGCGAGTTGCGAATATGCCAGGTGCGCAGGCGATTCGTATCGGCGGCCGGCACCACGGCGGAGACGGCCTGCGCCGAATCGGGCGCGATGCTGCGGGCATATCGGGCGAGCAGGGCGCCGAGCGGCCGCCCGCCGTATTCGTGTGAGCGTTCGGCGCGGCCGAGAATGCCGCGTTCGTCACGGTCGGCCTCGGTGCGCACCACGGCCACGTCGAGACTGTTGCCCCCGAGGTCGTACACAAGAGTCAAACCGTTTGGGGAAATCCCGTATTCGGCGTCGAGCCATTCGACGGCGGCGACGGGTTCGGGCATGAGGGTGACGTCGGCGGCGCCGGACCAGTCGAGGGCCCGCCGCAATCGGGTGACGTGTTTGTCCGAATAACAAGCGGGATAAGTGGTTACGGCGGGCGCTTCCGGGGCATTTGCGGCAATAAGCCCATTCACCACCGCCGCAATGAGATCCGCGGGCGACCAGATGCGGCCACCCATGACCACCGGGTCGGGTTCGGCCGTGAGATCGGCGAAATCCGTGACCACCGGGGCAAATCGGGGAATTCCCCCGATATGCGGACCGCCGGCGCTGTCGAAGGTGACAGCCGTGCGCCGTACACGCACGGCAGGCCGGATCCGATCACCGGCCGAGGTCGCCCATACGGAGTTCACTGTGCCGATGCTCATGCCAAAGCCAACTGTCATTGCTATCCCGTCAACGCACCGAGACCACGGCCCCACAGGCGTACCAACCATGTGGTCGCGGTCGTTTTCCAAACAGCGCGTTCAGGTTAGCTGGCATTTGCGGGACTTGAATATCGAATCGGGAGAAAAGATTTCGCGTCCAGTAGCGAAGTTGGCGAATCTACTGGTCAGGCAACTAATACATCAAGATCGAATCAGACTGCTGGACAAAAGCAACCGAACAGTCTTTATCTATAGCTAAGGCGCAGCGAATTACTAATGCATACCAACCGGTCGTCGACGAGTGTCCGAAAAATAAAACCGCAACGTCAGTTCGTGCGTGCGGAAGGTCGATCACTGGTCGGTTGCTGCCCTCGAGATCCCCACCCTGGAAGGCTCGCCGACCGTGACTCGCAATGAATTCGTCTCTACTACAGGAGATGTCGTCCCGAGCAAACGCGGCATTACAACTCGCACAACACGCACGAAAGCCGCCGCACACGGAAGGGGGTTCGTGTGCGACGGCTCTCGCCGGTAGCGCTACCGGCTCCGCACCAGTAGCGGGAGCCTGCGCCGCGTGCGATTGACGGCGCCGCCGCGGATGACATGCGGCTGGCGAGCACCGACCAGTCGGTCGAAATCGCCTGCGCTGCGCGCCGGTCGGGCCAAACGCCCGGCATTGAAATCGTCCACCAGCTGACGCACCGTCTGCTGCGCGCACGACTTGTTGGTACCGATGAACCCGGTCGGCCCGCGCTTGATCCAGCCGGTGACATACGTACCCGGCACCACCGCGCCGCCCGACTCCTCCAGCACCCGGCCGTCGAAGTTCGGCACGATGCCGGTCCGCTCGTCGAACGGCACGCCCGGCAGCGCCACCCCGCGGTACCCGACCGACGTCAGCACCAGACCGGCCGGCAGCGTCTGCACGTCCTCGGTCGCGACCGCGTGCACCACGCCGTCGTCCCCGGTGACGAGCTCATTGCGCACCACCTCGACCCCGGTCACCCGATCCACGCCGGCGAACTCCACCGGCGACGTCAGGTACCGCAGCACGATCCGCTTGCGCCCGCCGGTCGGCCGATCGGCCAGCCCGCGCAGCAGCTTCAGCTTGTGCTCGACCTTCTGCGACATGCCCGGAACCGGTTCGGGCACCTCGCCTTCCACCACGATGTCCACATCCGCGCCCAGCAGCCCGATGAACTCCGGCACGGTGAAGGCGGATTCCGCCGGACCGCGACGGCCCAGAATGACCACTTCCTGAATCCGGCTGCGCCGCAGCGCCGCCAGCGCCCGCGGCGAGATATCGGTTCCGGCAAGCAATTCCGGATCGGTGGCGAGAATCCGCGCCACATCGAGCGCCACATTGCCGTTGCCGACGATGACGGCCCGCTCGTGCGAGAGATCGAAGAACCGACCGGCCTGATCCGGATGCCCGTTGTACCAGGCCACGAACTCGGTGGCGGACACGCTGCCCGGCAGGCCCTCACCGCGGACGCCGAGCTTCCGATCCGACGACGCGCCCACCGCGTAGATCACCGCGTGATGCGCCGCCAGCAGTTCGTCGTGCGAAATCTGATCGCCCACAGTCACATTCAGGTACGACCCGAATCCGGACTGCGCCGAGATGACATCGAACAGCTCGCCCACCTGACGCGTCCGCGTGTGATCCGGCGCGACACCGAAGCGCGCCAGCCCGTACGGCGTGCTCAGCCGATCGAACACCGTCACGGAAACGCCCGGCTGCGTGAGCAATTCGTCCGCCGCGTACATGGCCGACGGCCCGGAGCCGACGATCGCCACCCGCAGCGGCTCCCGCCCGCGCTTGACCTCCGCCGCCGGAATCGGCTGCGCCAGCAGCGGACGCGGCCGCTCGGTGCGGTAGAAGTCGGCATTGATCTCGATGAACGGCAGCTGCTCGTCGGTCAGCTTCTTGGTCGACACGATGGCGTCGACCGGGCACGCGGTGGCGCAGGCCCCGCAGTCCACGCACGCCTGCGGATCGACGTAGAGCATTTCCGCGCTCAGGAAGTCGGGTTCGTCCGGCGTGGGGTGGATGCAGTTGACCGGGCAGGCGTAGACGCAGGAGGCGTCACTGCAGCAGGACTGGGTGACAACGTACGGCACTGTACGATTCCCCTTCCGTCAGGCGATCTTGGTCTTGGCGGCGCGAATCGGCTCCGAGCGGTAGCGCGAGGCCGGGCCGTCGATGCCGAGGATCTTCCACACGCGCTTGGAGATAGGGTTCATCAGGCCGATCTCCTGAGCCAGCGCACGCACGTCGATGAAGTAGTCGCTGAAGACCTTCTTGGCGTCGGGCGAGCCGTAGAACAGCTCCTTGCGCACCGCTTCCGGAATGTCGAACTCGCGGAAGAACTTCTTCGGCGGCGTCGCGATGGAGCGGCCCAGGATGAACATGACGATCGGCATGGCGATCGACAGCACGAAACGCTGCGGCAGATGCTGTTCCGGCACATGGTGCTTCAGGAACTCGTGCGCGAAGGAGATGTGGCGCGCCTCCTCGGCGACGTGGATCGACATGACGCCGCGCATGATCGGGTGCACCTCCTCACCGGAGCGCAGGATCTGCTTCTGGATGTGGTCGATCGGCTCCTCGCCGGCGAGCACGGCCATGAAGAACAGGTTGGGGAACATGATCGCGACCGGCACGCCGAAGAAGCGCAGCTGCCGCACGAGCGGACCCATGCCGGGTACGTCGGCGCCGATGCGGTTCACCATCTCCTGGAACATCAGGGTGTGGTTGAGTTCCTCGGCCATCTCGTGGGTGCAGTAGCGGAATTCCGCGTCACCGTTGGGCAGCGAGAAGGTGTGGTTGATCATGCCGCTGACCAGGATGGACTCGAACTGCAGGCCGACCTTGGCGATATTGGCCTGGCGGTACTTGCCGAGTTCGATCTGCTTCTCGACCGGGAGCGACTGATACCACTCGTGGCGGCCCAGCGGGTCGGCGGATTCGGGGAGAATCCAGCGTTCGGGGCGCGCGTTGGCATCGAAGTCCGGGTTGTCCCAGTCGATGTCCTCGTAGGGATCGAAGTGCTTGTTCACCGAGCCTTCGGACAGCAACAGCAGCTTGTTGGCGTACTCCGTTGCTTCGGCAACCACGGGGTCGTCGATCGGCGTCGAGGTCGGAGACATCGTCGTCACCCTCCAGTTCAGTGGCGTTTATCTGTGTCCAATGGTTACACCAAACCGGAGTTACGTCAACAACTGCTAGCAACATGCTTGCACGAGCCAGCACCCCGCACCGCCCGTCAACGGGCAGAACCGGCCGGTAACCGACGGAGATATACGAAAGGCGCCCCCGAACCCCGAAGAGAAGTGGGTTCGGGGGCGCTGCCCTCCGACAGTCTGTCTATCGCCGCGCGCACCGATTCCGTGACCGCGTCACAGCGCGGCCACCCGGGTGAGACGACGGAACAGACCGGTAAGGGAGTGATTGCGGTGCGCCGACAGATCCTGATCCAGCAAGGCCTGCCGCGCCGCGATCGCCGCACCGTCCGCGATCGTGCGCTCCGGATCCGCGGCCACCACCACCGGCCGCGCCAACTGCTTCGCCAGCACCTGCGCCACCTCCGGCGGCCGCGCCGCACCCCCGACCACCAGGATCCGATCCACATCGGCCATCGTCACATCGGCGATCCGCAGGCACCGATAGACCAGCGCCAGCGAATTGCGAATGTGCTCGCTGCGCAACTCACCCGAATCCGCGTCCGACAACCCGCGCGGCACCACCTGCGCACCCCCGGTGCGGCGCAACCGCTTCGCCACCGCGTCACCGAAGGCCCGGCCGCCGTACTCGATCGAATGCAACGGCTGACCCACGATCGGATTGCTCGGCGCACCCGCACCCACCCGCAGCAACGTCACGTTCAGGCCCGAACCGCCGAGGTCGTACACCAGCGCCAAACCCGGTGTGAGCGGACCACGTTCGGCCGCCAGCCAGGTCGCCGCCGCGATCGGCTCGGCCACCAGCTGCGCCTGCGGCAGGCCGACATGATCCAGCGCGGTACGCAATTCGTCCATCACGTTCACCGGATACCCGGCCGGATGGGTGACCGCGATACCGGTATCCGCCTCCGGCGCCTTCCCCAGCACCTCGGTGATGACGCTGTACGCGACCGTCGCCACCAGATCCGCACCGGACAGCGCCCGATGACCGACCCGCGCGAGCGGCGCACTGCCGTGGCTGAGATCGGCGAACTCGGTGATCACCCGCCCGTGCCGCGGAATCCGGCCGACGCGCGCGGTACCGGAACTGTCGAAGGTGAGCGTGGTCCGCCACGTGGTCGGCGGCGCGCCGCGGCGTCCCGGCGGATTCTTGCCCGATCGGTCCGCGGCCGTCGCGCACACCGTATTGACCGTGCCGATACTCAAGCCCACACCGAACGCCATCACATCCACCTCGATCGACGAGCCGATTTCGTCAGCCTGCCTGACCCGACCCGGGATTCATGCAACTCCTGCGCCCAATACTTGCCAACCACCGGACACGCGGTTGTCCGCACGTGCGCCTGTTAGCGGGAACAACCCCGCTGTCCAGGAAGGCGGCAGGGGACACGCCCGAATGGCCGCAGATCGCGAAAAGTTTGCCCGGCTCCGGACAATTCGGGGTACACGAGAGAGGCCCGACCGGCGGAACCGGTCGGGCCTTTCGATATCGAACCCGGGACGAGAGCCGCGCGCTCGGGCGCCTCACTCCGCCTTGCGACCCGGGTAGAGCAGCGGCCGAGGTGCTCGCCGAGGCCGCCGGCGCTGATCCCGCCACGGACGATGCGGACCTGACCCCGCGCAACTCGACACCGTGCGGCGCATCCTGGTCGGTGAAGCCCTCCGGCGCAATTCCGCGGGCGAGGACCCGGAGCAGATCGCCCGCGAGCTGTCCCGCTCCGCCGCACGCGGATTCGACCTCCTCGAACCCGCGCTCGGCGACTACGCGGTGCGCACGGGCGAATGAGAGAACTCGACCGGCACACCGGTGCGGGATGCGTCCCGCGATGGCGTGCCGGTCGAGTTCGGTTCAGAGCCTTGCTGTTTCGGCGCCTTACTTGAGGGCCGTGCTCAGTACCGAAGAGCTGAGGACGGACACCAGGCTGTAGGCCAGGTTGATCAGATCGGAACCCGCACCGGTCTGGCCGATGAGCATCTTGGCCAGTGGACCCAGCAGGCCGATGACCGTCTGGACCATGGTGGTCATGGTGCCGACATCCAGACTGCCCTTGTCCGAAGGAGACTGACCGCCGGGGTAGGTCTGAGTGCCCGGGCTGGTCTGGCTACCGGGACTCGTCTGACTACCGGGGCTCGCCTGAGCGCCGGGGACGGTCGGCGAACCGGGACTGGTCGGAGCGCCGGGCTGGGTCTGCGCACCAGGCGAAGCCGGTGAGCCTGCCGGATATCCCGGACCGGTCGGCGAACCGGGAGACTGGCGCACCGGCCCCGCGATCGACTGCGGACCACCCGAGACGGGCTGCGCCACAATCACATCCACCGGCTTGACGCCCGCCTGCGCCGGCGCCCCGGGCAGCGGCTGCCCGCCCGGCTTGGCCGCCTGCGCGGACTGCCAGTCGAGGAACTGCTTCTCCAGGTCCTCCCAGGTGATGATGCCGTTCCCGGGCTGGGTCGGCTGTGCCTGCGGCTGAGCCGGATTGCCCTGCGGCTGTACCGGATTGGCCTGCGGCTGCACCGGCTGCGGCGAAGTCTGTCCCGGCACCTGCGCAGCGGGGAGCTGCGCTTGCTGCGCCGGAACCTGTCCGGGCGCAGGACTCTGCGCACCGGGAGCCTGCGGCGCCGGAGCTCCGGGCACCTGGCCCGGCAACTGCGCCTGCTGCGCCGGAACCTGTGCACCCGGGACCTGAACGGCGGGCGCCGGAGCTCCGGGCGCCTGGGCCTCGGGCAACTGAGCGGGCTGTGCCGGGACCTGTCCGGGTACCGGACTCTGCGCACCCGGGGACTGCGGCGCCGGCGCCTGACCCGGCGCGGGAACCTGCGCCTGTTGCGCGGGCGCCTGTGCACCGGGAACCGCCGGTTCGCCGGGCTTGTCGGTGCCGGCCGGGTTGACCACACCCGCCGGGTTCACCGCACCCGGTGCGGGACTGCCGTTTCCGCCGGTGGTGTCGGAGGCCTTGGCGGTGTTGTCACCCGGGACCGGCACGCCCAGCAGGTAGGACACGATGCCGGTGGTGATGGTGACCGCGTGCCGGAGCTGGCCCTCGGGGGTTTCCAGGCTCTGGGCGTCGTCGACATTGGCGCCGTTGCCCATTTCGAGGAAGATGTCCGGCACCTCGGTGAGGGCGGGACCGGCGACGTCGGAGCGGGTCTGCAGGCCGTCGACCGCGCCGTTGTAGCTCGCGACGGGGAAACCGGCCTGTACGTAGGCGTCGCGCATGGCCTTGTTGGCGGCGAGCCCGGCGCCGGCCTGGACCTCGTTGGCCTTGGCGTCCGGTACCGGCAGCTGCGGGACGATGAGGTGGAAGCCGCGCCCGTCGGCGGGTCCGCTGTCGGCGTGGATGCTGACCGCGACATCGGCGGCGGATTGGTTGGCGGCGCGGGCGCGGTCGTCGATGCAGCCGCCCCAGCCGGTGTCGTCGGGCCGGCTCAGCACGACGTGCGCGCCGAGGCCCTCGAGCGAGGTGCGGACGAGCTGGGCGACGTCCCAGTTGATGGTGTGCTCGGCGATGCCGTGCAGGCTGGTCATGCCGGTGGTCTGGCATTCCTTGCTGCCGCCGCGGCCGTCGCTGACCGGGCGGGCGACATCCTGGCTGTGGTTGGGGCCCTGGTGCCCGGGGTCGAGGAAGATGGTCTTCCCGACGAGTTTCTGGGGCAGTTCGGGCGCCGCGGGCGCGGCCGACGAGACGGCGGGCAGCAGTCCGGCGACGGTGGAGAGTGCCGCGGCCGTGACGGCGGTGTAGAGCCCGGCCTTGACCATGCTTGGTTTCATAAGCGGACGGCGCTCGGGGCTGAGCGCCCCTCCCTTCCCACTAGTAACACCAAACTCAGTTGTTGACTCTGGCAACATCAGTTACTACCGGGGACCCACTATCCCGCACTCCCCCGCACCCATCGGAACGACGCGCCCACCTACCCCGCCCGGACTTCATCCCCAGCCGACACGCCGATAAGTATTTTGCGCGACACGCGCAAACACTCCGCATCCCGGCAGGACACACGCAAACACGCCGCACGACACGCAACAGGTGTGGGGCCGCCCGGCGCAGCGGCCCCACACCTGCCCACGAAAACTCGCTCGCTACCCGAGCGTGGCTATTTCCTAGCCGGAGACGATCCGATCACCGCTCACCTTCACGGGCTTCGAATCCAGCGGCCGCGCGGCGGGACCCTGGGCGACCGTGCCGTCCAGATGGAATTCACTGCCGTGGCACGGGCATTTGATGACCCCGTCCGCGATGGCGTTCACCTTGCAGCCCAGGTGGGTGCAGGTGGACGAGAACCCGTCGAAGGTGCCGGCGACGGGCTGCGTGATCACGGTGTCGCCGACGATGAGGCCGCCGCCCACCGGGACGTCGGACACGGCGGCCAGGTCGGCCGGGTCCTGCTTCTTGTCCGGTGCCGCGGCCGGATTCGTCGACGCGGCGGCGGGCGCGGTGGAATTGCTGCTGCAGGCCACCGCGGTGAGCGCGGTGGCGGCCACCCCGGTGGCGGCGAGCGCGGTCCGGCGGTCCAGCCGCAGGCCGCCGGGGGCGGGCGAGTGTTCTGTCATGGGGCTAACTCCTCTGTCGGAGCGGACCTTCGCGGTCGGCTGCTGACTGTGGGACGGGTGAGCGGGTCCGGAGGTTCATCCGCATGCATTCAAGCGCTGATCGGGAGCCGCCGCAGCGATCTGAGCGCGTAGTGCACCCGGGTTTTCACGGTGCCGACGGGTACACCCAGGTCGGCGGCCACATCCTGGTAGGCGCGATCGCGCAGGATGACCTGGACGACGGCGTCCCGCTGCGGCGGCGGCAGCTGCGCGAGCAGTTCGTCGACCAGCAGTCCGTCGGCCAGGGATTCGGTGAAATCCGGCCGGGCGCAACGCCATTCGGCGAGTTCGGTGATCTCGTCCCAGCTGGCGTCGCCGGGGCGGGCGGCGCGGAAGCGGGCGATATCGGTGAGGATATTGCGCTCGATGGTGAGCAGCCAGGTGCGGACGCTGCCGCGGGCCGGATCGTAGGTGGCGCAGGCGCGCCACGCGCGCAGCAGGGTTTCCTGGACAGCGTGTTCGGCGAGTCCGGTATCGCCGAGCCGGGACTGCGCCCGCCAGTGCAGGAGCGCCTTGTCCGCGGCGAGGACCGCGGCCAGGCCGGATTCGGTGCAGAGCCGGGCGCAGTGGGGGGTGCAGCCGGCGCCGTCCGGGAGCGAGCGAAGTGTTCCCATGTATGAATATCGCGGCGGACGCCCGAAGAGCATCATGCGCCAGATATTTCCGATTTCCCCCAAACAAACCGGCGATTCTGATAGACCCCTCCCGGGAGATTTGGGGATCACCCACCCGCACATATTTGAAATCGGTGCGGTTCAGAAAGCCGAGGGAGGAAGACGTGCGTGCAGGCGCGCTAGTGATCACGGGAGCCATCGCTTCCGTCCTGACCATGACCACATCCGGAATCGCCGCCGCGCAGCCGGCCACGAGTATCACCGCCGACGGCACCTACCTGGTGAATGTCGATCTCCAGCCGGGTACCTACGTCGGCGACGGCGCGACCGCCGGCACGTGTTTCTGGAAGCGTTTGTGGAAGGTGCAGACGCCTGCCGACTATCCGGATCCGAACTACTACATAATCGCCAGCGACAACACCGCGCTGAAGCCGATCACCGTCGAGATCAAGGCCACCGACGTCGCGTTCAGTGCGCAGAATTGCGGTGCGTGGCATTTGGTGCCACCGCAGCCGAATACCGGTTCTGCGGGCTAGCAGAAACAAGCGGCCGCTAGGGTGGCGGCATGACGAGGCGCAGAATTCTCATTACGGGTGCGAGCTCCGGGCTGGGCGCCGCCATGGCCCGCGAGTTCGCCGCCCGCGGCCGCGATCTCGCCCTGTGCGCGCGACGTCTGACCAATCTCGAGGAACTGCGCGCCGAACTCCTCGCCGCCCACCCCGGCCTCACCATCGCCGTGCGCGCACTGGACGTGAACGATCACGACGCCGTGCCCAAGGTCTTCGACGAGCTGCGCGCCGAACTCGGCGGCCTGGACCGGGTGATCGTGAACGCCGGACTCGGCAAGGGCGCCCGCCTCGGCACCGGCCGCGCCGACGCCAATCTCGCCACCGCCACCACCAATTTCGTGAGCGCCATGGCCCAGGCCGAGGCCGCGTTGCGCATCTTCCGCGAGCAGAAATCCGGGCACCTGGTGCTGGTCTCGTCCATGAGCGCGGTGCGCGGCCTGCCCGGCCCGAAGGCCGCCTACGCGGCCAGCAAGGCGGGTCTGTCGGCGCTGGGCGAGGGCCTGGCCATCGAACTGCGCGGCACCCCGATCAAGGTCACCACCCTGCAGCCGGGTTTCATCGCCACCGATATGTCCGCCCGCGCGGGCGATGCCCGGCTGGTCGCACCGCTGGACAAGGGCGTGAATGCGATGGTCGCCGCCATCGAGCGCGAATCGGTCCGCGCGAACGTGCCCGAATGGCCGTGGCGGGTGCTGGGATTCGTGATGCCGCTACTGCCACGGGCGGTCATGGCGCGCATGGGCTGAGAAGTTCACGCATGGGCTGAGAAGTCTCTGAAATCCGGCACGATCCGCTCGCCGCGACCACCGGCGCTGACTAGCATCGGCGCAATGTCGAAGTTCACCACGTGGGACGGCCTGGAGCTCAACTACACCGAATGGCCGGGCGAGGGCGTCCCGGTGGTGTTGCAGCACGGCATCGTGGCCGACACCAATGCCAATTGGATGAGCGTCGGCATCGTGGCGGCGCTGCGCGGCGCCGGGCATCGGGTGATCTCCCTGGACGCGCGGGGGCACGGGCGGTCGGAGAAGCCGCACGATCCGGCCCGCTACTCGTGGGAGGGCATGGCCCGGGACGTGAGCGCGCTGTACGACCATCTCGAGCTGGATCAGGTCGTGCAGGTCGGCTATTCGATGGGCGGCGTCATCTCACTGCTGGTCGCGGGCACCGATGAGCGCGTGCGGCGCCTGGTGGTCGGCGGCATCGGCTGCGGCGTGGTCGATTGCGGCGGTATCGACTGGCGGGCCATCAAGGCCGAGGAGCTCGTCGCCGCCATGCAGGGCGAGACCGCCGATACGGTGATGCCCGGCCGCATGTTCCGCATTCTCGCGGACGCGCTGGGCGCCGACCGGGCGGCGATCGCCGCCGTGGCCACCGGGATCAATGCCGCGCCGATCGAATCCCTGTCCGGCATCAAGGTTCCCGCGCTGGTGCTGGCTGGCGAGGCGGATCCCTTTGCGGCCGAACCGGAACGCCTCGCCGAGGCGCTGCCGGACGGCCGCTGCGTCACCGTCCCCGGCGATCACCTGACGGCGACCGCGAATCCCGCCCTGCACGCCGCGCTGGTGGAGTTCCTGCGCTGAGGCACATCGGTTTTCGATGCCGCACCGGCTCCCGCCCGGAGCCGGGTTCAGTTCTGGTGCCGGTGCGGCACGAACTCCAGGGTCAGCAGGGCCAGGGCCGCGATGAGCACCTCGCGCCAGCGGATCAACACGAAGCGCTGCGGTCCGAAGGAATTGAACTTGCGCAGGAAGCGGTACAGCGATTCCAGCCGGATGAGCGGATCGCCCAGCCGCACCGCCACATACACCACCTGCAGGGTCCGCGACCGCTCCTTCTCGGCGAACAGTTCCGGGAAGGCGGCGAAGGCCAGCGAGATGCGCTTGATGCCGTTGTCCCGCGCGTAGTCGACGAGGTCGACGATCATGCGTTCGTCGAGCCCGTTGGGTGCGTCGCGGCGGCGCCACGGCACGTCCAGGCTGAGCTCCTTGCCGTTGCCGGAGACGCCGTAGCGCTGGAATCCGACGATGCGGCCGTCGGCGTCGCGGGCCATGACCACCAGCATGCCCGGGTGCCTGCCGTCCAGCAGGTGGTCCAGGATCATGGAGAAGCCGCGGGTCTGGCGGCCGTGTCCCCATTCGTCGACGATGCCGAGCAGGGTTTCGCGGGTGGGTTCGGGCAGTGCGACCTCGGGCACGATCTCGGTGGTGACGCCGAAGTTCTTGGTGCGGCTGACCGCCTGGCGCAGGTTCCGGAACTTGCGCCCGACCATGTCGAAGTCGTCGACCTCGATGACCACGTCGCGGCCGATCGGAATGGCTCGCAGGCCGCGGTGGTCGATGGCCCGGTGCTGCCACAGCTGGGCCAGCGCCGGATTGGCGCCGAGGATGGCGATGCGCCAGCCGTGCTCGCCCGCGAAGGCCGAGAAGTCGGTGATGAGCTGCGGGAACCGGCTGCTGTCGCCGATCGGGTCGCCGGAGACCACCGCGATGCCGAGGCGGGCGCGGTAGGCGATGGCGGCGGAACCGTCGGCATTGAAGAAGTAGGTCTTGGACGAGTGCAGCGCGAACGGCGCGAGCGGATCGATCTCCGTGCGGCGGACCAGTTCGGCGATCCGGGGCAGTTCTTCCGGCTCGGGCTTGCTGCCCTGCGGGAGCATGAGCACCGCGCCGCCGGCGGCCAGGAACACGAACCCGAGCACCGGATGTTCGGCGCGGTAGCTGAAGTTGGCGATCACCAGCACCATGGCGGCGAAGGTGAGATGCGGCAGGGTGATGGGCCGGCGCAGGTAGAGCCCGCGGGCGACGAAGAGTCCGGCGATCGAGACGGCGACGAACCAGCCGTGGTCGTTGCCTTCGCTGCGGGCGCGTTCGGCGGCCCAGGCCAGGACCAGGCTGGCCAGGATCAGTGCTCCGATGAGACCGACCCGGGTGCTGGGCCCGGCGCTGAAGGCGGTTTCCCGGTAGGCGGTCAGGGTCGGATTCGGCACGCGTTCTTCACGCATCAGAACCCCTTCTCCTCGCGCATGGCACACTCCCCAAAGCGATCATCCCGCATCTCCCTATCGACACACTATGTCGGAGAGACCATTCGAAGCATGTAGTTATTCCGGCCATCGGCCGGCGGGGCGTTCCAGGACGGGGTCGGTTATACCGCCCGGACATGCCAGGGCGGGCGCATCCCAGCCGGCGAGCCGCGCCCCGGCGGCGTAGGCGGAGTGGAAGAAATCCAGGGTGGTGGCGACCGGATCGGCGCTCGCGCGGGCCGCGTCGTAGGCCAGGTAGGCGTTGTGTCCCGAGCCCGAGGGCACCCAGTGAGCTGCGGCGGGGCGCAGCGGCTCGCTGTTGAGGCCGGCGGGTTCGGGGGCGGTGTAGGAGTAGAAGGTGGGTTCGGGGACGCGGTCGTCGCCGAACCAGAATCCGGCGCTGATGACTTCGCGGGAGTAGGCCTCGCGAGTGACAAGATCCACACTGCCGGGCATATCGATCTTGCGATCGGAGAAGCGCTGCACGGCCAGATCGAAGGTGTGCCAGAAGAGCTGTACCGAGCTGATCTTGCCGGAGTAGCCGGCGCTGAATTCCTCGAGGACGCGGCCCACCTGGCTCTGGATCCGGAAGGCGCGGTGTACGGCGGCGACGTCGTAGGTGTGGTGGTCGTAGTCCTGGTCGAAGGGTCGGCCGTGGTCGGGCAGGTCGAACGGGGTGGGGTGCGGGAGGGTGACGTCCACGCCGAGGTCGCGCAGGCCGCGCATGGCCTCGGTGTAGAAGGTGGCGACGGATTGGCCCTGCAGCGGGATCTCGTCCTGCACGCCGCGATCGGTGGAGAGCCGCAGCACGTGGTCGAAGAAGTCGAAGGCGCAGGTGAAGACGGGTCCGTCGGTGGCGCTGCCGAGTGGGAGGGTGGTCCAGCCGCGGGCGGTGAGCCGGTAGGTCATATGCCACCAGTGGTTGCGGCGGATGCCCTTGGCGAGTGCGACCTTGCCGATGATCTGGGCGAAGCGGTGCAGGGTTTCCTTGGTGGACCGCCAGGCGTCGAGCGGCAGGGGCGGCAGTACCTCGCCCGTGTCGGGTAACGGCGTCACGGTGCTCGTGGATTCGGCCATGGCTCTGCCCACTTTCGTCGAGACGGGTCGTGTTCCAGATCGGCGCTCCGGGTGTCAGCCTACCCGAACCGCCCGACCGAACCCGCAGTTATCCTGCGGTAACAGCGAATCACTCAGTAGTGCAAGATTTT
The DNA here is from genome assembly GCF_044386975.1 of Nocardia sp. NPDC020380. Taxonomy (NCBI): domain Bacteria; kingdom Bacillati; phylum Actinomycetota; class Actinomycetes; order Mycobacteriales; family Nocardiaceae; genus Nocardia; species Nocardia sp. NPDC020380. The sequence goes on along the minus strand of NZ_JBIRVQ010000008.1, from coordinate 442,110 downwards.
TCGAGATATTCTGAATGTTCCCCGGGCAATGCCCCGACACGGACAGGGGGTTGATCCGCATGGCGGACGTCACCGTCGGGACGGCGCATGCCGTCGTCGTGACCGCGGTAGCCGATCCTGCCCAGGTGGAGGGCCTGGAATGGGATCGTGCCGTGGAGTATCTGCCGAGCATCGATTCGCAGGTCATCCGGGCCTGGGTGCGCGCGCAGGAGGTGCAGGGGCAGCCGGTCCGGCACGGCATGGTGATTCCTGGTTCGGGACGGCGGGTCGCGCCACAGGGGGCGTATCGAGAGGTGTGCGTGCCGTCGGCGGAGTACCAGTTGTTCAGTGCCGCGGTGCGCACGCAGCGCCAGCGGGCGCCGGAACCGGGACTGCCGGAAGAGGATTCGCGCCTGGTCACCTTGACCGCGGCGCGACGGTGACGGACGAGCAGGGACAGGTGGCCGGCGCGATGGCGGGTCGGTTACCGCTTTCAGGCGAATCCCACATCTGGAATGAGGTTGGTTCCCGCCGTGCCCGGCCTAGTTCCCTTGCCAGTTATTCAATCCGGTATTCGGTTGTGCCGCAACTTATTTAATCGACCGCGAAGAGCGAGGCGTAGACGGGCCGATCGTGCTCGGTCACCAGTTGCCCGGCCAGCTCCACCCCGGTGAGGGTGTGCAGGCGCAGGTCCAGGTAGCGCTCCTCCTCCACCGCGTACACCTCGGTGTCGGCGGGCATCCACGAGTTCAGTTGCCCGGCCGCCGTTTCCCGTGAGGTGTCCAGCGCCGCGCGCAGCCCGGCGAGGTCGTCCGCGTCGAACGGCTCGGCCTCGGTGCGCGGCGGCTCGGCCTGCCAGGCGGCGACGCCGTAGGCGAAGCAGACCAGCGGCATCCACAGTTCGGCGAAGAACCGCGGGTCCGGTGCGATCTCCAGGCCCGCGAACCGCTCGCCCGCGAAGAACACCGCGCCGAGCTGTCCCGGCAGTAGTTCCAGCCGGCTGCGGAACTGGGTGAGCACGGCGCGCTTCCGGCTCAAGATCTGCTCCAGGTGGCCGCGGGCGGGCAGCTGGTAGCGGCTGTTGAGCTGCGCGATCTCCGGCCACAGCTTGCTGTATCCGACCTGCCCGCGCAGTTGCAGCGCCTTGGCGCGCAGTTCCCGGGGCAGCACGAAGAACCACTGGTCGCGGCCCTCCAGGTAGCCGCCCTGCGCCGCCTGCACGCAGCAGGCGTCGGCGAACATGCGCTTCTCCCCCGCGCCCAGCAGGGCGGCCGAGCACAGCGCGTGGTTCTGCGCGCCCTCCTGGATGTAGCCGATGTGCAGCGGCACGATGGCCACGCCGGAGGCGGCGCCGTTGTGCAGCTCCACATTCCCGTATCCGGCGACCCGGGACAGCTTCAGTCCGGAACGCGGCGGCACGATGCCGGGCCGCTCGGGCCCGAAGATGGGCGCCATGGTCAGGGCCCCGGCGCGTTGCGGCGCCCCCAGCCGGTATCCGGCCAGATCCACCGGCGCGCGCACGAGGGTGTCGAGTCGAGTCATGTTGTCACTCCTTGCAAGTCAGGGCGGCGGGCAGAGGGCGTTATGCGGCTCCCGCGACCGGGATGTTCATGTTGTCGAGGAATTGCTCGGTGACGCCGCGGATCCAGTCGCCGCCCGCCGGGGTGGCCGCGAACAGCCGGGGCAGCAGGGTGGCGAAGTCGTCCTGGTGCCAGATGTCGTGGCACGGGAGGGCGGGGACCGGGTCGCGGAAGGTCATGACATCGCTGGCGGTGAACTTGATGCGGCCCAGCAGGATCGGGGTGTGGATGCCGAGCCGCGGCAGGGTGGCCGCGACGCGGGCGAGGTCGCCGGGGAGCCGGTTCTCGTAGCCGTCGGTGAGGAGCAGGACGAGATCCGGTGCGGCGTCGAGGGCGTCGAGCAGGCCGGTGGCGAGATCGGTCGGCGCGTGCTGCGCGCTGCCCGCCTCGATCACGGTGAGCCGCTCGCACACCGCGGCCAGCACCAGGCGCAGGGCCTCGGCCTGGGAGAGCAGCGCCCACTCCCGATCCCCGTAACCGCGCATGGACTCCGAGGTGTCGAGCACCACGGCGACGTGTGCGGCCAGGCGCGGCAGGTCGCGGGTCGCGGCGGCCACGTAATCCGCCAGGGCGGCGCCCAGTTCGGGCGCCGCTCCGCCGCGGTACACGCGCACCAGGGTGGCGGCGATATCACCGCGATTGGTCACGGTGACGATCGGTGCGCGCTGCCGGACCGGCTCGAGCGGTGCGATCGGCTCGGTGAGCACGGGCACTCCGTAGGTGCCGGCGGCGTACAGCTGCCGCACCCGCTCGACGGCCACGGCCGGATTCGCGCTGAACCGCAGCAGCTTTCGGCGCAGCTCCGCGGATCCGCCGTCGCCCGCCGCGATCAGGCGGGCGCAGGCGCGTGCGGTGTCGCGGCCCAGGGCGTGCTCGAAGCAGTCGCGCAGCGCGGGGCGGCGGGCGGCGATGAGCAGTTCGGCGTCCGGGTGGTCGAGCAGGAAGGTAAGGGTGGCGCGGGTGGCGTGCTTATGGTTGGCGCCGGTGCGGCGCAGCGCGAGCAGCGCGGTGACGACGAGTTCGGGCCGGAGTCCGAAAAGCAGTGCGCGCGTGACCTTCACGAGGGTGTCGCGGACTTCCGCACCGAGTTCGGCGCGGGAGCCGGCGAGCAGGCGCAGCAGGACACGGGCGCGCTGCTGCTCGTGGACGCCGGGGACGAGGGCGCACAGTGCGTACCCTTCCGGGTCGGCGGTGTAGGCGGCACGGTGGAATTCCGCATCGTCCCAGGCCAGAGCTCCGGCCCTGGACAGCGTCAGGGACGTGTCGTGGGTGCGGAGGTGGTCGAGCAGGGTTGCGGTGTTCATTCCAGAAGTGTAGGAACGGTCACTCTTGACATTCCATCGATTTTCTTGGGGTCCAGCGGCTTTCACCACGGCAGCCCACGGCCTGACGCGGGCCGCCGTGATGCGAACGCGGCACGAGGCGCGACCGACCGCGATGAGGGGTACCGGTTCGGCCGGCCGCCATCGGAGCGATGGCCGGTGTACCGCACGGCGCCCGCCCTAGAGGACGCCGTAGGTGTCAGCGTAGAGATATTGCAGTAACACTGCAATATGATGTGGATCCCAGCAAGCCCGTGGCAATTTCCATACGGCAGCAAATGTGTGGTTACGCTTGGTCGATGCACAATGCGACCGGTCAGATCTTCGCGCACGCGGTCGGTGTGGCCATCAGCCCGCTCGCCATCATCGCCGTCATTCTGATCCTGGCCGCGCCGCGCGGCCGGGTGAACGCCCTGGCCTTCGCCCTCGGCTGGATAGCCGCGGTGACCGTGCTGCTCACCGGCCTCATGGGCGATATGTACTGCTATTTCGGCCCCGAAGGCACCCAGAGGGACGCGTTGTGATCGGATTCAGTCATGAGTGACGACTCGCCCGTGCGCCGCCGCAGGCGCAACCCCGAACAGACCCGTAAGGCGATCGTCGACGCCCTGCTGTCGGCCATGAAGGAGCGGCAGGCGATCCCGACCGCCAAGGACATCGCGGCCCGCGCGGGGGTTTCCGAGCGCAGCGTCTTCGTGCACTTCGCCGGACTCGACGATCTGAGCGCGGCGGCCACCGAGGCGCAGTCGGAGTACGTGGAATCGCTGGTCGCCACGGTCGATGCGGCGCTACCGCTGGAGGAGCGCATCGCCGCCGTGGTCGCCCAGAGCGCGGAGATCTTCGCCGCCCAACGCCACCCCCGCCTGTACGGCCTCATGGAGTCCAACACCATGCCCGCGGTGGACGCGCGAATGCGGTTGACCGACAAGCGCATCCGCGAAGCCCTCGCCCGCGTCTTCGAACCGGAACTGACCCGCGACGGCGCCCCCGACGGCGAACTCCTCGACCTGATCGAAGCCACCGCCGGCTGGGCCTTCCGCCATCACCTGATGGACCGCCGCGGTCTGCCTCAGCAGGCTGCCTCACGCGCCATCACCCGTGCCCTGGGAGCGTTGTTCGCGGACAACGCTCCCCGCCACTGACCCTCAGGAGTCCGTGCTCCGCATCAGAGTTCGACCATCTGGTGGTCGCCGACATTGCCGCCCAGGTAGCGCAGGTGATCGCTGGAGTCGCCGAGGGTGTGCTCGATGGCGGTGAGGCGGGCGGTGTAGTGGCCGACGGGGTATTCGTCGGTCATGCCGATGCCGCCGTGCAGCTGGATGGCTTCCTGGCCGATGAGGCGGGCGGAGCGGCCGACGCGCAGTTTGGCGCGTGAGGCGACCACCGGATCCACGATGCCGTCGGCGAGGGCCATCGACGCGTACATGCTCATGCCGCGCGCCAGTTCCAGTGCGACGTACATGTCGGCGGCGCGCTGGGTGAGGGTTTGGAAGGTGCGCAGCGGGACGCCGAACTGCTTGCGGGTCTTCAGGTATTCGGCGGTCAGCCGCAGCGCTTCCTCCATGGCGCCGACGGCTTCGGCGCAGAGAGCGGCTTGCGCCGCGGTGAGTGCGGCGGAGATCGCGGCGGTGGCGTCGACCGGTTCGCCGAGGAGTTCGGCTGCCGCGCCGTCGAATTCGATGCTCGCGCCGCGCAGTCCATCGTGGGTGGTGTAGGTGGTGCGCTGGACGCCCGGGTCAGCCGGGCTGACCAGGAAGAGTCCGATGCCGTCGTCCGGGAGGGCGGCGCTGACGATGAGCAGGTCGGCGCAGTCCCCGTGCGGGACCGGATGTTTGCGGCCCGCGATCACCCAGTTGTCGCCGCGGCGGACGGCGTGCGTGCCGGTCTCGACGGACGGCCAGCGCAGGCCGGGCTCGCCGTGCGCGAAGGCCAGCTTCAGCGAGCCGTCGGCGATGACGGGCAGCAGGTCCTTGCGCTGTGCGTCCGTTCCGGCCTGGGCGATGAGCCCGCCGGGCAGCAGGGCGCAGTCGAGGACCGGTTCGGGGGCGAGGCGGCGGCCGAGTTCGGTCATGACCAGCATGACCTCGATGGGCCCGGCGCCCATGCCGCCGTCCTCCTCGGCGAAAGTCAGGCCGAGCAGCCCGATTTCGGCGAGAGTGGTCCAGATCCTGGGGTCCCACCCCGGTTCGGCGCCGACGATCTCGTTGCGGCGTTCGGGGCTGTAGCCGCGGTTCAGTACGTCACGCACGGTGTCGCGCAGCAGCTCCTGTTCGGTGGTGAGCTCGAAATCCATGGTGCTGCCTCACAATCCGAGGATCGTCGAGGCGATGATGCCGCGCTGCACCTCGTTGGATCCTCCGTAGATCGATGTCTTGCGATAGTTCAGGTAGGTGGCGGTGCTGCGGCGGGCCCAGTCGGGGGTATCACCTTCGCGGGCAAGGGAATCCGGTCCGGCGATGTCGACCAGGAGTTCGGTGACGGCCTGCTGGAGTTCGGTGCCGCGCAGTTTGAGGATGGAGGAGGCGGGGTTGGGTTTGCCGTCGGCCGAGCCGGCGGCCACGCGCAGTTGCACGAGTTCCAGTGCCAGCAGCTCGTTCTCGAGGTCGGCGAGGCGGGCGGCGAAGAGCGGGTCGTCGAGCATGGTGCGGTCGCCGAGCCGGGTCTGGCGGGCGTGTTCCTTGGCAAGCCAGAGCCGGACCTTGGTCTGGCCGACGGCGGCGATGCCGGTGCGTTCGTTGCCGAGCAGGAACTTGGCGTAGGTCCAGCCCTGATTCTCCTGGCCGACGAGGTGATTCGCGGGGACGCGGACGTTCTCCAGGAAGACCTCGTTGACCTCGTGGCCGCCGTCGATGAGTTTGATGGGCCGCACGGTGACGCCGGGGGTGTCCAGCGGGAACAGCAGCATGGAGATGCCGGCCTGCTTCTTGGGCGCGGCCGGATCGGTGCGGGCCAGGCAGAAGATCCAGTCGGCGGATTGCGCCGCGGTGGTCCAGGTCTTCTGGCCGTTGATGACGTAGCTGTCGCCGTCGCGGACCGCGGTGGTGCGCAGCGAGGCCAGGTCGGAGCCTGCCTCGGGTTCGGAAAAGCCCTGGCACCACCAGATGTCGAGGTTGGCGGTGGCGGGCAGGAAGCGCTGCTTCAGCTCTTCGGAGCCGAAGTGGGCGATGACCGGCCCGATCATATTGACGTTGAACGTGAGTGGTTCCGGTACGGAGGCGAGTTGCATCTCGTCGTGCCAGAGGTGCCGCTGGATGGGCGTCCAGTCGCGGCCGCCCCATTCGACCGGCCAGTTCGGCGTGGCCAGGTGGTGCGCATTGAGAATGCGCTGGGTGGTGACGATGTCGTCCTTGGTGAGTTCCTGCCCGTGCCGGTTCCGGTTGCGGATATCGGCGGGGATTTCGCTTCGGTAGAAGGCGCGCAGCTCGTCGCGGAACGCGAGCTCGTCCTCGGTGAGCGCCAATTGCATGCGTTGACCTCCAGTCTCGAACGCGGGATATGATACACAGAGACTTCAACGTCTCAAATAGGCCCGAAAGGAGCGCCCGTGCCGGACCAGCAGCAGCCGGACCACCACCCCGGCCCCGACCAGGTCGTCGGCGTCGGCGAGCTCATCGCGCGCCGGCACCGCGAGGGCAGCGCGCCCGGCCTGCGCCGGGATTCGCACCGCCTCGCGCTGGTGATCGAGGGCGGTTCCTCGCGCGGCGCGTACTCGCACGGCATGGCGATGGCCATCGAGGATCTCGGCGTGCTGCCCTGTTTCGATGCCGTCTACGGCGCGTCGGCGGGTGCGCTGAACGCGGCGTGGCTGTTGTGCGGGCGCGCGGTCGAGGCGCGGCGGGCCTGGAATCCGGAGGTCATCAACCGGGTGATCGCGCCGACCCGGGCATTGCGCGGCGGCCGGGTGGTGGACACCGACTATCTGGTGCACACCGTGTACGAGCGCATCGTGCCCATGGATTTCCCTGCCATTCTGGCGAATTCGGTCACCTTCCATCCCATTGCCACCGATGCCGATACCGGTGCGGCGGTCGATCTGCATCCCGGGCTCGCCGATCCGGCGGACGTCCAGGCCGCTTTGCGCGCCTCCACCTGCCTGCCGATCCTGGCCGGGCGGCCGGTGCGGATCGGCGCGCGCCGGTACGTGGATGCCGGGCTGTCCGAATCCGTGCCCATCCGAACCGCTTTCACGCAGGGCGCGACGCGGGTGCTGGTATTGCGCACCCGGCGTTCGGACGAGATCGCCCGTCCGCCTTCGGCCTTGGAGAACAAGGTGGTGGCACGCTTCCTGGCCAAGCACGCGCCCGGCACGGTGGAGTCGTGGCTGTCCCGCATCCACCGGCATCACGAGGACGAGCGGGATTTCGGCACCGATCCCGCCGTACTGCAGATCCGGCCGCCGCAGGGCGCGCCGGAGATCGGCCGCATCGCGCGGGATCCGGACGTGCTGCAGCAGGCCCTGATGCTGGGCCGCGCCGAGACCGCCCAGACCTTGTCGCGATACCTGACCCCTATGCTTTCGACGTGACACGCGGCGAGGGCACCAGGACACCCGGGCGGCCGGCCTCGGCCAGCCGCGAGGATGTGCTGAACGCGGCCATCGCCATGTTCCTGGCATGCAAACGGGTCGATGTGAATGCCATTGCCGCACAATTGGGGGTGAGCCGGGCCAGCATCTATCGCTGGTTCGGTTCCCGGGACGGCTTGCTGGGCGCGACCGTTGCCCGCCAGCTGGAGCGCATGGTCGGTTTCGCCGACCGGCATTCCACCAGCAATGGCGGGCAGCGGTTGAACGAGATCCTGGATCGCACCATTCACTGGATCGTCGAGGATGCCTCGTTGCGTACGTATTTCGACAACGAGTCCACCGCCGCCCTGCGGTTGATCACCCGGAGTGACGGGACGGTGCATCAGGCCGCGGTGGCGATTGTCGAGCGGCTCATCGAGCGGGCCCAGGCGGATGGTTACGTGCCGCCGATCGAACGGGCCACGCTCGCATACGCACTGGTCCGGCTGTGGGAGGCGTTCCTCTACAACGATGCCGTGGCCGGGTTCCGCGGTGATGTCGAGCGGCTGCGCCAGGTGCAGACGGCGCTGCTGCGGGTGTGACCGGCTACATCGAGCCCCAGGACTGCAGCAGGTAGGTGATGTTGGTGGCCAGCTGGGTGACGGTGGTCGCGAGGTCCAGGGTGGCCGAGCCGAGGTTGATGATCGGGAAATTCATGATGAGGAACCTTCCGTTTCGGGCTATCCTTATTGCAGTATCACTGCAATAAGTTGGTTAACGGCTGGCAACCGCTCTGTGGCATGCTCGGCCCCGGTGAACATGTGTGACACAGGGCACTTCGAACGAGAAGGAGACGACGTGGCGGACTCGAACGAGCAGCAGCGATCCCGGGTATCACGCAGAAAAGTCCTGGGCGTGGGCTCGGCCTTCGCGGCCGGTCTGGTGCTGGCCGCCTGCAGCAGCTCGAAGAGCGCATCCCCGGCCGCGTCGACGACCACCACCCCGGCCTCGACCGACCCGAAAGACATTGCCGCCGCGGCCTATACATTCGGCTACCCGCTGGTCCTGATGGACGTGACCCGGCAGGCCGCCGGCCCGGCCAACGAGTTCGCCCATGCCCTCGGCCTGCCCACCCCGACCGAGAAATCGGTGGTGCGACTGAACCTGGACACCCTGTACTCGCAGGCCTGGCTGGATCTGCGCGCCGAACCGCTGGTGCTGCAAGTGCCCGGCATGGACGGCGGCCGGTACTGGCTCATGCAGCTGATGGACGTCTGGACCAATACCCGGCACAACCCGAGTAGCGTGCACCCGCAGACCGGCGGCGGCGCGCCGTACACCTACCTGGTGACCGGACCGGGCTGGTCCGGCACGGTGCCGGACGGCATGACCCGCCTCGATATGCCGACCGGGACGGCGTGGCTGCTCGGCCGCGTCCAGGTGAACGGCGCCCAGGACGAACCCGCCGTGCGGGCCCTGCAGCAGCGGCTGCAGCTGGTGCCGTTGAGCGCCTGGCAGCGCGGCGAACGGACCGCGCCGAGCCGCCCGTACACCCCGGATCCGGCCGCGGTGCCGCCGCCCAAACAGGTGGCGGGCATGGACGGGACCACCTTCTTCAACCGGATGTGCGCGCTCATGGCCGCGAACCCGCCCGCATCCGAGGATGCCCCGGCGCTGGCGCGATTCGCGACGATCGGGGTCAAACCCGGTGCGACGGTGGACAATTCGAACGCCGATGCGCTGAACGGCGCGGCCGCCAGGGCGAAGTCGGGGGCCGTGGGGTTCAACCTGCCGGGCTCGACGAACGAGAACGGGTGGAGTTTCAATACCAAGATCGGCTCGTACGGCACCGATTACGCGTTGCGCGCGGTGACGGCGGCGGTCGGGCTGGGCGCGAATCTGCCCGAGGATGCGATCTATCCGTCGGTCAACGGCAAGGCCGACGACAATGGGACGCCGATTCGATACCGGCTGCACTTCCCCGCCGGACAATTGCCGCCGGTGGATGCGTTCTGGTCACTGACCGTCTACGACGCCGACAGTTATCTGGTGCCCAATGCCGCGGATATCGATTCGGTCGGGCATCTGGTGCCGGTGGTGAAGAATGCGGACGGGTCGGTCGATCTCGCAGTGCAGAGTGCGGACCCGGGTAATTCTGTCCCGCAGGGGAATTGGCTACCCATTCCGGCGACAGGGACCTTCTCGCTGAGTATGCGGCTCTATGCGCCGCAGCAGCAGGCGCTGAACGGCGATTGGAAGCCGCCCGCACTCACGAAGCAGGGCTGATCGGCCATGAAAAAAGCCGCGGACCGGGTCCTTCGGGACCGGGTTCGCGGCTTCGGCTGTGCCGGTATCGGCTCAGGCCAGGCCCCACGCCTTCAGCAGGTAGGTGATGTTGGCGGCAAGGGCGGTAACCGAGTTGGCCAGGTTGAGCGCGGCGGAACCAAGATCAATGATCGGCATTGCGTTCTACTTTCGATTCGGATACACAGTTCAGTCCCAACGTAATTACGCGGAACTCGGCGCGCATCATGAATCGACTCACGCCCGGCCTACGGCGTTAGCTGAATCACAGGCCGGGCGTTGGTATTACATCACTGCAATTCCGGATCAATTTCGCTCGGGTAGCCGAAGGCCTTTCAGCGCCAAGGCATTCAGCGCCACGATAATGCTGGAACCCGACATGGACATGGCGGCGATCTCCGGCCGCAGGGTGAAGCCGAGTGGTGCGAAGACACCGGCGGCGATGGGCAGCGCGATCGTGTTGTAGCCCACCGCCCACGCCAGGTTCTGATGCATCTTGCGCAGCGTGCCGCGGCCGATGCGCAGGGCGACCGGCACGTCCAGGGGGTCGGAGCGCATGAGCACCAGGTCGGCGGTCTCGATGGCCACATCGGTGCCCGCGCCGATGGCGATGCCCAGATCGGCGCGCGCGAGGGCGGGGGCATCGTTCACGCCGTCGCCGACCATGGCGACTTTCCTGCCGCCGGACTGCAATTCGGCGATCTTGTCGGACTTGTCGCCGGGCAGGACGTCGGCGATGACGGTGTCGATGCCGAGTTCCCCGGCGATGCGTTCGGCGGTGGCGTGATTGTCGCCGGTGAGCATGACGACCTCGATGCCCATCTCGTGCAGGTCGCGCACGGCCTGGGCGGAGGTTTCGCGGGGCGCGTCGGCGATGCCGATGACGGCGGCGGCCTTGCCGTCCACGGCGGCGAGCACGGCGGTCTGGCCATTGCCGGCGACGCGGTCGCGGGCGGCGGCCAGGTCGTCGAGCGGTATGCCCTCGCGCTCCAGGAGGCGGCGGTTGCCGATGACGACCTTGCGGCCGTCGACCGTGGCGATGGCGCCGTGGCCGGGGATGTTCTGGAAGCCCTGTGCGCGTTGGCCGTTCGCGCCGCGCTGTTCCGCGTATCGCACCACCGCCTCGGCGAGCGGATGCTCGGATTCCCGTTCGACGGCGGCCAGTAGCGGCAGCAGTTCCGCCTCGGAAACGACTCCGGCCATGACGATTTCGGTGACCTCGGGCTCACCCTTGGTGAGGGTGCCGGTCTTGTCCATGACGACGGTCTGGATGCGGGCCGAGCTTTCCAGGGCCATCGCATTCTTGAACAGCACACCGCGTTTCGCGCCGAGGCCCGTGCCGACCATGATGGCGGTCGGGGTGGCCAGGCCCAGCGCGTCGGGGCAGGTGATGACGACGACGGTGATCGCGAACAGCATGGCCTTGGCGAAGCCGGCGCCCGCCAGCAGCCACACCAGTAGGGTCAGTCCGCCGCCGGCCAGGGCGACCAGCACCAGCCAGAAGGCGGCGCGGTCGGCCAGGCGCTGGCCGGGGGCCTTCGAATTCTGGGCCTGCTGCACCAGATTCACGATCTGCGCCAGTGCGGTGTCCGATCCGACCTTGGTCGCCTCTACCCGCAGGGTCCCGTTCTTGTTGAGGGTGGCGCCGATGACGGCGGCGCCCGCCGCCTTGTGCACCGGCAGGCTTTCACCGGTGACCATGGACTCGTCGACTTCGCTCTCGCCGTCCTCGACGAGGCCGTCCACCGCGATCTTCGCGCCGGGCCGGACCAGCAGGGTGTCGCCGACAATCACCTCGGCCGTGGGGATTTCGGTCTCCTGCCCGTCCCTGATCACCACCGCCCGGGGTGGTGCGAGGTCCAGCAGGGTGCGGATCGCGTCATTGGCGCCGCCGCGGGCGCGCATCTCGAACCAGTGCCCGAGCAGGACGAAGGTCGCCAGCATGGTCGACGCTTCGTAGAAGACTTCCCCGCCGCCGGTGAGGGTGATGACGAGCGAGTAGATCCAGCCCGCCCCGATGCCGACCGCGACGAGCACCATCATGTCGAGCGTCCGGGCCTTGAGCGCCTGCCAGGCGCCGGTGAAGAAGATAGTGGAGGAGTAGAGGATCACCGGCAGGCTGAGGATCAATTCCCAGATGTCCGAGCGCATTCCGAACGGCGTCCCGAAATGCCAGCCGAACATATCGGTGGCCATCGGCGACCACAACATCACCAGCACCGAGAACACGGCCGCGACCAGGAACCGATTCCGCATGTCCCGGGCCATGTCCTCCATGGACATCCCGGCATGCCCCGCATGCCCGCCATGGCCCATCGCGGCGTGATCCATCTCCCCCATGGCACCGTGATCCATCTGCTGCATGTCCGCGTGGTCCGTGTGCCCCATGGCCGCGTGGTCCATGGAGGTGTGCTCTCCGGTCGCGTGCGCGCCGTCATGTCCGTCGGTGCCGGGTTCGGTCATGGGGTCGCAGACGTGGTTGGGGACCGACTGTCCCGCGCAGTGCAGCCCGCATTCGTGCACCCACTGCCGCAGGTCGGCCACGGAGGTCTGTGCCGGATCGAACACCACGGTCGCCGTCTCCGATACCGGATTGGCCTCGACTTCCAGCACTCCCGGCCGCCGCCCGAGCACCGCCCGGACCGACCCCTGCTGACTGGCCCAGCGCAGCCCTCGCATGTCCAGCACCGCCGTACTCCGCCGTTCCATACCCGCTCCTCCGACTCGACTACCGCCTCCGACCATATACCCTATAGGGGTACCGGGTACAGGCCCGTTTCCGGGTGAGTCGGCCACGCCACAGCGGCCGGGCCGAATACCACCGTCTTGCCCGGAGAACTGCCCGTTCGACGCAAATCCTGCAGGTCGACCCCGGTATTTCCGCAATGTTGTTGCCGTGCAACCCGAACGGACAATTCCGTCGGTTTCGATGTCACACTGAAAACATGCGGGAAATCTGCCGGAGTTGCCGCGGTTCACGCTCGAGCCGCGGCCCCGACCACGCCCCCGCCCCCTACCCCACCTGCGCCCACTGCACCCACGAGGAAGTCCACAACTGCCTCGACTGCAACGGCTTCGGCGTAGACCCCGCCGACTGCGAAGTAATCTGCTTCTCCTGCCGCGGCCGCGGCTGGACCCACTGATCAACCGCCCGCGAATCCCTCAGCTCGTCAGGCTTCTCCCGCGCATCGCGAGTATCGATGTGGGCAGCAACGCGAGGATCGCCGCGGTGAGCACCCAGCCGAAGGTCGTGGCGAAGGCATCCGAGGCGCCACCCCCTCCCCCGGCCCGCAGCCCCTGCTGCAGTACCACGATGAATACGGCCGTGCCGATCGATCCGCCGATGCGCTGCATGATGTTGAGTTGTGGTGTGGCATCGGCCATCCGGTCCGGGCTCAGGTCCTGCAGTGCGGCCGTCATGGCAGGAGTGGCAGCCAACCCGATGCCGAGACCGCGCACGATCATGGCGAGGGCCAGCAGCCAATACGACGTGTCATCACTCAGGAAGAGGAAGGGCACGGTGGCCGCCACACCGATCGCGGCGCCGAGCACACAGGTGCGGGCGCCGATTCGCTCGTAGAGCCGCGCGGACAGCACCATGGCGACGGCGGCGCCGATACCCTGTGGCGCCAGCAGCATTCCGGTGTGTGCCGCATCCTGATGGCGTACCAGCTGAAAGTACAAGGGCAGCAGGATCATTGCGCCGAAGGTCACCGCGCCGAGGACCAGGGTGGTGACCGCGGCGGCGGCGAAAACCCGGTCACGCCAGAGCCCCAGATCGAGGACGGCGTGGCGGGAGCGCAGTCCATGGGCGACGAACAGTACGAGCGAGACCGTTCCGGCGAGCAGCGGAGCAAGCACCCGCGCACCCGTCACACTGTCCGCGCCCGCCTGGGCCAGGCCGTAGGTGATCCCGACCGTTCCGAACGAGATCAACCCCAGCCCGACGACATCCAGCGGCCCGGCCGCTTCCCGAGGTCCATCAGCGGGCAGTAGCCGCAGTGCCAGCACCAGGCCGAGCACGCCGAACGGGATGTTGATCAGGAAGATCCACTGCCATCCGGCATATTCCAGCAGCAGACCGCCGACGGTCGGCCCGATGACCGGCGTGAGGATCATCGGAATGCCCGCGGCCACCATGGCTCTCGCCATACCCGCCCGCCCGGCGGCGAGGACGAGGATCAACTGCCCGGCCGGAATCATCAGTCCCGCACCGACACCCTGCACGATCCGGGCGGTGATCAATATGCCGAGACTGCCGGCCAGCCCACAGCCCAGCGAGGCGAGCGTGAAGGCCGTCAGCGCGGCGACATAAAGCCGCCGAGGCCCGACGCGCCGCGCGGCCCAGCCACTGAGCGGCAGAACGGCGACCTGTGCGAGCAGGTAGGCGGTCACAACCCACCCGATCGCGTCGAGCGTGCAGCCGAGCGCGGCGGCCAGGGATTTCAGCGCGACATTGACGATGGTGGCGTCGAGAAACGCGAGTACCGCGCCGACCAGTACGACGACGACGGCCCGGCGCGCCTGCGGGCTGAGCCCGCTGGTCACGCCGTCGGAAACGTTGGAAGCAGTCACCTTTCGAAGTGTCATCCATCTGGATGAAAGTGTCAACCAGCTGGATGACAAAGTAGACGATCGGGTGACCCAGTCATCCACACCGATAAACTGTCCGGATGGCACCCGAGCCCACCCACCCGGGGGAACCGTCCCCCGCGGTTCCGCCCCGCAGTCCGCGCCGCGCCCCCAGCTCGGAGGATCGCCGCCGCGATGCCGAACGATCCCGCCAAGCGCTACTGGACGCGGCTTTGGACGAGTTCGCCGCGAAGGGTTACGACGGTGCGCGCGTCCAGGACATCGCCGCCCGCGCAGGCGTGAACAAACAACTCATCGCCTACTACTTCGGCGGCAAAGAGGGCCTGTACCAAGAGATTCAACGGCACTGGCCGGAAGCCGAGGCCGAACGCGCGGATCCGGACCTGCCGCTGGCCGATACCGCCGCGCAGTACCTGACGGCGGCCCTTGCCGACCCGCGTCCGGCCCGCCTGGTGGTGTGGCGCGGATTGACCGGCGCCGGAACGGATTCCGACTACCTCGACGATGCGGCCAATGTCGGCACCGACCTCGCTAATCTGCGGCGTGCTCAGGAGCGCGGTGAGATCGCGCCGGAGCTGGACCCGGCCTTCGTCCGGATGGCCGTGATGAGCATGGTGCTGGCTCCTCTCATGCTGCCTGAGGCGGCCCTGCGGGCTACCGGAATGGAGCCCGGCTCAGTGGAATTCGAGGAGTACTACCGGACCCAGCTGCGCACGCTGATCCGGCGCTTGGGCGATGGCGAGGAGGTAGGACGTTGAGTCTTGCCGGAGCGGGAGACGGCTACACCGGCCAGACATAGCAGGCCGCCGAGGAGGGCCAGGGCTGTGGGGATTTCGTTGAGGAAGAGCCAGGACATGAGGATGACCAGGGCGGGGACGGCGTAGGTGGTGACGCCCATCTTGCCGGCGGTGGTGCGGGCCAAGGCGTAGGCCCACGTGGTGAAGGCCAAGGCTGTGGGGAAGATGCCCAAGTAGATGACGCCGAGGGTGGCGGTCAGCGGGGCGGCGGCGGTGTCGGTAATCAGCTGGGGTGTGAAGGGGAGACAGGCAATTGCGCCCACTACGCAGCCGCCGGTCGTCATCTGCAGGGCGGAGGCGTGATTCAGGGCAGGCTTCTGGACGACCACCGAGATGGCCCAGGCGGTGGCGGCGAGGAGACAGAGGAAGACGCCGAGCAGCGCGGCGCTACCGCCTTTGGAGTTGGACATTCCGACTACCACCGCGCCCACGAAGGCGACGGCCATGCCCGCCATGAGGCGGGGCGGAAACCCTTCGTGCAACACGAATCCGCTGAGCAGGGCGATGAGAATGGGCCCGATATTGATGAGCATGGCGGCCGTGCCGGCATCGAGGTGCTGTTCACCCCAGTTCAGCGCCACCATGTAGACCCCGAACCACAGCACGCCGGAGATGAGGATGGCGCGCCAGGCGGCCCGCGGCGGCAGCCCCTCACCGGTGATGAGCATGATCGCGACCAGCGCGACGGCGCCCGAGGCCAGCCGGCCCAGGGCCAGGGCGCCGGGTGAGAAGTCGTGCCCGGCAGCGCGAATGGCGACGAACGCCGACGCCCACAGCACCACGGTGATGACCGCGGCCGCGACCGCACGCCCTTCACTCGACAGCAGTTTTTCGCGCATGAATCGACCGTAGGGTGCGGTGACGGTCTCGGTCACGCGGTTTTCGGACTTCGCACCCCCTGGCAGCCGGCCCTCCTCTCTCGTGCCGCCGGTCTCGTGGTCAGAAGGCGCGGCGTTCGCGCGGGGTGAGGAGGCAGAGCAGGGCCACGACCAGGCCGCCGCCGACCAGCCAGAGACCCCAGGTGCCGTTGCCGAGCAGGTGGGCCGTGTCATTGCGCAGCTGGCTGTCGAAGCGGTCGTCCAATCGCCAGGCGAGGACGCCCAAACCGACCAGTCCGGCGAGAACGCCGAGGCCCCCGATGGGCCGGAATCCGGTGAGGGCCGAGATGAGGATGGCCGCGGCGACGCAGACCAGCCCCAGGGCGAGGGAGTTCTGGAAGGCGACCGAGTGACCGTGGATCTGGTCGAGGGTCTGTCCTTGGGCGAATCCGTTTCGGAGGTCGTCCCATTGGACATTCCGGGCGTCGACCGTACCCACCAAGGGACCGAAGGTGCCGACCGCGACCACGATGGCGCAGATCAGGAGGAGCAGATGCACGAAAGTTCGCATACTCCACGGTAGGCGAAACTATCGAGCGACAACTCCTCGTGTTGCGAAGTGCTCGAGTCCTACGATATGAACCTGACGAATCGGGTTCCGGGGGGCTCCGGGCACGCCAGTTCACAGAGTTCCGCTCAGCCGCAAAGGAATCAGTCAGCCATGTCCGAGCCGGTCGTGTTCACCAGCTACTACTCCGACGAATCCAACGAGGACGGGTTCCAGTGGGAGTTCCACTGCGATCGCTGCCGCACCGTGTACCGGTCGCCGTTCGAGCAGAACTACTTCTCGCGCGGGCGCGGCGCCCTGCGGGTGCTGCGGGACCCTGTTCGGTGATCAGGTGCGGGCCATCGACAAGCTGTCCAATGCCGCCGACAGCTACTCCAATCATTGGGGCGGTTCGGCTTCCGGCACCAAGGACAAGGCGTTCGCCCGCGCCGTCGATCAGGTGAAGGGCGATTTCCGGTTGTGCGGCGGCCGCGGTTCGTGGGCGTGTGCGAACAACTGCTGGAACGACCAGGTCGGCCAGTGCACCCAGTGCTCGCCGCAGGTGCAGCACCAGATCGCGCAGGCGCAGGCCGATGCGCGCGGATCGCAGATCCGGGAGGCCGCATACCAGCAGAACTGGGTGCAGCAGACCGATATCGCGACGCCGGCCCGGGTGACCTGCCCGACCTGTGGTTCGAACACCCAGGGCGGCAAGTTCTGTGGCGCCTGCGGCACGGCGCTGGCGCTCACCTCGAACTGCGGTGGTTGCGGGCATCAGGTGCAGGTGGGGTCGGCGTTCTGCTCCAATTGCGGCCGCCCGCAATAGTTAACGGATTCCCGGCGTGCGTGGGTCGTTGCCCACGCAGCCGAGGATGAAGCAGCCCGGCGGCCAGTCGCCGAAGGGTGCGTAGAGCGGTTTGCCGAGGCATTGGAACAGGCCGCAGCCCGGATAGGCCATGGGTCCGAGGCCCAGTGCGGACAGGGTGGCGTCCGGATTGGTGAGCATGGGGTCGAGGATGCTGACGTCCGGGTGCGGGACGTACGGTCCGGGATCGGGCAGTGTCGGCTGCAGGAAGGCGCGGGTCAGGGCGCGGAAGACATCGTGCGGAAAGCTCACCGAGCCACCGGGAATCGTCACGCCGGTCCAGCTGACCAGAAGTCCGAGGCTCGGCACGATGAAGTTGTCCTGCCGCATCATGCCCGACATCTGGAAGGTGTCGGACGGTAGTCCGGGGAACAGGGAGTCGCAGCCGGGTCCGTTGACGGTGAACAGGAATCCGTAGCAGGTATTGGCGTCGACCGGGGCGACCGCTTGCTTCAGGTAGTCCGGCGAGATCACCCGGATCCCGTGCCAGTCACCATTGTTCACCAGCAGCAATCCGAGTTTGGCGTAGTCGTCGGGCGGCATCACCAAGTGCGCGTGGCCATAGGTGTTACCGCTGCGGTCGCGCGCCCAGTGATAGTCGGTGGGCTCAATACCCAAGGGCGAGAACAGGTGCTGCTGTGCGAATGCCTGGATGTCCTCCCCCACCGCCTGCTGGATCACATATGCCAGCAGGTCGACGGCGCGCTGGCTGTACTGCCAGACCTGGCCCTGCGGATGCACGATCGGCATGCCCAGCGCCTGGGCGACGATGTTCGGATCGAGGTTGGCGAGCCCGGTGATGCCCTCGGAGGCGACGGCGACCTCCATGCCGGAGGTCTCGTTGAGCAGGCTGCGCACGGTGATCGCGCGGTGCCCGGCGTCGCCGAGGCCCGGGGGCAGGTATTTGTCGATCGGATCGTCGACGTGCAGTTTGCCCTGGTCGACGGCGATACCGGCCACCATGGAGACCACGCTCTTGGTGCCGCTCCAGAGGTTCCAGGCGACGCCGCCCGCGCGCTGATTGTTGGGGCCGCCGGCGACCAGGCAGTTGTTGCGGAAGATCTGCAGGGTGAACCGGGTCGGGTCGGAGGCGAAGCCGACCGCGCTCTGCAGGGCCGCGGGGTCGAGGCCCTCTTCTTGGGGTGTAGCTGTTTCCGGCTGCCTGCCATCATTGACTTGGCAGTGTTTCAATCCATCGGATGTCTCGGGCACCGCGGCGTTCGCGCCGGATACCCCCAGCAAGGCGATGGTGGCCGTGATGATCGCCACCACCATGCCCGTCACGACACGAGTCACGTAACCCTCCTCCTGAACCTTCGTCCAGCACATCGGAGAGCGCTTGTGGCCGTTATCTGTTCGTGACCCCCCACTTATCGGGGCGGTGCCTTTCGGGGCCTATACACCGTCGAGCACACCGCGCCGGCTGAGCAGGCGCGCCGCGTTCTCCTCGAACACCGATCGGCGCACGCCGGGGTCCGATACCGCGGCTTCGACGGTGTGCCGCGCGGCCACCACATCGCCGTAGGGCGTGTTCGATCCGAACAGGCACTGCTCGGGCACCGTGCGGGCCGCCGCGCGCACCGCGAAAGTCTGCAGGGCGCTGGACAGGTCGAGATACAGGTTGGGGCGATCCTCGGCCAGGTCCACGAGATCGAGGGCGTGCAGCCCGCCCAGCGCACCGACGACGAGCGGCACGGACGGATAGCGTTCGGCCAGCTCACGATAGGTGCGCAGATCGTCGATCGTATTGGGCGCGAAGCCGTGCGTGAGCACGGGAACGCCGCCGTGCTCCGCGGCCGCCGCCAGCACGGGTTCGATAGCGGCCGCGCGACCGGGTGCTGGCGTGAGTTCTCCGATGCCGACGACATTCGGCCGGGTCAGGTAGTCCGCGACCCATTCCCGGATTCGCCCGGCCTCGAGGTGCAGCGGCACCGAGACGAACGCGACGGTCTCCTCCGGATGCTCCGCGACCGCCGCCAGCAGGTCCGCGATGGCGTTCCGGAAGCGTTCCTCCGGCAGTGGCCCGCCGCTGACAACCGTTGTGACACGGGCGAATTCGGCCCGCAGTTCCGCATTCGTGGTGGCGGCCTCGGGATGTACGCTGCTGGGCAGCAATACGGTGCGGGTCACCCCCGCGACGCGGGCGCGGGCCAGCTGGGCTGGGACGTCGTTGGTGAGGTGCGCGTGGATGTCGATGGCCATGGGAGATCCTTTCGCCGGTTCGTGACGACGCGACGCTAGACCTTGACATCGGTGTCAATGTCAAGCGCCGGACGGCCGCTTCGAGCGCCTCGCTAGGCTCGACGGGTGACAGCACGACAGCAAGGAGGCCGGGCGGCGCACGCCGAGGCACGGCGCGAGGCCATTCTGGAAGCCGCCATGAACGTGATAGCCG
This sequence comes from Nocardia sp. NPDC020380, assembly GCF_044386975.1. Taxonomy (NCBI): domain Bacteria; kingdom Bacillati; phylum Actinomycetota; class Actinomycetes; order Mycobacteriales; family Nocardiaceae; genus Nocardia; species Nocardia sp. NPDC020380. The sequence continues at coordinate 422,406 of NZ_JBIRVQ010000008.1, read as the reverse complement.
AACGCGGCTATCGCGCCACGTCCCTGGCGGCGGTGGCCGAACGCGTCGGCCTGACCCAGCCCGGTGTGCTGCACTATTTCCCGAGCAAGGAACACCTGCTGGTGGGTGTGCTGGAGGCGCGGGACCGCTGGGACACCGCCGCCTTCCTCACGGAGTCGACCTCGGCCACGCTCTCGCATGTGGAGCAGATCGTCGAGTTCAATACCGAACGCCCCGGCGTGGTACAGACTTTCACCGCGCTCGCCGGCGAGAGCACCACGGGCGACAACCACCCGGCGCGCGAATTCTTCACCACGCGCTACGCCAATCTGCGCGCGGCCTTCGCGGCCATGCTGCGCGCCGAGTACGGCGATGAGCTACCCGGCGGCCTCACCCCGGAACGCGCCGCCCCCTTGCTGATCGCGGTGATGGACGGCCTGCAGATCCAGTGGCTGCTGTCGCCCGACGAGGTCGACATGACGGCGGCCTTCCGGGATTTCGTGGCGCTCATCTCGGGCGGCGACCGCAGCACGCCTTAGAGCAGGACGGGTCCGGTTCGGCCGAACCTTTTCGCCGTCAGCGGGTGTCGACGGTGGCGAAGGCGGCCCACAGGAGTGGTGAGTGCTGGATGTCGCCGGATTCCCGCCAGGCGGCCAATTGGGTGCGCTGCCAATCGTTCAGGGCGGGGATGGGGGCGGGCAGGTCGTGGGCGGCGTCGATGGCGCAGACGGCGTCCTGGAGGGGGTGGATGTGCGGGGGTGCGCCGCCGAGGCGCTGGAAGGCCAGGTCGGTGGGGAGCGGCCAGCGGCCGGCGGTCACCAGTTCGGCGCCGCCGGTGATCATGGCGGCGATCAGGCCCAGGGGTTCGGCGAAGCGGAGGTCGCCGCCGCTCTCGCAGGCGATCAGGGCGACGCGGCTGGGGATCGGCCACAATTGCGGTCCGGTGCGCGGATCGTCAATCAGGGTGTGGGTGCCGAGCAGGAGATCGCGGGCGGAGAGCGGGCGGTGATCCCGTTGCGGCGCGGCGAAACCCGTGGTCGTGGCCGGGCAGGCGAGGTGCAGGGTGGCGGAATCGCTGTGGCCGGAGGTGGGCGGTGCGGCGGTGACGTGGCCGACGTAGAGCAGGCGGGATGCGCCCTCGCACAGCACCTTCGACAGCCAGTCGCGGTCGACGTCGGTGCGACGGAAGGCTTCCAGGGGGTCGTCGACCCGCGGGATCAGGCGGTCGGCGGCGGCGTGACCCGCCACCAGGGCGGTCAGCGGGGCGTCGGGGCTCATGCGGCCGAGGACCGAGCCGAGGGCGGAATCGGCTCGGAAGCCGGGGATGCGGGGATCCAGGATGGCCACCACGGGGAGCTCGCCGGTCTCCGGCCAGGAGCGGCCGATCCGGGCCGGGGCATGCACGATGCCGGTGGGCGCGAGCACGCTCAGGTCCGCGATATCGAGCAGGCGCAGTTCGGGATCCGGGGCCAGCAGCTCCCAGGGCAGCTGCGCGACCCGGGATGAGGGCTGGATACGCAGGTGCGGGCGAATGCCCTGGACATACAGTTCGTGCAATCGCTCCGCCAGGCGGTACGGGAGGAAGGTCGACGAAAGTGCCTGCGCCAAGGCATTTTCCGACTCGGGTGACGCCAGTTCGCCGGTGGTGAGGGCGGATTCCAGGCCGTCCGGCCGTCCGGGGGCGGGTAGCGCCGCGTCGAACCTCCGCAGGGCCGTGGTCACCTCGTCCTCGGTGACGAGTCCGACGCCGGGTGGTGCGCTGTCGTCGGCCCAGCGCCAGCTGATGAAAAGGTCTCCGGCGTCGACCATCCGGATGTATGAGGTGGGCTGGGCGTTCGGGCCGGGCTGCGGGACGGTCATGCCGGAATCACCCCGACCGTCGCGGAGGGGGCGGCCGTAGCGTTGTTCGGCGGCGGAGATCCAGGCGTCCAGGGCTATACGGCCGTCGGGCGGGACGGAGACCCGGGGCGGTGGAGTCACCGGCAGGCCGGCGCCTGCCGCGACCGCCGCCAGTGCGCTGCCGAGTTGCAGGGCGTCGCTGAGGGGCGCCGAGCTGACCAGCGGTGGATCGATGGATTCGGGCAGATCGACGTGCGTCCGGCCATTGGCGGCCACTTGGTCGAGGTCCAATGTCGTGCCCGCGCAGAGTGTTTCGATGAGGTCGATGACCAGGGTCGCGTCGCCCGCCTGGTAGGCGTAGCGGAAGGCGAGCCGGAGGGCGGGGTCCGCCATGCGGCGGTTCCAGTTCTCGCGTTGCGCGCCGTCGGGGAGTTCGTAGCGCACCGCGTCGAGGGCGATCGCAGAGGTGACGGCGAGATCCACTGCGCGGGCGAGTATTCCGGGATCGGCTTCCACGAGTGGTTCCAGCAGTCCGGCATGCCAGAAGTCGAGCTGAGCGCAGTGCAGGCCGAGGCCGTGCTCGAGGTAGGTCGAGCGCGCGGCGGTGAGATCGGCCTCGCCGTCGTCGAATCGTCCGGCGGCGAATGCCACCGTGGCCGAGCGCATTCGAACGTCGGCCGCGTCGATGACCGCGCCGGACTCCTCGAAGCGGGTGAGCGCCTGCCGGTAGCGGTCGCTCGCCACCTGGGTATCGCCCCGATGCTCGGCGATGAATCCGGTGATCTTCCAGCCGATTCCGGCGCGGTAGGCGGCGCCGCCGGTCTCGAAGTGTTCCTGCGAGCGCAGGAGCAGCGGTTCGGCCTCGTCGAAACGTCCGGCGCGGGTGAACATGAGCGCCAGGTTCTGCTGTGTCTCCGCGACGCCGTCGACGTCTCCGGCCGCTTCGAAGGCCATCAGGCTCTGCCCCGCGAAGTCCTCCGCGAGTTCCCACCGGCCCGTCTCGAAGTGCGCGGCGGCCAGGTTCATGAGTGCGTGGCCGGCCTGCTCGGGTGCGAACCGCCGTGCCGCGTCGAGTGATTCATTGGCCAGTTCGATGGCGACCGCCCACTGCTGCCGATGCATTGCCACCGCCGTGGCCGACACCAGGGTGGCGTACCGCAACTCGGGTGACGCGCCGTCGGCCGACAACAACAGCCGCGCCTCTTCCAGTGCCGCCTGCGCCCCGTCCAGATCTCCCAGATGCTGTTGCGCCTGCGACAGTCCGATCAGTGCGCCCGGCCGCATGCGCGGTGCGTCCGCGGGCATCAGATCCAGGGCTTCCCGATACCGCCGCACGGCCTCGGCATGCTCCCCGAGGTGATCGGTGACGGTGGCGGCGTTCACCATCGCGCACACCCGCAGATCCCCGGTCTCGGCCGCTACCGCCTGCTCGAAAAGCTCCAGCGCCTCGCGTAGCTCGCCCCGCCCCACCGCCTCGGCCCCCGCCTGCAACAGCCCTGACCCGTCCCCCGATTCGCCGCCGACCACAACAGCCATTTCAGAAGTCCGAATCCTCGGCGGCCGCAGCGATTTCCGCGAGCAATGGCGCATCGAATCCGGCATCGGCCGCGGTCCCCGCCGCCGCCCGCAAGCGTCCCGCCGCGAATTCCCGCACCCGCCGCTGGACGTCCGACTCAGCCGTGGCTGTTGCGATCTCGTCGGGGCCGAAGCCCGGGAGGTGGATGTGGAAGTGGACGGCGGATTCGGCGCCGGGGGCCGGGGTTTCGCCGGTCCAGGCGCCGGGGGTCGGAGTCAGCGGGGTTTCTATGGTGCCCGTGGGGGTTTCGATGCGGACCCAGGGGCGGAGGTGGGCGGGGATGGCGGCCGGGGTGCCGGGGGCGGTGGCGGCGCTGATCGCGACGGTGGTGGCGCCGGCGGCGCGGATGACCTGCCAGGAGACGGCGCGTTCGGAGGCGTCGAGCAGGCCGGGCGGGCAGTGGCGCCAGTCCCAGCCGGTGGCGCCGCGGGCGAGGACGAGGGCGCCGGGCTGCTGGGCGGGGTCACCGGCGGCGAGAGCGTAATCCGAAGCGCGAGGGAAGATTTCGACAGTGCTGGGCGAGGGCGCAAGCAGGGCGTCGGCGCCCGCTACGAGGATGTCGCATTCCTCGGTGAGGTCGGTGATCTCGCGGTCGAGCAGGCCCTGGTCGAGGGGTGGGATGCCGTCCAGGGTGGAGGCGGGCCACCAGCGGGAAGCCCAGTGCGCGTACGCGAGTCGCCAGGCGCTGACGGCGAGCGCGGGCACCGCCGGGTCGACGGCGGATTCGGCCGTGCCGCCGTCCTGGACGGCCAGGGCCACGGTCTCGCCGTAGAGGGCCCAGATCCATTCCTGCGCGAGTTCGGCATCGTCGATGATGGCGGCCGGAGTCAGCTTGCGGTCCAGTACATTCCAGCTCAGATGCCCGCCGAGCACTTCGAGCACCATGACGTTCGCGCCCGCCGCACCGTCCAGCACGGTCACGCCGCCGCTGGGCACGATGCCCTGCACTCCGGCCCCGAATCCCCTGATCGCCACCGCCGAGTTCGTCATCCCGCCCTCGATTCCAGCGGATCGAGTTCGGCGGCAACGGCGGTGATGGCCAGTGCCCGTTTGACCCGCATCCGGTGGTCCAGGATGACCGACCGGGCCACGCCGTCGAGCAGGTCCCACAGCTCGGCGGTCTCGTAAATAGGTATCTCGCGCACATCGCGCCCGTGCAGCCGGGCCCACAACCGGCGAATGTAGGGCCGCCACGGCGCCTGCAGGTCGATGGCGATGGCGAGGAGCGGGCCGGCCGCGCCGTCGGGTGCGAGCGCGCCGTCCGGTCGCACCGTCATCCGGCGGGCCTGCAGCACATAGGCTTCGCGCTGCCAGCGCGAATTGATCAGGCGCGCAGCGGAATTGCCGCCGCCGTTCGAGCCGCCGTCCACCGCCGGGCTGCCGCCGTTCGAGCCGCCGCCCACGCCCGGGTTGCCGCCGTCGCGGCGGCCATTGCCGTCGGCCGGACTACCTGCGCCGCTCCGGGCGATCGGGCGCAGGTCGAGGGCGAGGGTCACACCTGCCGCGGCGCCGATGCGGAGCGACTCGTCGAGCAGGGCCCAGGGTGCGCAGGATCTGGCGATTTCGGCGGTCACCAGTTCGGGGATGACGGGCAGGTCGGCGCGTTCGGTGGTGGCTTGCAGGACGGTGAAGACGCGTTCGTGGATGGTGCGGTCGAGGGGCAGTCCGAGGCTGGCCTTGGACGCCGAGTCACCGAGTTGCGGTGGCAGCGGCAGCGTGTGCAGGGTGAGGCCGAGTTCCTGGGCGGTGACCGTATTGTCGTTGCGCCACAGGCGAATTCCGGTGTGGGTGCCGATGCGGGCGTCGGCCAGGTCGTCGAGGTCCACGCCGGGTTCGGGGAGGCCGAGGCGTTCGGCGGCGCAGGCATTCAGCAGGGCGGTGAGTGCCGCGGTGTGCGCGGGGGTTTCGGTGAGCGGGCGGCGGCGCCAGGCGGTGTGGATGAGCTCGCTCAGTTCGCGGGCGCGGGCCGGGTCGGCGAGGTATTCCTTGAGCACCTGGGTGGTGCGTCCGGCGGTGAGGTCGTGGATTTCGCGCAGGGCAGTTTCGGCGGTGGCGCTGTCGCGGATCGGGTCGGGCAGGCCGGCGCGGGTGGCGAGTTCGAAGCAGCGCTGGAAGTAGAGGTCCTGGGCATTGCCCTCGGTGATGCGCAGTGCCCGCCGGGTCTGTTTGAGCAGGGTGAACCACGCGGCGGTGGCGCGCAGGACGTCGGCGGCGGCATTGATGCGCGCGGTGAGCAGTGCGGCGCCGTCGAAGGTGAGGATGGATCCGGCGCAGAGCGGGTGCTGGACGGGCCGGATGACCAGCGGGTCGAGGATGAGTTTCACGGTGCGGCGCAAGGGTCCGCCGTGTGGGCCGCTGAGCGCCTCGACGCCGTCGAGGCGCCGCCACACCTCATCCAGCACCATCGCTCTCGGCCGTCGCATTTGCCCAGATTACTGCAGGTGAGAGGGCTGCACGCGGGGAAAGTTGGGATCGGTAGGACGTCCGGTTCTTTTTACGGTTCTGGCATCGGTTCCACCCGGCGAACCGAATGAGCAGGACAAAGGGAAAGATCATGAACACCAAGTCGATTCGCCTGGCCACCACCGCAGCCGTGGCCGGCACCGCCGCCGTCGCCCTGCTGGTCACCGGTTGCTCCAGCAACTCCTCGAGCAGCCCGGCCAGCACCTCCTCCGCCGCACCCGTCAGCGCCGCCCTCACCTCCGCCCCCGCCAAGGACGCCCCCGCCGCGGGCGCCTCCTCGGCCACCGTCGGCGGCAAGGCCATGACCGCCAACTTCACCACCACCTGCGCCAAGGAGGGCGGCAATCTGGCGCTGGCCCTCACCGACAACTCCAACTCCACGTACGGCACGCTCAGCGTGAGCGCCACCGTGACCGGGACGAACACCGTGCAGGCGGTCGGCATCGCGGGCACCAAGGGTGGCTCGAACGGCGCGGCCTACGCGCTCGGCTACGGCAACGGCGTGCCCGGCGGATCCGCGACGGTCACCAAGACCGGTAACACCTACGAGGTCAAGGGCACCGGTGTCGGCGCGGTGGACATGTCCAATCCGATGGCCGGCCCGCAGAACGAGAGCTTCGACATCACCTTCGCCTGCTCCACCATTGTCGGCGCCTGATATCCGTCCACCCCGGGCTGCGGCCGGCAGCCCCTGACCCCGCTCATGCCCTCGTCCGGGTGTGAGCGGGTCCGATTCCCTTCCGCCTCCGGATCTTTCGAGGAAACACCATGAAGAACAACATCCGCATCGCCGCCGTCGCCTTCCTGGTGCTGGGCGTGGGCTACTACTTCTGGCACGGGCTGACATCCGACGACATGCTGCCGTGGGTGGGGTGGCAGATGGGCTTGCCGATCGCCGCCCTGACGGTGGTGCCGATCGCCTTCGCGTTCACCGGTGACGGCATCCTGTCGGCAATGACCGGTAAGAACAGCTCCGCCTACCGCAATGCCCTGGTGGGGCTGGGCACCATCGAATCCTTCGCGCAGACCGGCGTTTACCTCAATGAGCAGCCGCAGGTGAAGATCACCTTCCGGGTGGAGGGCGCGCACGGCGAGACCTTCCCGGCGCAGGCCAGGATGATCGTGCCGCTGACCGAGCTGGCGCTGCTGCGGCCCGGCGTGGTGCTGCCGGTCCGGTATCTGCCGGAGCGGCCCGGCCGGGTCGAGGTGGATATGTCCGGCAATACCGCCGCGGCGCAGGAAGCCATGAACCAGGCCATGATTCGCAAGGGTTTCACCACCCAGGCCAAGCTGGATATCGCGCGGCGCGGTATCGCGGCGCAGGCGGTGGTGCGGGCGCTGTCGGTACCCGGCGAGATCCGCGACGGCCACACCCGGGTGAATCTGGAACTGGTGGTCAACCGCCCCGACGGCAGCACCTTCGCGACGCACATGGACAAGTTCCTGCAGCCGGCGCTGGTCGGGCGGGTGCAGGTGGGGCGGATCGTCCAGGTGCACTATCTGCCGGAGAACGAGCAGGAGGTGGTGCTGTCGCTTCCGGTCAATGCCGGATGATGGGCAGGACAACGGGTTTCACAGACGGACAGGCGAGTGCTCCTCAGGGCGCTCGCCTTTTTCGTGTCCGCTGCGCGGCAGGGCGTAGGAGACTGCCGCGGCGATCACGATGTTGGCGGCCAGGGCGATGAGGCCGCCGTTCAGGCCGAACAGGGGATCGCGGCCGAGCGCGTGCAGGATCAGCACGATGGCGGTGCCGGCGCAGAGTCCGGCGGCGACGCCCGGTGTGGTGAGGCGGCGCCAGTACAGGCCGAGCAGTACGGCCGGAACCAGTTGCGCCATGCCCTCGTAGGAGAGGACCGAGAGGTTCACCAGCGCTTCGGGATACAGCAGTGCGCCGCCGAGGGCGATCGCGCCGACAACGAAGCACACCAGCTGGGCCAGCCTCCGTTGACGATCCGCCGGGGCGCTCCGATCACCGCGTAATCCGCCGCCGAGAATGGTTCTGCCCCAAAGGGTTCCAATGGACACCAGGAACACGCTCATGGGCACGATGGCCGACAGTGCTCCGGCGATGCCGATCACCGCCACCACCGGGGACGGCAGCGAATCGGTCACCAGCGAGTACAGGGCCAGATCCGGATTGGACAGGTGCGGCACCACGAACAGCGCTGCCGCGCCGATGGCCATGGGAATCACCAGTAGCAGCTGATACCACGGCAGCAGCATCGAATTCCGGCGCAGTGCGGTCGGATTCGCGGCGGACAGGTAGCCGGCGACGGTGGTCGGGAAGATGCCGATGGTCACCGCGTTCAGCACGATGGTCGACACGAACCACGCCGAGCCGAAGGTGCCGCCGCCCGCGCCCGGGAAGGTCAGCCACTGCGGTTTCTCCGTGACCAGCCGGTTCATCAGCTCACCGGGTCCGTCGAAGTAGTGCCACGGCACATAGACCGCGAGGAAGACCACCGACAGCACGGCCAGCCCGTCCTTGAGCACGCTGACCCACGCCGAGCCGCGCAGGCCCGAGGCCAGTACGAAGGCCTCGGCCACCACGAACGACACCACCGCGGCGACCTTCAGATCGACGGCGTCGTACGACATGGCGTGCACCACCACGCCCATGCCCTGGATCTGCAGCTGCACGTACGGCACCAGGAAGACGGTGCAGATCACCGCGACGGCGAAACCGAGTGGGCGGGAGCGGAATCGATGCTCGGCGATATCGGCGATGGACATCAGCCGGTGCCGGGCGCAGTAGGTCCAGATGAGCGGCGCGAGGAAGTAGGCGGCCACCAGACCGGTGCTCAGGTACGCGATCAGGTAGAAGATCGGCACCCCGTACCGGTACGACCAGCCGGCCGCGCCGAGGAAGGAGAAGCTGGTGTAGGACTCGCCCGCCATCAGCAGCAGGACGAACAGGGTGCCGAGGCCCCGGCCGGAGATCGACCATTCCGAGATGGATCGTTCGCGTCCGCGACCCGACAGCACGCCGATCACCACGGCCGCGAGCATGGACACCGCGAACAACGATACCGCGACGACCGCCCGGCCGGTCACGAAAGCTCCTCCACGGCACTTCGATTGCCGGTGCCGTTGTCGTCGGCGGGGACGAACTCCGCGGCGCCGGTCCGGTAGGCGGGATCGAACCGCGCCACCAGCGCGACCAGCGGACCCGTCAAAACCGTGATCACCAGCAGGTAGAAGACCAGGAACGGTATCCCCGCGATGCGTGGCTCGATGCGGTTGGCCACCACGGGCGCAAGGAGATACAGCACTCCCGGCAGCGCCAGCAGCCACAGCACGGGTCCGCGCCGGCGGAGCGGCAGGGCCGGGCCGGGCTCGGACGGTGGAATTTCGGCCATGGTCCACGCCTTTCGGTGAAAGTCCGAAGATCGACTATAGGATGAGCCATCGGCAGGAGGATGATCATGGCGATGCGATCGGTTCTCGGGTTGACGGCGTATATGCGGCGCGCCGCGCTCGCGCTGGGGGCGGTGGGGTGTGCCGTCGCACTGGGATTCTTCGGAGTGCCCGGGACGGCCGGAGCCACCGACGTGGGTCAGCTCGACGGGGTCGAATTACTGGATCCGGCATGGTCGTTCACCGCCGCGAACGGGTCGTTCGGGTTCACCTATATGACGCTGGATCAGCGTGGAGCTCCCGCGCGCGCCACCGCGGCGCTGTACGTCCCGCCCGGGCTGCCGCCGCAGGGCGGCTGGCCGCTGGTGGTGTGGGCGCACGGCACGGTCGGGGTGGGCAACGATTGCGCGCCGTCGCATCATCCGCAGTCGGAGCGGAACCGCACGTATTTCAACCGGATCCTGGACAGCGGGTACGCGGTGGTGGCCCCCGACTACCAGGGCCTGGGCACCGGCGGGAACTTCAGCTACTACAACGCGGCCGTGGAGAGCAGCTCGATCCTGAACGCGGTGACCGCCATTCGCACGCTGCCGCTGCCGCTGTCCCGCCGCTGGGTGCTGATCGGCCAGTCCGAGGGCGCGCACGCGGTCATGAGCGCCGCCTCGATGTACGGCTACAACGGCAATGCCGGCCCCGCCGGCGGCCTGCAGGGCGCGATCGCCACCGGCCTCCGCACCGATCCCGCCGCCAGCCTCCGAGACATGTTCCGCCGCAACTCGACCGGCTCCGGAAACCAGGTCGGCTACGCGGGCTACTACCTCGCGGCCCTGGAGGATCGCACCCCTGGCAGCGTCCTCCCCTACCTGACGGACTTCGGCCGTGACTACATACGCAAAGCCGCCACCGAATGCCTCTCCACCCTGGTAGCCGACGCCGGCGGCAAGCGCCCCGCAGCACTCGTAACCGACCCCGACGCCCCCACCCCGACCTTCGAGGCGGACATCCGTTCCCTGACCGGTTTCCAGGAGGATCACCTCCCCACCGACGTCATGATCGGCTACGGCACCGACGACATCGACGTCCCCCCGACCCACACCGAAACCTACGGCGCCACACTGCAATCCATCAACAAGCCGATCACGGTAACCGTCCACAGCTACCCCGCCCAAGACCACAGCGGCGCCTTCCTGACCTCCCTCCCCGACGCCCTGACCTTCCTGCAAACCCACCTGCGCTGACGCCGTTCAGGCCGTCAGGAGGTCTTCGGTGAGGGTGGCGAGGCGGCGGGCGGCGGTGGGGTCGAGGGTGGGGAGGGAGAGGTTGAGGGTGTGGTCGCGGTCGACTGCGGTGAGGGGGGTTTGGGGTGGGTGGTCGACGAAATCGTGTAGGGGGCGGATCGATTCGTGGATGGGGCGTGCTCGTAGTGCGGCGAGGATGCGGATCAGGGTGCGGGACGGTAGGGGGAGCGGGGATAGGTCGCCGCTGCGGGTGAAGCCGGGGTGGTACAGCACGAAGGGGATGGTGTCGCCGAACTTTTCGGCGAAGGAGACTCCGAGGAGGTCGTTTGCGCGGCCTGCTTGTAGTTGGGCGCGTATTGCGCTGTATTCGGTGGTCAGTTGGGGGTCTGACCAGTTGATCGCGCCCTTTTCGACGCCTACGCCGGCGATGCTGACGATCACCGGGGTGGGGCTGCGTTGCAGTAGTGGTGTCAGGGTGTGGGAGAGCAGGTAGCGGCTCAGGTAGTACACGGCGAGGGTCTGTTCCAATCCTTCGGCGGTCTGAATGCGTTTCGGGGCCAATCGGTTGGCTGCCAGTACCAAGGCGTCGATGGCGTCTGTCGAGTCGCTGATTTCCCCCGCCACCTGCCTGGCCTCGGCCGTGGAGCTGAGGTCTGCGCGCAGGAATCGGAAGCGGCCGGTGTTCGCCTCGGCCGACAAGGCCGCGCCCTTGGCCGGATTGCTGCCGATGGCGATCACGGTGTCGCCGCGCGCGAGGCGTTCCAGGGCGAATGCGCGGCCCATGCCATCTGTCCCGCCACTGATCACAATGGTTCTGGTCATCACCCGTTCATCGTCGGCATCGGCCGATGACAGTGGAAGAAGGCACTTTCATGTCGGCTGCGTACACCGATGTTCCTTCCATGGTCACCGCGACGCTTCCCGCTCAGGTCCCTGCGGCCGAGTACGAGGCGTGTCCGGTCACTGCGCTGCTGGACCGCATCAGTGACAAGTGGACGCTGCTCGTGATCGCCCGGCTGGCGCGGGGCAGGCTGCGATACAACGAATTGCATCGCTCGATCGAGGGCGTCAGCCAGCGGATGTTGACCCGCACGTTGCGTGGTTTGGAAAAGGACGGCCTCATCGATCGAGTGGTCTATCCGACCGTGCCGCCTGCCGTCGACTACGGGCTCACACCCCTGGGCGAGTCACTCCTGCACCCACTTTCGGCCCTCGCTGACTGGGCAGTCGCCTACCACACTGTTACCTCGTGAGCGGCGCCGAACACGAAGTAGGAGAACCCGAGTTCCTCCCGCCGCCACCGGCGACTCATGCGGTTGCACCGCGAAATTGACCGTATCCGCAATCTCGGCCGCCAGCGCCCGGGCCTTGGGCCCGCGCACGGCCATCACCTGTACTTCTGTCGCATCGGCGCAGCCGAGAGGTCCTAATTGATTGGGGGCACGGTCCCGCCTGGAAACACGGCGTTGGGAGCCGACGTGTACTCCGCCTGAACCTTGTAGTACCGGTCATCGTGCCCATAGGCGGTGTAGAAAGTGAACCCCCGAGGCCCCGAGCCCGCGAAGGGCGCACCCGAAACAAAGCGATCCAGCACAGGATCGAGATGCTTCGGAAAGCTAGCGGCCTGATGTCGTACCGGAAAACAGATCCGCTGCATCCGCGGCGAAGTCCACGAAAACGTGCGATACAGATTGAACGTCTGCCCCAGCAACGCCAACTCCTGCTCGGTGGCCGCGACGAAGTCGAGCTCGGCCAGGATCGTGGTGATATCGGCCGCGGTCAGCCGGCCGGGTGCGAAAACCTGGGAGTAGAGATTCATGGTGCGGTTGGCGAAATCCAGTGCCATGATGGCGATTTCGCCACCATAACGGTCCAGATGGGCAGCGTGCGCGCGGGCCGCGTCCGGTATCCCGGTGAACCCGAGAATCCTTTCCACACTGATCAATTCGGGAAACATCAGCCAGATCTTCTCGACCCCACGAGCAACCCCGACATCAACCCCGAACATCACCGGCACGGCCGCGGACACGTCGGTGAGCACCCGCTCCATGGGATGCCCACTGAATTCGAGCAGCCCCGCCTCCCGCAGTGTCGTAACCGGATCGACCCCCCGCCCAGAATTCATCAACCGCACATTCATCTGCCGCTGCGGCACCGGATGAGTGGTAGTACGAACCCCGATCACAGAGTTGACCCACAACCCCTCCAGCGCCTCGAGCACCGGATCCACCACCCCCGCGTCGTACTCCGCCTCAGCCAGCCGCGCAAACTCCCGCAGATCCCCCCGAATCCGCCCAAGTGTCAAACCCACAGCTCCAAACGATAACCACCCCCCTCACCCTCCGTCGCCGAACCGCCATCCAGCCGGCGCGTAGATCAATTCGAGGATTCCTGAGGGGAAGGCTGTGCTCTTCACCAGGCGGAGGTCGAGGGGCTGATCGAGTTCGGGGAACAAGGGGGCGCCTTTGCCGGTGGCGGCGGGCAGCACCCAGAGGCGGTACTCGTCCACGACGCCGAGTTTGATCAGGGAGTGCATGAACTCGGTGCCGCCGGCGGCTACGAGATCCTTGCCCGGTTCGGCCTTGAGTTTGGCGATCTCCTCGGCGGTGTCGCCCGCGGCGATGCGGGTTTCGGGCCAGTTGTCGGCGGATTTCAGGGTGCGGGAGAAGACGACCTTGGGGATTTCGTTCATGGCCTTGGCGGAGGGATGGTCGGAGGTGGGCCAGAACTCGGCCATGATCTCGTAGGACTTGCGGCCCATGAGGAAGGCGCCTGCCTCCCAAAGGCTGTCGACGAAGTATTTTTCCTGTTCGGGATCGTCGATGCTCATCATGACGTCCCGGATCCCGTTGTCCGCGTCGGCGCTCTTGCCGTCGAGCGAAACGTAAAAGCCCAGAATCAACTTCCGCATGTCAATGCCTCCATGTGTTCCTGCCTGTGCTGGGACGGTCCCAGCACAGGCCCTCAGAGGCATCGACGATGCAGCAACCCGAAATTCATCGATTTCAGAATGGGCGGGCGAGTGGGTCAGATGCTGCCGCCGCTGCCGCTGTCGCCGAGGTCGGGGACGTTTTGGCCGGGCCAGTATTCGGGGTGGCAGCGGGGGCGCCACCATTCGTGCTGGATTTCGCAGTGCCAGCGGTACCAGCTGTGCCAGTCGACGAATTGGGCGGAGGTGTCGGGGGTGGCGGGGGTGAGGGCGGGGGCGTCGGCGGAGGCTACGCCGATGCCGGTGAGGAGGGGGGCGGCGAGGATCGCGGAGGCGAGCACGGTGCGCACCGTTCGGCGGCGGGCGCCGGTGGTGAGGAGGGTCATCGGATTGGTCCTTCCAGCTGTGAAACTGTCCGGCAGCGGGGCAATTCGAGGGGTGACCCGCGCTGCCGGGAGTAGTCAACCGCGTGGTCGCGGGGACCGAGAAGAACTCGGTGGGCATCTTAAGCAGACTCTCAGCGACTGCTGGAGTTGATCAGGCATCGGACTGGAGGAGTTCACGCAGGGTGGTGGCGCCGTGAGTGTGCAAGGAGTCCAGGGCTTTCCGGTAGACGGCGACGAATTTGGGACTATCGGACAAATCGGCGAACAGTGACCGGTCGGCGAGGAAGGCCGCGGGATCGTGAGACTGCCGGGCGGCCGCGGCCATCAGCTGATCGCGGCGTGGATCGACGACCGTGATCGGTTCACCCCGCTCGTCGACGCCCTCGCAATACCGCGCCCAGGCTGCGATCATCGTTGCCGCGCAGTCGAATTCACCACCGTGCGCCAGCTGATATCGCGCCACCGGCACCACCCATTTCGGAATGCGCTCCGAGGCGTCGGCGCACAACCGGGCGATGGTGTCGGCGATGGCCGGATTCCCGAAGCGCTCCAGCAGTGTGCGGCGGTAGACGGCCAGATCGATGCCCGGCACCGGCGGCAGCGTGGGCAGCGCCTCCCGCTCCATGTACCGGGCGACGAACCGCGACAACAGAGGATCGGCCACCGCATCGTGGACGTAGCGATAGCCACAGAGCTGCCCGAGGTAGGCGAGCGCCTGATGTCCGCCGTTCAGCAAGCGCAGTTTCATCAGCTCGTACGGCGCCACATCGTCCACCAGCTGCACGCCCACATGATCGAAATCCGGTCGCCCCAGCGGGAACTCGTCCTGCAGCACCCATTGCGCGAAGGGTTCGGTCAGCACCGGCCAGCCGTCCGTCACCCCGAATCCCCGCTCGAGGTCGGCGACCATGCCGTCGGTGGTCGCCGGCGTGATCCGGTCCACCATGGAGCTCGGAAAGGCCCCTTCACGCGAAATCCATTCCGCCAGTGCGGGATCGCTGCGCCGGGCGAACTCGACGAAGGCGGTGCGCGCTACCGCTCCGTTATCCTCGATATTGTCGCAGGACATGATCGTGAACGGCGGCAGCCCGCGCGCCCGGCGGCGTTCGAGCGCCGCGGTCACCAGCCCGAACACCGACAAGGACGCGCCGGCGCCGACGTGATAACCGCCCTCCGTGATGGTGAGCGAGACGATGCGGGTGCCGGAATCGGCCAACTTCTCGACAACGGCCACGGAATCGTCCGGCGCGTAGAGATATTCGACGAGCGCGCCGATCACCCGCGGCGACCGCTCCCCGTCCGGTCCGGCCTCGACCAGGGTGTACAGGCCGTCCTGCGCGGCGAGCACATCGCGCATGCGCCGATCGCCGGGTAGTACGCCGATGCCGCAGACGCCCCATTCCGGGCTCCCACCGGCCGTCAGCAGGCGATCGAGGTACCAGGCCTGGTGTGCGCGATGGAAGTTGCCGACCCCGAAATGCACTATCCCGGTGCGTATTTCCGCGCGCCGATACCCGGGCACCGGTACCCGGTCCGCGATCGAAGGGAGAGTGCGCTCGCTCAGCTCAGTCATTCCCAGCTCCGAATCTTTGTTGCGTGCATCACATTCCGAATGGTACCTTCGTGAGCAATCGCTCGAACCTCGAGCATTTGCTCACCGATGAGGACTCCAGCAGTGACGCTCGAAACGCCCCCGCCCGCCGCGCCGGATGATGTTCGCCTGGCGCTGCGTGCCGCGGAGCTCTATCACCTGGAGGGCGCCACCCAGGCGGAAATCGCTGCCAAACTGGGCGTTTCACGGGCGACGGCGGGCCGCCTGGTGGCCCGCGCCCGCGCCCAGGGCCTGGTCCGCATCGAGATCACGGTCCCGGGTGACCTGCGCGACACGGTGCACACCGACCTGGAGAGCGCCTTGGAACGGCGCTTCGGTCTCGCGGAGGCCCGGGTCATCGGCACCCCCGGCGGCGACGAGTCCCCCGGCGATCAAGCGCTGGGCCGCGCGGCGGCCGAGGTGCTCATGCGCCGCCTGCAGCCGGACGACACCCTCGGCGTCACCTGGGGCCCGGAGACGGTGGCCATCGCGAATTCCCTGCGCGCCGGATCGAATCGGTGCGCCCGCGTGGTGCAGCTGGACGGCGCGCTGACCGCCGCCGACTATCAGACCGGCATCGATGTCACCCTCGGCCGCTGCGCCGCGGCATTGCGGGCCGCCTCGGTGCGGCTGCACGCCCCGCTCTACGCCGATCCCGCCACCGTGACCGCACTGGCCGACGATTCCGTTGTGGGACAAGCGCTCTCGATCGGCGCACAGGCCGATGTGATGGCCTTCGGCGTCGGCACGGTGTCGACGGCGACCACCCTCTACGCGGGCAATTTCCTGGACACGGCCGTCTTGGCTGGCCTGCGAGAGCGCGGTGCGATCGGCGAGATCGGCGGCCGGTTCTTCACCGGCGACGGCACCGATGCCGGCGGCGAACTGCCGGCCCGCACGGTCTCGGTGCCCCTCGACGCGGTCCGGGCGTGCCGGACATCGGTGCTCGTCTCCGGCGGAGCCGCCAAGCACCGGGCCATTCTCGCGGCGCTCACCGGCGGCCTGGCCAAGGTCCTGGTCACCGATGTCGGCTGCGCGCGATGGCTGCTGGATAGAAAAGAGGAGGCGACCGATGCCGAACTCGGTCCCGACCGATCGAAGGCGACGAACGGGTAACCCGCCGCGCCGCACCCTACGGAATGCGCTACGCCCGACGCGAAGCCGTGCTCAACACCCGGCCACAACCGACACTCCGCACTCGCCACGAGGCCGTTCCGCACAACGCACCCGGGTGCACCGAATACGTTGTCTCGCAGCGCTGTTCGCGGCGGTCACGCTGACGGTCACCGGTTGCGCCGGGGCGGGTGAGCTCACCGGTGGCGGTAGTGACTCGGTCACCATCGCGATCGTGTCGAACTCGCAGATGCAGGATGCGATCAGCCTGGCGCCGCAGTTCGAGCGCGAGAACCCGGGCATCAAGCTGAAATTCACGTCGCTGTCGGAGAACGAGGCGCGCGCCAAGATCACCGCCTCGGTCGCCACCGGGGGCGGCGAATTCGATGTCGTGATGATCAGCAATTACGAGACCCCGCAGTGGGCCGCCAATGGCTGGCTGACCGATCTCGACCCCTATATGGCCGCGACACCCGGCTACGACAAGGCGGATTTCATTCCGTCCCTGCAGAAGTCGCTGTCGTACCAGGGCAATATGTATTCGGTGCCGTTCTACGGCGAATCCTCGTTCCTCATGTACCGCAAGGATCTGTTCGCCAAGGCCGGGATCACCATGCCCGATCACCCCACCTGGCAGCAGGTCGAATCCTGGGCCGCGAAGCTGAACACTCCGGATCTGGCCGGTATCTGCCTGCGCGGCGATCCGGGCTGGGGCGAGGCGCTCGCGCCGCTGACCACCATGATCAATACCTTCGGCGGCCGCTGGTACGACGAGAACTGGAATGCCCAGCTCACCAGCCCGGCCGACACCCGCGCGGTGCAGTTCTACGTGGACCTGGTCCGCAAGTACGGTGAACCCGGCGCGGCCACCGCGGGATTCGGCGAATGCGCGACGCAGTTCTCGCAGGGTCACGCGGCCATGTGGTACGACGCCACCTCCGCGGTCGGCGTCACCGAGGATCCGCAATCCAGCAAGGTCGTCGGCGAGGTCGGTTACGCGCCGGCGCCGGTCGAGCAGACCGCGAATTCCGGCTGGCTCTACACCTGGTCGCTGGGGATCCCCAAGACCAGCCACAAGACCGACGCCGCCTGGAAGTTCGTGTCCTGGATGACTTCCAAACAGTACATCCGGTCCGTCGGCCAGCAGCTCGGCTGGACCCATGTGCCGCCCGGCAGCCGCCTGTCCACCTATGACATTCCGGAGTACAAGAAGATCTCCGCCGCCTACGGGCCGGTGACCCTGTCCTCCATGGCGGCCGCCGACCCGGATCATCCGACCGTGCAACCGGTTCCGTACACCGGCGTGCAATTCCTCGCGATTCCCGAATTCCAGGATCTCGGCACCCGGGTCAGTCAGCAGATCAGCGCGGCGATAGCCGGACAGATCAGTGTGCCCGCCGCGCTCGCGCAATCGCAGCAGTATGCCGAGGTGGTCGGCAAGACCTATCGGAAGGACAGTTAGCCATGTCCGAAACAGCAGACACCGCAGTGCTTTCCGCACCCCGGGACACCTCGGCGGTCGAGGTGCTGCGGTCGAAGAAGGACCATATCTCGCGTGCGGAGGGCTGGCGGCGGCGTGGCCCGCTGCTGCCCGCGCTGATCTTCATGGTCGTGGTCACGCAGATCCCGTTCGTCTTCACCCTCTTCTATTCGACGCAGTCCTGGAACCTGGTCCGCCCCGGTTCCCGGCATTTCGTCGGCTTGCAGAATTACGCGGATGTCGTGCGGGACAGTCAGTTCCGTCAGGTCGCCTGGCATACCGTGGTGCTGATCGTGGGCACCGTGCTCATCTCCGTCGTGCTGGGCCTGTTGTTCGCGTTGCTGCTGGACCGCGCCTTCGTCGGCCGCGGCATCGTGCGGACCCTGCTCATCACGCCGTTCCTGGTGACTCCCGTCGCCGCGGCGCTGATCTGGAAGACGACCCTGCTGGATCCCGTCTTCGGGCTGGTCAACTTCGTGCTGCGGCCCTTCGGCGTGCATCACATCGACTGGGTGAGCCGGTATCCGCTGCCCGCGGTGATGGCCGATCTGGTGTGGCAGTGGACCCCGTTCATGATGCTGCTCATCCTGGCCGGATTGCAGTCGCTGCCGCGCGATGTCATGGAGGCCGCCCGGGTGGACGGTGCGGGCGCCTTCGCCCTGTTCCGGGAGATCACCCTGCCGCATCTGCGCCGGTTCCTCGAACTCGGTGCGGTGCTGGGCGCGATCTACCTGGTCAACACCTTCGACGCGGTCTACATGATGACCTCCGGCGGGCCCGGTATCGCCAGTTCCAACCTGCCCTTCTACATCTACCAGCGGGCCTTCCTGGGCTTCGATATCGGACAGGCCGCCGCCATGGGCGTGGTCACCGTGGTCGCCACCATGATCGTGGCGACCCTGGCGCTGCGGTTGATCTTCACCAGCTTCACCGGAAAAGAGGAGGCCGCCTGATGGCTACCGCGACCAGAACCACCGGGGCCGCCACCACCGTGCGCCGGCGCCGCAATTGGGGCAATGCCGGTTGGGGCGTGCTGGCCTGGGTGATCGGCATCGGCTTCTTCTTCCCGGTCCTGTGGATGGCGCTGACCGCCTTCAAACAGGAGGGCGACGCCTACACCGATCCGCCGAAACTGTTCTTCGCGCCGACCCTGGACCAGTTCCGCGCGGTCTTGAACGGCGGAATCGGCACGGCTCTGGCGAATTCCGCCTTCGCCACCGTCATGTCCACGATTCTCGTACTCGCCCTGGGCGTTCCGGCGGCCTTCGCCCTGTCGCTGCGGCCGGTGCGCAAGACCAAGGACGCGTTGTTCTTCTTCATCAGCACCAAGATGCTGCCGGTGGTCGCGGCCATCGTGCCGCTGTACGTGATCGTCGGCGATATCGGGATGCTGGACAATATCTGGGCGCTGGTCATCCTCTACACGGCCATGAATCTGCCCATCGCCGTGTGGATGATGCGCTCGTTCTTCCTCGAGGTGCCCGGTGAACTGCTGGAGGCCGCGAGCATGGACGGCGCGAGCCTGTGGACCGCGGTGCGCGAGGTCATCCTGCCGCTGGTCTCCCCCGGTATCGCCGCGACCTCGCTGATCTGCGTGATCTTCTCCTGGAACGAATTCTTCTTCGCCGTGAATCTGACCGCCGTGCAGGCACAGACGATTCCGGTGTACCTGGTGGGCTTCATCAGCAGTGAGGGCCTCTACTGGGCGCGGCTCTCGGCGGCGGCGCTGCTCACCGCGCTGCCGGTCATCCTCGCCGGCTGGCTGGCGCAGAACAAGCTGGTGCGCGGACTGTCCTTCGGCGCGATCAAGTAAGGAAAGAACGAAATGGCCACCGTCAGTTACCGATCCGCCTCCTGCGTCTACCCCGGCGCGGACACCCTCGCCGTCGACGCGCTCGACCTCGATATCGCCGACGGCGAATTCGTGGTGCTGGTCGGGCCGTCCGGCTCCGGCAAGTCGACCGCGCTGCGCATGCTCGCCGGACTGGAGGAGATCGACGCCGGCTCCATCGCCATCGACGGCGCGGACATGGTCGGCGTCCCCGCCAAGGACCGCGATATCGCCATGGTCTTCCAGAACTACGCGCTCTACCCCAACAAGACCGTCGCCGAGAACATGGGCTTCGCACTGAAAATGCGCAAGGTCCCACTGGAGGAACGCAAGCGGCGCGTGGCCGCCGCGGCCCAATTGCTGGATCTCACCGACTATCTCGACCGCAAGCCCGCGAAACTCTCCGGCGGGCAACGGCAGCGCGTCGCCATGGGCCGCGCCATCGTCCGCGAACCGCGCATCTTCTGCATGGACGAACCACTCTCCAACCTCGACGCCAAACTGCGGGTGCAGACCCGCGGCCAGATCGCCGCACTGCAAAGAAGATTGGGCACCACCACGGTCTACGTGACCCACGACCAGATCGAGGCCATGACCATGGGCGACCGGGTCGCGGTGCTCCGGGACGGCCGGCTCCAGCAGTTCAGCGCGCCGACCGAGCTGTACGACCGCCCTGCCAATGCGTTCGTCGCGGGCTTCATCGGATCCCCCTCCATGAACCTGTTCGAGGCCCGCATAGTCCCCGACGGCGTCGCCGTGGCCGGCAGCATCCTCGACCTGCCGCGCGTCACCCTCGACCTGCTGGCCGCCGAGCACCTCGAGAAGGTCACCGTGGGCATCCGGCCCGAACAACTCGATATCGTCGGCGAGACACCGGGTTTCGCCGCCGCGGTGGAACTGGTCGAGGAACTCGGCAACGAGTCCTACGTCTACGCCCGCCCGAAGGACACCGAGAACGGCGCGGACACCACCTTCGTGGCCCGCTCACCCCGCCGCGCACCGGCTCGCCCCGGCGAGACCGTCACGCTGCGCATACTCGACGGCAACTCCATCCATCTCTTCCACCCGGCTACCGGTGCTCGCCTCGACCTCATCTCGCCGAGGTGAGCACCAACCATCACGATTCAGCACTCCCGGACGAGTCTATTTCATCGACGAGCTCGAAGAATCGCAAAACGTCATCCTTCAGATAAGTATTGATTGATCAGCCGATCTAGAACAGCCGATTATCCTGGATGAATCGATACCAACCCGTAGGATCGTCGGATTCCTCCGGATCGATGAATTCTCGATATCTAGGACCGATCATGCATTCATTAAAGAATGTCAGCATATCTGGCGCTACCAGCCGAGATGAGTCCGATTCTCCATATCGCCAATAATACTGGTCTGCGAACAATACCTCGCCGGTGGTCAAACTGACCAGGAACTTATCATTCCCAATCAAGCCAACCGTCAACCAATGCTCATCGGCGCGATATATCTCCCCATTACTATCAAATAGCTCTCCCTTTGAAAATGCGGAGAACAACTCAATGGAATCAGCCTGCGGGCCTGCCGTTATAGCATATAAATCAACGAGGCCTTCAGGGACACTGATGCCGAGAGTCTCATTATAGCCTTCCAAGATACTGTCCCGATCCAGATCTACACCAACGGGAAAATCTGCGATGAACTCGAATTCATCGCCATGATCAAGTAGACCACGAAGCACGGCCACCTTTTCGGACACCTCCGCATGAAGTGCGTTCACCATCTCAGTACCTCAATTCTCACCATCGCGCCATCAGGCACATTCACCAGCTGGTTTCTTATCTGCTGCCCCATACCATGATTTGTAATATTCTCGAGAGGACCGAGATTACCGACCTCATCCAGACCATTCAATTGAAGCTCATGGAAATGATCCATCTCCTTCGTCTTCAGCCGGTCAAGGCGCCTAACCCTCAACGCGTCGGCTTCCGCCTGGAGCTTAACACGTTCCGCTTGATTTATCGCACCACGGGCATACCTGCGATCGATCTCTGATAGTTGATCTCTGTGATCATTTCGAATACTTCTCTGCATCTCGCGCCTACGTGCTCTTTGCGCGCTCCCAGATCGAGTAGAAACGGAATCCGACTTCTTGAAAAGAGCACCGCCGTCCGAGGCACGTTGAAGAACTTCGACCTTCCGCCGAAAGTCCGTCTTACTCCAGTGATCCTTCCGCTCGAGTCGAATAGTATAACTGCCATCGGAATTCATGGTAGGGATGGGATCCCGCGACGGGGCAACTCCATCCTTGGTATTCAAGGACTTATCTTTGAGTTGCATCTGACGTGCACTAGGCGAGGTCGGCGTTCCACGTCGAGCACCCCCGACCGCACCGGCAGGCCGCGGAGAAGTAGCGTCAAATTTCGAGGAGATCCACCTAGGCGCTCCATCCAGTTGACGAGCCAGAATACCTGAAGCTAAGTCAGCAGGTACGCCGACAATCGCTGTATTCGGCTCTCCCATCGAGTCACGGAAAATTCTCTTTATTGCTGCGTCGATGTTGATGATTCCAGTTATGTTTGCTTCGCCCGCCGACGTTCGCGCACGAGTGGCTGAAGCCGCCCGACGGTCGACGGTCGGCGGAATTTGACCGCGCAACGCGGCTCCAGCACCCCGGATCGGTTGCGTGGGGCTGGACATCGTTCGGGCATTGGTCGCAGCGGCTCGGCGTGCGGATTGGGCGATAGCGGGTGCCATTCCAGACGAAGCCTTCGCGGCTTCGGAGGCAGCCGTGATCGCTGCGGATTCAGCAGCGTTCTTCGCCGCGGTTACAGTGTCATGTATTGCCGCGCCACCGATCTTGGCGGTAGTGCCACCACCTTTGACGGCCGTACCCGCGCCCTTGGTCGGCAAGAAGAAGCTGCCGACGCCGAACGTCGCCTCGCCGAGGGTCTCGGCCGGGTGCTCGGAGAATCCGGTCCAATCGGTGCCGATCAGCAGTTTCGAGCGCTCGTTGAGACTGTTGCCCATGCTGCGACGGATGTCCGTCCACGCGGTGCCCCAGCCTTCGCTGCCACCCAGCACATGACCGATACTCAGACCGGCGGTGAGGACAGTCTTGAAGTCTGCTTTGTAGATGGAGGCGACGCCCTTGACCAATCCGAGGGCTGCGTCAGCCTCGTTCGGCAGATTCGGGTGGTAGCCCAACAACGCCGCGTTCACGTTGATTTGACGATTGATGCCGGTCAGTGCACCGACACCCTCGACCATCCCCAGTGCGCCCTTGCCCAGCCCCTTGACAAAATTGATGCCCCCGGCCGCGATTTTGTCGGCGAGTACGCGAGTGTCCTTGGGCCCCTTGCTCGATATGACGGCCCCGTCGCGACCAAGTTCGAGTTCCGCGCCGTCGGCGAACTTGATGCGGGTACCGGTGCCGTTCGGCAACTCCTCGAGGGTTCCTCTCTTGCCGGTGGCCGCGTCGTGGAATTCGGTGCGCAGATGGTCGGTGGAGTCGCGCCACGACGAGATATCGGTCTGGCCTTCACGGCTCCACGACGACAACAGTCGACCGTCGGCACCGTAGGATTGACTATCGATCCAGTTTCCATTCGAGTCGAATGTGTTTGCCCCACCGTCGAATTCGACTCGCCGGCGACCTGTGACCGGATCGTGGGACACGATCACGGGCTTATCATTGCCATCGAGGTAGTACTCTCCGGGCCGGCCGTTCGAGTCGAGCATCCAGCCGTGGTGATCGGGTCCGATCTGACCGATGAACGCGCTTTCGATCCCACCCCTCCCGTCAGGCTTCGCCTGCGAGATCGTTTGGTTGCCGTAGTTGTCGAAATGGTGGTTGTCGTAGAACCCGAACTGATTCAGGACACCGTTGTCGTAACCGACCAGGTTTCCCGCAGCGTCGTAGGACGGTGAGTTGATACCGCTCAAATCAGCGGTGGCGCCGAGCTCAACCGTCGGTGTCCCCGATGTCGACGTGCCGGGGGCGAAACTGTTGATGTTCCACTCCGAGGCGGCATCGGGCCGACTCGCGTAGGAGGCGTTTCCATCAGCGTCGTTGTGCCAATGGACGAGTGCTCCGTTGGCGCCGCGGGCGACGCGCCACACGTCGAATGTGCCGTCCGGGTTACGGATTCGGAGGTCGACGGTGTTATTACCATTGCCTTCGGGGATGACGTATTCGACCGGACGGCCATCCAACATCGCCCCTTCCCATGTATCGCCAACCTTGTGATCACCGATGTCCGGAAAATCCAGCAGCGTGCTACCCGGTGGGCCTGGCCACGACGCCGGTTGTGAAGGCCCTGCCGGTTGCGCCGCCTGCGGAGCCTGCGCCGGTGCGGGCTTGGGAACCGTGACCCCGGGCTGGACGGGGGTAGGTGCAGTATCCACAGGCCGGGGATCCGCCTTGGGCACCGTGACTCCAGGCTGGACCGCGGATGGAGTGCCAGTGGTCGATGCCGGCGAGTTCGCGATCGTGGGGGCGTCGATGAACGACAAACCCGGCACGTTGGCAGGTACGGGCTGCCTGACCGAGGCCACCATCTCGTTCGCATTCCAGACACGTTCGAACTTTCTCGCCGCACTCGACGCAGTCATCCCGTTGAACGTGTAAACCCGGCCGCCGTTCTCAACGGGTTCCGAATCCGCAGATATTCGCGGAGTCAGTCCCGCGAACCACGCAGTCCGAGAAGCGATCCAAGCCGGTGGCTGACCGGATTCGATCGAGGTCACGACGAGCGGCCTTCAGCCGGGTGATGCTTGCTGAGCCTGATAGATTGGATGTTTTCCTGCTCGGACATGAGATTTCCAGCCTTCCGACGGTGGACATAGAAAATCCCGAGCCCTGACACGGACTCGGGATCGAAAGCGGGGCCGGCGACGAGACCAGGAGACATCGCAGGCAAGGCGAGCGCAAAGTGGTTCTGCCTCAGGCAGGAAGAAGTAGGCTGCGCGCAGCTGAAGGTCAGTCGCCTTGTCGCGCAGACACTGTCGGGAACAATCCCGACAGTAGATGTCGGCCGAATCCGTTGAAGTACAACAAACTACGGCTACTCAAGAATGAAGACACACCTATAGCGCTGTAGCCAGTCTCACTTAAGCGAGACATGCATGTCAAGCAAAGAATCGATTCTCATACGAACATTGCTGGTAGGGAACAGTTTACGAGATGAATGACGCCGTGCACCTGTTCCATCCGGTCACCGGGGCACGCCTCGACACCACACCGCCCAGGTGAGCGGGACGCCCGGGCGGTAGGCCAGGTGGACGGCCGAGGGGGCGTCGAGGACGTGCAGGTCAGCGCGGGCGCCGGGGCGCAGGACGCCGACCGCGCCGTCGGCGGTGAGATCGCGGCCCAGGGCCAGGGCGCCGCCGGCGGTGGCGGCCCAGATGGCTTCCTCCACCGACAGCCGCATCTGCAGCACCGCGGTGGCCACGCAGAAGGCCATGGAGGTGGTGTAGGAGCTGCCCGGATTGGTGTTGGTGGCCAGCGCTATCCGGGCGCCGGCGTCGATCAGGCGGCGGGCCGGGGCGAGGGGCTGGCGGGTGGAGAGATCGCAGGCGGGCAGCAGGGTGGCGACGGTGCCGGAGGCGGCGAGCGCTTCGACGTCGGCGTCGGTGAGGTGGGTGCAGTGGTCGACGCTGGCGGCGGCGTGCCGGACGGCCAGCTGCACCCCCGGTCCCGGGCCGAGCTGATTACCGTGCACACGCAAGCCGAGGCCGTGCGCCCGGCCCGCCTCCAGTACGCGGGCGGACTGCTCGGCGTCGAAAGCGCCTGTCTCGCAGAAGACATCGATCCAGCCGACGTGTTCCGCGACGGCCTCCAGCATCGGGCCGCACACCAGATCCAGGTAGTCGTCGGCGGAGATACCGCGCGGCACGATATGCGCGCCCAGGAAGGTGACCTCGTCGGCGACCTCGGCTGCCAAAGCAGCACAGCGCTTTTCATCGGCGACGGTGAGGCCGTATCCGGTCTTCGTCTCCAGGCAGGTGGTGCCCTGCCGCAGCGCCTCCTCGCGTAGCCGATCGAGCGTGGCCGTCAGTATCTCGTCGCTAGCGGCGCGAGTGGCCTCGACGGTGGTCTGGATCCCCCCGGCCGAGTACGGCATTCCGCTCATGCGCGCCCCGAACTCGGTCGTCCGGTCACCGGCGAACACCAGGTGCGTATGGCTGTCCACCCAGCCGGGCAGCACGGCCCGGCCGTCCACGTCGATGCGATGATCGGCGGCCGGGGCACGGGACGACTCGCCGACCCAGCGCACCCGCTCGTCTTCGAGGATCAGCGCGGCATCGCGCAGCACACCCAATTCCTCTGTATTGGTGGTGAGTTCGCCGATCCCATCGATCAGTGTCGTCACGGTCTTCACTGCCAAAGCGCTCCGATCTCCGTAGCGAGAGCGTGTGCCACGTTGTCGATGGTCCGATGGGTCCGGTCGCGGACGATCCAGCGGCCCGCCACCATGACATCGGTGACGTCGGCGGCCGTTGCCGCGTAGAGGATTCCGGCGGAATCCGCACCCGCGGTGCGGGGCGAAGCAGGGTCGACACAGACCAGGTCCGCCCCCTGACCGGGAGCGAGCCCGCCCAGCCCGGTCCAGCCGGAGGCGGCGTGGGCTGTTGCCGCGGAGAACAATTCGCCGATGTCGAAGCGGCCGCGACGGCCGCTCGCCAGGCGCTCGTGCAGTTCCAGGGCGCGCGTCTCGTACCAAGGGTCGATGACCGTCTGCCCGTCGCTGCCGAGGCAGAGACGCACTCCGGCATCGGCGAGGCGGCGAGCGGGTCCGATGCCGTCGGCGAGATCGGCTTCGGTGCTGGGGCACAGGCACACCCAGGACGGGGCGAGGGTCTTGATGTCGGCCGGGGTCAGGTGGGTGGCGTGCACCGCCACCGTGTGCGGCGTCCAAGCGCCGGCCGAGGCCAGCAGCTCGGTCGGCGTACAGCCGTAGGTCGCGAGGCACTCCTCGTTCTCGCGGGGCTGCTCGGACAGGTGGATGTGCAGGGGCCTTCCGGCCGCGGCATGCACGACGGCGGGAAGCTGCTCGGCGGGAACCGCGCGTACCGAGTGAACGGCCGCCCCGACGACAACCAGATCCCCCGCCGGCTGGAAGGATTCGACCCGATCGGCCCACGCATCGGCATCCCCGTCATCGAAGCGCCGCTGCACCCCGGCCGTGGGCTGCCCGAAACCTCCTGCCAGATAACACACGTCCAGCAGCGTCAGCCGAATCCCGGCGTCGGCCGCAGCCGCGACCAGGGCGTGAGAGAACTCATTGGGATCGGCATAGCGCAGGTCGCGGCCGGGGTGGTGCAGATAATGGAACTCCGCGACGCTGGTGTACCCGGCCAGCACCATCTCCGCGTAGACGGCACGAGCCAGCCGGTAATACGAATCCGGTTCCAGCCGTTCCGCGACCGCATACATCCGCTCCCGCCACGTCCAGAAGCTCCCGCGATCATCATGCGTCCGCCCCCGCAGCGCCCGATGAAACGCATGCGAATGCGCATTGGCGAACCCAGGCAGCACCATCCCCGGCAGGATGGCGCCGCCCGGCTCCGCACCGGGCGTGACGGCCACGATGACACCCTCGGCAATATCGATTCGCACGTTCTCCGCCACCCCACCGGGCAGCCACGCCCGCGCACACCAGTAACTGCTCGCCCCTCCGCGTTCCCCCGCGCCCACCCGGCTGGAATCTCCTGCAGTCACGCCGCCGGAGTCTCCTGCGCCTACGCGGCCGGGTTGTCCCGCGGCCGGCCCGGCGGTCTCCCCGTCGCCCCGGCGGAGCCTCGCGGCGCTCATTCGGCGAGGCTCCGTAGTACGCGGGCCAATTCCACCGTGCCGTGGTCGATATCGGCGGGTTCGGCGAATTCCTGGGGCGCGTGGCTGATGCCGGTGGGGTTGCGGACGTAGAGCATGGCGGTGGGGACGAAGCGGGCCAGGACCGCGGCGTCGTGACCCGCGCCGGTGGGCAGGACGGGGGCATTGCCGAGCATGGCGCGGAGGCGGTCCCGCAGTTGCGGGTCGAAGGCGGCCGTGCCTTCGTAGGATTCCTCGCGCACCGTCAGCTCGCAGCCTTCGAGTTCCGCTGCCGTCCTGGCCTTCTCGGTGATCTCGGCGACCAGGGCCAAGACGTCGCCCGGTTCGGGCAAGCGCGCGTCCAGCCACACATCGACCTGGGAGGCGATGACATTGGTGCCGCCCGGGGTCGGCACCAGCCGCCCCACGGTGGCGCGCGCATCACGCACGGCGGCAGCGGATTCGCGCACCGTGGTGATCATGCGGGCGGCGGGCAGCATGGGGTCGTGGCGGTCGTCCATGAGGGTGGTGCCCGCGTGATTGCCCTGCCCGGTGAAGGTGAACCGCCAGCGGCCGTGCGGAATGATATTGCTGCCCACCGCGAGCGGCGCGTCCAGGTGGACCAGTCCCCTGCCCTGTTCCACATGCAGCTCCACGAAAGTCCCGATGCGGCCCAGCGTTTCACTGTCACGGCCGAAGTGCCGCGGTTCGTGCCCCGCCGCCCGCGCCGCGTCGGCGAAGGTGGTGCCGTCGCCGTCGCACAGGGCAAGTGCCCGCTCGGGTGCGAGAGTGCCGGTCAGCAACCGCGATCCGAGGCACGGTACGCCGAAGCGTCCGCCCTCCTCCTCGGCGAACACCACGATGGCCAGCGGCCGCCGCGGCGCGAACCCCTCCGCGCGCAGCAGGTCGAAGGCCGCCAGTGCACTGACAACGCCGAGTGGTCCGTCGTACGCACCGCCGCCGGGCACCGAATCCAGGTGGCTTCCGGTCACCACCGCATCCGCGCCCGGCGCCCCGAACCAGGCCCACAGATTCGCATTCCGATCCACGTGCACCGTCAGCCCACGCGCCCGCGCCGCACCCCGGAACCACTCCCGCAGTTCCCCTTCGGCGCCGGTGAACACGTGCCGCGAATACCCGCCCCGCGACCGATCGGCCCCCACCCGATCGATCTCCGCCAGCAGATCATTGGCCGAGCCCCGCGATGAAATCGGGCCGCCCCCAGCGTCGGTCCGAGCCGTCATAACCTCACCTCGTCCCCGCCACCCGCGCCGCACACACGTTCGCTCCGCGTCCGCGTCATCGGCCGATGCCCGCGGGTCGAGGCGTTGCCATTCGCAGACTCCACCGATTCACCTGTCCCACATAGGTATCCGCACGTCACGGTGCTTCGCCACCGCGTCGGCTTCCGGGTAACCGGCGTCGACGTGCCGCAGCACGCCCATGCCGGGGTCATTGGTGAGCACCCGCTCGATCTTCTGCGCGGCCAGTGGCGTCCCGTCGGCGACGGTGACCTGGCCGGCGTGGATCGAGCGGCCCATGCCGACGCCGCCGCCGTGGTGGATGGACACCCAGCTGGCTCCGGAGGCGGTGTTGACCAAGGCGTTCAGCAGGGGCCAGTCGGCGATGGCGTCGGAGCCGTCGGCCATGGATTCGGTCTCGCGGTAGGGGGAGGCCACCGAACCGCAGTCCAGGTGGTCGCGGCCGATGACGATCGGGGCGGACACCTCGCCGTTGGCGACCATTTCGTTGAATCGCAGGCCGGCGGCATGCCGTTCGCCGTAGCCGAGCCAGCAGATACGGGCGGGCAGGCCCTGGAAGGCCACCCGCTCGCCGGCCATGCGCATCCAGCGGGCCAGGGATTCGTTCTCCGGGAACAGGTCCAGGATGGCGCGGTCGGTGGCCGCGATATCGGCCGGATCACCGGAGAGCGCGACCCAGCGGAACGGGCCCTTGCCCTCGCAGAACAGCGGCCGGATGTAGGCGGGGACGAAGCCGGGGAAGTCGAAGGCGCGCTCATAACCGGCCAGCTTCGCCTCGCCGCGCAGGGAGTTGCCGTAGTCGAACACCTCGGCGCCGCGATCGAGGAAACCCACCATCGCGCCGACGTGGATGGCCATGGAATCCCGTGCGCGCTTGGTGAATTCGTCGGGCTTCTTGGCCGCGTAGTCGTCCCAGTCCTCCAGCGCGATGCCGATCGGCAGGTAGGTGAGCGGGTCGTGCGCGGAGGTCTGATCGGTGACGATGTCCACCTCGACCTCGCGGCGCAGCAGTTCCGGCAGCACTTCGGCGGCATTGCCGATGACCCCGACCGACAGCGCCCGCCGTTCCCGCTTGGCGGCCTGCACCCACCGCAGCGCATCGTCGAGGTCGGTGGCGACCTCGTCCAGGTAGCGCGTCTGCACCCGGCGCTGCGCGTGCTCGGGATCGCATTCGATACACAGCGCCACGCCGCCGTTCATGGTGACGGCGAGCGGCTGCGCGCCGCCCATGCCGCCCAGACCCGCTGTGACGGTGAGGGTTCCGGCGAGGGTGCCGCCGAAGCGTTTGGTGGCCACCGCCGCGAAGGTCTCGTAGGTGCCCTGCAGAATGCCCTGGGTGCCGATGTAGATCCAGGATCCGGCGGTCATCTGGCCGTACATGGTGAGGCCGAGGCTTTCCAGCCGCCGGAATTCCGGCCAGTTCGCCCAGTCCGGTACGAGATTCGAGTTGGCGAGCAGTACCCGCGGCGCCCATTCGTGGGTGCGCAGCACGCCGACCGGTTTGCCGGACTGCACCAGTAGCGTCTCGTCCTCGCGCAGGTCGGTCAGGGTGCGGGTGAGGGCGTCGAAACTGGGCCAGTCCCGGGCGGCCTTGCCGGTGCCGCCGTAGACGACGAGATCCTCGGGCCGCTCGGCGACCTCCGGGTCGAGGTTGTTGTGCAGCATGCGCAGTGCCGCTTCGGTCTGCCAGCCGCGGGCGGTCAGCTGGGTGCCGCGGGCCGCGCGAACGGTTCGGGTCATGATTGTGAAACCCCCTGGTCGAGAAGGTGATTGACGGCGCCGGATCGGATCAGCTCGATCACGGCCGCGATATCCGGCGCCAGATGCCGGTCCGGTCCCGGGCCCGGTACGCGCTCGCGCACCAGATCCCGGACCGCGCCGGTGACGGGCGCGGGCCGCAGTGGCGCCCGAAAGTCCAGTGCCCGTGCGGCGGTGAGCAATTCGATGGCCAGCACGGTGGTCAGCCCGTCCACGGAACGGCGCAGTTTGCGCGCGGCCGCCCAGCCCATGGACACATGGTCCTCCTGCATGGCGCTGGACGGAATCGAGTCCACCGAGGCCGGTGCGGCGCAGCGCTTCAGCTCCGACACCACGCCGGCCTGCGTGTACTGGGCGATCATGTAGCCGGAGTCCACGCCCGGATCGGCGGCCAGGAAGGCGGGCAGGCCGTGCGAGCGGTGCACGTCCAGCATGCGATCGGTGCGCCGCTCGGCAATGCTCGCCACATCCGCGACCGCGATGGCCAGGAAGTCCAGCACGTAGCCGACGGGTGCGCCGTGGAAGTTGCCGTTGGATTCCACCCGGCCGTCGGCCAGCACCACGGGATTGTCGATGGCCGAGGACAATTCACGCTCGGCGACCGTCTCGGCGTGGGTCAGCGTGTCGCGGGCGGCGCCGTGCACCTGCGGGGCGCACCGCAGCGAATACGCGTCCTGTACCCGCGGGCAGTCCTCCCCGCGGTGACTGGCCACGATCTCCGAACCGGCCAGCGCCGCACGCATATTGGCCGCCGCGGTGGCCTGCCCCGGATGCGGGCGCAGCTGCTGCAGATCGGCCGCGAACACTCGATCGGTGCCCAGCTGCGCCTCCACGCTCATGGCGGCGGTCAGATCCGCGAGGTCGAAGAGCCGGTGCAGATCGGCGATGGCCAACGCCAGCATTCCGAGCATGCCGTCGGTGCCGTTGGTGAGCGCCAGGCCCTCCTTCTCGGCCAGTGTGATCGGCGTCAACCCGAACTCTTTCAGCGCCTGCGCGATCGGATACTCCCCCTCCGGGCCGAGCACCGAACCTTCTCCCATGAGCGCCAGCGCCACGGCGGCCAACGGGGCCAGATCGCCGGAACAACCCAGCGAACCGTATTCGGGGACAACGGGAATCAGTCCACTGTCCAGCAGTCCGGCCAGCGCCTGCGCGGTCTCGGGCCGCACCCCCGTATGACCGGACATGAGCGTGCGCAACCGCAACAACATCATGGCCCGCACCACCTCGGCCTCCACCGGCGTCCCCGCGCCGGCGGCGTGCGAGCGGATGAGCGAGCGCTGCAGATCGGTGCGCCGCTCCGGCGGAATGTGCCGCAGCGCGAGCGCGCCGAATCCGGTGGAGACGCCGTAGACGGGTCGCTCGCTGTGTGCCAGCTCGTCGATGTGGCGGCGCACCTGGGCCAGCCGGTCCAGGGCGACCGGGGCGAGTTCCACCGCGGCCCCGTGCCGCGCCACCGCGACCACTTCGGACAGTGTCAGCGGGTCCGCACCCACCAGTACCCGCTGGGTTCCGATTGTCATGGGCACCATTCCAGCGCCTCGGACGGCCGGTATCGAGCACCCGCGACGGGGTTTCGTCTGGTATTTCAGACAGTATGAGCGGTGACATTCCGGCCCTGCGGCGCGGCCTGCGGATCCTGGATCTGCTGGCACAGCGCCCGGGTCCGGTGCCCGCCGCGACCATTGCCCGGGAGCTGGGCATACCCCGGTCCTCGACATATCAGCTGCTCAACGAGTTGCAGCAGGCCGGATACGTGGCATATCTGGCGGCCGAGCGGCGCTACGGGCTGGGCGTGGGCGCCTTCGAACTGGGGTCGGCGTATCTGCGCCACGATCCGCTGGAGCGGGTGGCCGCGCCGTTGCTGCGCACCCTGGTGGACGCGGTCGGCTGGACCGGGCACCTCGGGATCCTGCACGGGAACGAATCGCTGTACCTGATCGAGCAGCGCCCGGCCCGGCCGCAGACGCTGGTCACCGATGTGGGGGTGCGGCTGCCCGCGCATCTGACCGCGACGGGCCGGGCCATGCTGCGGCATCTCGCGCCGGCGCATGTGCGGGCGCTGTTCCCGGGCCCGGCAGCCTTCCCGATGCGGACCCGGCGCGGGCCGCGCGATCTGCGCGCGCTGCGCCGCACCCTGCGGGCCGAGGCGGCGCGCGGCTGGGCGGTCGAAGACGGTTATGTCACCGCGGGTTTCGCGACGGTGGCGGAGGCGGTGTTCGATCACGGCGGGCGGCCGATCGCGGCGCTGAGCATCACGCGGCGGCATTACTGTCCGGACGAATCGGATGAATCCGTCGAATGTGGGGAAACCTGGCCGGAATTGGCCGCCGCAGTGCGAGCGACCGCGGCGGCGCTGACCGTGAGCATCGGCGGCCGTCCACCCCCACCGACCGGTCTGGTTGGATAGCGCGGTGACCAGTGTTCCTTTCCGATTGATCGAATCCCAGCGCATCGACCGGGTCATGCCCGCCTGGGCGGAGCACTACCCGCAGTTCGACACGGTGGTCGGCTATTCGGATCTCGGTCACGCCTTCCTGATGAGCACCCGCACCGGTGAGTACGGTGTCTTCGACCCGTACAGCCCCGGCGTCAAGAAATACGGACCTTTCACCGAAGTCACCCAATTCGTCGACCGCGTCCTGTTCGAACCGGACGTCATGACGTATGTCCTGCAGCCACAGCATGTTTCCGAAATCCGCCGCCGCCTCGGCCCGCTCGCCGAGAACGAGGTGTACATCGCGACTCCGTACCCCTTCCTGGGCGGGACGGAAACCCCGGACACCTATCAGATCGGTGGAGTCTGGGTCTTCTACGACCTGGTAGCGCAAGCCCTCGGACTCGAATAGGTCTCGAGGGACTCACACAAGTCGTCGCGGGAGACCGCGATCCCGGCATACGATCGACGCATTAATCAGGGAGGTGCGGTGACGAAGCGCAATCGGGCGCCGATCGGTGTGGATCCGACCAAGCCGAATGCCGCTCGCGTTTACAACTACATGCTGGACGGCCAGGACAACTACGAGGCGGATCGCATCGTGGCCGAGCGCATGCTGCAGGTCGCCCCCGATACCAAGGCCACCGCTTGGTTCAGCCGCCGCTTCCTGCTGAAGGCCGTCGAATTGGCGGCCGAGGCCGGCATCACGCAATTCCTGGATATCGGTGCGGGCATTCCCATTTCGCCCAATGTGCACGAGGTCGCACAGGACATCCGGCCCGAGTCCCGGGTCGTCTACATCGACTTCGATCCGGTCGTCATCGCCCACGCCAACGCACTGCTCACCAGCGCACCGGGCGTGAGTTCCATGCTGGCCGACATCCGCAATCCGGACGAGATCATCGAGCGCGCACGCAAGGAACACGACATCGACTTCGACCGGCCGGTCGCCATCGTGATCGTCGGCGTCCTGCATTTCGTCATGGACGACGAACAACCGGCCGAGATCCTCGCCCGCTTCCGGGACGAGCTGGCGCCGGGCAGCCTGGTGGCCTTCACCCACGCCTCCGACCACACCAATCAGATGTTCATGACGCAGTCGTCGAACGATCTCATCAACAGCCCTGCGCAGGTTCAGTTCCGGTCACCCGAACAGGTGAAGCCGCTCCTCGACGGCTTCGACATCGTGGAGCCCGGCGTGAGCATCGTGCAGAACTGGCTCGTGAACAACGAACTCCCCGAGACCCGATTCACCGGGGGCGGCCCGCTGCCCGAGACGCGACTGGTGGTGCTCGGGGCCGTCGGCCGGAAGCCCTGACCTGGATCCCCGTGTCCGGTATCGTCATTCGCCAGACGATGGCCGGACTCTCGACCACCGCCAGGTATGCAGATCCTCCGAAGTGGCTGAAAATCCAGCGTTTTGAACTACGCGAACACGCAAGGAGCGCGTAACGTGCCCATCTCGGTCCGGACCTTGGCCGCCTGCGCGGCCACGACCCTGCTGTGCCTCACCCCCGTCGTCGCGCACGCCGATCCGGACCGCCCGTCCGGCGGCTGCCAGGCCGTCACGTTCCCGGTACCGCAGGGCACCATCGCCGGCACCTTGTGCCTGCCGGACCGGCCGACCGACACCGTCATGGTGCTGATGTCGGGCTCCAATTACAACGCCACTTATTGGGATTGGTCCTATCAGCCGGAGATCTACAACTTCCGCCGGGCCATGAATGCCGCCGGGTACGCGACACTGACCGCGGATCGGCTCGGAAACGGCGCGAGCACAAGGCCTTTCAGCCTGACACTGACCGCGCAGGACACCGCGGACGCGCTGCATGTGATCGTCCAGGCCGCCCGCGCCGGACTGCCCGGCGCGCAACCCTTCACGAAGGTCGTCACGGCCGGCCATTCACTGAGTTCCAGTACGTCCATCATGGAGGACATCGCTCATCACGATGTCGACGGTGTGCTGCTGACCGGCTACTCCCACGCGCTGAGCGTGCCGGACGTGCTCGGCGTCATCGCCAGCTACTACCCGGCGGCCGATGATCCCGTATTCGCCGGGCGCGGTGTGGATCCCGGCTATCTCACCACGCGCCCCGGCACCCGCGAGGCGGACTTCTTCGACCCGGGTCACGCCGACCCGAACGTCGTCGCCCTCGACGAGGCGACCAAGGAGACCTTCTCGCTCACCGAGTACCCGGACGGCCTGCTGGCCACCCTGCCGGGCGAGTCGAGCCTCGTCGATGTCCCGGTCATGATCGTGGACGGTGACCACGACCGATTGAGTTGTGGCGCAGGGTTTTCCGCTTGTGCCGACGCAGGGACGCTGTATGCCACCGAGGCGCCGTACTTCGCCCCCGCCGCCCGCCTGCGCACGTTCATCGTGCCGAACAGCGGTCACTCGATCAATCTCGCCCGCGACACCAAGGCGTATCAGGCCCAGGTCATCGACTGGATGCGGTCGATCGCTAACTGAGGCTCGGGGCGGCCGAGAGCGGCAGGGCGATGTCCTCCAGGGACTTGCCCTCCGCGTCGACCGCGAGCAACCGGGCGATGACGCCGCCGAAGACCATGACGGCCGCGCCGAGCAGATAGCCGATGAACAATCGGCCCGGATGGGTGCCGTCGCCGATGAGGGCGCCGTAGATGGTCGGGCCGAGGGAACCGAAACACTGTGCGATGGCGAAGAATACGGCGATCGCCTTCGCCCGGACTTCCAGCGGGAAGATCTCGCTCACGGTGAGATACGCCGAACTCGCGCCGGCCGAGGCGAAGAAGAAGATCACGCACCAGCACGCGGTCTGCGTGATGGCGTTCAGCACGCCCGCGTAGAACAGGCCCGCCGAAATCGTGAGCAGCACCCCCGACAAAATGTAGGTGCCCGAGATCATGGTGCGCCGCCCGAGCGTGTCGAACAGATGCCCGATGGCCAAGGGCCCCACCAGATTTCCCACCGCGAACGCGATCAGGTAGATCGGCGTGGACGCCGACGGCACCCCGTAGAACTTGCCCAGCACCAGTGTGTAGGTGAAGAAGATCGCGTTGTACAGGAACGACTGACTGATCATCAGACTCGCGCCCAGGATCGACCGCGACGGGTACTCCCGGAACAGCACGCGCAGCAGGGCCAGATAGCCGATGCTGTCGGCGGGCCGGATCACCATGGCGCGACTGCGATCCACCGGCGGCAGTTCGACCCCGCTCGCCCGCACCTCGTGCTCGATCGCCGTGATGGACTGCTCGGCCGCCTCGGCCCGGCCGTGCATGATCTGCCAGCGCGGACTCTCCGGCAGATTGCGCCGTACCAGCAGGATCACCAGGCCCAGCACCGGCCCGATCAGGAAGCCCAGCCGCCAGCCCAGCGACAGGCTCATGTGGTTGAGCAGAATGTAGGTGCCCAGTGTGCCGATGATCGCACCGGCCCAATAGGTTCCGTTCACCGCGATATCCACCCGGCCGCGATACTTCGCCGGAATCAGTTCGTCGATGGCGGAATTGATCGCCGCGTACTCCCCGCCGATACCCATGCCCGCGATGAATCGCGTGAGATACAGGAACGCCACCCAGCCGGCGCCACTGCCCAGCGTGAGCGCGGTCAGGCCGCTGCCGACCAGATAGATACCGAGGGTGACCAGGAACAGCTTGCGGCGGCCGAGCCGGTCCGACAGATTGCCGAACACCAGCGCGCCGACCACCTCACCCATCAGGTAGATGGTCGCGATGAAACCCACCGCGGCCGAGGACATGTGCAGCGTCTCCGGTTTGGTCAGGGTATCCGCGACGGCGCTGGCGACGGTGATCTCCAGGCCGTCCAGCACCCACGCCACCCCGAGCGCCACCACCAGTCGGGTATGAAAAGCCGACCACGGCAAGCGATCGATCCGCGCCGGAATCAGTGTCCGCATCACACCGGCACCGCCGGTCACCTCCGCCATACCGACTCCCAGTCCGCCTCTGGATCCGACTTACCCGCACGCGCCTGTCTCAAACAGTCTGCACAGCAAGCGACCTGGTCTCCGGCCATTTGCGCTGGCTGCGCGCGCCGCGCGGTGAAACACGCCGGAACGGCGGACCGGGCGGGGTGATCGCGGCTAACTCTTGGGCAAACCCAGGCGGTCGGCGATGCCGTCCAGCAGACAGGCGAGAGTCCACGCGATGGGGTCGGCGGAACCCGTCAGCGTGCGCGCGTGCAACCAGCGCGCGAAGGCCGGATAGCGGTCGCCCGCGAGCAGGGTTTCGAGCACGGGCGCCGCGGCCGCGCCCAATTGCTCCTCGGTGTACAGGCCCGAGCGGGCGCGCATGCGCAGTTCCTCGGCCAATTGCAGCGCGGCGCCGAACAGGTGACCGTCGACCGCGCCGGTGACCATGGTCATGTCGTCGGCGGACAGGTTCAGGCCCTCCAGCAGGGCGAAGCGGAAATCGAAGTAGCGCAGCGCATTCGGGCCGAACGGCGGGCGGGTGTGGATCAGTTCGCCGAACCAGAGGTGCCGCCGGATCACCGACCAGGAGGACAGCGATAGTTGTTCGAGCTCGGTCCGCCAGTGGCCCGGCGTCTTTCGCCCGGCGATGTCGCGTTCGGGTAGTGGTATCTCCCCGTAGACGGCGTCGATCATGAGATCGACGAGGCCGTCCTTGCTGCCGACGTAGCGGTACAGCGACATGGGGGTGGACGCGCCGACCGCGGTGGCCACCCGGCGCATGGTGAGGGCACGGGCGCCCTCGGCGTCGGCGATCGTCATGGCGGCGGCCAGGATGCCGCCGCGGCTCAGCGTCGTCGTGGGCCGGCCCGGCGGTTCGGGCAGCGACCAGATGAGCGGTCCCGGCGCCGATGCGTCCTCGGGCCCACCCGTCGCCCGACCGCCACCCCTCAACGAATCGCTACGCGATGCTTCCTCCACGTGCACCTCCTTGCCAAGGATTCAAGCATGCGTGTACAACGTACACATGATGTACAACGTACACGCACATCGCGTTCTCATCGTCGGCGGCGGTCTGGCCGGGCTCAGCGCCGCCCTGTTCCTGCAGCACCAGGGCGTGCGGACCGTGCTCGTCGAACGCCGGCACACCACCTCGCCACAACCCAAAGCGCGGCGCATCAATATCCGGACCATGGAGATGTTCCAGCAGATCGGCATCTTCGACGCCGTCCTCGACGCGGCCCGCGACCTCGCCGACTACCAGTTCATGGCCGCCGGGCCCAGCCTCGCCGAAGCCACCCGGCTGCCGCACGCGCTACCCGGCGGCCTCCCCGACTGGGACGCCATTACGCCCGCGACCGCCTGCCTCTGCGCACAGGATCTGCTCGAACCGGTGCTGCGGCGGATCGCCGAGGACCGCGGCTGCGATATCCGATTCAGCGTCGAACTCACCGAATTCGAGGAGGACGCCGACGGCATCGAAGCCACGCTGCGCCGTGCCGACGGCAGCACCGAACTACTGCGGGCGGACTATCTGATCGCGGCGGACGGGGCCGGCAGTCCCGTGCGGCGGCGCCTCGGGATCGAGCGCAGCGGGCGGGGCACGCTCGGGCAGGCCGTCAACGTGTACTTCCGCGCCGACCTGTCGGAACTGGTGCGCGGGCGGGAATTCAATCTCTGCCAGATCGAGAATTCCAGCGTGCCGGGCGGTTTCGCCTCCATCGACGGCGCGCGGCGCTGGATCTTCATGGCGCGCGACGGCCTCGACCGGACCGCCGCGGAATGGGCGGACGCGTTGCGCATCGCCATCGGCGTGCCCGATATCGAGGTCGAGGTGCTGAGCGTAATGCCCTGGGAGCCGGGCATGTTCGTGGCCGACAGCTATCGGGCCGGACGGGTGTTCCTGGCCGGTGACGCCGCGCACGTCATGACGCCCTACGCCGCCGCGGGTGCCAATACCGGCATCGGGGACGCGCACAATCTCGCCTGGAAACTGGCCATGGTCCTGCGCGGGACCGGCGGGCCGGGACTGCTCGACAGCTATCACCGCGAACGGCATGCGCTCGGCTGGTACGTCGCCGACCAATCCAGCATCCGGACCGGGAATCTGCGCACCATGAACCAGCAGTCCACCGACGGCACACCGCTCGCCGACCCCATCGCGTTCATCCTCGGGCAGCGCTACGAGCAGGGTGCGGTCATCGGCGACGGGAGTTCGCACACCATGTCGCGACTGGATCTGGCGGGACAGCCCGGAACACGGGTGCCGCACTACCGGCTCGCGGACGGCCGTTCCACCCTCGACCTCATCGGTACCGATTTCGTCCTGCTCACCGGGCCGGACGGCGTGGTGTGGAAGGACGCCGCCGAACAAGTGCGACCCACACTCGAACATTTCCGGATGGACGAGAAATGGTGTGTGACGGCCGGTGTCGAAAACACCGGCGCGATCCTGATCCGGCCGGATCAGATCATTGCCTGGCGGACACCCGAGCTGCCCGCCGACCCCGCCCGGGTCCTGGCCGAATCGGTCGGCCGCATTCTCGACCTGCGATAACAGCGCGCGGCGCGGCTGATCCCGTGCCGGTAAACATATTTCGCGCGAATTTTCCCGGCGGCGGTGGATAGCATCGCGTTCGTGCGTCAGAATTCTGGGGGAATTTTCCGACTACGGCTGCTCGCGCTCCTTTCCGGAGTGCTCGGCTTCGTGCTCGCCATAGCAACGCCGCTACTGCCGGTCCGGCAGGACCGGGTGAGCCTCGATTGGCCGCAGCCGCAGTCGCTCCAGCTCACGGCGCCGCTGGTCGACTACGCACCGCTCGGCCTCGACCTGAGCATTCCCTGCACGGTCCTCCGCGATCTGCAGAGCGGGACCGTGATCGCCACGGTCCCGGCCCATGCGCCGGGCGCCGCCGACCAGGGCCTGATCGCCCGCATCGAGGACAAACCCGGCAGCGGCCGCACCTTGTCGGTCCTGCTTCGCAATACCCCGCTGCTCACCGCGTCGATCACCGAAATCTCCGGCGCCGGAACGATATCCGCGCCCGGCCTGAGCACCTTCCCCGGCCAGGCACCGGGCACCGCCACCGGCAGCAAACCGAGCAGAGACCTGTCCCCGGGCGGCGACAACCCGCCCACCGGCGACACTCAGCCGCGCGGCGACATTCAGCCCGGAGACAATCCTGCTGGTGGAACCACTCCGCCGCCAGGCAGTACTCCCCCGCCAGGCACTACGCCTCCGCCGGGTAGCACTCCTCCGCCAGGCACTACTCCCGCGCCGGGTAGCACTCCCTCGCCAGGCACTACTCCCCCGCCTGGCAGTACTCCCCCGCCGGGCGCCAATCCTCCGCCA
This sequence comes from Nocardia sp. NPDC020380, assembly GCF_044386975.1. Classification (NCBI taxonomy): domain Bacteria; kingdom Bacillati; phylum Actinomycetota; class Actinomycetes; order Mycobacteriales; family Nocardiaceae; genus Nocardia; species Nocardia sp. NPDC020380. The sequence continues at coordinate 382,115 of NZ_JBIRVQ010000008.1, read as the reverse complement.
GGCACCTCCCAGCCCGGCGCCACAGCGCCGTCCACCGCCATTTCCCCCAGCGCCGCACCACAACCGGGCGCGCCGACGGCGGAGTCCGGGGGCACTCCGGCGTGCGATGCACTTGTCGTGCACTCCACCGCCGACTCCACCACCGCCGAGCTGACCGGTATGAGCCGGCAGGACGGGACGCCGTTCCGGACCGTGGTGAACAAGGATGTACGGCCGCAAATCGTCGGTGTCTATACCGATCTGGATCGCGAGAAACTCGGGAATGCGCACCTGCACGCCGAAGTGGATGCGCGATTCTCGTCCAGTCCGAGCGTGCCGAAGCTGGCTGCGATCGTCGCGGCGGTGCTGTGCACGCTGGTGGCGTTGCTCTGCCTGCATCTGCTCGACACCACCGATGGCCGGCGATCGCGGCGGTTTCTGCCCGCGCGCTGGTGGCGGTTCACCGTCACCGATGCGATCGTGCTGCTCACACTGGGCATTTGGCATGTGATCGGCGCGAATACCTCCGATGACGGGTACATCCTCACCATGGCGCGGGTATCGCGGCATGCGGGGTATATCGCCAACTACTACCGATGGTTCGGCGTGGCGGAGGCGCCCTTCGGGTGGCCGGACGACATCCTCGCGCAGATGACGCGGGTCAGCGATGCCAGCCTGTGGATGCGGCTGCCGGCGCTGCTGTGCGCGGTGCTGTGCTGGTGGGTGATCAGCCGGGAAGTGCTGCCGCGCTTGGGCGCCCGGGTGCGTGCCAGCGGCGTGGCACGGTGGACGGCGGCGCTGGTGTTCCTGGCGTTCTGGCTGCCCTACGACAATGGTCTGCGGCCGGAACCGTTCATCGCGCTGGGCGCGCTGCTCACCTGGTGCTCGATCGAGCGCGCGATCGCGACCCGGCGCCTGCTGCCCGCGGCGGTCGCGGTGCTCATCGCGGCATTCTCGCTCGCGGCCGGTCCGAGCGGGCTCATCTGCGTGGCCGCGCTCATTGCCGGATCGCGGACCATTCTGCAGACCGCGATCGCCCGTGCGCGGCGCTATCCGGGGCGAAACTGGTTGAGCTACAGCGCAATGGCCGCACCCATCCTGGCGGCGGGCGTGCTCGTGCTGGTCGTCGTATTCGCCGATCAGACCCTCGCCGCGGAGCTGGAGGCGACGCGGGTGCGGCAGCTGATCGGGCCCGATCTGCAGTGGTACGACGAGGCGCAACGCTGGGAATCGCTGCTGGGGATGACCCCGGACGGGTCGCTGACCAGACGGTTCGGGGTGCTGGGCATGCTGTTGTGCCTGGGCGCCTGCGTTTCGGTGGCACTGCGCAAGGGCGGGCGGATTCCCGATGCCGCGCGCGGACCGGTCGCGCGGGTGCTCGGCATCGTGTTCATGTCGCTCCTGCTCATGATGTTCACGCCGACCAAATGGACCCACCACTTCGGTGTGTACGCCGGACTGGCCGGTGCGCTGGCCGCGGTGACCGCGGTCGCGGTGGGCAGCAATGGGATTCGCGCCCGCTACAACCGGTCGCTGTTCGCGGCGGCGGTGCTGTTCCTGCTGGGCGTGTGCTTCGCCGGGTCGGGCGGGTGGTGGTATGTGTCCGGGTACGGGATGGCGTGGCCGGACCGCGCGCCGATGCTGGCCGGGAAGAGCGTCGCCACATTGTTCCTGGTGCTGGCGGGGCTGTGCCTGCTGGCCGCCGTGTGTCAGTACTATCGCGAGCCGTATCTGAAGCGCCGGAGCGGCACGGCGACAGGGCCTTTCGATCGATTCGCGATTCGGCCGCTGACCCTTGCGGCAGCGCTGCTCGTTGTGTTCGAAGTGGGGTCGATGGCGCAGGCCGCGTACGTGCAGTACCCGGCGTACTCGGTGGCATTGTCGAATATCCGTACGCTCGCCGGGCATCCGTGTGCGCTGGCGGATGACGTTCTGGTGGAGACGAATACGGCCGATTCGCTGCTGCAGCCCTACACCGGGACGGCGGCCGACGGGCTCGCCGCCGAGAACACCGGATTCACGGCGAATGGTGTGGGCAGCCTCGCGCCGGACGCGGGCGGGCCCGGCGGCGGTGGCGGCGCGGGAGGTGGTGGCGATCAGCAGAATTCGGGTCCCCCGCCCGGCGGCGATCCGGGCGGACCGGGTGGCACTGCCAAACCCGAGCCGGGGATCAATGGCAGCACCGCGATGCTGCCGTTCGGCTTGGATGCGAAGCGCACGCCGGTCCTGGGCAGCTCCACGACCGGCGATCCACAGCCCGCCCGGCTCACCACCCAGTGGTATCGGCTGGATCTCGCTGCCGCCCAGCATGATTCCGCGTACCGGCTGCTCCTGCTGACGGTGGCCGGGCGGCTCGCCGGCGACAATGACCCGGACAGTTCCGGTGATCATCTGCGAATCGAGTTCGCCCACCGTGGCGACGACGGCACCGTCCAGTCCCTCGGCGATCTGACTCCGCCGACCGTCGGCGGAGCCCCGGCTTGGCGGAACCTGCCTGTTCCGTTGGATCGGATTCCCGCGCAGACCAATGCGATTCGGATCGTCGCGGATACCGCGGGGCTCACCGGCAAGCAGTGGCTGGCAGTGGTCCCGCCGCGCCTGCCGCGACTCGCCACGCTGAATTCGGTGGTCGGCGACCAGGACCCGGTGCTCACCGATTTCCAAGTGGGCCTGGCCTTCCCGTGCCAGCACCCGCTCGATCACAAGGACGGCGTAGCCCAGCTACCGACCTGGCGCATCCTCCCCGACAAGCTGAACGCCCAGGCCTCGGCGACCTGGCAGGACGAGGCCGATGGCGGTCCGCTCGGCTGGATGAACATGCTCCTCCAGCCGCACACTGTCCCCGCCTACCTCGACCACGACTGGACCCGCGACTGGGGTGAGCTGCAACGCCTCACCCCGGCCGTGGCCGCCCCGGCGGCACAGCTCACCGTGCGCGTCGAAAACCGCTGGGGCTGGGCCGGAGACGGACTGATCAAGGTCAAGTAGGTCAGTTCTGCGGTGGCTGACCACCGGCGGGCGGCTGTCCGCCACCCGGCGGCTGCTGCCCGGCGGGCGGTTGCGCGCCCGGGGGCAGTGGCTTGCCGATGTGCTGGGCCAGGTCGGGCAGCATGCGGTTGGCCACCTGCTCCCAGTTGCCCCAGTTGTGCACGCCGATGCTCGGGAAGTCGTAGGTGACATTGTCATCGCCCAGGTCTTGCAGGCGCGACTGGAAGGCCTTGGTATTGGCCAGGGCGATCCCCTCCAGCGGCATGCCCTGGATCACGGCGTCCGCCGAGGACAGATCCTGTTGCGCCGGAATCGCACTGCCCGCCGCGATGTAGAGGCGGGTGTGGTTGGCGACCAGTTGCGGCGCGAAACCGTACGGGTCCATCCGCCGCCACTTGTCGCTGTCGGCGGCCGCCATCGAATCGATGTTGTAGCCACCGGCCGCGAGCATGGCCATGCGCAGGGCTTCCCGCATGCCCGGCGCCGACATGTACAGGTAGCCGGACAGCGAACCGGCGTAATCGAACTGGTCCGGATGGTAAGCCGCCATGAGCAGCGCGGCACTGCCGCCACTCGACAGGCCGAACACGCCGTTACGGGAATCGCTGAAGCCCAGGCGATCTCGCAGCGCGGCACGCAGTTTCCGGGTCAGGAACGTCTCCCAGGCATAGGTGTACGTCTTGCCCGACTTCTCGTCCCATCCGGCGACCGCCGATCCGGAGTTCTGGCTCGGCAGCAAGGAGGGATCCGGATTGCTGCCGCCGAAGCTGCTCGGCTGATCCCAGTCCGCGTAGAAACTGGACTCGCCGCCGACCGGCATGACCACATTGATATTGAATTTGGTGAGCGCCGCCGGAATGCTGGTGTGCAATTCCCAGCCGTTGTAATCATCCTGAGCGCGTTCACCATCCAGCAGGTACACGACCCGATCGGTATTGCCGTCCGCCGCCCGGAAGATCCGTGATTTGATCGCCCCCATGCTGGAATCGACCCAGAAGTCGAATCCCGCCGCATCGACATCCGCCGCCGCCGGCCCCGCCACCGTCGCCCCGAACGGCAGCACCGCGGCCACGACGACGCCGACCAGCGTTCGTTTGAGCCATCCACCCCGGGATCCGTGACAGCGCTCCTGCGCCCCTCGCACAGCTACGCCACGCATATCCTGTTTTGGCCTTTCTCTTGTGCGGCCCACCCGCAGCCGCGTCTCCCCACGAAACCGCCACGCGCACAGGGCCGCGACGCTCGCCGTGCAGCATAACGCGCGGCAGGTACCCCGTCGCCCCAAAAGATCGACCTCGTTCAGCCCCCGGCGATCTCACCGCCCGCACGCGCCCCGAGCGTGAACACCGCGCTCCGCCCGCGCCCCTCCAACCGCCCGTCCCCCCAGCTGGCGCTCCCATAGGCATCCACGTCGATGGCATACTCACCCGCGGCCAGTTCGACGGGCAATTCCATTGCCGCCCAATCCCTCCCGTCCACCAGATCCAGGTAGACGCGCTGCGTCTCCACCCCCGGCACGACCAGGAACACCCGCGCGTACTCGAACTTCTTGTGCGCACCGGAATCCGGCGCCCACCGGATATCGACCGCCCGCCCCTCCGCGCACTCGACCGCGACCCGCAAGGGAACGAGCTCGGCCCAATGCTTCACGGCTGCCTCCTCGGGTGCATCTCACACCAGGCTGGCACGGTCCTCCGAACGCGGCAACACCACCCGGAACTCGCGGGCCACGCTCGCCGCGTACGCCAGCGCCAGGACATAGACGAGGACGTAGACGTTCTCCAGGATGGGTTCCGTATGCCAGGGTTTCGGTAGCAGGAAGACGCCGACCGAGGCGTAGTCGTCGTTCCAGCGGTAGGCCCAGGCGCCCGTTGCCAGGACGGTGCCGAAGACCGCGATCCACCAGTACCGCCGGGTCTGGGCTCGATGTACGAAGTGCACGATCAGCGGAACGAACCACACCCAGTGGTGGCCCCACGAGAACGGGGATACCGCACAGGATGTGAGACCGGCGACCGTGACGGCCAGGAGACGTTCGCCGCGGCGGTAGAGGGTCACGGTGAGCGCCAGGCTCGCTCCGGCGACCACACCCGCCACCACGATCCACAGACCGAGCGGGGCCGGACCGCCGAGCAGGTGCGCGATCGCGCCGCGGATCGATTGGTTGGCGGGGACATTGTCGTCGGCGATGCGCTGGGAGTCGAAGAATGTCGAGAACCAGTACTGCCGTGAGTCACCGGGCAGCACTAGCCAGGCCAGCGCGATGGTGGCGCACAACACCACCGTCGCGGTGGCCGCCGAACGCCATTGGCGCAGGGCCAGATACTGCACGATGAAATAGCCGGGGACGAGTTTGATCCCGGCCGCTACCCCTGCCCCGAAACCCCGCAGGGTGCTGTCGCGGGCCCGGCCGAAATCCCACAGCATCAGCAGCATCAGCACCAGATTGATCTGGCCGTAGAACAGGGTGGTTCGCACCGGCTCGAGAAAGACACACGACAATGCGAGCAGTGCGGCCGCGCCCGCCAGCCGGGCCGTCACCCGATAGCCCAGCATCCGCCAGGACTGCAGCACACAGGCGTACAGCACGCCCAGATTCACCAGCATCCACACATCGGTCAGCGACGCCGCCGGAACCACCAGGACCGGGACGAACGCAATGGCCGAGAACGGCGTGTAGGTGTACAGCAGTCCCGCCAGCGTCGGCTCCGTATACAGCGCCCGCCCGTGCAGAATTCGCGACGCACCGTCCCGATAGATGTGCACATCCAGCCCACCGGCCAGAAAACCCGCCTTGTCCAGCCACGGGTCGACCGTCGCGAAAACCAATATCAGCGCCGCTACCGCACTCACCGAAAGCATGAAAAACGTTGCCCTCGAACGTAACTCCAAACCCCTCACCTGATCCACAAGCCATCAGCCTACGGAAATGCGGGCCGGCGATCATGACCCGAGGTTCAGGGTGTTCCGGAGGACCTCGACGCTACCCTTGTCGATCATGATCCGAATAATCGTGATCGACGACGAGGCGCTGGTGCGATCGGGCTTCGAACTGATCCTGCACAAGGATCCGGATATCGACGTGGTCGCCACCGCGGACGATGTGTCCGCGCTCGCGGAAATCGATCGGCACCGGCCCGATGTCGTGCTGCTCGATATTCGGATGCCGCACATCGACGGACTCACGATTCTGCGCGAAATTCGACAGCGGGAACAGCCGCCCATCGTGGCCGTGCTCACGACATTCGACTCCGACGAATACGTCATGCAGGCCCTGCAACTCGGCGCGGCCGGATTCCTGCTCAAGGACACCGATCCGCGGCAACTGGCCACCCTGGTCAAGACCCTGGCCGCGGGCGGGGTCGTGCTCTCCCCCAGGGTGGCGCGCTCGGTCATCACCGGGTTCGCGGCCTCCGGCGCCGACGCGCGGGCGGTCGACGCGATCGCGCAACTGACCGAACGCGAGCGTCAGGTACTGGTGCTGGCCGCACGCGGCAGGTCCAATCCCGAGATCGCCGAATCCGTGCACATCAGCGTGGGCACGGTGAAGGACGACATCAGCGCGATCCTCGCGAAACTGGCGGTCGGCAGCCGGGTCGAGGCGGCCCTCATCGCGCAGCGGGCCGGGCTCATCGACGCTTCATGAGGCGGACGCGGCCACCCGGGGCAGGCGCAATTCGAGCCCGAAGCCGCCGTCGGCGCGCGGCCCGGCGGTCAGGGTGCCCTCGAGCAGTTCGGCCCGCTCCCGCAGCCCGCGCAGGCCGTGACCGCCGCTCGGCAGGCCCGATACGCCACCACTGCCCGCCGTATTGCGCACTACCACACTGACTTCCGACCGGTCACCGCCGAACTCCACCGTCACCGCCGCGTCGGGCGCGTACTTGCGCACATTGGTGAGACCCTCCTGAACGGTGCGAAAGATCGCGCGCTGCTCGGCGGCGGGCAGGTCCGTCGGCAGCTCCCCGCGGATCGAGACGTCGAGCCCGCTGTCCCGGATCAAGGCGGGCAGCTGGGTGACGGTCGGCTGCGGCGCCAGCCCGCTCGCCTCGGTGCCGGAGGCCCGCAGCACCGTCACCATGTAGCGCAGCTCGTCCAGGGTCTTGCGGCTGAGTTCACGCACGGTGGCCGCGGTCCGCTCGGTCTGCGCATCGGGGGCGTTCATCTCCAGTGCCCCCGCCTGCACCGCGATCAGGCTCACCTGATGCGACACCACATCGTGCATCTCGCGCGCCAGCTGCGCGCGGTCCCGGGCCAGCGCGGCCTGCGTATGCAGTTCCTCGCGCTCGGCCCGCCCGCGCACGATCTCGGCCAGCCGCTCCTGCACCTCGAGCCGCGACGCGACCAGCCGGCCCAGCAGGATCGGCGCCGACGCGAACATGAGATCGAGCATCAGATCACTGAGCAGCAGCCCGGGCCGTGCGTCCGGATCGACCGGGAAATGCCGCCAGAGCAGGGTTTCGGTATCCAGCGACCGCCAGACCAGAATCGCCACCGCAATAACCAGACAGGCCCCCACGACCCGAGGCCGTTTCGTATACCGGCCCACGTGGTACGCAGCGATCGCCGGCACCAACGGCGACAACCCAATCGCCACCGCGGGCAGATTGCAGGCGAACACCGCGACCGGAAACCGCCGCGCCGCCGGCGAACACAGCAGTCCGAGCCCCGACACGACGACCGCGGCCCGCGACATCTGGCCGCGCAGAATCCAGACATCCAGTGCCGCAACCACGATCAGCGCACCGGTGACCACCGCCTCCGGCGATCGAACCGCAGATTGCTGACGCATAGCTGCCGACAATACGACACACCGCTCCCGAACTGCGCCAAGCCCCTTCCGAATCGGATCCGGCCTCAGCGGCCGTTGCAATCCGGCCCGATCACCTGGGCCGGATCGGCCGCGTCGGCGCTGATGGAGGAGGGCCAGGGCGGGCCCACCGCATTGATCGCGTTGCGGGAGGCTTCATCGGGGGTGGCGCCGGCGGCGCCGGCGAACCGATTGCCGCGGAACGCTATTGCGCCGCAGCCGTCCATGAAGCGGAGGGCCACCGCGCAGCTGTCGCCGCCGCATTCGGTGACGGCGCGGTCGTCGGCGCCGCCCTGGTCCGGATAGTTCCAGCCGGCGCCGATTCGGTATCCGTCGCCCCGGAGGGCCGGCACCGCGTAGGCGCCGTACATGTGACCGTCGGGGCCCGGCTCGGCGGTCGCCGGGCCGATGCTTGCCGCCAGGAACGCGGTGGTGGCCGCCACGGCGGCGGAGGCTCGAAAGATCTTGCCTGTCAGCGACTCGGACATCGAAGCCTTCTCCCTGTTCGAGAACCGGTCCTCGACTTCGAATCGGTTCGAAGAAGTAGCAGGTTCGCCTAGCAGTAGCTGAAGACTCGTCCGTACGGACGCTACACCGCGCGCTCGGCGCCGGCAGCGACAATCCGGACAATCGCGTAATGACCGGCGGACAGGCGAAGGGCGGGCCTCCGGTGTGGGAGGCCCGCCCGTGTCGATCGTTCGTCAGTGCGCAGCGCAGCTGCCCGCGGCGCCGTTCACGTCGGTGACGACATTGTTCAAAAGCGTTGTCGCCGGGTCCAGGTTCTCGAGGGAGTACATCATGGCTCCGGCCAGGCCGTGGCAGTGCAGGTAATCGGACTTGGCCTGCACGGATTGGGTGGAGTCACCCGCCCACCAATTGGTGCCGTCGTAGAAATAGGCGGCTTGGGCGGTCGGGTCGTAGAAGGTATCGGACGGGTTGTCGACCACGCCCGAAAGTTCCTTGTACATACGGATTCCGGGGACATTGCCGGAGAGCGGAGCGCCGGGCGCCGGTCCGGTGGCGGTCTGGAAGAGGCCGTTGTTGCTGCCCGCCGGGACGCCGGTCCAGCCGCGGTAATAGAACGGGAAGCCCAGGGTCAGTTTGTTCGCCGGGAATCCGCCGGGGATGTTGTAGGAGCTGTCGCCGGTGGTCCAGGCGGTGACCGCCTCATCGGTGTTGTACTTCGCCGTCCCGGGCGGAATCGGGGTCATCGGGTCGTCCGGACGGCTGTAGAGGGGATCCTGGAAATTGGTCGGACCGGTCGCTTCCCAGCCGCCGTGCATGTCGTACGACATGAGATCGCCGAAATCCAGGTACTGGCCCAGATTATTGGTCTCGTAATTGACGATCTTGTCCTGACCGGCGGCCAGCGCGGCGGTCAAGGCGTAGTGCTTGTTGTCGGCCGTGCCCTGGGCGTCCAGCTCCGTGCGGAACTCGGACGCCAGCGCCGTGAAGTTCGCCTTGTCCGCGGGAGTCGCGTGATTACCGGTGTGACCGCCACCGCCGGGATACTCCCAATCCAGATCGAACCCGTCGAAGATGCCCGCACCGGTGCCCGCACCGCCGTATCCGTTCTGCGAGGGCAGATTTCCCTTCAGGAACATATCGACGCAGGAGGAGACGAACTTCTTGCGGGCCGGATCGCTCGCCGCGACATCGGAGAAGTACTTCGAATAGGTCCAGCCGCCCAGCGACAGCAGGACTTTGAGATTCGGATGCTTCGCCTTCAATTCCTTCAGCTGCTTGAAGTTCCCCACGATCGGGTCGTTCCAGGCATCGGCCGAGCCGTCGACGCTGCTCGACGCGTCGAACGTCTTGCCGTAATCGGCGTACGAATCGCCCGCGCCGTCACCGGCGTTCGGATTGTTGTCGTTCTGATCCGCCGCCTTGTTCGCCTCGAAGCACGTCAGGTTGGCCGGATCGATGTTCTCGAAGTCGTAGATCAGGTAGTCGAGCTTGTCGGCGATGCCTTCGGAGTCGACGTTCTTCAGGTAGAAGGCGTTCTCGTACAACGACCATTGGTCGTAGTAGGCGACCTTGATGCCACCGGACGCGGCGGCCGGCGCGGCGGCGGACGATCCCACCAGCGCCGTGGACGCGCCGATCACCACGGCCGCCATGGTCGCGATGAATGCCGTGAATCTTGCTGACGGCATGATTCCTCCTTACTTCCAGTCCACCTGCGGTGAGCGGTAGAAGTTGATGCCCTGCGCGGTCCAGATCGGACCCTGTGCGGCGAGCCGCTTCCGGTAGTCGTCCCAGTTGTGGGTCGCGGCCGGAGACCAGCCGATCTCGGCGATTCCGGCCAGGCGCGGAAAGGCCTGATATTCGATATCGGCGCTGGTGCGCAAGGTTTCCGACCAGAGCGGGGCCTCGACGCCGGCCACGCTGCTCTCCGGCACGCCCTGCAGCACGGTCGCGGGATCCCAGTCGTAGGCGTCCTTCACCTCGACATAACCCGCCCAGTGCAGGCCCAGCGGATCGTCCGGCGTGTATTTCATATCCAGATAGGCCTTGTCGGCCGGCGCCATCAGAATCTTGTTGCCGCGCGCGGCCGCCGCGGCGACATCGGCATTGGTCCGGGAGGTGTCCCAGTACTCCGGCACGGCCGAGACGGGCGGATTCGCCTCGACGATATTGTGCCAGCCCTGAATCTGCTTGCCGTACTCGGAAACCAGCGGCATCACCTTCGCGTAGAAGGCGCTGTAATCCGCGGCCGACGTGGACTTGGCCTCGTCACCGCCGATATCCAGATACGGGCCGGGGGTCAGCGCCGCCAGCTCGCGAATGACGTCCTCGACGAACTTGTAGGTGGTCGGGCTCGAGATGCACAGCGAGCTGTAGCCCACATCGATATCGGTGCGCGGCGGCACCGGTTTACCGTCGCAGTTCAGTTCGCCGTAGGAGGCTTGCGCGGCATTGGTGTGGCCGGGCATGTCCACCTCGGGCACCACCGTAATGTGGCGGGACGCAGCGTAATTCACGATATCCGTGTATTGATCCTGGGTGTAGAAGCCGCCCGGATCACCGTCGACCGCCGTCTTGCCGCCGATCTCGGTCAGCTGCGGCCAGCTCTTGATCTCGATGCGCCAGCCCTGATCGTCGGTCAGGTGCAGATGCAGGGTATTGATCTTGTACTGGGCGATCTGATCGATATAGCGCTTGACCTGATCGGGGCCGAAGAAGTGCCGGGCGACATCGAGCATGGCGCCGCGCCGCGCGAACCGCGGATAATCGAACACCGTGCCGCCCGAGACCGTCCAATCCTGTTGCTGCACCGACGATTTTCCGATCGCGGAGGGAAACAGCTGGCGCAGCGACTGCACACCCTCGAACAATCCGTCGGTTGTGTTGGCCTGCAGGGTTATTCCATCTTTGGCCACCGTCAGTTGGTAACCTTCACTGCCGAGCTGTTGATCGGCATCGCCCAGTTGCAGCGTGATCCCGGGCTTGGACGTGTCGTACCGATCCACCACGGGTATCGCGAATCCCGTTGCGGGGCGCAGCAGATCGCCCAGGTAGTCGGCCACGTCATGGGCTTGATACTCGGCGCGGATCACACTGTCCGCGGTCAGCGTGAAATTCGCGGCGGGATCGGGCCGCGCCTGCACGGGCGCCGGGACGATATCGGTGACCGCACGTTCGGTCGCCGGCGGATCGTCCGCCGCCGCGAAGCCCGCCAGGCCGGGTGGACCGAGCACCCACAAGCCCATGAGGGTTCCTAATACCAAGGGGGATAACAACTTCCACAAGATGCACCACCGATGCAGTGGGGGAGAAGAAGGATGGGCATCAGATTACGGGTGCACGGCCGGTCGGCCAATGCCGTTCAAGGCGCCCCCTGAAGATCACCAACCCCATATCGTATAGAGCCCCGGCACGGAATGTAGTTGAAATAGAGAAGCGAGTATTTTCTCATCCGAGTTAACACAGCCGTGCAGTCAATTTGTATATCACAGATGTGCAACGAGGCCTTGGGAGGCCATTTGTGCACATGTTCAACATGGTTCCTTGTCTGAGAAGAACCTTTAAAGTACCTGTTGAAACACTGTGCGGCGCTCGAGCTGAGGGGCAATAGAGCCGAGCGCGATCAACATGTTGGGAGTCACGTCGATGGACCAAGAAGTCCGTACCACCCCCGATGCCTCTGTGTTCCCGAGCGGACCGCTCGCGATAGATGAACAGGAGGCGAACCAAATATGCACGGTCGAGGTACCTATCGACTCCTTGGTACTGGCCGGCTCGCCACGCCTTATAGGGGAAGACGTGGCTCATATTCGCGCACTGGCGGAGACCGGCGAAACACTGCCGCCAATCCTGGTGCATCGGCCGACTATGCGGGTGATCGACGGCGCTCATCGCGTCGGCGCCGCACGATTGCGGGGGGATGAGAGAATCTCGGCGCGATTCTTCCACGGCACCGAAGCGGAAGCGTTCATTATGTCCGTGCAGATGAACATCACACACGGCCTGCCGCTGTCATTGGCCGACCGGAAAGCCGCCGCCGCCCGCATCATCGGAGAATGCCCGGAATGGTCGGACCGGGCCATCGGCGTGACGACCGGCCTCTCACACAAGACGGTCGGAGCGCTACGCCGTTCGACTGGGGTAGACACCCAGGCGAACATCCGCCTCGGCAGAGACGGCCGGCTGCATTCCTCGAGTACCGAGAATGGCCGGCGGCTCGCGAGTGAACTCATGACCCGCTCACCGGAAGCGCCGCTGCGGGAAGTCGCCAAGGCGGCCGGCGTATCGCTCGGAACGGCCCACGATGTGCGGCAGCGGCTGCGCCGCGGCGACGATCCGATTCCCGAACGGAAGCCGCGGAATTCGCCGGCCATCGCCCATGAACCCGAGCCGGCCCGGCGTTCCCCATTGCCGCCCCGTACGGCCGAGCGGATGCAGATCAAGGATCCCCGGCTGGTGATCCAGCGGCTGCGGGCGGATCCCTCGCTGCGGTTCACCGAGGCCGGTCGCGCACTGCTGCGCCGGCTGGACGTATACGCGGTCGCGAATACCGGACTCGAGACTGTCGTGGATGCCATGCCCGCTCACACCGTGACCCTGATCGTCGAGCTCGCTTATTTCCTCGCCGAGGATTGGCGCAGGTTCGCGGCGTATCTGGAACGCCGCGACGGTTGAAACGACCCCGGTTCCTGTCGGTGATGCCGACAGGAACCGGGGTACCGATGCAATTCGATTCAATTCGGGTGCAGTCCAACCCTCACCATTGAACGACCCGTGCAATCAGCGTTACTGGGTGACGAGCCGGCCCATCGAGTGGACTTCGTCCACATCCCCGCCGGTGATGAAAGACCAAGGGGCGGTGAAGAATCCGCTGTTGCCCCAGTTCGATCCCCACGAGTTCTCGATGGTGACGCCGTTCTCGTCGTAGGCGACGATCGTCACCTCGTGGCCACCGATGACGGTGTCGGACGGATCGGGGGTGTAGTTGTAGTTGCTGCTGTTCAGGTTCTCGAAACTCGACCGGACCTGGAATCCGATCGGCACCGGCATGCCCGCGGCGATCGACTGCTTGATATTGGACACCACGTCGCCCTGGGTCAGATCCTTGTCGCCGGAGAGCTGGTACTGCGCGGCATTCGCCCGCTCGGCGTCGGTGGGCTGGGTGGTGAAGTCGAAATCGCCCTGGTAGTAGTCGGACTTGGTGTCGATGCCCTGCTGTTCCTCCATCGGGAGGGCGACCGAGGCATAGGTGCCCTGATCGTTGCCCTTCGCGATCTGCGAGTAGATGTACATCGGGGCCATCGGGCCGCCGGTGATGTTCTGCTCGTTCATCAGCAGCCCGTAGCCGGTGTACCCGGTCGCCCAGGTCACGCACGAGCCGACGGAACCCTGATCTCCCGGGGAGATCGCGTACTGCTGCAGCGAGTACTCGGCCGGCGGTGCACCGACCGCGCCGACGCGGACCGGCAGCGCATTGCCGGAGCTGGTGTCCCGACCCTTGACGGCCTTCACCGCTTTCAGATCGAGACCCATGCCGTGGTGCGGAAGGTTGCCGCCGGGGGTGGTGGGCGTCGGGTCCGCGACCGCGAATCCCGCCGAGACGATTCCGACACCGACGACGAATGCCACTGCGGCGGGCAGGCATGAATAACGCATGTAATTCTCCTGGCTGTGATTATCGTCGCGAGATTGTGCGCGACGGATTCGATATTTCGCGCAATTCCCGGACCAGGCAAGAGCGTTCAAGGATGTTCAGCCCGTTCAAATGTTCATCGTTTTCCGTCACACCACGGGAAATTACGATCGATTCATTGCACAATTTCGCGTGAAAGGAAGTGCGCTGGTGCGACCGGAGTGGAAACTTCTCGGCTCGGCCCTCACCGCGGTGATGATCAGCCTGGCCCTCGTGCAGAGCAGTTCGATAGCCGATCCCCCGCCCGATGGGAAGGATTTCAGCGGCCGGCCCTCCGGGCTGCGGGTATCGACCGGACTGCCCGGCGTCCTCGAACCGCGCGAGGCGGCGACCGGGGCGCAGACCCTGCCCTACGCCCAGCAGGTGCAGGAATGGAATCAATGGTGCTGGGCGGCCGACGGTGCGTCGATCTCCGGATATCTCGGCTATTCGATCGACCAGAACGACTATTGCAAACTCGTGCACGGCGCGGGCGCCGACGGCACCTGCCCCAATGACAATGCGTCGCTCGAAGAGATCGCCGCCGCATTCGGCAAGATCGGATTCACGGCGAAGGTCGGCTCGCCGTTCTCGATGAAAACCATCTCCGACGAGATCACCGCGAATCACCCGATTCTCACCGGAATCGCCTGGGCCGCGGGCGGCGGGCACGCGCAGGTCATCTATGGCTATGACGCGGACGCGGGCACGATCACCTACGGGGATCCCTGGCCGACCTCCCAGCGGCAGGTCACGCAGACGCTGGCGTCGTACAGCCAGAACTCGGCGTGGACCTGGTTCGGCGAGGACTACAGAATCTCCAAGACGGAATGATCCGCCAGATACTCACTGCCGCAGTGTTTCTGGTCATCACGGGTCTGTGCGTACAGGTGTATGTGGCCGAACATCGGACCCGTGATCATCCGCTGCATTCCGATGCGGGGTGGATCATCGCCCCGGACGCCGACGCGGTCGATCGGGTGCTGGCTACCCCCGCGGCCGGGCAGCTCGCCGGATCCTTTCTGCGGTCGCAGAATCCGTTCGATCCCGGTTCCCCGTCGGCGTCGCTGCGGCGCGACGGGATACCCGTTCTCGTGTATGCCACGGATCCGAAATTCGCCGGCGGCGCCGATTCGACACTGCGCTCCGCGGGCATGCCGTCCTATCTCGCTGTGCCGGTGCACATCGGCGCGCGGTCCGGCATCGACATGCTGCAGCTCACCCCGAGCCCGCCGTACAGCCCGCAAGCCATTGCCACCGGCACCGAGGAGGCCGAGGCCGCTCGGGCCCTGACCCCCGATGCCCGGCTACTGCTGGATTATCCGTCGCACACCTGGTTCGGCTGGACCGAAACCCGTGTCACCGCAATCCGATCGAGCACCGACGGCGATCTGGCAGGGAAAGTATTCGACACCGGGCAGTTCAAGCAATGGCTGGCGTCGCGGTGACGTAAACATTTCGAGAGGATTGATCTCCCATGCGAATTCCCGGTCCTGTTACCGTATCCGCGCTATTGGCCATGGGCTTCCTGACCTCGGGCTCGGTGGCGCACAGCGGCACCCCGGTCGCGGACGTGAATTTGGCTGCCACCCAGGCGCATTCGGCCACCCCGCGCGCCGACGACCGCATCGCGCCACCCGGCGCCGCCCTGCCGCGAAAGGACGCGCCGCCACAGGCTGTCCCACCACCACAGGCCGCCCCGCCACGGCACGACGCACCGGCACCGCACAACGCGCCCGCACCGCACAACGCCCCGGCGCCACACGACGGGTCGCTGGGTATTCCGCAGATCGCGCTCGACGCGTATCACAAGGCCGCGCAGCAGCTGCAGTCCTCGACGCCGAACTGCGGCTTGACCTGGAACCTGTTGGCGGGCATCGGGAAAGTCGAGTCCAATCACGCCGACAACGGCCACACCGACGCGGACGGGACCACCGTCGGCACCATCTACGGTCCGGCGCTGGATGGTTCACTGCCGGGCAACGAGGTCATCAAGGCCAGTGACGGCGGCTATGTCCGGGCGATCGGGCCCATGCAGTTCCTGCCCGGCACCTGGGCGGTGTACGCCGCCGACGGGCGCGGTAACGGCCATCCCGATCCGAACAATGTCTTCGACGCCGCCCTGGCCGCGGGCAAATACCTGTGCTCGGGCGGACTCGACCTGCGCAACAAGGACCAAGAGCTGCAGGCGATCCTGCGCTACAACAAGTCCACGTCCTATGCGGACCAGGTGCTGAGCTGGTCTGTCGCCTACCAGGACGGCGGCACGTCCATCCAGGTGAGCAGCCCCGGCGGGACGGGACCCATGCCCGATGGCGCGGGGTCCAGCATGACGGTCGGCACCGCGGACGTGAGCGCTTCCACCTCCCCCGCCCCGCCGGGCACGACCGTCCCGGGGATGACGCCCGTCCCCTCGATCACGGCCCTGCCGGGAATCACCACCGCTCCCCCGCTGACGCCCGACCCGTCGAACTCCGGCACCACGGGGTCGGCGCCGGACCAGTTCAGAATCGACGTCTTCATCAATATCCCGGGCCTGCCGCCGATCCCGTGCGGGATCTTCTGCCCCGTACCCCCGGCGCAGCCGGATACGACCCAGGACGACCCCATCCCGGCGGCGCCGTCACCAACCCCCTTACCCACCACCACAACTCCGCTCCCCAGCACGACGGCGCTGCTGCCCACTACCACCACGCCCCTGCCCACTACCTCGAGTCCGCTCCCCACCACCACATCGACCACGCCGACGACAACGACGAGCACACCGACAACCACGCCCACGGCATCGAACCTGTCCGCACCGGAATCGCTTGTGCCGTCTTCGGATTCGGCGCCCTCCGCCACTCCTACCACCACAACGACTACACCCACCACCACAACGACCACCACAACAACAACGACAGCGCCCGTGCCGGCGGGTGCGGTTCGCCCTTACTGAATTGCCCCTGACACGACAAAAAGCCCGCGTACAGAATCTGTACGCGGGCTTTGTCCTGCGGGTCGATGCGCGGTAATCCGACTACGGGCCGACGGTGATCGGCTGGGTCGGGTCGGTGGCGTTGGTCAGCGCGAAGACGGCCGACACCGTGGCCGTGGTATTCGTCGGGCAGAGGCCGCCACCGGTAATCGAAACCGGCACCGTGACATTACTGGCCGACACCGTCGACGGGCTGCCGTTGGTGAAGGTTCCGGTGACGGAAACCGGCCCGTCCGGCGCGACCACGGCGACGCAATTCGCCAATCCACTGGTGGTAATCGTCAACCCGCCCTGGGGAATCATGAGATTGCCGGCGATCGAGGACCCGTTCTGCACCGAGACCGCCCAGTTGCCGGAAGTGCTCGCGGTCGCGGTGGTGCCCGGAATACTGCCCGAGCATCCGCTGACCGCCGGCGAGCCGATCGACACCGATACCGGGCCGTTCGAATTCTGGTTGTTCGGCGCGGCGGGCACCGAACCGGTCGCGGTGACGTTGTCACAGCTGGCAGTCACGATGCCGACGGTCGCGGTCACCGGTCCCTGGTTGGTGGCGGTGACGGCGGCTCCGGCGGGGCTGACCGTGGTCGAGCCCCCATCGGCCTGCGCCGGGCCGATAATCGTGACCGCGGCCGCCGCACAACCTACCGCGACCATTGACGCGCGCGCGAAAAACAGCTTGTCGAACATTATTTACTCCTTCAGAGCAATGCGAATGTGAACCAGACTGGACAGCCGATCCGACTGCCATTCAAGTTTCGATCGAAAGCTCCACCGCAGCAATGATGTTCAATTCTATTTCAGAAATACGCCGCGCGGTTCAGCGGCGGCCGAGAACCAGATCGATCAGATCCGGCGCCACCCCCAGATAGGTTTCGGGACGCAGTAATTCGCGGATTTCCTCGACGCCGAGATGATTGCGCACGGCGGCATTGGCGGCGAGAATCTCGGCGAGGGCGGTTCCGGTTTCCTCGGCCTCGAAGGCGGCGGTCTGCAGCACCTTCTTCGATTCCGTGCGGCCCAGCAAGGGCGAGAGACGGATCGAGAGACGTTCGGCCATCACCTGGCCGTGACTCGACGCCAGGGTGCGGCTCATGCGATCCGGATCGGCCCGCAGTCCCGCGGCGAGTTCGGCCGCGGTGTACGCGGATCCGCCGACCAGCAGCAGGATCTCGCGCAGCGGCTGCCATTCGGCGTGCCAGGCGCCGGGCGAGCGCTCGTCCTCGGCGGGCATGGCGGCGAACAGGGTGGCCGCCAGGGCCGGCACCTGCAGCGCGGCGGTGCGGATCATGGTGGCCAGCACGGGATTCCGCTTCTGCGGCATGGCCGACGATTCACCGCGGCCCGCCGCGGCCGGTTCGGATACCTCCATCACCTCGGTGCGGGATTGGGAGATCACATCGACGGCGAACTTACCGAGCGCACCCGAGGTCGTGGCCAGTGCGCCCGCCAGATCGGCGATCGGCGTACGGACACTGTGCCATGCGGAAACCGGTTGCGCCAGGGACAGTTCCGCCGCCAATTCCCCAGTCAGGCGGGCGTGGATCTCGGTGGCGCTCGCGGTGGCGAGCTCGCCGTCGCTGCGGCGGGCGCACTCGATGTAGGACGCGAAAGTGCCCGCGGCGCCGCCGAGTTGCACGGGCAGTCCGTCCCGCACCCGCAACAGCCGGTCGGCGCCGTCCAGCAGGCCCTGGATCCAGCTCGCGACCCGCGCCCCGAAGGTGGTCGGCACGGCGTGCATACCGAGCGTGCGGGCGGCCAGGAGCGTGTCGCGGTGCCGGTCCGCCAGGCCGGTCAGGCCGTGCACGCTCGACTCCAGGTCGTCGATGATCGCCGTCAGCGCACGCGCGGCGATCAGCATGGCCGCGGTATCGAAGATGTCCTGACTGGTCGATCCCCAGTGCACCAGCCCGGCGCTGTCGGGATCGACCTCGGCCACCACCCGCTGCAGTTCCTGCACGAACGCCACCACCGGATTGGCCGCGCCGCGCGAGGCCCGCGCCAGCGCGCGGGCATCGAACCGGTGCGACCGCACCGCCAGATGGATCGGCCCGACGACATCGGCGGGAATGATCCCCAGCCGGGCCTGCGCCCGCGCCAGCGCCAGTTCCACCTCGAGCATGGCCTCGATCCAGGCGTCGTCGGACACCAGGTCCTCGACGGGGGCGCCGGCCCGGACCGGGGACAGCAAGCCACTATCCGAATACATCGACGGGGTCCTTTCGCTGGAGTACGCCGCCGGTGTCCCGATGTGCGGCGAGGATGGCGCGGGCGATGCTGTCGTTGTCGGACAGGGTCACCGAGTTCACGCCCGGGCGCGGACCGGCCGCGGTCACCCAGTGCACGGCCTCGGTGGGCACCCCCACCGCGAAACGCCGCGGATGCGGGCGGCCCGCGGCATCCAGGACCGCGTGCGAGTCGCGGGCCACGTCCAGGCCGCCGGTCGGATAGCGGCGGCCGTCCGGATCGGACAGCGTGAAGCCGCGAATCCGGTTGCTCCGCAGCAGATTACGCATGAGCGCGTCACCGGTGGCGCCGAGATCCGGTTCGGGCAGCCGCGCGTCGATGAGCGTCTCGCCGGTCACGGTGGAGCCATCCACCATCGGGGAGTCCGCCACGAAACAGCCCGCGGCGGAGTCGAGCCGGACCCGCATGCCCGGTCCCACGATCCGCACCACGCCCGCCCGGATCAGCGCCGACAACTCGGCGATGCGGGTGGCCGGCGGCCCGATCGACAGGAAGGCGTTCAACGGCGTGTACCAGCCGTCGAGGTCCTCACGGTAGGAGCGCCCGGTGATGCCGCCGTGGTCGACGATCAACCGGATCTCGTTGCGCAGATCGCGCAACACGTCCAGCGCCGCCTTGACCGGGCCGTGCACATTGCCGAGCCGGGCATTGCGCACATCGGCCTCCAGGTAGCCGATCAGCCACTCGTGGAACCGATCCACGCCGCCGAAGCGCCGACCCCCGGTAGGATCGCCGAGCACGGCCCAGTCCCACCGCTGCGCGGCCGGGATCCGGTATTCGGCGAGGACGTCCGCGGCCGTCCGCTCGGTCGGCGCCTCGAGGTACCGCCGGCGGAAATCGCGCAGCTCCCGCGGGCTGACGCGGTCGGTGACGAGCAGACCGTAATAGACGGCCTCCACTTCCCGCGCCACCAGCGGCCAGACGTCGCGCCGGAAGGAAAGATCACCGAAATGCTCTGCCCGCCAGCGCAGTTCGGCGATCCGGGCGGGATCGAGCAGCGTCGGCACGTGCCGCTCCTCGATGGCCTTCTGATTCTCGCCGCGCGCGTGATGCGGTACGCCACGCCGGGATCCGGCCACGATCAACGGCTCCCGGCCGGAGGGAATGTATTCCAGCACCCCTTCCTGCTGGGTCTCCTTGAAGCAGCCGCCACGGCCCACGGTCAGCAGCGCGGCGTAATCGAAGAAGGTGAGGCCGAGCCCGCGCACGATGGTGACGGACCCCTCCGGCACCCGGTCCACGTCGACGTCGGCGGCGTTCACCGGCGCGATGTGCAGCAGGCCCGGGCGCGGGCCCACCGTGGCGACCGGTCCGGCGTCGTCGGCCGGTTGCAGATGCCCCTGGGCCAGCACGACGGCGTGCAGCCCGCCGATCCGCTCGCCGGTACTGAGCGTCAGCTCCTGCAGGCCCGATTCCTCGTCCCGCAGATCGGTGGCGGTGGCGGTGATCTCGTGGATCCGCAGCCACGGCGAGTACCGGTCGCGAATGTGCTCGTAGGCCCAGCGCAGGTAGTGGCCGTAGAAGGCACGGGTGGGGTACGTGTTGGGGGCGGTGCGCCGGGCCTCCGCGTACATATCGGCGGGCAGGTGGGCGAAGTTGCCGATCTTCGCCAGGAAACTGGCCCATTCGTACAGGCTGGGGCCCGGCGCCACGGGGCCCTCCATCGCCACGCTGTCGTCGGTGAAGATCGTGACCTGTGCCGCCACGGTATTCATCAGCAGATGTCTGGATTGATCTGTGCGCCAGACGGATCCGGTGCCGACCTGGGTGGAGTCCACGAGATGGATCTCCGCGCCGGGACGGTCGCCGTCCCGGCGCAGGTTGGCGCAGATCCGCTCGAAGAAACTCAGCCCGCGCGGGCCGACACCGACCACGGCGAGGCGCAAGGGGTTGTGACTGGACACGATGTCACCTTCAGGACTGTTGGACGGCAACCTTGTCGATCTGCGGTTCCGCTACGGGCTCCGCGGCCTCGCCGCGCGTACTGACGGTGCGCAGGGCGGTCACCGCGCCGAGGGCGGCGATGATGCCCGCGAACAGCAGCGCACGCCGGAAGCCGGCCGTCATCGCATCGAGCGGCAGATGCCCCTGCGCCAGCTGACTGTCGGTGCGGGACACCGAGATCGCGGTCAGTATCGCCACACCCAGGGCCACACCGATCTGCTGCGCGGTATTGAGCAATGCCGCCGCCAGCCCGGCCTTGTCCGCTGCCACGCCCGCATTGGCGGCGGTCGTATTGGCGACGAACACCGCCGCCGAACCGGCCGCCGTGATCATCAGACCGGGCAGCAGATCCTGCACATACGAACCGTGCGTGGGGATTCCGGAGAGCAGCAGGATGCCGAAACCGGCCACCGCGGCGCCGACGACCGTGACCGGCCGGGTGCCGAAGCGGGGCACCAGCTTGGTCGTGAGCCCGGAGACCACGATGATGGTCGCGCTGAACGGCAGATACGCGCAGCCCGCCTTGATCTCCCCGTAGCCGAGCACCGACTGGGCGTAGAGCGTGACGAAGAAGAACAGCGACATCATGCCCGCGGCCACCAGCATCTGGGTGAGATCGGCGGCGGCCAGCCCGCGGACGCGGAAGATCGACAGCGGCACCAGCGGATTCGAGATCCGGTGCTCGTTCAGCACGAACCCGGCCAGCAGCGCCGCGGCCAGCAGCAGTTCGAGCACGGTACGAGCGCTGGACCAGCCCCGGTCCGGAGCCTCCACCAACGCGTAGACCAGCAGCATCAGGCCGCCGGTGGCCAGCACCGTGCCGAGCACGTCGAAACCGCGCCGCACCTCGTTGTGCCGGTCGCTCGGAATCAGCAGCGGAATGGCGAGCAGCAGCAGCGCCGCCACCGGGGTGTTGACGAAGAACACCCACCGCCAGCCGGGACCCTGGGTGATGACGCCGCCCAGCACCAGACCGGACGCCGCGCCCAGACCGCCGACGCCGCCCCAGACGCCCAGCGCGGTGCTGCGGTCGGAGCCGTGCCGGAAGCTGGTGGTCAGGCTGGACAGCGCCGCGGGCAGCATGAGCGCCGCGCCGATGCCCTGCGCGAAGCGGGAGCCGATCAGCAACTCGCTGTGATGCGCGAAGCCCGCTGTGGCGGAGGAGATTCCGATGATCGCGGTGCCGGCCATCAGGATGCGGCGGCGCCCGAGCAGGTCGGCCAGCCGCCCGCCCAGCAGCATGAGGCCGCCGTAGGTGAGCAGATAGCCGGTGGTGATCCACTGCAGCGTGGTCACCGACAGCTTCATCTCGCGCTGGATCGCCGGCAGTGCGAGATTGACGATCGAACTGTCGACGAAGTCGAGAAACGCTGCCGTGCAGAGCAATATCAGGGTGAGTTTGCCGCGTCTGGTCGCGAGGAACGACGGCTCCTCCGTGATCGTGGACATCTATTTCTCTCTTTCCCATTCGAGGAGCGTGAGCCCGACCGCCATACCGCCGCCGAAGCCCATCAGCAGCGCCTTCTCGCCGGGATGCAGTGCGCCCGAACGGGATGCGTGATCGAGGGTGATCGGTACCGACGCCGCGCCCGTGTTCCCGAATCGGGTGACGGTGGTGTGCAGCGCGGCATTCGGCAATCCGAGATCCTGTTCGAGCTGCGCCAGCATGACCCCGTTGGCCTGATGCGGAATCAGGTGCGCGATATCGTCGGGAGCCACGCCGCAGTCGTGCAGGAATTGCTTGACCAGCAAGGGCAGCCGGTCCGCCACGAACTCGCGAACCCCGCGGCCGTCCATGGTGAAGTACTGCGCACCCAGCGCGTGCGCGGCCGGGTCCAACGGCCGGCGGCTGCCGCCGCCGGGCACCTGGATCATCGAGGTGAATTCCCCGAAGGTGTGCAGATCCGAGCGTTCGATACCGCCCCGGGCGGCCGGGCCGAGCACGACCGCGCCCGCGCCGTCGCCGAACAGCACCACCGTGCGGCGATCGGCCGGGTCGAGAATCCGCGAGTAGACATCGGCGCCCACCACCAGCCCGTACCCGCCGCCCGCGCGAGCCAGCGCGGCCTCCACCGTGGACAGCGCGAAGACGAAGCCGGAGCACACCGCGTTCACATCGAACGCCGAGGCGTCGTGCGCCGACAGATTGTGCTGCACGAACGCCGCGGTCGGCGGCTGCGGCTGATCGGGCGTCGAGGTGGCGACCACGATGGTGCGCAACTCGTGCGCGCCGATGCCCGCGGATTCCAGGGCCGCGGCGGCGGCCTCGGTCGCGAGATCCGAAGTGGCCTGGCCGGAATGGGCCCAGCGGCGTTCCCGGATCTCCGTCTTGCGGATGATCCATTCGCTGTCGACGCCGGCCCCGGCGGCGACTTCCTGATTCGATACCCGGCGTTCCGGTACATAGGATCCGGTGCCGAGCACGGCGATTCGTGTCATTCGAGAGTCCCCCGTCCGGGCCCGCGGTCACGGGTGACCACGTATTCGGCCATGGCGCAGCCGCAGTAGCAGACGGTGAATCCCTCGGCGGGGCCGGAAGTCCGGGCCAGGTCCTCCGCCGGCGCGAGGGAGACGAGCGACTGCCGCAGCAAGTCCGTCAGCTGAGAAGAAGAGCGCATGATGACCTCGCTATCCGGTTTTCTTGGTTCTGCGACCGGAGAAGCGCGTCATCAGCGGTAGATCGACCCGGTAGTAGAGCAGTGCGCCCAGGGCAGTCGACACCACCAGGCACAATGCCGCCCAGCCCAGCCAGCCGGCGAAGCCGTACTCGTGGCCGCCGATGAAGTACCGCGTGATCAGCACCATCACCGGGAACTGGATCAGGTAGAACGCGAACGAGACATTCCCCAGCCAGACCATGACCTTCGACGAGTTCACTCCGCGAATGCCTTGCAGGTCACGCGCGGCGAGGGTGGCGACCACGGCGGTCATCGGGCCCAGCAGCAGCGCGGACATCTTGTAGTTGACCGGCACCACCCAGGTGGCCGCGTAGGAGAGGGCCAGCAGTGCCAGCGGCAGCCCCATACGCGTATTGCGCCAACGGCCTTCGAGCACCATGCGGGCCGCGAGCACGCCGACGAAGAACTCCGGCAGCCGCGACGGCGGGAAGTTGTAGCTCAGCCAATAGGACGGCGCGACCGGGATGTCGGGGCGCGCGAACCAGGCGGGCGAGGAATGCAATTCGAACTTCGGCGACACATCGCCCGGCACCAGTCGCGGTGCGAAGGCGTTCGCGATGCCCTTGGGGCCGTCCACGAACAGGAAGTACGCGGTGTGCAGGGCCAGCACGAACAACAGCAGGCCGATGGTCCAGGCCAGCAGATGCCGGGTGGGGATGCGCCGGATCAGCGGCAGGAAGATCGGAAAGCTCAGGTAGAACAGCATTTCCGAGGCCAGCGACCAGGACGGCACATTGAGCCCGCCGACGGTGGTCGACTTCGGGAACCAGGTGTGCACCAGCAGCAGATTCGGGACCCACACCACCAGCCGGTGCAGCGGCACGCTCGCCGCCAGGATGAAGGCCACCGAGGCGATCAGATGCGACGGGTAGATCTTCAGCACCCGGCGCCAATAGAACCGGGGCACCGAGGATCCCGGCTTGAACGACCAGTAGATGATGAAGCCGGACAGCACGAAGAAGAACGTGACGCCGGCCGCGCCCAGCTGCATGGGCATGAAGTAGTGGATGCGCCGGAACAGGTCCGACTTCTGGAACGGATACACCGGCAGGAACACCAGTGCGTGGAGGAGGAAGACGGCGAATGCCGCCCACCACCGGGCCCCCGTCAGCGACGGAAGGGCCGGGCGGCTGCGCGCGATATCGGGCGACGCCGCGGTGACCCGCGGCGCCGTACGAAGGTCGGTCATGACCTTTACCGATCTACTGAGCTATTGATCTGTCCGGAATCAGTACCCGGCCTTGGGATCGAAACCGGGGTCCGACAGCGTCGGCGGCGCCGGCTTCGTGGTGGTGGTAGGCGCCGGATCGGTGCTCGGCGATGGATCCGAAATGGGCGCCACCGCAACATTTTCCGGGGCGACAGGGGTCGACGGTGCGGCGGAGACCGCGGCAGCCGCGGCGGTCGTGACCACTGCGCCCGCGGCGACGGCCAGGGCGATGCGAAGCGGCATAGGGGATTTCATCACTGGAACCTCTCGATCGATACTCGTGGTGGATCGGACGGCCGAGCCTGGCTCAGACAGCTTTGGCTGCGCTGGCGGGCCGCTCGCAGATGACGACGGGGATGTCGCGGTCGGTGCGCGTCTGGTAGACGGCGAAACCGTGGTACGCCTTGACGATTCGCGGCCACAGCACGGCCTTCTCCTCGGCACTGGCCTTGCGGCCCACCCAGGGCTCGGTGACGCCGTCGATGGTGAGTTCGATCTCCGGGGTGGCCAGCAGGTTCTTGTACCACTCCGGATCGCGGTCGTCGCCCTCCTTGGAGGCCACCAGGATCACCCGGTCCGGCTCCATGAGCGGCACCCACAGCACCACGCTGCGCTTGGCGCCGGACTTGCGGCCGATGACGTGCAATTCGATGGCGGCCATGCCGAACTGGCGGTTGCCCCACTTGCCGCCGCTCACGTCGAGGATGACGTGGTGGATATTGCGGATCAGCTTGAGCACCTGGTCGAACAGGTAGTTGCGCAGCTTGGCGGAGCGCCCGGTGCGGACCTTGCCCTTGCCCTTGCGCGGTGAGGTGATGGCGACATCGGCGATGCGCAGCACATTGCGGAACGCGACGCCCAGCACCCGGAAGGCGAGGTGGCGGGTGACGAAGTCGGCGGCGAACGGAATCGCGGCCTGCGCGTTGGTGGTCCACACCACGCGGGTGCCGCCGGGCACCTTGGAGAAGGTCAGCTCGGCGCCCTGGTGGCGGATGGCCGGCACACCGCTCTCGATCACCCAGCCGAACTTGCGGGGGGCCTCGTTGGCGGTGATCCGTTCGGTGTAACTGCCGAACAGCCAGGACATCTTGCGGACCGCCCCGACGCCGTACGGGGCGTCGGCGCCCGGCTCGACCAATTCGTTGCGCAGGAGGAAGGGCGACGCGGTGTAATTGCCGGAATCGGCGAACCATTCGTACACGGTGTCGATCGGGGCGCCGATGATGCGCTCCACCCGGAGTGTCTGCATGGTGAATCCTTATCGGTTCAAATGAAATTCGAGCGGTATCGGTGGAATGAGCGGAGACTCAGCCGAGCTTGCGCAGCCGGGGTGCGAGATCCCGGGCGAAGAGGTCGAGGAAACGCGCCTGATCGTGGCCCGGGGCGTGGAAGACCAAGTGCCGCATGCCGGCCCGGATATAGGGCTCGATGTGCGAGACCACCTCGTCCGGATCGGTGCCGACGATCCAGCGCCTGGCGATCTGCTCGATCGGCAGCGCGTCGGCGGCGGCCTCCATCTCGATCGGATCGGAGATGGAGTGCTTCTGTTCCGGCGTCAGCGAGAGCGGCGCCCAGAAGCGGGTGTTCTCCAGCGCCAGTGCGGGATCGGTGTCGTAGGAGAGCTTGATCTCGATCATGGTGTCCACGTCCGCGACGCTGCGGCCCGCCTTCTCCGCGCCCTCGATGACGGCCGGCATGAGCTTCTCGGTGTAGAGATCCATGCCCTTGCCGGAGGTGCAGATGAAACCGTCGCCGACCCGGCCCGCGTAGCGGGCGACCAGGGGACCGCCCGCCGCGATGTACACCGGGACGCCGTTCTCCGGCACGTCGTAGATGGAGGCGCCGACGGTCTTGTAGTACTGCCCCTCGAAATCGGTGCGCTTACCGGTCCACAGCGCCCGCATCAACTCCACGGATTCGCGCAGCCGGGCGTAGCGCTCCTTGAATTCCGGCCATTCGCCGGTGAATCCGGTGGCGATCTCGTTGAGCGCCTCACCCGATCCGACACCCAGCATCACCCGATCCGGGTAGAGACAGGCCAGGGTCGCGAACGCCTGGGCGATGACGGCCGGGTTGTATCGGAAGGTCGGGGTGAGCACCGAGGTGCCGATCTGGATGCGGCGGGTGCGCTCACCGGCCGCCGCCAGCCAAGCCAGTGAGAAGGGCGCGTGACCGCCGTTGTACCGCCAGGGCTGGAAGTGATCGCTGATCATGGCGCTGTCGAGGCCGTGCTCCTCGGCCGCTACCGTGAGCTCGACGAGTTCGCGCGGCGCGAACTGCTCCGCCGAAGCCTTGTAGCCCAGTCGAAGTTCTGTCACGATTTTTCCCCTGAATTCTTTCTCGATGACTTATGAAAAAGCCTATAGACGATTTACGGCGATGAAATAGCAAGCATTTGTCAGGTGAGCGGTGCGACGACGGAATATTCGGCGGTTTCCGGCTCGCCTTTCACCACCAGTGCGACATGCAGGCGGGACGGGCAGTTGAGTTTCGCCATCACCTGCCGGAGATGATTGATGACGGTCCATTCGGCAATGCCGAGCTGGCTGGCGATCATGCGATTGGTGAGCCCGTCGGCGACCAGGAAGGCGATCTCCCGCTGCCGATCGGTGAGCACGTCCAGCGGCGAATGCGCCTGGACGGTGATATCGGGCCCGGACAATGCGGCGGCGGCGATATCGCGGAGGGTGCGGGCGCTTTCCGGGCGGATCAGATGCGCGACCCGCGCCGCATCGCCGTCGATGTCCTCGGGCAGCGGGAGTGCGTAGACGGTGCGCAGGTGGTTCACGCCGCCGAACAGCAGGGCCGCCTGCTCGGCGAACTCCGGGCCGGCCGCGCGATAGACCAGCGCACAACCCTCGACGGCCGCGAGGGTGTCGAGAATATGGCTGCCGCGCAGCGGATTTCGCAGTGCCTCGCGGTAGGTCTCCAGTGTGTGCCGGGTGGCGGGCTCGGGCGCCGCGAGGCCGGTGGCCCGACCGGCGGCGGCCGCGTCGCCGAGTCGCCGATGGGCCTCGGCCGCGCGGGTGAAAAGGCCTGCCGCCCTGCGGGATCGGCCGGTGCGCCGCGCCCAGCGGCCGAGCAGTTCGAGGGCCGCCGGCAGGGCCGGATCCGGTGCGCCGCCGGGCCGGTCCGCGGGCTCGTTCGCGAACTGGCCCAGCAGCGCTTCGAGTTCGGGCAGGTAGCCGAACTGCACCCAGATGTCCTCGAGCAGCGCGGCCAACTCGACCGCGCGTCCCGGCTGCCCCAATTCCAGCAGTCGCCCGGCGGTGGCCAGGAAGTCGTCGATCCGCTGCTCGGCCACGATCAGCGCGCCCGCGCGCTGATCCGGCCGATCCAGTTCGCGGGTAATGCGCTGTGCCAGTTCACAGCAGCGGTCGGCGTGCGTGCGGCGGATGCGGTCGCCGCGGGCGCGGTCGGCGTCGAGCAGGCGGCGGCAGTAGTCGCGGACGGTGGCGATCAGCTCATAGCTCGGGTGACCGGCGTCGTTGACGGTGCGCTGGAGCAGGCTGTGGCCGATGAGGGTGGTCAGGGTGCCGCCGATGAACGTCTCCGCCATGTCCACCATGAGCGCGACGGTGTCCGGATCCACCGCCGATTCGCACAGTGAAAGATGCAGCAGCACATCGACGATGGGTTCGTCGAGCCGTTCCATGCCCCAGGCGACCGCCTCGGACAGGGAACGGTGCCGCGCGGGCACATCGACGTAGGGCAGCGGCGCCAGGCCCGCACCGGACCGGATCAGCTGCAGGGTCCGCACCGGTCCGATGCGGTTGACGGTGATGGCCGCGAGTTCCAGTGCCAGTGGCACGCCGTCGAGTTCGCGCGCGATCTCGTCCAGCACCAGCCGATTCGCGGCCGAGCTCCGGTAGCTGCTGTCGATGCCCGCCAGCAGCAGCCGCGCCGCCGGGGACGAGGCCGGGCGGTAGGGTCCCGCGTCGGGCCGGGTGCGCAGCGGGCGGACGCAGACCACGTACTCGCGTTGCAGATTGAACAGCACCCGGGTGGCGGCCACCAC
The DNA here is from genome assembly GCF_044386975.1 of Nocardia sp. NPDC020380. NCBI lineage: Bacteria > Bacillati > Actinomycetota > Actinomycetes > Mycobacteriales > Nocardiaceae > Nocardia > Nocardia sp. NPDC020380. The sequence goes on along the minus strand of NZ_JBIRVQ010000008.1, from coordinate 353,131 downwards.
CACCAGATCCGGGCAGCCACGCAACAGCCGGCCGAGATCGTGGGTGATCAGTCCCGTCACCCGATCGCAGTTGTCCAGCAGCAGCACGGTCCGGGAGTCGCCGACCCGGTCGGTCAGCCGCTCGAGCGCGGATTCCGCGGTGCCGCCGCCGGTTTCGGCGGGGCAACCGGCGGCGGCGAGCACGGTGTGCCAGGCCTCCGCGCGGGTGCCCGCCTCGGCGAGATCCACGATGATCTCGCCGCCGGAGTGGGCGCCGGACGCCAGCGCCTCCTGCGCGAGCCGGCTCTTGCCCACCCCGGCCGGCCCGGTCAGGGTGAGCAGGCGGACCCGCGGATCGTCGATGAGACAGCGGATTTCGGTGACCTCTTTGTCACGACCGACGAGAGCGGGGAGGCGGAGGCTGTCGAACTCCGCTTCATCGTCGGTAATCGGGTCGACACCTGCGCTCGGCCACTGCAGACCAGTACTACGGGTCACCTTGTCCTCCTTGCGGGCGGCCGGATTCGGTTACGCCGGAACCCTTTCGGTGCTTCCGGGAACAGTGCGGCGACGGGTGGCGACCGCGGTGGCGAGGCGGTCGAGTTGTTTCGCGGTGACCGACCAGCTCAGGCAGGCGTCGGTGATGGACTGCCCGTACACCAGATCGGCGGCGGCGCCGAGGGTGAGATCCTGCCGGCCGGGGAGCAGGAAGCTCTCCAGCATGACCCCGACCACGCTGCGGTCCCCCGCCGCGATCCGGGCGGCGAGATCGGTGACGACATCGACCTGGCGTTCGTGGTCCTTGCCGCTGTTGCCGTGGCTGGCGTCCACCACCACCCGCTGCGGCAGCGTCGCCTTCTCCAGCCGCAGGCAGGCCTCGGCAACGGAGTCGGCGTCGTAGTTGGGCCCGGTGCTGCCGCCGCGCAGGATCACGTGGCAGTCGGCATTGCCGGTGGTGCGGATGAGCGCCGAGCGGCCGTCCAGATCGGTGCCGGGGAAGACGTGGCTGGCGCCGGCGGCGCGCACGCCGTCCACGGCCACCTGCACGTCGCCGTCGGTGCCGTTCTTGATGCCGACCGGCATGGACAGCGCGCTGGCCAGCTGCCGGTGCACCTGACTGGCGGCGGTGCGGGCGCCGATTGCGCCGTAGGACACCAGATCCGCGATGTACTGCGGGGTGATCGGGTCGAGGAATTCGCAGGCGACCGGCAGGCCGAGCGCGGTGATGTCGACCAGCAGCCGGCGGGCCTGGCGCAGACCGGTGTTGATGTCGAAGGTGCCGTCCAGGTGCGGGTCGTTGACCAGCCCCTTCCAGCCCAGTGTGGTGCGCGGCTTCTCGAAGTAGACGCGCATGACCACGTGCAGCTGATCGGCCAGATCGGCGGCGTGCGAGGCCAGGCGGCGCGCGTAATCCATGGCGGCGGCGGGGTCGTGGACCGAGCAGGGGCCGACGATCACCAGCAGGCGATCGTCGAGTCCGGTGAGCGTCTCCACGGTGGCGCGGCGGCCGGCCCGGACGATGGCGGCAAGGGTGTCGTCGATCGGATGCGCCAGGCGCACATCGGCGGGTGAGAGCAACGGGCTGATGCCCAGCGTGCGCCGATCGTCCAGATCGGAGCGTGCGGGAGCCAGCGCGATATCAGTATTCATTCGATAACCCTGGATATCGGTGAGAGAATACGCGGAATATGCGCGGAACAGCTGGGTCGGGAATACGGCGCGCTATTTACGCGAGGGGGAATTTCGAATGCGAGCACAGCGGTGCCGCTCGAATAGCGTGACACTCCGCGGAATACCGAGTCAAGTGTGACCCCGATCACAATACGACGAATTCGGTGAAATTATCGAGCCACGATCGGCACACAATTCCGTGGCCTTCGATGCACTATCGTCCCACGATGGCGGACCGGCGCGAATGCTACTAAAGACGCATTCGGATACTCCCGCTTACCCCGTTCGGAGAATATTCAGCCGCCGGCGGCGCCGATAGGCTGGCGGCATCACCCATGGGAAAGGAGCATCGTCAATGAAGACCATCATCGTGTGTACTTCGGTGTCGCATGGCAACACCAGGAAGGTCGCCGACGTCATCGGTCAGGTCCTGCAGGCCCGCGTCGTCGCACCCGGGCAGATCTCGCCGGCCGAACTCACCGGGTACGACCTGGTGGGCTTCGGCTCCGGGATCTTCCTCGGCAAGTTCCACAAGGAGCTGCGCGAGTTCGTCGAGGCCCTCCCGCAGGTGCGGGCTACCAAGGCATTCGTGTTCGCCACCAGCGGATTCCCCGAGAAGCCGGCGAAGCCCTACACGAACCTGCTGGCGAAGCCGCTGGAGCAGAAGGGCTTCGAGGTGGTCGATACCTTCACCACGCGTGGGTTCGACACTTTCGCGCCGTTCAAGCTCGTCGGCGGTCTGCAGAAGGGCCACCCCGACGCGGACGACCTGCTGACGGCGCAGGCCTTCGCCGAGGGACTGCGCACCCGCATCGGCATTCGGTCCTGACGGAGTCCGCGGCCTGCAACGGCGCCGGTGCGGCGGGCACAGATAAACAGATAACAGCGGAGGGGCGGCCATTCGGCCGCCCCTCCGCTGTTTTTTGTTGTTATTGAAAAGAGCACCGAATCAGAGTGCGCGGCGGGCGTATTCGCCCGCGTCGATGCCGCGCAACCGGCAGAACTCACCGAGCTGCCCGCCCAGCAGGACATCGGTGCCGGCGAGGGCGCCCACCGTCGGGGCGCCGAGGACCACCATGAGCTGGCGGATCTGGGTCAGCCAGGCGATGAGCGTCGATACCAGGGCGTCCACGCCCTCGCCTTCCAGCACGGACAGGAAGTGGCCCGAGGCGCCGACCGCCTTGGCGCCCAAGGCGAGTGCGCGGACCACGTCCAGGGGATGCCGCACGCCGCCGGAGGCCAGCAGGGTCACCTGGCGGCGGTGCGCGACCGCGGCGGCGTCCAGCAGGCAGGCGGGGGCGGACTGTCCCCAGTCGCCGAGGTAGGCGAAATCCTCGTGCGGGCGGCGGGCATTCTCGATGGTGGCGAAGTTGGTGCCGCCGCGGCCCGAGACGTCGACCGTCGTCACGCCGAGGTCGGCGAGGCGGGTGACGGCCGGGCGGGTCATGCCGAAGCCGACCTCCTTCACGATCACCGGCACGTCGATGGCCTCGACCAGCGCGGAGATCTGCCGCGGCCAGGCCGTGAAGTCCCGATCCCCTTCCGGCATGACGATTTCCTGGATGGTGTTGATGTGGATCTGCAGGGCGTCGGCCTCGATCAGGTCCACCGCGCGCTTGGCCATGTCCGGGGTGGCATTGGCGTTCACATTGGCGATGACGAAACCGCCCGGATTCTCCTCGCGCAGTACCCGATACGTGGGCGCCACCGCGGCGTCGGCCAGGTAGGCGCTCATGGATCCGGAGGCGATGGGCACCCCGGCCTCCCGGGCGGCGATGGCCAGGCCCCGGTTCACCTCACCGGTGCGGGCGCTGCCGCCGGTCATGGCATTGATGTACAGCGGTGCGGCCCACCGCTTCCCGGCGACCTCGGTGGTGAGCGAGACGTCCGATTCGGCGATGCCGGCCAGGGCGTGGTGGACGAAGCGCACCTCGTCGAACTGGTTCGCCTCTTGCGCGGCGCGGCGCACGTGATGCTGTTCCACCGCGAGCCGCACATGGTCGTCCTTGCGGCTGCCGTAGATCTCCGACACGGTTGTCACCGGTACTGTCCTTTCGCTGAAAACGGTTGGTGCACCTGTAGTTCGAGCGGCACGATGCCGGTGTCCCGCCACCGCTGCCGGAGTTGCCCGGCCATCGCGGGGACGACCAGCGCGATCCCGCAGTCGCCGCCGCCGGCGCCGGAGCTCTTGGCGACCGCGCCCAGCGCCTCGGCGGACCGGCGCAGCGTGGCCAGTTCCGCGGTCTCCACCACCACGCCGGCCAGCGCGCTCACCGCGCGCAGCAGCGCCCCGGCCGCGGCCACCGCAGTCACCACGGAGGCGTCGTCCCCGGATTCCAAGGCGGACACCAGGGTTGCGACGCAGGTATTGCTGGCGGCCACGAAACGCGCGTAAGCGTTGGTGTCGCCGGCCACGCCGCGACGCAGCAGTTCGACGAGACCGCTGGACACGGCCGGAGTCCCCGACCAGCCGACCGCCAGCCGCACACCCTGCGGCGCGGGCACCCGGCGCGCCGACATCCCCGGCCACGGCCGGTCCACCAGCGGGCTGATCCGGGCGCCGGGCAACGCGAATTCCCGTGCCAGCCGGTCCCGGTCGGGTGCGCGGTAGGCGACCCAGCCGCCGATCATGGAGGCCGCCACATCCCCGCCCGAGCAGCGGGGATCGACCGTGAAGGCGGTCAGCAGCGCCAGCCGCAGCAGTGCGTCGCCGGGGAGTTCGAAGTCGTACGCCCGGGCGAGCGCGCGCACGACTCCGACGGTCACGGCCCCGGACGACCCGAGCCCGAACTTCCGGCCGGTCCCGGCATCGTCGAGCGCCGAACGGATGTCGAGGTGGAATCCGAGTACCTCGTAGCCCTGTTCGCGGGCGTACCGCTCGACCAGCTCGACAGCGGTGAGCACGTGCCGCAAGGCCGCGGCGGTGCCCAGGTTCTCCTCCACGACAATGGATTTCGTACCGCTACGGCCCAATTCGACCGGCCGGGGGCCGGTCCGGGCGGTCGTCACCGACCGCCGGGCCGCCGGCCCCCGCTCACCGGGCGTGACCTCCACCGTGAGATACCGGTCCACCGCCACCAGCACCGCCGCCCCACCGGGCTCCAGTACCGCGTATTCGCCTGCTACATAGAGCTTTCCGGGCACCTCAACGCTGATCATGCCCGCTCACCACACTGAATTCGGTATCGGCCGGGACCGTGAGGTCACCGAGCCGGGCGCCCGGCCCCGGGTTCGCGACGAGAACGCGCTGGGCCGCACCGGTTTCGGTCAGGGCGGCGGCCACGACGGCACTGTCGTGGCGATCGCACAGGACCTTGACATTGGGGCCCGCGTCCATGGTCGCGTACGCGGCGATCCCCTCGGCGCGCAGCGCCAGCACCCGATCCAGGACACGCATGGAACCGGGCGCGAAGTAGCGGACGGCCGGACGCGCGCCGAGCATGGTGGCGTGCATGCCCAGCGCATTGCGCTCGGCGATCTCACCCACGGCCGCAAGGTCTCCCGCGGCGATGGCCCGGTGCATCTCGACCAGATCGTCCGCGCTGGACCGCACCCAGGGTTCATAGAACGGCGAGGTCTCGACGGTGCGGCGCATGGCCTCCCGGCTCGCGATCGCCTTCTCCCGGGCGTCCACCATGGCGACGACCAGGGCCGGATCCAGCAGCGGCGCCGCGACCGGCTCCGCGTAACTGCTCAGATCGCCTGCCGCGCCGTCGCCTTCGCCGCGATGCCACTGGGCGAAGCCGCCGTAGAGGGAGCGGGCGGCGCTGCCCGATCCCCGCCGGGCCAGCCGTGACAGCGCGCGGCGGTCGAGGCCGAGGCCGTAGGCGTCCGCGGCCGCCAGCGCCAGGGCGGCGAAGCCGGAGGCCGAGGAGGCCAGCCCGGCCCCGGTCGGCCCGGTATTGCGGGTGGCCACCCGGGCGCGGCGCGGATCGCCCGCCAGCTCCCGGACCAGGTCCAGGAAGCGGATCACCTTGCCGGCGAAGGCCGGAGCGGCGGGCGTGCCCGCGACAGTGACGTGGTCGGCGGTCAGCTCGTCGTCGACCGTCACCGTGGTCACGGTCGGGAAGACGCCGAGGGTCAGCGACAGGCTGCTGGTGACCGGCAGGTGCAGCGCCTCGTCGCGCTTGCCCCAGTATTTGATCAGCGCGATATTGGGGTAGGCCGTCGCGGTGCTGCCCGCCTCCCCCGGTACTGCGCGGCTCATACGGATCCCCCTCCGGCCGAAAGGAACTCGACGGTGTGGCAGCGCACCGCGCCCGCCGCGAGCAGGGCGTCGCGCACCCGTATCGCGGCCTCGTGGTCCGCCGCCAATGCGATCACACAACCGCCCAATCCGCCACCGGAAAGCTTGGCACCCAAGGCTTCCGCCTCGAGTGCCGCGTCGATGAGCGTCTCGATCTCGGGGCAGCTGACGCCGAGCCGCGCCAGAATGGCATGGGCGGCGATCATTTTCGGCCCGAGCTCGGCGAACCGGCCGGTGGCCAGATCCACGGCCGCGGCGGCGGTGATCGCACCGGCCCGTTCCAGCAGCGTCTCGCCGAACTTGCCGAGCGCCTCGAGGGCGGCGCGCACCGTGGCCACCGCCTCGCGGGTGCTGCCGTACACCCCGGTGTCGGCCACCAGCAGTACCGGCAACACCGATCCGGCGGCCACCGGCAGCGGGGTGGCGGCGCCGTCGCGGAACCACAGCGGCCCGCCCGCGCTGATCACGGTGCGCGCGTCGACGCCGCTGGCCTTGCCGTGCGCGAGCGATTCCGCCCGCTGGACCAGCTCGAACATGGTGTCGCCGTCGAGCTTTCGCCCCTCGAGCGCCGCCACCGCCTCGATGATGGCGGCGGAACTCGCGGCGCTGGAACCGAAGCCGCGGCCGGCCGGAATGCCGCTGTCGACGGTGACGAACAGTCCGTCGTCCGGCCGCCCGAGGTGCTCGCACACCGCCGTCACGGCCAGCCGGGGCACCGCGGTCCCGGTCGAGCGGGCGGGCGCCGTTGCCCGCCCGCCGACGTCCAGGGAGGCGGATTCGATCACGACCGGGCCCTCGCACCGGCGGGCGCGGGCGGTCACCGGCAACGACGGCACCGGCAACGAGATGGCCGGCCGCCCGTAGAGCACCACGTGCTCGCCGAACAGGATGAGCTTGGCGCTCGCCCGCCCGGTGCCGAGCTCGGTGGTCTCGGCGCCCGGCCGGGCGAGCATGCGGGTCACCGGTCCGCCCCGTAGATTCTCGAGTGACCGGAGACGGCCGTGAGCCGGTACGGGCTCGCGGTGACGGCGGGCACCGTCAGCTCCGCGCCGTCGTCGGGCAGGGCGAAATCCCGGACGGCACGATAGTTCTCGTACGAGATGGGCTCGCGCCCGGCGATGGCGGCCCGGTTGCCCGCGGTGCGCAGCTGGTCGCGGTAGCCGGGAACCGGTGTCAGCGAGAACAATTCGGCCACCGCGCCCGAGCCGTAGCTGAACATCGCCACCGGCCTGCCGGTGAGATCCTCGGCGTGGTCGAGCAGCGACAGCAACGCGACATACAGCGACGCGGTGTAGCTGTTGCCGATCATGCGGTTGTAGACGGCGGTGCGGGACAGGTCCGCGTACAGGCGCGCGGCGGTGGGTTCGACACCCTTCAATTCCAGCAGCCTGGTGTGCGCCTTGTACGCCATCTTGGTGAAAGGCTGGTGGTAGCAGAAGCCGGCGAACTCGGCGAAACCGCGGCCGCCGCGGCCCTCGTAGTCCTTCCACGCCTGCTCGACGGCCTCCAGGTAGGCGCCGATGGACAGTTTCCCGTCAACCATCGGCGTGCTGCGGTAGTTGGGCCGCCAGAAGTCCTGCACATTGGCGGTGTACAGGCCGGAGGGCTCGTCCAGGACCGCCAGGGCCGGATTCGCCGCGACCAGCATGGCCACCGCGGCGCCGCCCTGGGTGGCCTCGCCCGCCGAGTCGAGATCGTATTTGGCGATGTCCGCGGCGATCACGAGCACGCGCTGCTGCGGGTCGCGGGCCACGATGCCCGCCGCCAGCTGCAGTGCGGCGGTGCCGCCGTAGCAGGCCTGCTTGAGTTCCACCGCGCGGGTCGCGGCCGACAGGCCGATCAGATCCTGCACGTACACCGCGGCCGACTTGGATTGGTCGATACCGGATTCGGTGGCGAACAGGATGGTCCGGATGCCGTCGGCGCCGTGCCGGGCGACGATCTGCCGGGCGGCCGCGGCCGCCATGGTCACGATGTCCTCGTCCGGCGCCGGGACGGTCTGGGCGGTCTGGCCCAGGCCGACGTAGTACTTGTTCACCTCGGCGCCGGTGTGCCTGGCCAGTTCGGCCAGGTCCATGGCGTAATGGCCGGTGGCCAGGGCGATGTCATGAATTCCGATGGGCTCGTTCACTGGCCCCGTCCTTCTCTGCCGATCGTTCGAAGCGGAGGTGGGTCCGCATCAGTTCGCCGGGATTCGTCTGTGCCGCAAGCAGAGACAATTCCCCGCAGAGCACGGCGGCGGCGGTGATGACCGCGAGCCGTCGCGCATTGCCCCCGGGTTCGCGGGTCTCGCGGCACCCCAGGCGCGTCAGATTCGCCTCGACGAAGTCGAGGGACTTGCCGTTGCCCACGGTGCCGACGATGAGATTCGGCAGCGCGCAGGAGAAGTAGAGATCGCCGTCGCGGTCCTCGGCGTGGGTGATGCCCTGCGAGCCCTCGACGATGTTCGCCGCGTCCTGCCCGGTCGCCAGGTAGACGCCCAGCAGCATGTTCGCGTAATGGGCGTTGGCGGAACGGATTCCGCCGGCCAGCGTGGTGCCGATCAGGTTCTTGCGGACATTGATCTCGGCCACCCGGTGGGCGGTGGTGTGCAGCCGCTGCTCGACGATCTCCCGCGGGATGAGGATCTCGGTGACCACGTTCTTGCCGCGGCCCAGGATCCCGTTGACCGCACTGGCCTTCTTGTCGGTGCAGAAGTTGCCGGAGATGGAGCCGTAGCGCACGCCGGGCACCGCGTCGATGATGTACCCGAGCAGGGCATCCGCGGCCAGGGTCGCCATATTGTGGCCGGAGGCGTCGCCGGTGGTGAACTCGAAGCGCAGGAACAGCAGGTTCCCGACGATCTGGTGATGCAGTTCGATCAGATTCGCGAACCGGCTGCATTCGGCGACGATGCCGCGCAACCGGGGCAGCTCGGCGTGCAACTGCCGGGCCGCGGCCAGCGCGGTGCCCGCGTCGTCCGCCTCCAACAGCACCGATCTGGTCATCCGCTCGTCCAGCAGCGTGGCCACGATGCCGCGGTCGCACAGCGTGGAGATCTTGGCGCCGCGGCCCACCGAGGGCCACAGCGGCGACTCGTAGGTGGCCAGCGGCACCTCGATCAGGCCCTCGGCGACATTGCCGGAGATCTTGACGGGCCCGACCCAGCGCATGGGCACGGTGGCCGCGGGAAAGGTGTCCTCGGTCATGTGCGCCATCACAATCCGAACTGCTGCTTGATACCGGTGGCGGTCACGGTGTCGCCGTGCACGGTCGGGTGGAACGGGATGCCGAGCACCTCACCGGCCGGGTTGAAGTAGCCATTGATCCAGGAATCCGGCGAGCATGTGCCGTGCCCCGCGGTGGCGGCCCGGGTGTCGAAGAAGTTCACGCCCAGGGTGTCCGCGGCCTCGCGCTGGGCGTCGTCGACGCGATCCAGGAAGGTGGTCATGGCGCCGGCCCGCGGCTGCACCATGCGGCCGACGGGGCTGTCCCAGCACCACTGCGGGTTACCGCGCTCGGCGACGGTCGGGTAGCCGACGAAGACGATCTTGGCCTGCGGCGCGTAGTAGCGGACGTAGTCCACGACCGGCTTGATCCAGCTCACGTACTGATCGCCGCTCACATTGCGGGCGTCGGGCGCCCGCCCGTCGGTGCCCGCGTCCGGACCGCAGCCCTGGATGAAGTTGGTCAGGCAGGTGACCTCGGCGTCGAGAGCGCGCTGATGATTGCCGGAGTTCCAGACATCGTTCTGGCCCAGCTGAATCGTGACCAGGCGGGTCCGGGAGCCGAAGGCGCCGGCGTCGGCGGCCTGCTTGGCCATGTAGGTGGCGGTGTAGTGCGGCGGGGTCGCCAGCGAGGCGCCCAGGCAGGCCACGTCGACGAGATCGTCGTCGGCCAGATTCAGCTGGTGCGCCAGCTGTTTCGGCCAGGAGGTCTCGGACCGCTCGCAATTCTTGTTGCCGCCGTAGCCGAAGCCGAGCGAGTACACGATATTGCCGTTGGTCGAATACGAGTCACCGATGGCCACGAACGCCTTGCCGTCCGCCGGCGCGTCGGCGGAGGCCGGCGCGACCGCGCCCAGCAGGGAGGCGGCGCCACACACCGAGGCCGCGGCCAGCACCCGGAACTTCTTGGAAACCTTCATGATTCGCAATCTCTCTCTACAGGCCGTGGATCTGGGTGAGGGTGGCGAGCGCGGTGTCGACGACCGACCACTGGGCGTCGATGGCGGCCGAGGTGAGGTCGTGGGTGACCGGATTCTGCAGGGCGACACCATTGGCCAGGTTGGCCGCGTTGACGCCGGCGAGCACTGTGCGCAGCAACTGACCCGAACCGACACCCGGGCCGGTCACCAGGTCGAGGCCTTCACCGAGGAAGTAGAAGCGCCACAGCGGGCCCACATCCGCGTTGTACGCGGCCTTGGTCTGCGAGACGATCAGGGAATTGTTGGCGCCGATGGCATCCAGGACGCGGAAGTAATCCGGGTCGTTGCCCTGAATTCCGGCCGCCGCCAGCGAATGCGGGATATCGACGCTCATATGCGCGTTGTAGCCGACCATTGCCGTGTAGGCCGGGGACTGCGTGCAGGTGGCGGCGAGGTCGAAGTACTTCGTCCAGTGCCTGGGCAGGGGCGCACCGGTGAACTCGGCGTGCAGGGCGCGCAGCCAGCTCTCGTAATTGCCGTCGTAGAACTGCGCCTGCAGTTCGGGATCGGCCAGGCCGGCGCCGGAGTGCAGCAGCGGCAGCACCGTCTGCCGGTCCGCGACATCGTCCATCAGCGCGAACAGGCCGCGCCGATCACCGTGGGCCACAAGGATTTCGGAGATCTTCCAATTGCGGTCGGCGAACTCGTCGGCCCGCTGCAGGGCGTCGCCGCCGGCCACGGTATCGACATCGGACAGGTCCGTGATCGTCGCGAGCTCACCGGTGCTGAGCGGCGTACCGCAGGCCGCCGCGCGCACCGGGACGGCGGCGGTGGCGGTGGCGGCGACGCCGGCGAAACCGGAACCGAGCACCGCTGCGCAGGCCATTGTCGCAACCATGAATCGACCATTGCGTAGCATCACTGTGATGCCCTTTCGGAAAACACTTGGGATTTGCCGCGATCGACCGATCGCATATTCACAAGGCTAAGTGTGGCAACGCACACAATTCCATGACAGCTGTTTGTCAGCCCCAGCGCAGCAGCAGCCTGCCCACCGTGCGCGGACCGGTCAGCCGGAGCGCCTGCAGCAGCGGCACATAACGGGGAATCACCTGGATCGGACGCCGCCGGATGGCGGTCAGAATCCAGTCGGCGGCCTGCTCCGGCGTGAGGCCGGGCAGACGCCGGTATTCGGGCGTCGGCGAGCTCATCGCGGTGTGCACCAGCGGGTAGTGCACCTCGGTCACCGCCACACCGCGACCGGACAGTTCGGCGTCCAGGCACCGGCCGAATCCGCTCAGCGCCAGCTTCGAACTGTGATAGGCCGAGAAGCGCGGCGACGTACCGGTGGGGACGGTCCAGGTGCCGACATTCACGATGTGACCGCGGCCGGATTCCAGCATGGCGGGCAGCAATCCGATGGTGAGCCGGACCGGGCCGAAGTAGTTGATGTTCATGGTGCGGCGGAAATCGTGTATGCGGTCGAAGGATTCGGTCACCGGGCGCCGGATGGACCGGCCCGCATTGTTGACCAGCACATCGACCGCGCCGACCTCCGCATCCACCCACCGCAGCAGGCCGTCGATCTCGGCGTCGTCGGTGAGATCGCAGGCGCGATGCACCGCCCGGCCACCGGCCGCGCGAATCTCGTCGCGCAGCAGGGCCAGTTCGGGTTCGCGGCGCGCCACCAGCACGACCTCCGCGCCGGCCGCGGCCGCGGCGACCGCCGCGGCCCGGCCGATACCCGAGGACGCCCCGGTGATGAGAATCCGCTTGCCCGATATGGGCTCGTCGATTCCCTTGTGCCGCACCGGCGCCGGCTGGTTCAGCACATCCGCGAGCCGCGCGGCCGCCCGGAGGACGCGCCTAGCCATGGGCGCTCACTCCCTCCCCGGCGAGCGCGGGCGCCCGGCCCGGCAGTTCGAGCAGCCGGCCGACCATGGCGGCCAGCACCGCCGGACCGTCCTGGGACAGCACCGATTCGGCGTGGAACTGCACCGAGGCGAACCGCTCGCCGCGCAGCGCGTACACCTCCCCGGTGACCGGATCGCGGCTCACCTCCACCCGACCGACCACGGAGTCGAACGCGTCGACGGCGCTGCGGGCCACGAAGGTGTTGTAGAAGCCCGCCCGCACCCGGGTGCCGAACAGCGTGATCTCCCGGGCCACACCCTGATTCGGCCGCTCCAGCCGATCGATGCCGAGACCCAGTGCGGTGCACAGGATCTGATGACTCAGGCAGACCGCCGCGAACGGCAGGCCGGTGGCCAGCAGTGTCTTCAGCCGCTCCCGCATGGCGGTGATGCGCGGATCCCCGAGCGCGAGCGGATCACCGGGCCCGGGGCCGAGCAGCACCAGATCGTGGTCGCGGAAGTCCACCTCCTCGTCGAATCGCGCGATGGTGAGCGCGAATCCGAGCGAGCGCAGCATGCTGGCCAGCATGGTGGTGAAGTTGTCGGCGGCGTCGATCAGCAGGATCGAACCGCTGCCCCGCGCCGCCGAACCGATCCGGCGGGAGCCGGCCTCGGCGAACCAGAAACCGGAGGCGAGCGCATTGCGGCTGCGCAGCGCGGCCGTGACGGCGGGGGTCGTGGCCAGGGCGGGCGGATGCGCCGCGACCCGGCCGTGCAGCAGACCCGCTGCCTTGGCGCGGGTTTCGTGCATCTCCCCCACCGGATCCGAATCCCGCACCAGCGTCGAGCCGACGCCGATGCGAGCAGTCCCGTCGGCGTCCACCACCGCGGTGCGGATCAGAATCGCCGAATCCATCCGCGCCGCGCCGCGCGCATCCCGGTCGATATAGGCGATGACGCCGCTGTAGTACCCGCGGCCGCCCGCCTCGTAGCGCGCGACCACGTCGGTGGCGCTCTCCAGCGGCGAGCCGACCACCGTCGGCGCGAACATGGTGGCGCGCAATACTTCCGCGACGCCGGCGTCGGTGCGGCCGCTCAGCAGGTACTCGGTATGGGCCAGGTGCGCCATCTCCTTCAGATACGGCCCGGTGACCGTGCCGCCCGCGGGGCAGAGCGCGGACATCATCTTGAGTTCCTCGTCCACGACCATGAACAGCTCGCCGTTCTCCTTGGCATCGCCGAGGAAGGCCAGCAGTCCGGGCACGGTCGGCCCGTCCGCGGGATAGCGGTAGGTGCCGCTGATCGGGTTCATCGACACGATCCCGTGCTCCAGCTGCGCGTGCGCTTCGGGGCTGGCGCCCACGAAGATCCGCGTGCCCGTGTACACGACATAGGTCCAGTAGGCGCCGCGTTCGCCGCGCAGCAGGCGGTCGAAGAGACCCAGCGCGGTGCGCAGCGGGTCGACCCCGAACGAGCCGACCAGGGCGCGGCTGATCACGAAGTTCGATCCGGCGCCGGTGCCGATCTCGTCGTCGATCACCGCGCGGACGATGGCGCGATAGTCGGCGTCGGAGACGTCGAAACGGAAACCGGCGGTGTCGATCTGCGCGGGACCGAACGGCGCGAGGGCCGCGCTCACCACGTCCGCATCGGCGATCTCGTGCTCGCGCACCGACATCGCCAGCAGCGGCGCGTGATCGTCGTTGCACGGGAAGCCGCGTTCGGCGATCTGCCGATACGGCACCAGGACCAGGAGCTCCGCCTGCTCGGCGGCCGCGGTCACCTGGTTCAGTTCGCCGAGTTCGGCGAATTCGCCCGCCAGTACGTCGATTTCGCCGCCGGACCGCTGCACCAGCGCGAACGGCTGCCGCGGCCCGCTGAGTAAGCGATGGAGCAGCCCACCGCCGGTATCTCTGCCGCGAATGTCCTTGCCGCCCATGTCAGATCCCCACCCGGGCGCCGGCCGTCAGGTCGGCCAGCAGGTCCGCGGTGGTACGCACCATGGCGCACCGTCCGGCCGCGTAGTCGAGGGTCAGCCGGTGATCGGCGGCGGAGAAGTCGGCGATGGCATCGGCGGCCAGGAAGGTCTCGATATCGCGCGAATACGACTCGGTGGCCGTGACCAGCACGCCGACATGGGCGTACACGCCGGTGACGATCATCTGGTCGCGGCCGTCGGCGCGGAGTCGTGCCAGCAGACCGGATTCGTGGAAGGCGCTGTAGCGCCACTTGGTGTACACCTGATCGTCCGGCCCGGGGGTCAGCTCGGCCACGACGGCGCGATCGGTCTCGTCGGTGGTCATGCCGGGCCCCCACAGGTCGCGGAGCAGACCCCGCTCGCTGGGCGTCATGCCGCCGGGTTGCGCGGTATAGGCGACGGCCACGCCCGCGCGCAGGCAGGCCGCGCGCAGCCGGGCGATATTGCCGACCAATTCCGAATAGGGTGAGCCGCCGGCCCGCAGCGGGCGCAGGAAATAATTCTGCATATCGTGGATCAGCAGAACCGCGCGATGCGGTTCCACGGTCCAGTCGACGACGTTCTCCGGCAATTCCGCCGAGGTGGGCATGTCATACGAAATGACGTCGGGAATTCCACCGAACATCATTACTCCTCTGTGTGTAGAAATTCGGCGCTCAACTACCGAGCGTGGCGCCGCCGTCCACGGTGAGCTCCTGCATCGTGATGTGCCGGGCCCGGTCGGACAGCAGGAATTCCACGGCGTCGACAATGTCGTCGGGATCGGCGATGCGGCCCAGCGGAATGCCGAGCCGGAACTGCTCGGGCACGCCGGCGATGGTGGCCTCGGCGCGGTCCTCGTGCTCCCAGCTGGTCCGCAGCATCTCGGTGCGGGTCGAGCCCGGGGAGACCACATTGCAGCGGATGCCGTACTTCGCGACCTCCAGCGCCGCGCACTTGGCCAGCATGGTCGCCGCCGCCTTGGACGCCGAGTAGGCCGACATGGACGCGCGCGGGGTGCGGGCGGCATTGGAGGAAACGGTCACGATGGCGCCGCGGCGGCGCGCGATCATGCGGGGCACGACCTCGCGAATCATCCGGAACACGCCGGTCGTATTGACCGCGAACATCTCGTCCCAGTCGGCCTGGGCCAGCTGGACGACCTCGCCGACGCGCAGGATGCCGACCGCGTTGACCAGATAGTCGATCGGGCCGATGTCGAGTTCGGTATCGGCGACGATGCGTTCGATATCCGCCGGGTCGGTGATGTCACCCTGCACGATCGCCACCCGGCCGGGGATCGATCGCAGGTCCTTCGAGGTGTCGGCCGCCAGATCGACCGCCACGACGGTCGTGCCCTGTCCGGCCAGCCGGTGCACGATCCGCTGGCCGATCCCACCGGCCGCACCGGTCACCAGCGCGATCCGCGACACCTCCGAATCCGTGCCTCGCTGCGGTCCGCTCATTCGAATCACCACACTTACGTCATAAATTCCGAGAATTCACCTGGTCGAGAGAAAGTTAGCCCGGGCCGATTGTGCGCGGATATAGCAGGAAGCTGCCGGACAGGATGTTGTCAATGCCGTCCGGGCACCTTGTCATCGAATTCGCGGCCGGCGATTCATACGATCGAACCACGCGTTGGAACCACACGAAAATTGGTTGACGGTATGACTCGTAATCATCAACTCATCTACGATCAGCTGATCGAGATCGCACCGGATTCCCGGCCCTGGATCAGCGATCACGGCTCGGCCGCGGTCCCCGTGGTCGACGACCGCGTGCAACTCACCGATATCGCCGACGCCGCCGCGCGCGCCGCGACGCTGTTCGAGGAGACCGGCATCCGGCCCGGCGACTACTGCGCGGTCTGGCTGGACGCCCCGCTGGACATCATGATCGTCATCGCCGCGCTCAGCGCGGTCGGCGGCGTCCCGGTGCTGATCAGTCCCGCCCTCGATGCCGAAACCCTGGCCCGCATGCTGGAACCCGTGACGATCACCCGCATCGTCACCACCTTCGACCGCCTGGCCAAATGCGAACAGGTCCAGACCCTCACACAGGTCGACGACTGGGCCGAACTCGCCGGCCGGCTGCCCGTTACGCCCCCGCGGCGTACCTCGGCGGTCTCCATGCCGGGCTCGGCCCCCTACGTCGTCACCCACACCTCCGGGACCACCGGCGTGCCGAAACTGGTGCAGTACACCAGGAAAGCCGCCGATCACCAGGGCTATGCGCAGGAGGTGCCGGCCATCCTGGGCCGGTTGCGCGGATACGCCGCCGTGGCCGTGTCACCCGTGCACTTCCGCACCGTGTCCGGCCTGCTCTGCGCGCTGCGCCGCAATGTGCCGCTGATCGTGCTGGCGGATCACTCCGCCGAGTCGGTGGCGCGCTATGTGCGGCGCTGGCAGCCGATCTATCTGGAGGCCCACCCCAACACCCTCATGCAGTGGGAACACCTGGCAGACAATGGAACTCTCGCCTCGGTACGCCACTACGTGAGCACCTTCGACGTCATCCACCCCGGCACCGTGAGCCGGCTGCTCGCGGGCAGCCGCTACCGCTTCGCCTCGTTCTTCGAGGCGTACGGGCAGTCCGAGCTGGGCGGTATCTCGGCCAAGGTGCATCTCAAGGGGTTCACCGGCCGGCGCTCCCGCTGGGGTCTCGGCCTGGGCGGGCATTCCACCGGATGGACCGCGCCCGGCTACTCGGAGGCCCGCATCGTCGGACCGGACGGCCGCCCGGTGCCCGCCGGCACACCCGGCCGGATCCAGGTGCGCTCCGAGGGACAGTTCCAGACCTACATCAACCGGCCCGAGGCGGCCGCCGCCAATCTCGACGCCGAAGGCTGGTGGGACACCGGCGATTACGGCAGGAAGACCCGCTTCGGCCGGCTCATCCTCATCGATCGCCAGATCGAGCGGATGACCACCATTCCGAGCGCCATCGCCCTGGAAGACGTGCTGCTGACCCGCATGCCGTGGCTGCTCGAAGCCATCGCGCTGGAACAGGACGGACGCGTCCAGCCGGTGGTCGCCGTCCGCGACCGGGCCTTCGAGCAGAACGCCTGGCGGACAGCGGTTTCCGGCCTGCCGCCGATGGCCCCGCCGATCGTCCTGGACTACGACGCCTTCCCCCGCACGGCGACCGGCAAGATCCGCCGCTCCGCGCTCGCCCAGCAGATCACAGGAATTCACCATGACCACTGAAACCTCCGCATTCGTGCGCCCCGCCCGGCTCAGCCTGGGCGACAAGGCCACCGCCTACTTCCGCCTCGGCAAGATGCGGGTCTACCACCACGTCTACGCCTGGCTGCTGGCCGTGCTGCTGCTGGCGCACGAGGGCATCAGCCGGTCCGGTATGGCCGTCGCGCTGCTGCTGGTGCTGGTCGGCATGTTCGCCATGAAGATCGCCACCTGCGCCGCCGACGATGTCGTCGGCTTCCGGGACGGCTCCGACGCCAAGAACTACGCCGACGGCGGTCACCTCCCGAAGTCCAACAAGCCGCTGCTGTCCGGCCGGCTCAGTGAGCGCGAGGCCATCGTCTTCGGCATCGTCACCGGGCTCATCGCGCTCGGATCCGGTGTGGCGCTGCTGCTTCCGCTCGGCGGCAATGTGCCGCTGCCGTTCCTGGCCATCTGGTTCGCGGTGGTCGCCATCGCCGTGCAGTACTCCTGGCTGTACCAGTTCAGCTACCGGCCCGGCGGGCTGGAGTTCGTGATCTTCCTCGTCAATGTGGCCGAGGTGCTCGGACCCTACTGGCTCATCGCCCGGCACTGGACCGCCGACTCCATCCTGATCGGCCCGCTGGTCGGCGTCTCCATGCTGCTGGTGGTGTCGTACGCCAACTTCGGTGACCGGGTCGGCGATCTGGCGGCCGGCCGGCGCACCCTCGCCGCCGTCGTCCCGCCCTCGATCTACCGGGCGCTCATCGCGGTGCTGTCGGTGGTGAGCCTGGCACTGCTGGTGGCGCCGTTCTTCTTCGGCTCGCTGAACCCGCTGCTGGTGATCTGCGTGGTGCCCGCGATCGTGCTGCGGGTCAAGCAGATTCGTGCCGGGCTGGTGCAGGATCAGGTGCAGCGCGCGGTCGTGCTCGGCTTCCGCAGCACCGACGCCCTGGGTCTGGGTCTCGCGCTCGCGCTGGTGCTGTCATGAGCCTGCGGCGCACCGCATCGGTGCTCAGCTCGCTGGCCGTGCTCGTCCGGCGCGGATTCATCCACCCGCGCCGCTTCGGAGCGGATCTGCGCTCGGCGAAGATCGCCGGCCGCTGCGGGCCCTTCCCCGCCATGATCAGCTACACGGCCCACTACGATCCGGACCGCACCGCCATCATCGACCGCCGCGGCGGCGTCACTTTCGGTGCGCTGGAGCGCGACTCGAACGCGCTGGCCCGTGGGCTCGCCGCGGCCGGCATCGGCCCCGGTGATACGGCCGCCGTGCTGGCCCGCGACCATCGAGGCATGGTGGCGACCATGATCGCCACCGGCAAGCTCGGGGTGCGACTGGTCATCATGAACACCGGTTTCGCCGGACCGCAGTTGCGCGACGTCGCCGCCCGCGAAGGCATAACCGTCTTGTTCCACGACGACGAGTTCGCCACCGCGGCAGCCGATCTCCCCGACAGCGTGCGGCGCTTCCGGACCTGGGCCGACGACCCGCGCCCGAACGGGGCGGCGCGCCTGGTCGACGATCTGATCGCCGCCAATACCTCCGACCCGCTGCCGCTGCCGGCCGAATCCGGCGGACTGGTGCTGCTCACCAGCGGCACCACCGGCACGCCGAAAGGCGCGGCGCGCAAGCGCATCTCGCCGCTGCAGTCCGCGCAGCTGCTGGACCGGGTTCCGCTCACCCCCGGCGGCGTCATGATGATCGCCGCGCCCCTGTTCCACGCCACCGGCCTGGGACAGTTCACCCTCGCGCTGGCGCTGGGCAAGACCGTGGTGTTCGGCCGCGGCAAGTTCGACGCCGAGGCGACGCTCGCCGCGGTGGCCGGGCATCGTGCCGACACCCTCATCGTGGTGCCCACCATGCTGACCCGGATGCTGGATCTAGGCCCGGAAATCCTTGCCCGGTACGATGTCTCGTCGCTGCGGATCATCGCCAGCGGCGGCTCGGCGATCTCGCCCGGCCTCAGCGCCCGCACCGCCGCGGCGTTCGGCGATGTGCTCTACAACAACTACGGCGCCACCGAGGTCGCCGCCGTCTCGGTGGCCACCCCGGAGGAACTGCGCCGGGCGCCGGGCACGGTCGGGCGCCCGCCGGTGGGTGTGCGGGTGGCCCTGTTCGATCCGGACGGCCGCGAGGTCACCGAACCCGGCAGTCCCGGCATCATTTTCGTCGCCAATGGCATGAGCTTCGGCGGCTACACCGACGGCCGGGACAAGGACCGCCGCGCGGGCATGATCTCCACCGGCGATGTCGGCCACTTCGATCACTCCGGGCTGCTGTTCCTCGACGGCCGCAGCGACGACATGATCGTCTCCGGCGGCGAGAACGTCTACCCCGTCGAGGTGGAGAATCTGCTCGTCGACCGGGACGATATCGCCGACGCCGCGGTGATCGGCGTGGACGACCCGGACTTCGGCCAGCGCTTGCGGGCGTTCGTGGTGGCGCAGCCGGGCGCCGAACTCGATGCCGACGAGATCCGCCTGCACGTCAAATCCCAGCTGGCCCGCTACAAGGTGCCGCGCGATGTGGTCATCGTGCCGGAGATTCCGCGGAATCCCACCGGCAAGATCGTGCGCGCCCAACTCAGCCTGATCGCCTGAGCTCCCCCGGATTCCCCGAAAGGTAATGCGAGACATGACATCGGTAATCGGAACAGACTCGCTCCGCGACATTCGCAATGACATGATGCACCGCGTCGAGAAATCGGCGCTGGACTTTCTGGAACAGGAACATGCCCGCTGGTCCGCATTGGACCGCGAGGCCGGCGCCACCATCGAAACGATTGCCGCGCTGATGCGCTCGGGCGGCAAACGGATCCGGCCGGAATTCTGCCTCAGCGGATTTCTCGCGGCCGGCGGCGATCCGCAGGACGAATCGATCATCGCGGCCGCGGTGGCGGTGGAGTTGCTGCACACCAGTGCGCTCATTCACGACGATGTGTTCGACGAATCCGCGATTCGCCGCGGCGCCCCCGCCGCACACGTGAAATACGCGACCCGGCATCGGGACAACGGCTGGCGCGGTGACGCGGACCGATTCGGCGAGAGCGTGGCCATCCTGGCCGGGGATCTCGCCCTCGGCTACGCCGACGCCTTCCTGTCCGAGGCCGCAGGCGCACGCCCCTCCGTGCTCGCCGCCTGGACCGAGATGCGCACCGAACTGCAGATCGGCCAGCACCTGGACGTGGTGGCGGCGGCCCGGTTCGCCGGTGATCCGAAACTCTCACGCACCATCGCACAGCTGAAGTCCGGGAACTACACGATCCACCGCCCGCTGCTCATCGGCGCGATCCTGGCGGGCCGGCCCGACCTGGCCGCGGCGTTCGAGACCTACGGCCTGGCGGTCGGCGAGGCCTTCCAGCTGCGCGACGACCTGCTCGACATGTTCGGCGACACCGACACTCTCGGCAAGCCCGCGCAGCTGGACCTCGAACGGCACAAGATGACCCTGCTGCTGTCGCTGGCCATCGAGCGGGATCCCGCGGTGCGGGAACTGGTGGAGCGGCCGGAGGCGGAAGCCGATGGGTTGCAGCGCTCGCTGCTCGCCTCCGAGATGGCCGCCGAGGTGGAGAAGCACATTGCGGGCCTGGTCGTGGCGGGTGGCACCGCCCTCGCCGGGGCGGATCTGGAACCCGGCTGGCAGGCCGAGCTCATCGCCCTGGCGCACTCGGTCGCGTACCGGGACAAGTGAATCCACGCGGAAATGCCACCGGGTGCCCCTCCGCGGAGGGGCACCCGGTGCCGCAGAATCGAAAGCCGAATCGAGAGCCGGAACTACAGACCGGCGAGCAGGAGAGTGCCGAGCACCGCGACGTGCACGCCGTACTGGGTGACCATGAAGGCCCGGTACGGGGCCCGGCGGCCACCGCGAGTGGTGGCGCCGCGAGTGGTCGCGGACAGTACGCACACGGCCACCGCACCGGCGCCGAGCACGATCGCGGAGGGCACCAGGGTCGGCGCGAAAAGCGTTGCGGCAACCAGATATCCGGCCGCGATGAGCACCGCATTGAGGCTCACAAGGATGCGCACCCGGCGATCACCCCAGATCACCACCGGGGTCTTGCGGCCGCCGGCCGCGTCACCCTCGGCATCGGAGAGATCCTTCGACACCGCGCCGACACCGGCCATCCACAGCGACATGGCGATACCGAGCAGCAGCACCGGCACCCCGCCCTGCTCACCGGCGGCCTGCCAGCCGGCGGCATAGGTGAGCACGCCCATGCCCAGCACCAGCAGCGCGGCCGTACTGCCGCGGCGCTTACCGTAGAAGGGCGCGCCGGAATAGGCGTAACCGCAGGCCAGATGGGCCAGGATGAGTACCGGCAGCAGTCCGCCCGCATCGACGATGCCGCCGATGGCCAGCGCCAGCGCACCGGCCACCACGACTCCGCCGGCCGCGACCGGGACGGGCAGGGCGCCGCGGCTGATCGGGCGGGTCGAACCGTTCGCCCGATCCTCGGTGACGTCCATGACGCCGTTGAACACATAGGCGGCGAGCGTGGCGAGCAGCCATGCCACCGCGGCGATCCAGACCTGGCCGCCGAGCGCGGAAGTGCCCAGCGCGGCCGCGGTGGCGAAGCGGATCAGGAAGATGATCTGCACCGAGATACGGGATTCCTGCAGAAAGTCCCTGACGTAATGAGTGGCGATGGAAATTCTTTTATCGGCGGGAAATTCAACTGCTGCGATACCCATCTGCATGTTGCACAACGCTATTCTGTTGCCGATTTGTCGGATATTCCCCGAACCGGTACTCCCTCGGACCGAAAAGGTGGATCCAGTGTATTGAAAGGAGTATCGATAGCGGTCCGGAATGCTACTTTCGCAGCATCTTCGCCGCTGACCGGCGACCCGCCCGCAGCGACGGCGTAGGGTAGGCGCTCACGCGCGATCGAACAGTCACGCGAAGTCGGGTGGTACTGAGCGGGATTCGACAGATTCCAATTCGAGAGGAGTTTCGCATGACCAGTGGGGGCAGCCGGGTCGCCCTGGTGACCGGCGCGGGTGGCGGCATCGGGGCGGCCGTCGTGCGGAGATTGGCGGCACGCGAATTCATCGTCGCGGCAATCGATCTGCGCGCCTCGTGGTGCGACACCGCATGGGATACGGCCGGGCCGCGGCAGGCCGGCCTGTGGACATTCGGTGCGGATCTGAGTTTTCTGCACGAGGCGGAGGCGGCCGTGACCCGGGTCGCCGAAACACTGGGGCCGCCGACGGTGATCGTGAACGCGCCGTTCCCGGGACGCGCCGACCTCGCCCCGGATCTACCGGACTGGGAATCCCTGGTGCAGGCCCGGTTACGCGCACCGCTGCTGGTCAGCCGGGCCGCCGAACGCTATCTGACGGAGACCGGCGGCCGCATCATCACGGTGGCGCAGACCGGCCTCGCCGCGCGCCGGCCGGATGATCTGGTGGTGCGGGAGACCCTGCACGCGCTGACCGAAACCCTCTCCCAGGAACTCGCACCGCACGGCGTGCTGGTGAATACCGTTGTCGCCGAGTTGAACTGCGCGAACCCGGCGCCCGACGGAGCCGGATCCCGGGCGGACTGTTGCCTGGCCGTCGTGAACGAGACCGCGGCCATGGTGGAGTTCCTCGCCGTCGAGGCGGACGACGGCATCACCGGGCGGATGATCGAGGCCCGGCATCCGGCGCCGGAATCACCGCCAGGCGCGAGCACTCTCCGGTGACCCGGTCTTCTTCCGTGTGATCAGCGCCCGCTCGACCGCCCGGTTGACGGCGTCGATGCGGGAGACGGCCTCCAGCTTGGTGAAGATATTGCGCAGGTGCCGCTTCACCGTGGCCTCGGTGACACCGAGCCGGGTCGCGATCTGCCGGTTGCTCAGCGCCTCGGCCACCAGCATCAGCACCTCCCGCTCCCGGGCGGACAGTGTTCCGGCGGCATCCTCCGGCTCCTCCGCGCGGGCGCGCAGGCTCTGCGTCGACACCGACAGGGTGACGGTCTGCTGACCGTCGCCCACCGACTGCCGGATGGCCGAGGTCAGGGTGTGCCGTCCGGCGCCCTTGTGCAGGTAGCCCCGGACCCCCAGGGACAGCAACTGCTGCACCAGCTGCTGCTCGTCGTGCATGCTCAGCACGATGATCCGCAGCGCGGGGTCCTGGGCCAGCAGGCGGCGCACCGTCTCCGGCGGATCGCTCTCGGGCATTTCGAGATCCAGCAGCAGCACATCCGGTTCGTGCTCACCGGCCAGCTGGATCGTGCTGGTGCCGGTGCTGGACTGGGCCACGATGTCGAAATCGGGCTCGGCCCGCAGCAGATCGCACAGGGCCTCGCGGAGCAGCGTGTGGTCGTCGGCGACGAGAATGCGGATCGGGCTCTGGCTCATGCGGTGGGACGCTCCTGGACGATCGGGATCCATAGGGTCACGCGGGTGCCCCGGCCCGGGGCGGAGTCGATGTTCACGGTGCCACCGACCAGGTCCGAACGCTCCTGCAGGATGAGCAGGCCGTTGCCGCCGCCGGTGGCACGCAAGGACTCCACATCGAAACCCTTTCCGTTGTCGATGATTTCGGCATGCACCTCGTGCGGTGCGATATCGATGTGCACGACCACATTGCCCGCGCCCGCATGCGAATAGGCATTGCGCAGGCATTCGCGCACCATGATGAACAGCTCCTCGGCCACCGCGGCGGGAATCCAGGTGTCGCTGCCGCGCACCCACATCTGCAACGGCGTACCGCTCTGCCCGAGCGACGCGGCGAAACCACGCAGCGCGGTCTCCAGCGACCCGGTGACATCGGGCCGGCGCAGCTCGCTCACCAGTTCCCGGCTGCGCGCGATGGTTTCCAGGATCGCGGCCTTGGCCTGCTGCACCCGGCCGGATATCTCGGGCGCCGCGGCACCCCCTGAATCCATTGCCGCCCGTTCGCATTCCAGTTCGTACAGTTCGATCTGACGCAGCGCCAGACTGACGGAATTACCGATGTGATCGTGGATTTCGCGGGCCAGGCGGCGCTGGCTCTGATCGTGCACCTCCCGCACCCGCTGCAAGAGGAAGGCGTCGTAGCCGATGGTCCCGGACTCCAGCCGCAACCCGATACCCTGCTGCAGCGCGCGCATGGCGGCGATGAGCTGGGGCTGCGGCGCGCCGAGTTCGTCGGCGCACTCGGCGATGGCGGTGGTGGCCAGATCGGACAGGATGCCGCCGGCCCGCACCGAATGAATGAGGTGGGCGCCCTGGCGAACCCGCTCACTGCCCAGATCCACCACATCGGTGATGTGCGTGATGGTGGTGCTGCCGGCCGCGAGACTGCCCGCGCAGTCGGCGAAGATCCGCCGCGCCTGCAATTCGCACTGCTCCCAGGCTTCCGCGCTGGCGACCAGCGGGCTGCCGATCTCACCGAGCCGCGCCCGATACTGCTCGATCAGCTCCGGAATCCGGGCGGCGAACAGGTCCGAGAAAGCATCCGACAGCTCCGATCGTGCCTTCGTTTCCCTGTCCATCCCACCGTCACCCCTGTCTCGCCTGCGCCGTCCCGGGTCCCAGAATCCCTGGCCGGCTTAGAACTCCGAGGAATCCTACCCGAGCGTCCAGGGGACTTGCTGAAACTCTGGCCGGAAAGGTTTTGGTGCGCAAGAAGTTCGGCGGATTCCCCGCCGAACGGCGGACAATCCCTTGGGAGCAGTCGAACTCTCTTTGGGTGCAGGAGTGTTGTCCGGCGGCATCCTACATGCTGCGATCGAAGCGGGGAGTCGGGGAAATTATCGGGCCGACGGACTATCTCACCTATCTCGGATTGGACATGATGTCGAAGAATATTCGGACGGTCACGGCTCCGCCGGACCCCGCGCGCCGCATGGTCCTGGTCCGCCAGGACGGCGTGACCTGCTGGACCGAACGCATTCCACCCGGGAGTTCCGGTGTGCCGCACCGATATCCGTCGATCACGCTGGTACTCGCGGGCGCGCCCGTGGAGATAATCGACGAACAGGACCGGGTGTGCGGCGGCACCCGGCTGCTGACCGGGCACGTACTCGGCCGCGACGCACTGCCGCTGCCCTGCCGTTTCGCCAATCTCGGGGATCGGAATCTGGTCCTGGTCGTCATCGAACTGCCCATCGGCACTACCACTTTCGACGCACCCCGCTCTCACAGGATGAATTCCCCCGGCGATCATCGTCGACTTTGATCTCCAGTGGAGCAGCAACAGAACTCCAGTGAGGAAGCAACAAAGGCGTCGCTTCGGAAGTTCGGCCGATATGGATGGACAGCATGGATGGGATCAGAATTCTCGGTCCGTTGGAGATCGAAGGACACCAGGGCATGCCGCGGCTCGACTCGTACCGGCAGCGCGCGGTCCTGGGATTACTCGCATTGAACGCGGACCGCGTCACGCCGATGGAGAGCCTGACCGACGCGGTATGGGACGGCGAACCACCGGCGACGGCACGATCGCAGATCCAGATCTGTGTTTCGGCATTGCGCCGCATCATCACCGGTAGCGGCTGCCCGGCCGCCATCGAAACCCGCGCCTCCGGATACCGGCTGGTAATCGGCGAATCCGCGCTCGACAGCGCACGATTCGACGAACTGGTGGCCCAGGCGCGCACCTACGAGAACAGCGGAAATCTCACCGGCGCGCTGGGGGCCCTGCGCCTGGCCCTGGGATTGTGGCGCGGCACCACGCTGGCCGATGTACCCAGCAGCCGCATCCAGCGCATCGCCTACCAGCTGACCGAGCGGCGGGTGGCGGCCGAATTATCGCGCTTCCGTATCGAACTCGTCCTCGGCCGGGCCCGGGAGATCATCCCCGACCTGCAAGCCCACGTGGATACTCATCCACTCTGGGAGGAGGCCTACGGCTATCTGATGCTCGCCCTGCACCGCTGCGGCCGCTCGGCCGAGGCGCTCGAGGTGTACCGCCGAGCGCGGGCCACCCTGATCCAGCAGGTCGGCCTCGAACCCTCCGAGGAACTGCGCATTCTGGAGCGGGCCATCCTCGAAGGCGGTGCCAACCTGCCCCGGCCCTCCCTGTTCGAACCGGCCCGGCGTGCCGGATGACCATCCGGCACCGCGGGCCCCGCTCGCGGTGTCCCCCTCGACGCCGGCACGGCAGCCCCGGAAAGGGCTGCCGTGCCGCATTATCGCTACCGTGCCGCAGTGTCAACGGGGAGCGGCTGCCGCCCACCGAGCACGGCGAGCAGTTCCGCCAGGTCGTACTCGGCCCGCCCCGGCCGGCCGTACCGGGTCAATTTCCCCCGGCTGGCCCACTTCCGGATGGTCTCCGGTTTGACGCCCGCGGCGAGCGCCGCGAGTTCCGTGGGCACCAGCCGCCGCTCGGCCACCCCGGCGCTCATGCCACCGGCTCCCCGCGCCGCACCGGACGCCGCTGCCCGAGCCGCTGATGCAAGGCCAGCCACTGATGCGGCTTCCAACTGTGTCCCGCCGGGCAACTCACCAACCGGCTCCCCGGCCCCGACGTAGCCAGCTGCGCATAAACCATGTGCCCGCACCCCGGCCGATCACACCGCCCGACCTCGATCAGTTGCGGCACCGGCTCGATGGCACGCCGAGCCAGATCGGCAACCTCACCGAACTCGTCGATGGCATCCACCACCGCCGGATGCGCCCCCAGCCAATCCAGATGCTGCAGCAGGAAATCCACCAGTGCGGGAACGGTCCGCCGCGGCCGCCGCGGCGGCCGAGCCTCGTCCACCACCAGCGCCGCCCACGACACCGCCAACCCGATGAGCTCCGAACGCGCCTCGACCAGCGCATCCGACAACACGATCCCCTCCCCCCGCCCCCCATGCGCCCACCGCAACGCACGAGTGCGCTCCCCCTGCAACAGCTCCCCGCACCGGCTGTACAGCACCGGCAGCTGCAGCAAGGTCTCGGCAAACCGTTCCAAACACTCAGCGCAAACCCGCGCCTCGTCCCCCGATATCTCAGCCCGCGGCAAATCGTTCACCACAAGCCCTGAGCAGTAGGAATTCTCGCAAAATGCCTGGGACATCGGTCGCTCCTCCTGACGCTGTCATCCAGTCTTCCCCCACTCTCACAGCCCCCCGTATTCCCCTGCTATCCCCCGCATGTCCCCCCGCGATAGCGCAACGAAAGCCCCCCACCCGGAAACGAAACCGGTCAGGTCCGGCCGGGCTCGATCGGCGGTATCGGATGATCGGGACCGCTCCACGTGGCGGTCCGTAACGCCGGACAGTGGGAATTCGAGGGGCCGGGTGAGCCCGGAAGACGCTGGCTGACCGGGCGCACCCGTCGACGGAAGGAATCTGACGCGGTGTTGTGAAACAAGCCCCGCGGGGGCGGGGATGACGCGCCTGCCTGTGATGCCCCGTCAAGGGGCTGTGCGCGCGCCGCCGGAACAGTTCCCGGCCGGTCGCAGGTGTGCCGGTGCAGGCTCGGGGGTCGACACGTCGCGCCGCCCGCGCGGAATCGGTTGTGCTGTAGGGGAACTGGCATCACCTCCTGCCATACTCACGATCGTCGAATCGGGTCGACACCGGGTCCGGGTCGCCAGGGGGCCCGCGCCCAGGTCGCGAGATCGGCCCCGGGGACTCGTCGCCGTCGCGCCAGGCGTCCATCGGCATCACGACCGGCCGCACCACGAATAGGGTGGGGATCAGCGCCCCGAGTCGCGGGCTTCGTGCTGGTCGAGGGCACCTTGCAGGGTGTCGAGGGGCTGCGCCTCGGCGAGCCGATCCTCGAGGATCACAATCCAGCACGCCCCTCAGGGAATTGCCAGCGTGCGGGTAACTGTCGCCCTCGTGGGAGATGACGGGCTGCTGCAGCCCCACCTCCTCACGCAACGCATGTTGTTCACCGGCGGCTACTAGGGTCGTCAGGTCGGATTCCGGGGACTGGACGCGTCGAGGAGGACAGGTGGCGGACGAGCAGCAGGCCGAGGGGCGGCGCCAGTGGTTGGTGCTGATCTATCGAGTGCCGTCCGAACCTACCCGGCTGCGGGCGGCGGTGTGGCGGAGGATCAAGGGGCTCGGGGCGATTTACCTGCAGAATTCGGTGGCGGCGCGGCCGCATGCGCCCGGCGCGGAGCGTGCGTTCCGTACCCTCCGCAAGGAGATCGTCGACATGGGTGGCACCGCGCAGTTGCTGATCACCGAGGTACTGGCCGGCGAGGTCGATATCGAGAATCAGTTCAACGCCGCGCGCGACGACGAGTATGAGGAGATCCTCGACAAGTGCAATGACTTCCTGGCGCAGATTCAGAAGGAGTACGACGCCGAGCACTTCACCTACGCCGAACTCGAGGAGAACGACGAGGATCTGACCAAGCTGCGCAATTGGTTCGACAAGGTGCGGGCGCGGGATGTCCTCTCGGCGACCGGGCGTGAAGCCGTCGCGGGGGCATTGAGCCGGTGCGAGGAAGTGCTCGAGGAGTACGCCGCACGCGTATACGCCGAAGAGGGTGAGAAATAGCGGCCCGGACCGTTCCCCGCCGATGGCAGATCCGGCGGGGAACAGAGTGGTGCACGGGTCTCGTGCGTGTGCGGGTCAAGCGGTGATCGCGCGCCGCAACGACAACGCGAACACCGCCGCCACCAGCACCGGCAGCAGCCACCAGGCGTTCACGCCCAGGTGGACCAGCGTGGTCGTCACCGCCAGCCCGGTGACGACGCCGACCGCGGCGACCCAATCGTCGCCGACGACGAAGTCGTACCAGAACGCGAGAAAAGCCTTGAGACCGTTCACGATCCGACCTCCGCTGTCCGCAGCGCAGTGGCGCGTGCCTGTTTGAGCAGGAAGGTCGCGGCGAGCGCGGCCGCCGCGACGATCGGCACCAACGCCAGCAGCGCCGCGTCCGTGTGCGGCCATTCGACACCGGCGCCCTCGCCCGACCAGAACAGGCCGAACGCGGTGAGCATCACGCCCACAACGAATTTCATGGTGTTCTCCGGAACGCGTGCCAACGGTGCGCGCACGCCGATACCGACGAGCGCGACGGCCAGTACCGCGATCGCCGCGCCGAGTGCGGCGAGCGGGACGTCGTGCTGGTTCGCGCCGAAGGTGATCACGATGAACACCACTTCGAGCCCTTCCAGGAACACGCCCTTGAACGACAGCGTGAACGCGTACCAGTCGGCGACCATGCCGCGGCCGCCGGTCGGCGCGGAGGTGGCGGCGGCGAGCTCCTCCCGGTAGGCGGCGTCCTCATCGTGCAGCGCCTTGTATCCCGACCCGCGCAGCACGGCCTTGCGCAGCCATTGCAATCCGAAGATCAGCAGCAAGGCGCCGACCACCAGGCGCAGTCCCGTCAGCGGCACGTACCGGATCGCCGGGCCGAGCACCGCGACCACCACGGCGAGGGTCACGAGCGCGGCGCCCAGCCCCTGCATGGTCGATCGCCATCCACGGCTGGTGCCGGCCGCCAAGACGATGGTCAATGCTTCGACCGCCTCCACCGCACAGGCCAGGAAGACGGTGAGCACAAGGGCGTAACCGCCGCCGTTCATCGGCCGCCTCCGTCCTGGCGGGTGGAATGCTGCGGGTCATTCATGCGACCTCCTCGATCGATGGTTCGGTGGAATTCGTGGTGCGCGAGGCGGTGTCGGCGCCGCCGAATGTCAAGCATCCGGCGGGTTCCAAGGCCAGTCGCACATTGTCGCCGCGCCGCCGCGGGTGCACGTCGAACACTCCGGTGAATCGGGTTCCGCAGGCGAGTTCGACGACATGGTCGTAACCACGGCCGCGATAGGCCGTATCACGGATCGAACCGGCGATGCCGCAGCCGGATTCCGGTGCGGCGAGCGTGGTCGCGGTCGGCCGCACCAGCACTCGGACGGCCGCGCCGACGGCCAGTCGCTCGGTGGTGACCGTGCCGATGACCTGTTCGCCGACTCGCACTCGCACGTCGTGGCCGGTGATCGATTCGACCCGGCCCGCCAATTCGCCTGCCAGGCCGGTGAATCGGGCGACGAACGGGGAGGCGGGACGGTGATACACGTCTTGTGGGAGTCCGTATTGCACCAGCCGCCCCTCGCGCATGATGCCGATTTCGTCGGCCAGGGCCAGCGCTTCGGCCTGGTCATGGGTGATATAGACGACCGTAGCTCCCGATTCTCGTGTGAGAGTGGCGATTTCGACACGCAGCCGCTCACGCAGGTCGGCGTCGAGGTTGGACAGCGGCTCGTCGAACAGCAGCAGGCGCGGTTCGGCCACCAGCGCTCGCGCCAAGGCGACACGCTGCTGCTCACCACCTGACAGCTGGTGCGGGAAGTGATCGGCGCGCTCGAGCAGCCCCACTCGCTCCAGCATCCGTGCGGCCCGCTCACGCATCTGGTTGCCGCGTAATCCGGTGCGCCGCAATGCGAAAGCGACATTGTCGCGGGCGGTCTTGTGCGGCCACAGGGCGTAGTCCTGAAAGACCATCGCCAACTCCCGGCGTTCCGGCGGCAGAAACTCGTGGCGGCGGCGGCCGGTGAACAGCGCTGAGCCGAAACGAATTTCACCGGAGTCGGGGCGGTCGATGCCGGCCAGGCAGCGCAGCAACGTGCTCTTGCCCGATCCGGACGGACCGAGCAGCACCAGGAACCGGCCCGGTTCCAGGGTGAAGGTGACGTCGGTGAGCGCCGCGGTGTCCGCGTAGTTCTTCGTGAGCGAATCGACCCGCAGGGTGAGTTCGGTCATCGCAATCCTTCCAAGCCGCGGCCGGTCGGCAGCACGAGTCGCGCGCCGATCAGTACCGCACCGATCAACAACAGCACGATCCCCATCGCCAGCACGGTGAGCGCACCGCCCCCGCCGAAGTCGTAGCCCTCCAGATGACGGGTGATCTCGACCGACAACGGCCGCCCGCCGGGCGGAGCGAGCATCTGCGAGATCGGGAACTCGAACACCGTGTCCGCGAACGTCACCAGCCACACCCACAGCAATGGCGTGGCCAGCAGTGGCAGCACTCCGCGCACCCAGGCCGTCACCGGTGCGGCGCCGTGCACCCGGGCGGCCGTCACGATGTTGTCGTTGATCTGGCTCATGGCCGCCGACAGCAGTCGCGCGCTTTTGGGCAGCGCTCCGGCGAGGTAGCCCAGCATCAGTAGCCAGACGGTGCCGTAGATGTCGAGTCCCAGCGCGGCGACCTGCGGCAGGTCGTAGGTGAAGATGTACCCGCTGGCCAGCAGCACCGAGGGCAGGGCGATGGCCGCGAGCAGCAGCAGGTCGAGCAGTCGTGCGGAACCTCGTGCGAGGCTGCGCCCGGCGATCGACCCGAAAACCACCGCCGCACAAGCCACCACCGCGGCCAGTTCGGCCGAATAGCGCAGCGGGGCCCACAACGAGTCGCCCGCCAGCACATGCCGGTAGTTCGCCAGTGAGACCGACGCTCCGGCCCCCGGGCCCGAGGGCAGAAACGAGGCCAGCACCGCGCCGAGCACCGGAACACCCACGGCGAGAAGGAAAACGAGCGAGGTCGCCGCCAGTGCCCCGGCCGCCGCCGGTCCACGCAAACGGACCCGCGTCGCCGGTCGGGTGCGCCCGGACAGCACCGCGTAACTTCCGGTGCGGGTGGCGCGCCGCTGCACCGCGATCGCCAGTGCGACCAGCGCCATCAGTAGCCAGCCCACCGCCGCCGCGGTCCCGAAATCGGCGGGGAACGTTCCGATCGCCTGATACATCGCCGCTGTCGCCAGCGGGAAGTGTGCGGCGGTGCCCATGGTGGCCGCCACGCCGTAATCGCTGATGGACTCGGCGAAGACGATGGCGAACCCGGCCCACAGCGCGGGCGCGAGGATCGGCAGCACCGTGCGAGCCGCGGCCAGCCGACCGGCGCCGTGCGTCCGCGCGGCATCGGTGTACTCGCGGCCCATACTGCGCAGCATCGCCGAGATCGACAGCACGGCAAAGGGAATGCCGCGGGTGGCCAGCACCCAGCTCACTCCGGCCGGACCGAGGACCACCGCGCGCACGGCGTGCAGATCCTGGCCGGTCAGTTTCTCGAGGACTCCGTACTTTTCCACCAGCCAGGTCCAGCCCAACGATTCCAGATACGACGGCGCGAGCAGCAGCGCCCACAACAGCAGCCGGAACAGCGGCCGGCCCGGCAACGTGGTGCGCTCCAGCACCCAGGCCAGCCACCCGCCCACGACCACCGCCACGGCCGCGGCGCACACCCCGACCAGGAAGGTGTCGACCAGAGCGCGCGCGGTCCAGCCGGAGCACACCGATCGCAGCGTATCGAGGGTGAACCAGGCATCGCCCTGATCGAACAAGCGCGGACTGACCGCGACCGACAGAAATCCCAGGACGGGCACCAGCAGTACGGCGGCGAACAGTGCCCAGCCGCCACCACCGGCCAGTATGCGCAGGACGGCGATGGCGGCCGAGCGATACCTGCCGCTGCGTTCCCCCTCATGTCGGAGCGCAGTGGCAGCGGTCGAATCGAGGGACATGCTCAATGCGCGATCGTCTTGGTGAACCAACTGTTGATCTCACCTTCCTTCGGTCCCCACACATACGGGTCGATGGTCTGGGTCGGCACCGAATCCAGCCTGGGCATACCGGAATTGGCATCGATGCCGGCGACGACCGGCCAGTACAGCGAATCCCCGCCCGCGTCGCCCTGCAGCATCACCTGCTGACCCGGCCGGCCGAGCACGAAATCGGCGAACTTCTTCGCTTCGTTCTGCACGGCGGCGGACGCCTTCGCGTCGATGCCTATGACGCTGGGCAGCGCGGTGACCTTGGGCAGATACGCCACCTTCAGGGTCGGATCCTTCAGCGCGGCGGCTATCCCGGCCGAGCTCTGCAACAACGCGACCTTCACCTCGCCGATCTGAAGGCCGTGCAGCAGTGGGGCGTTCGTGTCGTAGACGTGCAGGCCGTTGTTCTTGAGTGCCTGGAAGTACTGTTTACCCTGCTCGTCGCCGCCGAGTTGCGCGAACATGCCCGCCACGAACGGATAGGCCGGGCCGGACACCGACGGGTTGGGCATTCCGACGGCGTCTTTCCATGCCGGAGTCAACAGGTCCTGCCAGCCGGTCGGCGGCGCCGCGATGGTGCCCGCCTTGTACACCAGCGCTTCGGTGGCGGTCACGCCCGTCGGCACGTAGCTGTGATCCTTGGGCCGCAGCGCCTGACCGAGCTGGTTGTACGACACCTGTGGATCGATGTTCTGCACCAGCATCTTCTGGCTGTCCAGGCTTGCGAACGCCTCATCGCCGTCGACCCACAGCACGCCCCATTGCGGATTGGCCCGTTCCGCCTGGATTCGGGCCAGCAGTGGGCCGGTGCTGTCGTCGACCAGCTTGGTGGGGATGCCCGTCGCCTTCTGGAATGCTTCCACCATCGGTTTGTCGTAGCCCTGCGCGGAGTAGACGACCAGCGGCGCCGATCCGTCGGCCGTCGAATTCCCGCCCGTCCCACAGCCCGCCGCGGCGCCCGCGGCCAGGGACAGCGCGAACGCGATTGCGACCGTTCGCCGAAGACGCGTGGTTGTTATGCCGTTCATGTCCGCTCCATGACCTGTGAAAAGTAACGACCGTTAGAAACCGTGCATGACAATCGATACATCACGGATGACAACGAGTGGCGTGCACATGAACGACTGCAGAAGACGGCGCGAGCACAACGGGAGCAGCACCCGTGTCCGCCTTCTCGGTCACCCGGCGCGACCGTGACGAAGATCGGGGCGACGATGGCGACGACCGGCTGACATCGCGGTGAACGCGAACCGTCGGCCACGTGCGCTGGACGTCCGAATCTCCCTGCCGACGACCGGGGTTCGGACGCAGCATTCGCGACAGTGTCGTCACTGTCGCCGTTGGGGTGAGGCAGACTGAGCCTCATGTTCCGGGACCTTCGATGCTGATCCGGATGGCCGCGACCCGAGCTACCGGCGGCGTCATCGCCGCCTCGCTCCTGGTGCTGCCCCTTGCCGGGTGCTCGTCCGGAGGACCGTCCGAGCCGTCGGATGTCGTGAACTCACTTGCGGCGCAAGCAAGTTCGTCCGGGAGCGCGCCGAGCGCAGGCGAGCTGCCCCACCCTGCGCACGTGGTCGTGGTGGTCGAGGAGAACCACTCCTACGCCGACGTTATCGGCAGTTCCGATGCGCCGTTTCTGAACACTCTGGCCGGGCGAGGGGCGCTGTTCACCGCGTCGTACGCCGTCGCGCACCCGAGCGAACCCAATTACCTCGCGTTGTTCTCCGGTTCCACCCAGGGCCTGACCGGTGACTCCTGCCCGCACACCTTCACCGGATCGAACCTCGGCTCCGAACTCCTCGCGGGCGGACTCGGTTTCACCGGATACTCCGAATCGATGCCGTCCACCGGCTACACCGGCTGCGGCAGCGGCGATTACGCCCGCAAGCACAACCCGTGGTCGAACTTCCCCGCCCTTCCGGCCGACACGAACCGTACCTGGGCCGACTTCCCGCACGATTACACCGCGCTGCCGACGGTGTCGTTCGTCATCCCGAACCTCGCCCACGATATGCACAACGGCACCGTCCGCGCCGGTGACGACTGGTTGCGCGCCCACCTCTCCGACTACGCGACCTGGGCGCCAACCCACGACAGCCTGCTCGTCGTCACCTGGGACGAGGACGACAACGGCGCGGACAACCACATCCCGACCATCATCACGGGCGCCGGCGTCAAGCCTGGCCGATACCCCGAACTTCTGGACCATTACCGGGCCCTGCGTACGCTGACCACGATGTATGGCCTCTCCCCGGTAGGCGAGGCCGCGAAACGTACGCCGATCACCGATATCTGGCAGCGGTGAACGGCACCGCACCGGCGCGGCACCGCTGATCGTTCACGAGGCATCGACCGTCGACCGAGCGGTGGACGCCGCGTTCGACGACCCGCGACACAGGGTGTTTCCACACGGTAATGCATGTCGCACGTTGTTCGTGTTGGCCGCTGATCCTTTTATCGCGGCGTTCACCCGCAGGTCGTTCCGGGTTCTTACAAAGTGAGAGAGTCGGCTCGGGTCGCGGGGGACCGGGCGTCTCGTCACTGTGTGAG
The DNA here is from genome assembly GCF_044386975.1 of Nocardia sp. NPDC020380. Lineage (NCBI taxonomy): Bacteria > Bacillati > Actinomycetota > Actinomycetes > Mycobacteriales > Nocardiaceae > Nocardia > Nocardia sp. NPDC020380. Next base: position 318,170 of record NZ_JBIRVQ010000008.1, on the reverse strand, counting down.
GAAGTGCGGCTTGTTGATGGATACCGAACAGTCCAGCGCGGGAACTGATGTCGCCGCTATCCGGGCTGTCGATCTGACGTTGAGCTTCGGGACCACGACCGTTCTCGAGAACGTGAGTCTCGATTTCCCCCATCGTTCGGTGACGGCACTGCTCGGCCCGACCGGCTCGGGTAAAACGACGTTTCTGCGCACGCTGAATCGAATGAACGACAAGGTCGCCGGGTTCCACCGCACCGGCGACGTCATATTGGGCACGCGAAGCATCTTCGACGGCTCCTACGAACCGATGCGACTGCGGCGCACCGTCGGCATGATGTTCCAGCGCCCCAACCCGTTTCCGATGTCGATCGCGGACAACGTGATCGCCGGGGTGCGGGCCCATCGGCTGGCGCCCCGCCGGGACTTCGGAGACCTGGTGGAGGCCCGGCTGCGGGAGGTCGGCCTGTGGGACGCGGTGCGAGATCGCCTCGGCGACTCACCGTTCCGGCTCTCCGGTGGCCAGCAGCAACTGCTGTGCCTGGCTCGCGCGCTGGCGGTGGAGCCGCGGATATTGCTGCTCGACGAGCCCACCTCGTCGCTGGATCCCGCCACGACCGAGAAGATCGAGGCACTGATCCGGTCGCTGCTCGACCGGCTGACGGTGATCATCGTGACGCACAATCTCGCCCAGGCCGCCCGGGTCGCGGACACCACCGCGTTCTTCTTCGACGGGCGATTGGTCGAGTACGGATCGACCGAGGAGCTCTTCTCTTCCCCCCAGCACGAGGAGACCGTTCGCTATGTCGCCGGACGGTTCGGCTGACCCTCCCATGCTCCTCGGTGTCGCCGGCGCCGGAGGTTCTCGTATCGAAAAGGATGAGGTAAGTGAAGATTCGATTGCGTTCGACGGTGGCCGTAGCGGCCGCCCTGCCGTTGGTGCTGGCCGCCGCGGCATGTGGCTCGAGTAGTTCGAACAGCTCGAACAGCTCGTCGTCACCGAGCACCGGGTCGGTCGCGACCGCGCCCGCGACCTCCGCGGTCGCGCTGTCGGAGACCGGCAGCACCCTGCTGTACCCGCTGTTCAATCTGTGGGATCCCGCGTACCACCAGAAGTATTCGAACGTCACCGTGACCGCGCAGGGCACCGGGTCGGGCACCGGCATCTCGCAGGCGACCGCCGGAGCGGTGAACATCGGCGCGTCCGACGCCTACCTGTCCAAGGGTGATGTCGAGAAAACCCCGGGCTGCTGAATATTCCGCTGGCGATCTCCGCGAAGGTGCGCTTCCAGCCGCTTCCGGCGCCGGTGGTGAAGCTGTCGGACGCGCAGATCGCCAAGATCTCGAGCTGATATGACCACCACCGAGGTAGGGCCGCGGCCGGGACGCTTCGCGGCGGCCCGGCTGCTGCCCGGCCGGGTTCGCCGGTCGATCCGCCAGGGCGAGGCGATTCGATGGATCGGCGGCATCGGCGCCGCAATCCCGCTGCTGGCACTGATATTCGTACTCGTCACGCTGATATTGGAGGCGTACGGGGCGATCAAGCTCAACGGCACGCATTTCTTCACCGGCACCGACTGGAAGCCCGGCAATACGTACGGCGACACCGAGATCACCGACGGGGTCGAGCACCCGGTCGGCGCCTCCTACGGCGCGTTGCCATTGATCGTCGGCACCGTGGCGACCTCCGTGATCGCCTTGATCATCGCGGTTCCGGTCTCGATCGGCGCCGCGCTGGTGATCGTCGAGCGGCTGCCGAAGCGGATCGCGTGGCTGATCGGCATGGTGCTGGAACTGCTCGCCGGCATTCCCAGCGTGATCGTCGGGCTGTGGGGCGCACTGACCTTCGGGCCGTTCATCGCCCACCACATCGCCCCCGTGATCGCTCGTAATGCGCCGGATGTGCCGGTGCTGAGCTATTTTCGCGGCGACCCCGGCAACGGCGAGGGTCTGCTGGTGTCGGGTTTGGTGCTGGCCGTCATGGTCATCCCGATCGTCGCCAGCACCACCCGCGACCTGATCCGGACGGTGCCGCTGCTGCCCCGGGAGGGCGCCACCGCGCTGGGCATGTCGGACTGGGAGTGCGCCCGGCGGGTCACGCTGCCCTGGGTCTCCAAGGGCATCATCGGCGCGGTCGTGCTCGGTCTGGGCCGAGCGCTCGGTGAGACCATGGCCGTCGCCATGGTCTCGGGCGCGGTCCTGGGCACGATGCCCACCACCATCTACTCGACCATGTCCACCATCGCGGCGACCGTTGTCTCCCAGCTGGATTCGGCACTCACCGACTCGAGCAACTTCGCGGTCGAGACCCTGGCCGAAGCCAGCCTGGTACTGATGGTCATCACACTGCTGACGAACATCCTCGCGCGCGCCTTGGTGCGGCGGGTGTCCACCACGGCACTGCCGGTCGGACGAGGAGTCTGAAATGGCCGACCGAACGACAACGCTCGCCGCGCAACGACGTTCGATCGATGTCCGCCGCAAGATCGCCAACGCGGTGTTCTGGGCCGCCTGCTTCGGCTGTTTGGCGGTGGTCGTCGGCCCGACACTGTGGATGCTGATCGGCGTGCTGACGCGGGCGCTGCCGGTCTTCCACTGGGATGTGCTGATATACAACACTCAGGGCAGCGGCGGCGGACTGCGCAACGCCATCATCGGCACCGTCGTGATCGGCGGCGGGGTGATGGTGGTCGGCGGCACGGTCAGTGTGCTCACCGGCATCTACCTCTCCGAATTCGCCTCCGGCAGAAGACGTTCCGTACTGCGTGGCGCCTACGAGGTGTTGTCGGGCATTCCTTCCATCGTGCTCGGCTACGTCGGCTACCTCGCGCTCGTCGTCTTCTTCCACTGGGGTTTCTCGCTCGCCGCGGGGGTGCTGGTGCTGTCGATCATGAGCATCCCCTACATCGCCAAGGCCACCGAGGCATCGCTCGAACAGGTGCCGACGGCCTACCGCGAGGGTGCCGAAGCGCTCGGACTGCCGCTGGGCTGGACGCTGCGCAAGATCGTGCTGAAATCCGCGATTCCCGGCATCGTCACCGGCCTGCTGGTGGCGCTGGCGCTGGCCGTCGGCGAAACCGCGCCTCTGCTCTATACTGCGGGATGGTCGGATACCGCGCCCACCGGCAAGCTCACCAACTCTCCCGTCGGCTACCTGACCTACCCGATCTGGACCTTCTACAACCAGCCCTCGGCCTCCGCGCACGCGCTGTCCTATGACGCCGCACTGCTGTTGATGGTCTTCGTGCTGCTCCTGATCGTCATCGGCCGGGCGGTCACCTGGTATACACGCCGCTACTCCGAATAGGGTTTCCGTCTCGAAGCGTCCGCTGCCCGTTCACACTGGGCAGCCGATGAACGAGTCCGGGTGGAGCGTGCTCGACGGCCAGGTCGACAAAGCGCCGAAAGCTCTGCGCGCGAAGACCCCGGACCCGGCGAGCGAAACTCAGGCGCTCACGAATCTTCTTGCCGCGCCGGGACAGTAACCCTCGCAAACTGTTGGACTGCCACGCCCACCGCGTTCCGTGCCGGAACCGCGGTGGGCGTCGTCAGGACTCTGTTTCGAAGCGGTAGCCGCGACCTCGGACGGTGGTGATCCGATAGGGGTCCTCGCCGTGCTCGGCGAGTCTGCGGCGCAGGGCCGAGACGTGAACGTCGAGGGTCTTGGTCGGCCCGTACCAGTGCTCGTCCCACACCGTTGCCATGAGAGTGTCGCGGGTGACCACCTCGCCGGCATGCTCCATCAGCAGATGCAAGACGTCGAATTCCTTGGGCCGCAACGAGAGTTCCGTCGCACCGACCCAGGCGCGGCGGGCGTACGGATCGACCCGGACCCGGCCCGCGGTGAGAGCGGGCGTGCCGATGGTGGCAGAACGGCGGCGCAGATGCGCCCGCAGCCGCGCGAGCAGCTCGGTGAGCCGGAACGGCTTGGTCAGATAGTCGTCCGCACCCGCGTCCAAGGCTACGACCACTTCGAATTCCTGGGTGCGTGCGGTCAGGACGACGATGACGGTGCCGGGCAGCGCGGCGCGCAGCGTCCGGCACAACGCCACCCCGTCCCGGTCGGGCAAACCCAGATCGAGCAGGATCAGGTCTGGATCGCGTTGCGACGCGAGCTGTTCGGCGTCCGCCGCGGTGGCGGCCCAGTCCACGGCGAACCCGTACCCGGCGAGCGCCTGCTGCAGTTCGCTCCCGATGTCCGGATCGTCCTCCACGACCAGTAGCTGCGCTGATCCCACCTTCACGATCCTAGGGTCCGCGGCGCGGTAGGCCGAGCCCATCGGACCGAGGTGTCCGATGAGCCCGGCCGTGGTCCGCCGATCACAGGTCGCGCAGCATTTCCAGCGCGGGCCGCCGAGCGGCCGCGATCGCGTACGCCGCCGCTCCCACGGTCGCGGTGATCGCGACGATCGCCACCACACCCAGATAGCCCCAGGGGACGGTCAGCGCGGTCGGTGGCGGATCGAAGACGCCGGTGAGCACGGCGACCAGCAACTCGGTCAGCACCCAGCCGATCGTCGTACCCAGCACGAGTGCGGCGGTGACGGTCACCGCGATCTCCGCCCACACCAGCCCCGCCAGTTGGCGGGGCCGGGCGCCGAGCAGTCTGGTCAAGGCGAACGTCCGTCGTCGTTCGGTGAAGCCCAGCAGCAACTGCAGTCCGGTGGCCGCGGCACCCAGTGCCACGGCGAAGCCGAGTTCGAGTTCGGTGAGCCCGGTCAGGTCGACGGCGGTGAGGCTGGAGCCGACCACGGTCCGCGTGGTCTGGATGTCGGTGATGGTCGGGCCGGGTCCCAGTGCGGCGCGCAGGTTTTCAGCCACGGCGCGGGGAGTCGCGCCGCTCGCGGTGACGAGGAATTCGCCCACCGCGGGACTGCCCGTCGCCGTCGCGATATAGGAGGCGTTGGCGACCAGGAAGCTGTCCTTGGGCGCGGTGGGGAATTCCTTGACCACACCGGCGTAGTGGAAGGGCACCGTGATCTGCTGGTGAGTGCGCCCGTCGACCAGCCGCAGCCGCAGGGTGTCGCCGAGATGCAGCTGGAAGTCGGTGACGGTCTCGGCGCTGACCAGGATGTTGTCGGGGTGCCGGGCCAGCCGGTCGAGCAGCTGTCGTGCGGTGCCACCGGCGAAGTAGGCGTCCGACAGCCGCACGTGCTCGGCGATGGTGCTCGGCTGGACGCCGTAGAGATCCTGGAGGTCGGGGCCCACGTAGGCGAAGCGGTGTTGCATCGGCTCCACGGCTCCGACGCCGGGCACGCGCGCCAGATCGCCCGCGGCCGAAGGCGGGACGACCGCGGTGGGCGGTTCGCCGACGGTGACGTCGGCGCCGTTGGTGAGCTGAGCGTCCATTTCGGCCTGCCGGTGATAGGTGGCGTTGAAGATCGCGGTCGACGCGGCGAAGACGATGGCCATCGTCACCAGGACCACCGTGCGGGCGATCGTGCGGGACTGGCGTGACATCAGGGCCACGGCGGTGCCGGACAGCGGACCGGTGAGTGGACGCACGAGACGCTCCAACACCGGTCGGCCCGACCGCAACAGCAGGATCGTCAACCGCCAGGACAGCAGCCCGGTTCCCAGCCACAGCAGGGCGGGCGCGGCGAAGGCCCAGTAGCTGACCGAGATCTGCGGCACGCCCTCGGGTGCGAGCACGAGCTGATATCCGTTGCGGCGGGTCGCCCACCAGGCCACGGCGGACCCGGCCAGCAACCAGCAGTCCAGGCCCCAGCGCAGCCAGCGCGGCGACTTCCGGCGGTCGAGGCCCTGCAGCGCGACGGCGGCGGGCATGAGCAGGTCGCGCCGCGCCGGAACGAACACGGTGACGAGGGCGATCACCACACCGGCGAGCGCCGCGGCGACCGGCCAGATCACCGCGTCGGTGGAACCCGCGCCGAATCGGGCGGACCCGAACACCGACCGTCCCAGCACGGCCGCCAGTCCCACGCCCAGCAGCGCACCGGTGACGCCGACGGCCATGGCCTCGGCGCCTGCCAGGCGCAGCAGTTGCCGGGTACCGGCTCCGCGCGTCCGCAGCAGGGCTTGTTCGGCTCGCCGCCGGTGCGCGCCACTTCCCGCGATGGTCGCCGTCAGCCACGCGGCGAGCACGGCGGCGGGCGCTCCCAGGAACAGGAACAGCACTTGCGCGTAGAGGGCGTCCGAGCGGGCGGAACCGAGTGCGGCGCCGAGGTTGTCGCCGACCAGGCCGCTGCCGGCCAGCGTCGCGTCGAGGTGATTGGCGGCGCGGGTCAGCCGCGTGTACGCCTGTGCGGGATCGGCGGGGAGATCGTGGTGCAGCCGGGCGTGGATTTGGACGCCGACCTGGTCGGGATGCGCCGCCGCCAACGGGTCGAAGACACGGTGCCACTGGTCGGCGGGCAGCAGCACCACATTGTCCGGCGGTGCGGCCGGTTGTGCACCGATCGGTGTGCCGACGTGTTGGAACAGGCTGTCCGCGTGGGGTAGATCGACGATGCCCGCGACCGTCAGCGTGACCGGCGGCAGTCCCTGCAGGTCCACGGTGAACGTGTCGCCGGGGCCGGCGTGCAGGTTCGCCGCGGTCTGCTGGGCCAGCAGCACGCCTTGCCGGGCACCGACGAGGTAGCGCATCTGGGCCGGGAACGTGGCGGCGTAATCGGCGGGCAGGCCGAGGATCTGGCCGGGTCCGGTGGCCGCGGTGCTGGTGCCGGTGGCGTGACGCAGCCCGGTGGTGGTGCCGAACTCGACCGGAAGCGTGTGCGCCACAGCGGGATCGGCGGTCGCGGCCGATTGCACGGCGGCCGGATCGGTCCCGGGCTGCACCTGGATCTGCCAATCCACCGCGACCCGCTGGATCGAGCGCTGTGTCATGGTGGCCTTCGACGCGGACAAGAAGCTGCCCAGCGTCGCGAGCAGTGCGACGGCCACCGCTATCCCGGCGGCGACCCCGAGCAGGCGGCCCGAGCGCAGCCGGATCAAGCCGCGTAGCCAGAGCAGGGTCAGCATGCCGGATCCTCCTGCCGGACAGGGCTTGTCGTGGCGTCCTCGATCAAGCGGCCGTCGTCGAGCCGCCAGCGGCGCTCGAAGCGGGCCGCGACCGCCGTGTCGTGGGTGGAGACCACGACGGCCGCGCCCGAGTGCACAGAGATCGCCAGGAGAGTCTCGATCACCTGGTCACGGTGAACCGGGTCCAAGCGTGCGGTGGGCTCGTCGGCCAGCACGAGGCGGACCCGGGCGGCCAGCACACGGGCCACCGCCACGCGCTGGGCCTGCCCGCCGGACAGCTCACCGGGCAGCCGGTCGGCCAGATCGGTGATGCCCAGCGCGGACAACGCGTCCATCGCGCGTGCTCGCGCCTCGGATTCGGTCATGCCGGCGATCACCAAAGGGAGCGCGACGTTTTCGACGGCATCCAACGGCGGGATGAGACTGGGCGCCTGGAACACGAATCCGATCGCGCCGGGCCGGTCCGGGCTCCCGCCGAGGGCAGGCCACGACACCGTCCCCGTAGACGGAGTGTCCAATCCGCCCATCAGGTGCAGCAGCGTCGATTTACCCGACCCGGACCGGCCCGTGACGGCGATCCGATCCCCTTCGCGCACTTGGCAATCGATCTCACACAGTGCGGACACGGCGGCGCGCCCTCGACCGTACCTGCGGCCGACGCCCCGGCAGTCCACCACCGCGGGCGCCATCGCGTCGATCATGCCGCCTCCCCGGCTTCGATGAGCCCGTCGTGCAGCCGCAGCACCCGGTCAGCCCGATGCGCGACGGCCGCGCTGTGCGAGACGACCAGGACCGCGCACCCTTCGTCGGCTCGGCGGCGCAGCAGCGCGAGCACCAGGGATTCGGTGTCGTCGTCCAGCTCCCCGGTCGGCTCGTCGGCCAGCAGCACGGTCGGCGCGTTGGCGAGCGCGACCGCCAGTCCGGCCCGGATCGATTCACCGCCCGACAGGCTGCCCGGCCGCGCGGCGGCTCGATCGGCCATTCCGAGCGAATCCAGCAGTCGCGTGGGCGAGGGCCGGGTCCCGCGACCGGAAAGCCGTTGGGCCAGTTCAATATTCTGCGCGACGCTCAAATGCGGCAGCAGATTGCCGGTCTGCAGCAGGACACCGATTCTGCCGGCGCGCAGGGCCGCACGATCGCGTTCGGCGCGATGACTGATCCGGTCGGCGCCGACATGAACGAAGCCGCCATCGGGTTCGTCCAGCCCGGACAGGCACGCCAGCAGCGTGGACTTCCCCGACCCGGACGGCCCGGCCACCACGACCAGCTCACCCGCGTCGATCGCGAGGCTGACGCCGCGCAGCGCCATCGTCTCCTCTTCCCCGGAGCGGTAGAACCGGTACAGACGCTCGGCGCGCAATGCGGGCACGGTCACGACGCCCACCCCAGCGAGTCGGAGACCGTCTGCCACGGGTCGACGTTGTCGGCTCCGACCGGACCGGACAGCGTCACGATCGCCTCGGTGCCGTTGTGGAAGTACTCGTAGCGTTCGACGGCGTCGCGCACCACCTTGCCGGTGACCGCATCGGGAGGACTGTCGGCGGAGTACGAGATCCGCACGACCGTGCCACCGGCCCGCTGCACGGACGTGACGCCGTCGACATGGATATTGCCCGCGGCGGCCTGGATCGCCGGAACCTCGGTGGCCCGGGCGGATTCGACCGTCGGAGCCTGCGTCGCGGGCGCGGCCTCCAGCCGGACCGAGTTCAGCTTGTCGGTGAACACGACCGCCGCGCCCTGGTTCGAGCGAGCCCAGCCCTGCGGTACCTTGACCGTGAAATGACCGGCGGCATAACTGTAGGGGACGTACACGGTGCTGTCGGGTATGTCGCCCTGCGGGTTGACCTCCGGCGCGGCGCTCCCCGCGGTCGTACTCCCGGCACTCGGGCTTCCTCCGCTCGCGCTCACCGGCCCGCTCGGGCCAGTGCCGCAGGCGGTGGCCGCGGCGAGCATCGCCGCACCGATCGCGATCCATCGCATCGTTCGAATCATTGCCGTTCCGACCTCCTTGATCACAAGAGCTGAGAACGACGCTAGGAACCGGCGGGTTATCGGCCGGGCAGCGGAAGGCAATAACAGCGTTTACCTTTCGAGGCGCAGTATGGGCACCGTGAAACGAACGGCGCGAGTATGAGGAGGCGCATGCTCCCGACCGAGGCGGCCGCGGTGCGGCCCGGCCGGCCGAAGCGCACACGCTCCCTGCGCGCCCACGTGCGGCTGTCGATCGTCATGGTCGCCGCGCTGGCCGTGCTGTTGTTCGCCGTGCCCCTGGCGGTGGCGGTGCAGCGCATGGACCGCGCGGCCACCGTCACGGAACTGCAGCGTGACGCCGTACGCGTCGCCGCGGTCGTGCCCGATACGATCGCCTCCGACGGCGGCCCGGTACAGCTGCCCAGCGGCCTGCCCGCGGGCCTGACCGTCGGCGTCTACACCGCCACCGGTCGCCTGATTCGCGAAAGCGGGCCCGCCACATCGAATTCGGCGGCCGCCGCGGCCGACGGCCGCATTCACGTCGTGGTCGAGGGCCCGGATCTGGCGGTGTCGGCGCCCGTCCCCTCCGACCGCGATGTCTCCGCCACCGTCCGCGTCGCGGTCCCCGACCGGCGGGTCACCGATCGGACGCTGCGCACGTGGGCGATCATGACCGTCCTCGGCCTCATGGTGATCGGCGTCGCCGCGCTGCTGGCCCGATACCAAGGCCGACGCATCGCCGGCCCACTGGAACGGTTGACCGAGGCCGCACGCGCCCTGGGCGACGGCGATTTCACCATTCACCCACAGCCATCCCGCATCAGCGAAGCCGACGCTCTCGCCGACGCCCTCGAGGCCACCGCGGACCGCCTGGGCGGGCTGCTCGAACGCGAACGCGCCTTCACCACCCAGGCGTCCCACCAATTGCGCACCCCGCTCACCGCCCTGCTGCTCGGCTTGGAATCGGCGCTGGAACGGCCCGGCGCGGACCTGCGGGAGGCGATACAGACGGCGGTGCGCCGCGGCCATCAACTCGACGACACCATCGAAGACCTGCTGCGGCTGGCCCGCGCCCCCCGCTCGCACACGGTGCCCCCGGTACACATCGACTCCCTGCTCGGAGCCGTCCACGACCGCTGGCACGCCGCCTTCACCGAGCGGGGCCGCCCCTTCCACGTGCGCATCGCCTCCGATATTCCGCCGGTTCGGGTGTCGGCCACCGCGATTCGTCACATCGTGGACGTCCTGGTCGACAACGCCCTGATGCACGGCGCGGGCGAAACGACCGTCACCGCGGAGACAACCGGAGATGGCCTACTCATCGAGATCTGCGACCACGGAACCGGGGTGAGCGATCCCGAAGCCGTATTCGCGCAACGCCCCCAGGAGCGTGCGGGCACGCATGGCATCGGTCTGGCGCTGGCACGGTCACTCGCCGAAGCGGAGGGAGGACGCCTCCTGCTGCGCCGGGCAGCGCCCAACCCGGTGTTCGGGCTGCTCCTGCCGACCGGGGACCGCAATGATTCGGAGTCCGGTCCGCAGGTTGGGAGATAATCGTCCTGGCCGAATCACCTTGGCGGATTGTCCAATCCGGCTGCGAGCGCCCGGCCGGAGTCCCGAATTCCGGGGTCACCCTGGGTTTCCTCGCCTTCGCCGCGGCCCTCACGTGCGGCTGCGCCTCGGCCGCTACAACGCGTGGGCGTACTGGCCGACGGTAGTCATGGTCGGCGTCTTCGGCACCCCCGTCGTGGCCGTGCCGGGCCTGCTCATCCTAGCCCTGGTCACCTACCTGGCCGTCACCGAATCCGATGTGCAGCAACCCCTTCAGGAAAGCCCACGCCACCAGGACCCCGCGCTGCGGCGGTGACCGGACCGCACCGGCAATCCGGTCACCGTCCTCACTCGATCGGATCGCCGCCGGCCACCGGCTCGGACCGGTTGCCGTAGCGGCGAGCCAGCCAGGCGCACACCATCAACTGCATCTGGTGGAACAGCATCAGCGGCAGCACCACCGATCCGGCCGCGGCGGCGGGGAACAACACCCCCGCCATCGGCAGCCCGCTGGCCAGTGATTTCTTGGAGCCACAGAACACGATCGCGATCTCGTCGGCGGTGTCGAACCGCAGTCGGCGAGCGGCGATCGTCGTGCCCGCCAGCAGGATTCCGAGGATCACGGCGTCGACCACGAGCAACCACGCCAGCGTGGACATACTGATCCGACCCCAGATCCCCGCCGTGACACTCGTGCTGAACGCAGCGTAGACGACCAGCAGTATCGAGGCCCGATCCAGATAGCCGAGCACCACACTGTGCCGCGCCACGAACTCTCCGATCCACCTGCGCGACAACTGCCCGGCCATGAATGGCGCAAGCAACTGGATCACGATGGCGGCCACCGCATCCACCGACACCCCGCCGCCGCTGCCGGTGGCCAGCAGCAGCGCCACCAGGATCGGGGTGAGCGCGATGCCGAGCAGATTCGACACCGACGCACTGCATATCGCCGCCGCGACATTGCCGCGGGCCAGCGAGGTGAACGCGATCGAGGACTGCACCGTGGAGGGTAGACAGCACAGAAACAGCACTCCGACACTCAGCTGTGGCCCCAGCACCGGCGTGGTCAGCGCCCGGCACGCCACGCCCAGCAGCGGGAACGCGACGAACGTCGCCGCGAACACCACTGCGTGCAACCGCCAATGCCGCAGACCCCGCACCGCCGCACCCGCCGACAACCGGACGCCGTAGAGGAAGAACAGCAGTCCGATCGCCACCGTGGTGAGCCGGTGCAGATCCACCGCCGGCTCACCACGCACGGGCGTGATCGAGGCAACCATTACCGTGGCCAGCAGTGCCGCGACATAAGGATCGATCCGTGCCCGCCGCATCACCGCCGCGAACCCATCCGGGGCGCGAGATCCGCGCGCCGCGGATGATGGCGGGAGATGTTGGCCTCCAGCAACGCCGTCGATGACGCCACCCCCACCCCGCTGTCACCGGCCTCGGCCAGACGGCCGTCGTTGGTGCGCAACTTCTCCAACATCTCGGCCATCGCCGCATGCGCCGCGAACAAACACGGGGTCGAATAGATCGCCACGTCCACCCCGAGATCCTCTAGCTCGGTCAGCGACAACCGCGGCGAGAGCCCGCCGGCGATCTGGTTGAACAACAACGGCTTCGACCCGGCCACCGCCCGCACCCGCCGAATCCACTCGACATCGCGCACCCCGTCGACCAGCAGCACGTCGGCATCGGTGGCGGCCAAAGCCTCGGCGCGACGCAGGATCTCGCTCTCCTCGGTGGCGTCGGTACGTGCCACGACCAGCAGATCGGAGCGCGTCTCGAGCACCAGATCCAGCTTCTCCAGATACTGCTCCAGCGGCAGAATCCGCTTGCCCGCTGCGTGCCCGCACCGGCGTGGCCGCTGCTGATCCTCCAGGATCACCCCCGACGCGCCGATCAACTCCAGTTGCTCGACCACATGACAGGCCACCTCCGCATCCACATACCCGTCGTCGATGTCGACCAGCAGATGCTGCTCCGGGAACGCCAGCCGCAACCGCTGCACGAACCCGACCATGTCCGGCCAGGCGATGAACCCGATATCGGGTAGCCCGTAATACGACGCGGCGAAACCGAAGCCCGACACGAACATTCCGTCGTAGTGCTGCGCCGCCAGCGACGCCGAGTACATGTCGTAGATCCCGATCAGCGGGGTGACCCCGCCACGGCCGATCTCCTCGCGCAACGCTGTGCCGTACCTCATGATCTACTGCCTTCCGTCGTCGCGGGCGCACGACTCAGGAGAACGGGCGCCCGACATGGTGGCTGACAATCAGGTGGAACACTTCGACGTTCGATCACCCCCGTGAAATGGTGCGGAATGCGACCGGGCAGTACCGCCCTCGCGGCGTGGCACGGGGAACCACACTGTGCAGCATGCGCTCTCACCGCTGAGAGGACACTGAGAGCGCGACACGCCGAGACATGCACCGACCGATTCGCCGACGCGCACATGCCACCGCCTTGGGACCGAGGTTCCGGAAACCTCGGGCACACCGTGGCCGGGACCACACCGAAGAGATTCCCTCCGATGGCACTACCCGCCCCGCCCGCACGGATTGGACCATCACCCGGCTGGTTCCGGCCCTGGCCGGCGCACTCATCCTGCTCAGCGCCCTGCTGAGCGCGATCCTGTCACCGTGGTGGCTGATGCTCACCACCCTCGTCGGCGCATCCGGACCAGCTTGCCGCGCTACAGAGGTTTCTCGACGCCATGCCGGACACTGTCGAAGCCTCTATTGTGCGGTCTTCCGAAGGGGACGTCGTCGCGCTGCCTGCCGAGGTGGTCGAGGCTCTGCGATTGGTAGCTCAAGCGTTGTCGGAGGGTAAGGCTGTGACGGTGGCGCCGTTGCACACCACACTGACGACGCAGGAGGCGGCCGAGTTGCTCGGCATGAGCAGGCCGACGTTGGTGAAGCTGTTGGATTCGCGTGCGATCCCGTTCACCCGGCCGGGTCGGCATCGGCGCGTGCGGCTGACCGACGTACTCGCCTTTCGGGAGTTTCGGCGTGCCGAGCGGGCCGCCGGATTGTCAGAACTGACAAGGATTTCCGAGGATCTAGGACTCTACGACGATGTCCCAGACGAACCGCGCTCAGTGGCGGGATCGAGGTGGTCGGCCGAGGTCATCGGTATCAGCCGAGTAGAGCAGCAGGCGTAGCGAGCCACGCCCCGACGACGACAGGCGTGGGCGCGTTTCGCGCACCGCCACGACCATATCCAAAGCCCCAGGGACAAGACAATTTTCCCTGGGGTGCGCTCTTGTGGCGATACCGATCGTTAACGACATTGGGGCTGGTACCGCTTGTGCGGTACCAGCCCCCAATGGAGTCGGTTCGTGCAATGGCACGATTGGTGGAGCTAAGGGGACTCGAACCCCTGACCCCCACACTGCCAGTGTGGTGCGCTACCAGCTGCGCCATAGCCCCGGATGTGCGGTCGGTGTCAGCGATCGCCTGGGAGAAGGTACACATGGGGGTGGTTGTTAAGCAAATCGCAAGGGAAAGGCATGGTGGGGCGCGCGTAGACTCGGGCATGGTTCGTGGCGGGGCGGGGTGGGCGGATCTGTAAGACGTTGCCTGGCTTGAAGGGATCGATCGCAATTGAGGCTGATCAATGGCCGGTATGAGTTGCGTGAACTCGTCGGCAAGGGGGGTATGGCCGAGGTCTGGGAGGCCTGGGACCGGCGGCTGCGGCGGCAGGTTGCCGTCAAGGTGCTGGACGCCGGCAGTCTGCCCACCCTCGAGCAGGACGAGTTGCGGTCACAGGAACGGTTCGAGCGGGAGGCGCTCATCGCCGCCCGGATGAACAGTCCGCGCATCGTGATGGTGCACGACGCCGGGGTTTTCGTGGAGAACGGACGCCGGTCACCGTTCCTGGTGATGGAATTCATACTGGGCGAAAATCTCCGGCAGCACATGCGGTCACCCGAGAACTGGTACGCGCCACCGCTGCTGCGGATACTGGCCGACGCGCTGGACGGACTCACCTACGCGCACTCGAAAGAGATCGTGCACCGGGATATCAAACCCGAGAACATCATGATCTGCCGCGACGGCAGCGCCAAGCTCGCCGATTTCGGGATCGCCATCGAAATGCGGGAGAACTTCAACCGGCTCACCCGCGAACACCACGCGCTGGGCACACAGCCTTATGCCGCACCGGAATACCTGCGGTACGGAAAGTTCACTCAGCTCAGCGATGTGTATTCGTTCGCCGTGGTGTGCACCGAAGTGCTCGAACACGCGTATGCGCCCGACCCGCTGCCACCACCGCTGAAAGCCGTGCTGGACAAGGCCCTCGCCCAGGACCCGCGCGGGCGCTACCAGTCCGCCACCGAATTCCAGCACTTCTTCCGGCAGGCCATCACCACACCCGTCCGCCGCCAGGAACGCGCCCCGCAACCCGAACGCGCCCCAGAGCCCCAACGAGTTCCGCAGGCCGAGCGCATTCCACAAGCAGCGCACGCCCCACAGACCGCGCGCACCCCGGCCACCGAACAGACCGAACGCATTCAACGCACCGAACGCGTCCCCCAAGCCGTCGGCCCGGCCCACACCAGCATGCTCACGCACGGCAATATCCCCACGCGCACAGCCGAACCGCTCCCGGTCGATATGCCCGCCACCGCCTGGTGGGGCATCTTCGTGCGCCCCACCCTCGAATTCCGGCAGCGGGTGCTGGCCGGCCTCAGCCGGGACGACCCTCGCTACGTCGGCGGCGTGCTGGCCGGCGCCGTACTGGCCGGGATCGCCGCCGGATTCCTCGTCTTCCTGCTGTTCACCTGGCTCGTGGTGACGGTCTTCAACCATCTGTGAGGTCTCATGAAACACCAACGGGCGGGCCTGGCCTGGCAGCAGTACGTGTACGCGGGATCGCGCGCGTGGCACTGGCTGCGGGTGGCGGCCGGGCTCGGCGCGGCGGGCTTCGTGTGCACCGTGGTCTGGCTGACCTACACCGTGCTGGCGTGAGGTGACCGTGCGCATCATCTGCCTGAACTGCCTGGCCGAGTTCAAATTCGACCGTTCCCGCCGCTCCTGGGTGTGGGTGCTGCGGCAGCAGAACGGCGCCTTCGCCACCCGCGTCGCCGACTACTCGAACAAGGTCGACCGGCGCTGCCCCAACGGCTGCGAGATCGACGAGGAGATGCTCGACTACCCGACCCGGGTGATCGGCTTCGTCGGCGAATCCGCCTCGTCCAAAACGCATCTCATCGCCTCGATGCTGTACTCGATCATGAACGATCCGGTGCTGGCCCGCGAATGGTCCATCATCCCGTCCCGCAAGTCGACGAAAATGCTTGCCGCCCTGGAGAATCAGCTCAGCAACCGGCAGGCCATCGGCTACACGCAGAAACGCGGCTACGCCGGCAATCAGAGGCAGACCATGGACAGCGCCATCGGCGCGCCCGGCATGAATCGTCCCCAGGGACAGCGCATTCCGGCGCCGCCGGTCCGGCAGCTGCCCGGCGTCCAGACGCAACGCGCGCCCGGCGTCCCGGGCCAGGCGCACGCCTGGAGCGGCTGGCAGCCGCGCACCCCCATCGTCGTGAAGGTCACCTCGCTGAGCACCAGGCGCACGGTGAATCTCGCCTTCGTCGACGTAGCCGGTGAGGACGTGGCCGACGCCGAGATCGCCGCCAAGGTCAGCCCGCACCTCGCGGTCGCCGACTTCATCTGGTTCGTGGTGCCCTCGACCCTGAACAAGCAGTACCTGGCCATCATGCAGCAGCACGCCAATGCCGCCAACGAGGACAGCCTGCACAATGCCGTCGAGCATTCACAGACCGTCGGCCGCACCAACATGATGATCGACCAGATCGCCAAACTCTGGCGCGAGGCCAATGCCTATCCCCTCCACCTGCCGATCGAACCGCCGCGCCTGCACGTCTCGACCATCGTCGCCAAATCCGATCTGCTGTCCCTGATCAACCTGCCCGAGACCGGCATCGTCGCCCCGCCCGCCGACTGGGCCGACACCCCGTTCAGCAGCAATGGCGGCGGAAACCTGTACCAGCGCGCCCAGATCGACTACCGCTCCGACGCCACCCGAAGCCTGGTGCGCAAACTCTTCCCGGCCGTGGACTCCACGCTGTCCATCCACTTCCCGTGGAACCGGTACTTCCCGGTGTCC
Organism: Nocardia sp. NPDC020380; assembly: GCF_044386975.1. Lineage (NCBI taxonomy): Bacteria > Bacillati > Actinomycetota > Actinomycetes > Mycobacteriales > Nocardiaceae > Nocardia > Nocardia sp. NPDC020380. The sequence continues at coordinate 301,550 of NZ_JBIRVQ010000008.1, read as the reverse complement.
GCCGTCGGCTGCGGGAAGCGCAGCGACAACTCCTATCCGGTGTTCAAGCCGTACGCGGCCGTCGACCCGATGATCTTCATGCTCGACCTCTTCGACGAACTGTGGGCCGATCGATGACCGAATTTCCGCAGTTGTTGTGCGGGTGGTCGGTGGTCACCCTGGAATCCTCCGGCACCGGCGTGGGCGTGGTCGCGCACTCCGGAAACTGGCCCCCCGCACTGGGATTCACCACCCGCGAACTCGGGCCGCTGATATCCCTGACCGAGAACGGCATGCCGCCCACCCGCGACCCGTTCGTCCTCGAGTTCAGCATCATCCGCGGCGTGGCCGTGGCCGCCATGAAGACCCCGTCCAATGCCCGGCCAGGCACCTGCGTGGCACACCTGGTGGCGGGCGAACGCGGACTACTCGACGGCGCCACCGCACTGCGGCTCTATCACTCCGCGAATTTCCGCACCACACTGGATGATTCGTTCTACCCGACCGATCAGTGGCCGCCGCTGTCCGCCCCGCCAGAGGGCCCGGAGCTCAGCGCGGCGGTCGACAGCTGCCTCGACGAGCCCTGGCTGCCCGTCCTGCTCGGCGCCGTCCTCGCCTATCTCGGCGGGCAGGGGCCGGGACTGGTACTGCGGGCGGCGGACCTCGAAGACGCCGTCACCATGCTGCGCACCCTGTACGGGATGCTGCCCCGAAAAACCCTGTGGGACCTGACCTTCACCACCAACCGGCCACTGTCCGCCGGGGCGCCCGCCATCACCGCCGTGATCGGCGACGGGCAGCCCGCCATACCCGCCGACCGCTGCGTCATCACCCCCGAGAGCCGCAGCGCGGACCTCCCCGAAGCCTTCCTCGACCTCGGCCACGCCATTGTGGAGAACCGCAAACTCGGTGTGGCCCTGCCGGATTCACTCGACTCCGCGCAGGCGATCAGCGAATGGTGCTACCACCGGCACCTGCGCTCCCTGCAACCCGCGCAGCTCGACGACACCCAGCTGGCCACCGTCATCACTGATCCGGAACTCGATCCGGCCTGGTTCAACGGGACGGCCGTGGCCGACCGCGCCATCCGGCTGGCCGTCCAGAAGCCCAGCATCGCAAGGGCTCTCGCGCGCATAGACCATAGGCCGAGCGCACGAGCCGCCTTCGAGCAGGCGCTCATCGACCGCATCCTGACCGACACCCGCGGCCGCGACCGCACCACCCAGGTCGCGCGGCAGCTCGGCTTCGACCTCACCGAGGTCCTGATCACCGACGCCTGGCGCCGCCTCGACGGCGGCCAGCTCGCCTCGGGTGATGCCGAGATCGTCTGGCCCCGCGTCCAGCAGACCTGGGAGACCGGCGATTCCGTCGCCCGCGGCACCGTCGCCGACTACCTGAAACGACATCGAGCCCTGCGCGAATTCGCGGTCGGCTCGCGCGACCGGGCCCTGGTCTACGCGACCCTCAGCGCCGAACTCGACGACCGCGGCGTGCATACCGGCAGCAGCCGGCTGCTGCACAACGCCATGTACGCGAACCTGCCGATCGTCGCGCAACTCGTCGTCAATATCTGCCTCGGCAGCCACGACCGCTACGCGCTGGAACAGATCATGAGCTGCGCGCCCGCCGACCGGCTGCCGGAGCTGATCGCCGAATGCACCCGCTATCCCGCGGTCAGCGGCGCCGAACTCATGCGCGCCGTCACCATCACCCGCTCCGGCCCCGCCGAACTGGTGGAGGCGCTGCGCCCCGCCTGGCGGGAACTCCGCAAGGCCCTGCGCCTGCCCGAACCCATCGAGAATCTGGTGGTCCTCGACGCCGCGGCCGCCGACGAGGATGCCCGGCGCAATGGACTACGCCTGCCCCGCAAGGGTTTCCGCAAAGGCCGGCAAGGCGGCTGGACCCGCGAAGAGGTGACCCACCTCCTCGAACTCGCCGCCGACGATCCGCTGACCATCGAGGAGAACAGCGAAATCTTCGCCGCGGCAATGCGTTCCGATCTCGAATTCGTGGTGGCGCGCCTGGCCGAGGCCGCCCGCACCGCCTCCGGCGCCGCGATTCTGCACCGGATGCTCGCCGTCGCCCCCGAGGATCGGCTACCCGATCTGGTCACCGCCTGCGCCCAGCAGTGGGACCTCGACCACCACACGCTGTTGCGCGCCGTTGCCGCCCTCGGCCTCGATCCGGACGGTCTCGTCACCGCCCTCGACAATGGCTGGCTCTGGCTGCGCACCCGCCTCGACCTGCCGCAGACCATCGCGCCCCTGCTCGCCCTGGACGCGAAAGCCGCTCTCCCCGACCGCCTGCGCCCCCTCACCCGCATCGACGACACCCGCCGCAGCTGGCAGTTCTGGCGCTGACGCCGGTGTCGGCTGGGGCGCCGGAGCCACCCGCGGTTCCGCCGGCAGCGCGTCCTGCGGACCGGCCAATGCCTCGTAGCGACGCAGCACGTCCTCGAGACCCAGGACATCTCGTTCGGCATCGATCAGCTGCCGTCACCCGCACTTCCCCACCGCCGGTCGTCAGCTGCGCCAGCAGTTCCTCCGCGGACGGCCCGAACTGCGCGTCCACCGGCCCGCGGTCCCGCTGCGATTCGATGGCCACCGACACCTCACCGGCGATCTCCGCGATCACATTCGGCAACTGGATCGCATTGGCGATGTGATTGATGAAGAAGATCAGCACCGCCAGATCCAGCACCATCGACGCGATCGACACCGTGATCGAGATGTGCGGCACGAACTCCGATCCGATCGACACCAGCGCGGCCGTCGCGTACACGAAACTCGCCACGAAGGTCCCCAGCGTGACCTGCGTACCCCGATCCCGGATGAAGGTCCGCAGCATGCGCGGCCCGAACTGCGTGGACGCCAGCGTCAAGGCCACGATCGTGATCGAGAAGACCACGCCCACCACCGTGATGATGGCCGCCGCGATCGCGGTGAGCACCTGCCGCGCCGAATCCGGCGTCCCGAAGGTCACCCAGTTCGGTATCCCCAGCTCCCCGTGATACACCGCGCGATCCAGCGCATCGGTGACGACGAACAGTCCCACCGCCGCCAGCACTTCCACCGTCGGCATGAACCACAGATTGGTCCGCAAAGCCTCCCGGCGGCGATCGGATTCCAGCACAATCCCGGCCACGGCGTACGCCTCCTGAGGTCGATCAGCATTACTGCCGACCAGACTTCCCGGCGCACCGGCCCGGAATCCCTCCCGGACGTGCGACGAGTCTAGCCCGCCCGGTTGTACGCAGTACGACCGATGCTCACACCCGCCCGGCCTGCTGCCACGCCGCCCGCCGCAACAACCGCAACCCGTTCAGCCCGACGATCACGGTCGACCCCTCGTGCCCGGCCACCCCCAACGGCAACGGCAACGTCCCCGCCAGATCCCAGACCACCAGCGCCGCAATGAAAGTCGCCGCGATGATGAGATTCGCCACCACCACTCGCCGTGCCCGCCGCGACAACGCGATCACAGCGGGTACGGCAGTCAGATCGTCCCGCACCACCACGGCGTCCGCGGTCTGCATCGTCAAGTCGGACCCAGCCCCGCCCATGGCGATTCCACTGTCGGCGGCCGCCAGCGCAGGCGCGTCATTGATCCCGTCACCGACGAACGCGATCCGCCCGCCGCCCGCCTGCAGTTCCCGGACCACGCCGACCTTGCCCTCGGGCAGCAGCCCGGCATACACCCCGGTGATACCGACCTGAGCGGCGAGCCGGGCGGCGGCATGCGCACTGTCGCCGGTCACGAGAACCGGTGCAGCGCCGGTGATCCGCTCCGCGAAGCCGACAGCCGTCGCGGCCTCCGAGCGCAGCTGATCACCGATTGCCGGCACACCAACCGGCCGCCCCTCGACCAGGACGACGACCGCGGTGAGTCCCTTCCGCTGCAACTCGTCCACCGACACCCACGCCGCCGCGCCGACATCGGTGAGCCCGTGCGAATTCGCCGCTGCCGCATCGTGATGGATGGCCGGGAGCAGCGCCGTCGGCGATCCGACCTGGACCGTCCGGCCATCGATGCGCGCGCTGACGCCGCGCCCCGGCCGGGCCGTGAACTCGGTAGCGGCGGGCAGCGCCAGGTCCATGGCCCGCGCGGCGCGCACGATGGCCGCGGCCAAGGGGTGCTCACTGCCGTGTTCCGCCGCTGCCGCCGCGCGCAGCACCTCTTGCTCCGTGAATTCTTCATCCAGGCAGCGGACTTCGGTCAGCTCGGGCGTCCCGCGGGTGAGGGTGCCGGTTTTGTCGAAGGCGATGCGGGTCGTCGCGCCGAGTTGTTCCATGACCACGGCGGATTTGACGAGCACGCCGTGGCGGCCGGCATTGGCGATGGCGGCCAGCAGGGGCGGCATGGTGGCCAGGACGACTGCGCAGGGTGAGGCGACGATCATGAATGTCATGGCGCGCAACAGGGCCCGCTGCAGCGGATCGCCCAGTAGCAGCGGGATCAGGAAGACGGCGAGGGTGGCCGCGACCATGCCCAGCGAGTAGCGCTGTTCGACCTTCTCGATGAAAAGCTGTGTGCGCGCCTTGGTCCGGCTCGCCTGTGCGACCAATTCCGCGATGCGGGCGACCACCGAATCCTCGGCGCGGCGGTCGACGCGGAGACGCAGGGCTCCGGTGCCGTTCAGGGTTCCTGCGAAGACCTCGTCACCGGCGGTCTTGTCCACGGGCAGAGGTTCACCGGTGATGGTGGCCTGATCGACCTCGCTGCCGCCGTCGATCACGGTGGCGTCGGCCGCGATTCGCTCCCCGGGGCGAACCATCAGGACATCACCGACCTCGAGATCGGCCGCGCGCACCGTTTCCTCGGAACCGTCGGCGGTGAGCCGGATCGCGGTATCCGGCGCCAGGTCCAGCAGGCCGCGCACGGAATCCTCGGTGCGTGCGGTGGCCAGCGCCTCCAGCGCCCCGGAGGTGGCGAAGATGACGATGAGCAAGGCTCCATCGGTGATCTGCCCGATCGCGGCCGCGCCGACCGCGGCGACGACCATGAGCAGGTCCACGTCAAGGGTCTTCTCCCGCAAAGCCTGCAGCCCGGCGAGGCCCGGTTCCCACCCGCCGGCCGCGTAGCAGGCCAGGTACAGCGCCCACCACAGCCAGTGCGGCGTACCCGCCACCTGCGCCACCAGCCCGAGCAGGAACAACCCCAGTGCGACTGCGGCCCAGCGCATTTCCGGTAGCGCGAACAGTGCGGTCCGGCGCGCGGGTACGACCGGAACCCCCGCCGTGGGGGACGGTGCGAGCGTCGGGACAGCCATGACCTACCTCCGGAACGAGCCGTTGAATCCAGGCCACAATAGCAGAACATATGAACATGTCTTCATCCATAGATCTCACCTGAACCACCGCTCAAGGTAATCTCCACGGTTATGGGACATGGCGTGGAAGGCCGGGATCGCCCGGTCAAGCAGCTGGACGCGGAGGCCGCTGCCCATGTCGCGAACACGCTGCAGGCCCTCGCCACCCCCAGCCGGCTGCTCATCCTGACCCAGCTGCGGCAGGGCCCGCTGCCCGTCACCGAGCTCGCCACGGCCGTCGGCATGGAACAGTCCGCGGTCTCACATCAGTTGCGGCTCTTGCGAAATCTCGGCTTGGTGGTCGGCGCCCGCACCGGCCGCAGCATCGTCTACAGCCTCTACGACAATCACGTCGCCCAGCTGCTCGACGAGGCCATCTATCACAGCGAGCATCTCCGCCTCGGACTCTCGGACCGGCCGGGCGCCGCAGGCTGAACCGATCATTGGGCGGTCACCCGGGTTGTGTGTCACGGTGGACGACGTGTTCGGCGATCACATAGCGAAGATGAGGTGGCGGCCCGGGTCCGGGCGACTGGTGACGATCATGGCCGTCTGCTTCGGCATGACGGTGGTGATCACCCGGCTGTACCTGATGGCCTCCGGGTATCCCAAGATCGGCGGCAGCACCTATCACATCGCGCACGCCCTCTTCGGCGGTCTGCTGCTGGTGATCTCGTGCCTGATCATGTTCCTGTTCGCCAGTCGCGGGACCATCACCACCGCGGCCGTGCTGTCCGGCGTCGGGCTCGGCCTGTTCATCGACGAGGTCGGGAAGTTCATCACCACCAACAACAACTACTTCTTCCCGCTCGCCGCGCCCATCATCTACCTGGCCTTCCTGCTGATCGTGCTGGTCGCCCGCTGGGCCGCGCATTCCCGCCCGCGCCCGCCGGCGCTGATCCTCGCCGACGTCACCGAGGAGGTCGGGCTCAGCGTCGGCAAGCCGATCCGCGTGGACCAGCGCAACGAACTGCTCAACCGCCTCGACAATCTGGACCGCAGCGGCTTCAGCCCCGACAGGGTGCAGCTGTACGACGCCCTCGAGTCGTACCTGCGCACCACCCACGAGGACACCCTCCCCTCCCGCCTGACCCGCCTCCGCGCGGTCGCCGACCGGGTCCTCGACGACCTGCTGCCGCGGCGCGCGCTGGCCGGCGTGCTCATCACCGTGCTGATCTTCCACGCCCTCTGGACCCTGCTGCGGCTCGTACTCGCCATCGTCGCGTTCACCGGCCGCAGGTCACCGTGGCCGGTCCTGAATCACTTCCTCGACCACTATCAGCATCACGGCGATAAAGCCTTGGTGGGCTTGGCCATCGCCGCCGGCGCCGAGGTACTGGTCGGGCTGGGCTGCGCGATCGGTGCGGGCGCCTGGCTGCGCGGACACGTCGAAATCGGTGTGCGGCTCGGAATCTGGTCCAGCATCCTGTCGCTGACCGTGGTGAATGTGCTGGCGAGTTATTTCAGCCAGTTCCTGACCGTGTTCACTGCCATAGCCGAAGCGCTACTGCTTTGGCTCCTCATCCGGTACCGCACGCGATACTGTTCGGTGTGAGCGCATTTCGGCACAGCCCTCCGGTGGCCAAGTCGGGTGGGCGTGTTCCGCGCAATGCGGAACTGCTGCTCTGCGTCGGGGCCCTGTTCCTGACGGGTTTCGCCTTTCTGGCGATGGGCGCGGCCACCGGCACCGGTTTCGACGGCAATATCACCCTGACACTGAGCGTATTCACGGCATTCGTGCTGGTCACCCACGTCGCGGTGCGACGCTGGGCGCCCGCGGCGGATCCGGTGATGCTGCCCTGCGTGGTCCTCCTGAACGGCCTGGGGCTGGTACTCATCGATCGGCTCGATCGCGCCGAGGCCGCCACCGCGGCCAATGCCGGCGCCGCCGCACCGTCCTCCGACGCCGCCCATCAGCTGGTGTGGACCGGGCTCGGCATGGCGTTGTTCATCGGCATGCTGATCCTGGTCTCCGATCACACGCGGCCCGCGCGCTACGGCTACACGTGTGGCCTCGCCGGTCTGGTCGCCCTGATGGTCCCGGCCCTGCTGCCCTCCCGATTCAGTGAGGTCAACGGCGGTAAGAGCTGGATCCGCATCAGCGGCTTCTCGATTCAGCCGGGCGAATTCGCCAAGGTGCTGCTCATCATCTTCGTGGCCGCCTTCCTGGTGGCGAACCGCGAACTGTTCACCAGCGCGGGCAAACGCTTTCTCGGCACAACCTTTCCGCGTTTACGCGACCTGGCACCGCTGCTGCTGGTCACCTTCGTCTCGGTGCTAGTGCTCGTCTACGAGAAGAACCTGGGCTTCTCGCTGCTGGTCTTCGGCACCGTGCTGGCCATGATGTACATCGCCACCGGACGCGTGAGCTGGCTGTTCATCGGGCTCGCCATGTTCGCGGTGGGCTCGATCATCGCCTACGAACTGTTCGGGCACGTGCGGGTGCGCGTCGAGGTGTGGCGGGATCCGTTCGCCACCTATTACACGACCGGATATCAGATCTCGCAGGGCCTGTTCGGTATGGGCACCGGCGGTCTGCTGGGCACCGGCATCGGCGGCGGGCGACCGCAGGACGTGCCGTTCGCCAAGACCGACTTCATCATCTCCACCATCGGCGAGGAACTCGGCCTGTTCGGCCTGGCCGCCGTGCTGGCGCTGTTCGCGATTCTCACCATCCGCGGCTTCAGCGCCGCGCTGACCACCCGGGACGCCTTCGGCAAGCTGCTCGGCGGCGGGCTGGCGTTCTCGATCGGCTGGCAGCTGTTCGTGGTGGTCGGCGGTGTCACGAAACTCATTCCGCTGACCGGTCTCACCACGCCGTTCATGTCGTACGGCGGCTCGTCGCTGCTGGCCAACTATGTGATCGTGGCGCTGCTGATCCGCATTTCGCACGATGCCCGCTCGGCCCCGGCCGCCCCGCCACGGCCCGCGCCGCCGCTGGCCGAGGCCATGACCGAGCACGTCTCGCGCCGCCTGCTACCGCGCCGGGGGAAGTGAATCGGGCGCTGCGGCTACCGGTTTCGGGGTTCAGCGCTGCGGTCGCCGCACGAACTCGGTGAGCGCGATGCGGAGCGTGTCCACGCGGCCGCCCGCGGCGACCTCCAGCAGGGCTACCTCGGCGACCAGCCGCACCCATAGTCGCGCGCTCTCGCGCGGCTGGGTCGCGGCCAGCTGCTCGAAGTCGGCCACGCAGAGTTCGGCGGTCTGCTCCGAACGCTGTTGCGCGGCGGCCACCACGCCGGGTTCGGCGCGCGCCTCGGCCAGCAGCGCGCGCACGCCCCGATCCCGCAGGCACACATCCAGATAGACGGCCGAGCCTTCGATCAAGCGGTCCGTGCCCGGCGGCAGGGCGCCGATGGCCTCGGTGATCTCCTGTTCCAGCCGGTCGTGGAAGCTCGCGTGCAGGGCGACGAGATAGTCCGCGCGCGTGGGGAAATGGTGGAAGAAGGTGCCCTTCGACACTCCCGCCTCCGCCACCACCACGTTCGCGCTGAGCTTCTGCAATGGGGTGTCCTCGGCCAGCCGGAAACCGGCGGCGATGAGCGCTTCCCGGGTCCGTGCGGCCGCCGCGGCGCGCTGGGTGCCGCGGACCGGTGATGCCGGCATCGAAACTCCTTCCCACGATTGTGGATTCGATGTATCGTTTCATTGACCGACCGGATGGTCAATGAAATCATGGTCCTTGCAATCATGAAGGGAACCGCAATGGACGGTTCGATAGCAACCCGCGGCGGCCGAGTCTCCTACCGGGACACCGGAACCGGACGGCCCATCCTGCTGCTGCACGCCAACCTGCACGACAGCCACGACTTCGACCCGCTCATCGGGCCACTGGCCGAACAGCATCGGGTCATCGCGATCGACTGGCCCGGACACGGCAACTCCGAGACACCCCGCGCCGATTCGGGCGCACCGGCCGAGGTCACCGCGCCCCTGCTCGCCGATACCCTCGAGGACATCGTCGACGGCCTCGACCTGGAACCCGCTGTGCTGATCGGCAATTCGGTGGGCGGCTTCGCCGCCACCCGGCTCGCGCTGAACCGGCCGGACCGGGTCGCGGGACTGGTCCTGGTGAACACCGGCGGTTTCGCACCGCTCAACCCGATCACCCGGGGCGTCTTCCGCCTGATGGGCAATCCGGCGATCAGCCGCCGCGTGCTGCCGGCGCTGGTCCGCGGCTACATGCAGCCGCGGAATGCCCACGACCGCGCCATTTCCGACCGCGTGAGCGCCCGCGCCCGGACCGCCGAGGGCACCGCCGTCGCCACCGCGCTGTGGCGCAGCTTCACCACCCCGGCCGCGGATCTGAACCCCCGCGCGGCCGAACTGCGCACGCCGACCCTCATCGTCTGGGGCAGCCGGGACATCGTGGCCGCCCTCCCCTACGGCCATCTGGTCCGCAAGCGGCTGCCGCACGCCGTCTTCCGCACCCTGCCCACCGGACATGTCGTGTTCGCCAGTGAGCCCGAGAAATTCCTGGACCTGGTGACACCGTTCGTCGCGTCGACTTCGGTGCCCGCGCCGGGGAACGAGAGCAAGCTGTAGGGGTGACTGCAACCTCGAACGCGCGTATCGCACTGACCGATGTCCGAGTCTTCGACGGCGAGAAGCTGACCGCACCCACCACGGTCGTCATCGACGGCTCGGTCATCGGCGCCGATGCGACCGGCGCGACCATTGTCGACGGCCGGGGCGCGACCCTGCTGCCCGGATTCATCGATGCGCACTTCCATCTGAACGACGCGGACACCCCGCGGCAGCTGGCGGCATACGGCGTCACCACCGGGCTCGATATGGCCGCCGCGCCCGATCTCGCGCGCGCGAGCCGGAATGCCCGGGGCGCCACCGATATCCGCAGCGCCGGCAATCCGGTGATCGGCGGCGGCGGACTGCACGCGCAGGTCCTCGACGCCTCCACCGTCATCCACGGCCCCGAGCAGGCCGAAGCCGCGGTGGCGCAGCGCATCGCCGACGGCTCGGACTATCTCAAGCTGGTGCTGGAGGCGCCGGGCGAGGGCGGCCCGGACGCAGCGAGCGCGAAAGCCGTTGTGGCCGCGGCACATGCACAGAACCTGCTGGTCATCGCGCACGCGGCAGCCCCCGGCGCGTACGCCATGGCGCTCGACGCGGGCGTGGACATCATCACCCACATCCCGCTCGGCGCGGTCCTGACGAAGCACGATGTCGAGCGCCTGGCCGCCGAGGCCCGAATCGTGGTGCCCACCTTGACGATGATGGAGGGCATCGCGGAGGCCAGGGGTATCGGCGAGGCGTTCGCGGCCGCACTGGAGAGCACCGGCGCCCTGCACACGGCGGGCGTTCCCGTCCTGGCCGGCACGGATGCCAATGCGACGCCGGGCATTCCGTTCTGCCCGGCCTACGGCGCCAGCCTGCATCACGAGCTGGAACTCCTGGTCAAGGCCGGTCTCTCGCCCGTCGCCGCCCTCAATGCCGCCACCATCCTGCCCGCCGAGTACTTCGGCCTGACCGATCGCGGCGCCATCGCGCCCGGCCTGCGCGCGGATCTCGTTCTGGTGGAGGGTGATCCGACCAGCGATATCACCGCAACCCGCGCGATCCGTACCGTCTGGTGCGCGGGAGTCGAGCAGCCGCTCCCGGCGAGCTGATCAACTATTTGCATCATCAGTGCAATTTGTTACGGTGGCGATATGGCAAAGCTGACCCCACGGGTCGCCACCTGGCAGCGATCGGGCACCTATGAGCAGGTGGGAGGTCATCGGATCTTCGTGCGCGAGCGCGCGGGCGATCCGGATCTCCCGCCGGTGCTCCTGCTGCACGGCTACCCGTCCAGCTCCTACGACTGGCGGGATTCCTTCGACCTGCTCGACGGCCACCGCCTGCTCACCTTCGACTTCCTCGGCTACGGCCTGTCCGACAAGCCACGCGAGGTGCAGTACTCGCTGCGGATACAGGCCGACATCGCCGAGGAACTGGCGCGACGGTACGCGAGCGAGCCGGTGGTCATGGTGTCGCACGATATGGGCAGTTCCGTCGCGACCGAGATCCTCGCCCGCGATCTCGACGGAACCTTGTCCTTCACCCTGCGATCGGCACTGTTGTTCAACGCCAGCATGGTTCGCGAACAGGCCAGCCTGCTGCTCGGCCAGAAACTGCTGCTGAGCCGCGTCGGCCCGATCCTCACCCGGCTGACCGGCGAAGCCGCCTACCGCCGCACCTTCGGCGGAATCTTCTCCGCCGCACACCCGCTCAGCGCCGACGAGGCCGCGGACCAGTGGTCGCTACTCGCCTGCAACGACGGCCACCGCATGCTGGACAAGCTCATCTACTACAACCACGAGCGCGTCACCCCGCCGACCTCCGACCGCTGGCACCACGCATTGCGCGACTGGCCGGGCCGGCTCGAATTGGGCTGGGCCGGAGACGATCCCATCTGCACCGAGGCCGTGCTGCAAGCGGTACTGAAACTGCGCCCCCGGGCCGAGCTGACCCGCCTGCCCGGCCTGGGCCACTATCCGCAGATCGAAGAACCCAAACGCGTCTACGAGGTCATTCAGCGGCACGCAGCGCAATCAACCGGTTCAGATACGGCCGGAGGGTGAGGCAGAGGGCGAGCCAGCAGCCACCGAAGAGGAATCCGGCCAGGACATCGCTGGACCAGTGCACGCCGAGGTAGAGCCGGGAGACGCCGACCGCCAGCACGAAGCAGGCGGCGAGCGTGATCACGGCCACGCGAAAGACGAGGCGTAGCAAGGGCAGTATCAGAGCGACCAGCACACCGGCCAGCACGGTCGAGCCGAGCGCATGTCCCGAGGGATACGACTGATTGGTCTCGACCACCAGATGGTCGATCACCGGCGGCCGATCCCGCCCGACCAGCTGTTTGCCCACCACGATCAGCGCCCCCGCACCACCCATGGTCACCGTGAGCAGGGCCGCGGCCTCCCAGCGCCGCCGCCAGGCCAGCACCGCGATCAGCACCACCGCCACAATGCCGACCGTGGTGGTGTCGCCCATGGCGCTGATCGTCTCGGCCACAGTCGTCCACGCCGGCGTGCGGTGGTCGATGAACCAGTGCAGCCACGAGGCGTCCGGTCCGACCGGACCGCCGTGCCACACCACCACGGCGGTGAGCACGATGACGGCCGCGGCGAGGACCAGCGTTGTCAGGACGCCGGGTACGGAGAGCTCCGGAGATCGCGGCTGCCGCTCGCTCGTGGCTTTTTCCTGTTCGTCGGGGAGAGTGGACACCATGCTCCGACCCTGACACAACCACGCTGAGAGAACGTTGAGAAGCCCGCCCGGCCCGCGATCACCCGGACCGGTTACGGCATGCTGGACCGGTGCGAGTGCTGGTGGTCGAGGACGAGGAACGGCTGGCCCACACCCTGCGGCGGGGCCTCGAGCTGGAGGGATTCGTGGTCCAGCTCGCGCACACGGGCGCGGACGGACTGTGGCGGGCGCTCGAGGAGACCTTCGATGTGATCGTGCTCGACATCATGCTGCCGGAGCTGAGCGGCTACGAGGTGCTGCGCCGCCTACGCGCCCGCGACGTGACCACGCCGGTGCTCATGCTCACCGCCAAGGACGGCGATTACGAGCAGGCCGACGCCCTGGATCTGGGCGCCGACGACTACCTCACCAAGCCCTTCTCGTTCGTGGTGCTCATCGCCCGGCTGCGCGCCCTGCTGCGCCGCCGGGCCGCGCCGCAGCAGCCGGCCCTGCTCAGCGCCGGCGATCTGGTGCTGGATCCGGCCCGCCGCACGGTGCACCGCGGCGCCACCGCGCTCACCCTGACCCCGCGCGAATTCGGCCTGCTCGAATTCCTGTTGCGGCACCGGGGCCTGGCCCTGACCAAGGTCGAGATCCTGCGGAATGTGTGGGACGCGCACTACGACGGCCCGGAGAACGTGGTCGAGGTGTACGTCGGCTATCTGCGCAAGAAGATCGATACGCCGTTCGGCCGCAACAGCATCGAGACGCTACGGGGCGTCGGCTATCGGCTGATCGATGCCGCCGGGACCGGTGACGGGCAGGTCGAGAACGAAACGCGCTCCACCCAAGGGTGATTCGGCGACCGTCACCGAACCGCCGTGCGCCCCGGCAATTTCCGCGACAATGGCCAGCCCGAGTCCGGAACCGCCGGTGGCGCGGGCCCGGTCGGCCTCCAGGCGCACGAAGCGCCCGAACACCCGCTCCCGATCGGCCACCGGAATGCCCGGGCCGTCGTCGTCGACCGTGACCCGGGCGCGGGATCCGTTCCCGGACGACGTGATCGCGACCGTCGTGCGGGCGTGCGCGGCGGCATTGTCGACGATATTGCGCAGTGCGCGCGCCAGGGTGACGCTGTCACCGACGACCCGCGCCGGATGGATGTCGGTGCGCACGGTGCGGTCACCGCGCGCCCGCAGCGCACCGGCCGCGGCTCCGGCCAGATCGTCGAGATCCACGTCGCCGGTGCGTAATTCGAGCCCGTTCTCGTCGGCCTTGGCGAGGGTGAGCAGGTCTTCGATGAGCTGCCGCATGCGCTCGGCCTCCGGCAGCAGGGTGCCGTCGATGAGTTCCGCGTCCAGGGTCTCGGGCCGGTCGCGGGCCAGTTCCAGGGCGGCGGTGACGGCGGTCAGCGGGGAGCGCAGTTCGTGCGAGGCGTCGCCGACGAACCGGCGTTGCGCCGCGTGCCCGGCCTCGATGCGGGCGAGCATATCGTTCATGGTCTCGGCCAGCCGGGCGATCTCGTCGCGGGCCACCGGCACCGGCACCCGTTCGGAGAGCCGGGCCGCGCTGATCCCGGCCACCCGGCTGCGGATCTCCTCGACCGAACGCAGCGACCGCCCGACCAGCAGATATGTCGCCAGCGCCGCCGCGACGGCCACGATCGGCCCGCCCACGGCGACCAGCGCCGCGGCGCGCGTCACCGCGTGTTCGGAGGATTCGCTGTCGGCCGCCACCAGCACCAGGTACCGGCCCTGCGCGGTGGCGACGATGCGTGCGGACACCCGCAGGTCCTCGTCATAACCGTTGCGTGCCCGCCCCGCATCGATCGAGCCGGTCACGGTGTCCGGAATCAGCAGCGGCACATCGGGTTCCGGGCCGGAGGAGCGCACGATCCGCCCCTCGGGGTCGAGCACCTGAACCACGGTGACCTGTCCCGCGGGCGTCAGCAGCGCGGCCGGGACGGCCGCGGCCGTACTGCGGCTCAGTTCGCTGGCGATGGCATCGGCCCGGGTGGCGGCGGCGGTGTCGACCTCACGCAGCAGTGATCGATGCAGCAGTAGCAACATGGCCGCCGCCGCGACGAGTAGTACCGCCCCCACGGTCAGTGCGGCGACGATCGCGGATCGTATCCGCAGCCCCCAGTAGGAAGGACCCCAATGCGAAAGACGCAGCCCCCACCGCGAGAGCCGCATCCACGCCAGGAATCGATTCACGCCCTCATCATGGGCCAATCCCCCGGCGGTGCCCCCGTCGGGCTGTCAGACCCGCAGGTGACGTCCGACCAGCCACGCTGCCAGCACGATCAGCAGCGGGATTAGCATCATCACCGGAACGGTCGCTTGTCCGGCCCAGGGATGGACCACGTCGAACACGCCGTCACCGACCCGATGCGCCAGCGCGCGTACGACTTCAATCCGGTCGCGTTTCTCAGGATCCTGCGCTATAGCCAAAACCACGAAAGGAAAATACCCTCTCCAGCTGTGAATCATGTATCAACCACGTGAACGGCTCGGGCGACGCACCCGGCGGCACGACGCGCCGTCCAGCAGCGCGGCCACCGGACCTGCGTATCCACCCGCGATCAGCTCGACCGTGGCGCGGAACTTCGCGACGAAACGTTCGGCGGTGTCGCGGGTGAAACGCGCGGTCGGGTACAGGAAAGGCCCGTCGATCCCGGTGGGTGCGCCGGTGTGGTCGTAGTGCTCGGCGAGGCTGAACTCCAGATCGTGTTTGGCCCGGATGACACCGGTAGGAATCGCGGTGATCGCAAGACCGGACACGCCGGTGTCGGCGGCGGGTACGGCGTCGTCGCGCTGCAGGATCAGGGTGGCCTGAAACAGCGGATGACCGGGATCCTGTGGGAGGCAGCGCTGCAGGCGCGGATTCGAGGTGTCGGGGTTGGCGAAGGCCGCCAGCGCGACGCGGCGCACCTGTTCGAGCAGATCGGCCATATCGCCGGCGCGGTCCAGGCGGATGCGCATGAGCACATCGTCGGCCAGATTGCCGACCAGATCGGCCAGCAGCGGATCGTCACGACCCGAGACCGCGGTCGCCACGGTCACGTCGGCCGCGGCGGCGAAGGTAGCCACGCTGATGGCGAAGGCGGCCTGCAGCACCATGAACGGGCTCGCACCCGCCTGCCGGGCCCGCACGAGCAGTCCGCGGTGCACGGCGGCGTCGAAACGCACGGGGATGCTGTCGCCGGTGGCATCGACGTAGTGCCCCGGGGAACGACCGGACGATGCTGGGTCGCAAGGGAATTCGAGCGGGGTGGGCCGTCCGACCAGATTATTGGCCCAGTACCGCAATTGGGTGCTGGCCCGGCTGCACGGATCGTCGTAGGCGCCCAGAAACTCGTGTTTCCACAGCGTGTAGTCGATGTAGTCGACCGGCAGCGGGGCGAAGGCGGGCGCCTGCCGCTGGGCGCGGGCCAGGTAGGCGGTCATGAGATCGCGCATGAACGGCCGGATGGATTGACCGTCCAGCGAGATGTGGTGGACGACCAGGGCCAGCACCACGTCCCGGGTGCCGAGTCGGTAGACGCGGGCGCGCAGCGGCAGATCGGTGGCGAGATCGAAGGCGCGGCCGCTGAATTCGGCGATGCGCTCGCCGAGTTCGCCCGCGAAGCTGTCCACCACGCGCACGTCGGCGCGCGCGAAATCGGCGTCCACGACCACCTGGATGGGCCCGTCGGGGGTGGCCGGATAGCAAGTGCGCAGTGGCGCGTGCCGCCGTACCACATCGTCGATGGCGGCCGTGAGCGCCGCAATGTTCACCACCGTGCCGCGAATTCGAAACGCGCGAGCAACATTCCAGTCAGCGGAGTAGCCGCCGGCCGCCGCATGCCACACGCGCTCCTGGGCGGGCGCGAGGGGTATACGGGGTCGCCTGGACATGCGCCGCAAAGGTGCCGGCTCGGTGACTATCTGCAGGAAATCCGTCTGGTCAGCGGGCTTTCGCCGCTCGATCGGAGCGGTCCAGGCGGCAATGGGCACGACCATGGCGCGTCCTTTCAGCTGCCACCCGACACCACGCCGCCCCAATGGATCCGGCAGCGCTGCGGACGACGATCGCGCACACCGTAGCAACGGGTTGGCAATTCCGCGACCGGAGAAAGGAGAGCGGAGTCACTCCCGCGAGGGGTTCGGTCAAGCCCCGGAAAGTCCGGGCAGCCGGGCAATTCGGGAAAGGACAGTTCAGGCCCCGGATTGCCGCCCCGGTAATCGCCGGGGCAGCAACCGGATCCATGCCGCTGGCGCACTGTGGCCACCGTCCACGAGCGGCGCGTGGAGACGGTCTGCGAGCGAGCGGGCGCGGGTTCAGCTCGTCAGCGCAGCGTGACCGTGGTCGGCAAGCTTGCGAAGCCGCGGTTGTTGGAGGAGTGGATCCGCTTGGCCGCCGCCGCGTCGACCTCGAAATCGGCCACGGCCCCGGCGATTTCCTGCAGCGCGACCCGCAGTTCCAGCAGCGCCAGGTTCGAGCCCAGGCAGTGATGCCGCCCGCTGCCGAAGACCAGCGAGGCCGAGGTGTCCCGGTCCAGGTCGAAGCTCTCGGGATTCGCGAACACCTCCGGATCGCGATTGGCCGAGCCGGTGAGCAGCAGCATGCGCGCCCCGGCCGGAATCGTGGTGCCGTGCAGTTCGAGCTCGCCGGTGGTGGTGCGCAGCGCGGACTGGGTGGACGGATCCCAGCGCATGGCCTCGGCGATCCAGTCGTCGATGCGCCCGCCGAGGGCCTGCCGGCGCGCGTCCGGGTGCTGCGCGGCGGCGTTCCAGGCATTGCCGAAGGTCAGCATGGCGGTCTCGATGCCGGCGCCGACCAGCAGGATGAGCACGCCGACGATCTCCTCGGGGGTGAGGCGGTCGTCGCCGTCGGCCGCGCCGAGCAGTCCGGAGAGCAGATCCTCCTGCGGGCTCTGCGCGCGGGCGATGGTGAGTTCGGTGTAGTAGCCGACCAGGGCGCCGATGGCCTGCATGGCCTCGGGCCGCAGATCGGTGGATTCCTCCTCGGTGTACATGATCTCCATGCCGAGTTTGCGGATCATCTCGCGGTCGCTCTCGGGCACGCCGACCAGTTCGGAGATCACATCGGTCGGGAAGGGCCCGGCGAACTCGGCCATGAGATCGAAGCTGCCACGCGCCAGCAGTGGCTCCAGCAGCCCGCGGGCAATATCGCGCAGCCGGGGCTCCAGCCCCTGCACCCGATGGGCGGTGAAGGCGCGGGTGACGAGTCCCCGCAGGCGGGTGTGCTTGGGCGGGTCCATGGCCACGAAGGAGAAGAAACGCTCGGCCTGCGGGCCCCAGAACGCCGGTTCCATGCGCAACCCGTTTACGCTGGAGAAACGGTCGGAATCGCGGAGCGCGGCGAGCACGTCGGCGTGTCGCGAGAGCGCCCAGAAGTCGTCGGTGTCGTTCCGGTAGACCGGGGCCTCATCGCGCAGCCTGGCATAGTAGGGATACGGATCGGCATGGACATCGAAATCGTATGGGCTATAGCGCAACTGCATGACACGCCTTCCGGGACGATGCGAGCAGTCGCGGCACACCGGCCGCTATCCGCTCGCAACTCTAGCTGACAGCAACCGACAATAGTCGAAAGGGATTGGGGGCGTTGTGAACTCGGAGTCCGCGGCGGAGCGGGTGGATACCGGTAAGCCGCATCCGGCCCGTCGATACGACTACTGGCTCGGTGGCAAGGACAACTTCCCGGCCGATCGGGAATCGGCGGACGCCGTCGCCGAGGCCTTTCCCACGATCCGGATGGCCGCGGTCGAGAACCGCAATTTCCTGCGCCGGGTGACGCGGTATCTGACCGCCGAGGCCGGGATCCGGCAGTTCCTGGATATCGGCAGCGGCCTGCCCACGGCGGGCAATGTGCACGAGATCGCGCAGGACATCGCCCCCGAATCGCGCATCGTCTACGTGGACAACGACCCCATCGTGCTGGTCCACTCGCGCGATCTGCTCAACAGCTCCCCCGAGGGCGCCACCGCCTACATGGATGCCGACCTCCGCGATCCGCAGCGCATCCTCACCCACCCGGACCTGCTCGCCACCCTGGACATGACACAGCCGGTGGCGCTCATGCTGGTGGCCGTGCTGCATTTCTTCCCCGACGATCAGCAGCCGTTCGATCTGGTCCGGCAGCTGGTCGAGGGCTTGCCGTCCGGCAGTTACCTGGTCATGTCGCACGCGACCAACGACTACATGGACGAGATGGACGTGGCCCGCACCGATGAGGCCAACGAGCGCAGCGGCGTGCCGTTCCAATTGCGTTCCACGGCGGAGTTCGCGCGGTTCTTCACCGGCTGCACCATGGTCGCGCCCGGCATCACATCGGTGACGGCGTGGCGGCCGGAGGAATATCGCCCGCACCCCCGCGCCGAGGCGGTTGCAATGCTCGGCGCGGTGGCGCGCGTTCCCTGATCGGGAACGAGCTTCAGAGCGGGCCGATATCTTTCAGCACGCGCCGGGCCTGTGCGAAAAGCATTCCGACATTGACGGATTTGCGGCAGACGACCACCGCGACCACATCGTCGCGGCTCTCGGTGCGAATGAACAAGTGGGTGAGATTGTCGCTGTTGACGAGAATCTCCTGGAAGTAATGCCGGTCGGTGTGGACGCCGCGGCGTTCCTTCCAGATCTCCTCGATCATCGTCACGGTGCGGCCCTGGAAGAGTTCGAGGGTGGCGGCGGCGAGCAGGTCCAATACTTCCTGCGGATGATTGTCGATGGTTTCGACCGCGAGCAGCATGCCGGTGGCCATATCGATGGCGCCGGCCGCGATGCATTCGGGTACTTCGGAGCGCAGGTATTTCACGAGCGAGTTGATGCGGTCGCTGAGATTTCCGGGCGACGTTCCGGTAGTGGGATTCATTGTGTCCTTTCTGATTTCCGCAGGGGGGCGACGGAAGGAATCTCGGCGGGCGGAGGCTGCGGCGGACGCGGGGGGAGCGCGTCGTTGATGCCGCTGGCTCCGCGCCGCCGGCGCGGCAGTAGTGACCGGACCGTGCCGCCGCGCGAGGGTTCGGACTCGCGCGGCGGCTCGCGCACCACTGGCGCGATCCGGACCAGATCCTGGCCGAGCATCCGGGAGACCTCGACGGTCACCGCATACAGGCTGCGGCACAACAGCATTGCGATATCGCGACAGCTGCGGCGGCCGTTCACCCAGAGCAGGATCTGCTGCCGCTCACCGATGCCCCGACCGCTCAGCAGGGCGCGGCCGGTGTCGGTGAGGATCAGGTGGCTTCGGTGCGGGGAGACTCCGCCGTGGTCGATGGCGCGGAGTCGCCGGTCGGTTTCGAGCAGGAGCCAGCCGGGGTCGATGCCGGGCAGCGGGGCGACCGGTTCCGGTACCTGGTCGTAGCGCTGACAGCCTTCGATCCAGCCCGCGCCGATGGCGAAGGCGCTGTCCAGGGCGGCCATCATGGTGACGACGCGCAATTCCGCGGCGCCGTGCAGGGTGCGGCCGGGGCGCGAAAGCAGTTCTCGCACACCGGGAGCGCCGGGTGATTCGACCATGACGATCAAACCGTCCACCAAATGCACTGTGCCGCCGGGTTCCCCGGTGACGCGCAGTACGCCGGTGCACGAGGTGGCCGCCGCCCGGGCCAATTCACGGACGAATTCCCGGGCGGATTCGCCGGCGAATGCCGGCAATCGCACCAGATCCGCAATGGGCCCAGTCGACATGCTCGAACTCCTGAAATGGCAGACGAATGGCGGCCCCTCGAGCCCGGGCTCGTCACGCGAAAATCATCCTGTCAGCCACCGGATTTTGGAGCAATGAATTCCGCTGAATCGGTTACCTAAGTCCCTACCAGTACCGAGCGGTCTAAAACCGTGGCCGAATTTCCTTGCAGCGGAAGGATTTTCATAAATACCGACAAATCACACATAACTCCTCATTTCCGATGAGGCCGGGCGGGACGGGCCGCGGCGTTCCGGGTTAGCCTGTGCCATGGCGCCGACCGGCGCACCGACCGTTTCCAGGAGGCCGACCCATGCCCGATTCCGCCCTCGACCGCGACTCGATCCTGCAGCGCATCGGCGCGCGCGGCCGGGTCCGCGTGATCGTCGCCGGCGGCGGCACCGGCGGCCACACCTATCCGGCGGTCGCGGCCGCGCGCACGGTGCGCGATCTGGCGGCCGCGGCGGGGGCCGAGGCGGAGATCCTGTGGGTCGGCGTGCCGGACAGTCTGGAGCAGCGGGTCGCGGGCGAAAACGACATCGCCTTCACCGGGATCAAGGCGGGGAAGCTGCGGCGGGATCGCAATCCGCTGAAGATGCTCAATGCCGACAATGCGCGGGACGCGCTGCGGGTGCCGATCAGCGTGCTGGTGGCGCAGGGTGTGGTGCGGCGGTTCCGGCCGGATGCGGTGCTGTGCACCGGCGGGTATGTGTGCGCGCCCATCGGCATGGCCGCGGCGCTGCGGCGCCGGCCGCTGGTCATCCACGAGCAGACCACCGGGCTCGGGAAGGCCAATCTGCTGCTGGCCCGGATGGCCGATCGCATCGCGCTGAGTTCGGACGCCTCGGTGGATCTGCTGCCGGCCAAGGTGCGCGATCGGGCGCTGGTCACCGGCAACCCCATTCGCCCGGCGCTCGCGAACGGCGATCCGGCCGCCGCGGTCAAGGCGCTCGAGTGGGACGGCTACAGCGCGGAACTGCCCACGGTCTATGTCACCGGTGGCGCGCAGGGCGCGGCGCAGATCAATGAACTGGTGCACGAACTGCTGCCGGAATTGCTGCGCGCCGCGAATGTGATTCACCAGTGCGGGCCGCGTTCTTACGATCAGGTCGCGGAGCAGGCCGCGGCACTGCCCGCCGAACTGCGCGGCCGGTATCTGGTGCGCGCCTTCCTCGGCGCCGAGCTGCCCGATGTGCTGGCGCTGGCGGATGTGGTGATATCCCGTTCCGGCGCAGGCACTCTCGCGGAACTGACCACGCTCGGTAAGCCCGCGGTGCTCATCCCCTACCCGCATTCGGCGGGCGGCGAGCAGATTCGCAATGCCCGCATCCTGGCCGAGGCCGATGCGGCTCGCGCACTGGTGGGCGCGGACGCGACTGTGGACAATCTGCGCACCGCGCTGTTCGAACTGCTCACCGAAACAGATACGCGCGCAGCGGTTTCCACCGCGGCGCGCGCCATGGGTCATCCGGATGCGGCGGAGCAGCTCGCGCTGGCCGTGCTGGATCTGGCGGGCAAGCACTCCTGATCACCACATTACCGGCCAACTACGCCTTGTAGGAGTGAGGTTTACGACCTACCGAAATGTCGGAAAACAGGTAGTGTCAGTGGTGTCAGCAAGTTCTCGGCAATCCCGAGAGAGATTGGAGACGCCATGCAAATCCAGGTCTTCGCCGACAAGCACATCGGTGGCGGTGCGCCGCTCATCGAGAAGGCACAGGACGACATCGCCTCGGTCCTGGACAGGTTCTCCGATCAACTCACCCGCGTAGAAGCTCACATCACCGATGTGAACGGCCACAAGGGCGGATCCGAGGACAAGCGCTGCAGCCTGGAAGCACGGCCGAAAGGCCAGCCGCCCGTGGCAACCAATTTCAAGGCCTCTACCGCGGAAGAGGCATATCTCGGCGCCGCGGAGAGCATGGCGCACTTACTCGACAGCCGCTTCGGCAAACTGCACCACGCCAAGGGCGGCGAGTCCATCCGCTATTTACATGCGGATTAAACAACTCTCGTAGCTCGCGGCTCCACCTCCCTGCGCCGGGGCAAGCCCCTGAAACCCCTTCGTTGAGTTGGGAACTCAAGGCAGCAAACCCAAACGGCGGGCCCGCACCACGGCTTCGTGGCGGGTGTGGGCCCCTAGTTTGATCATGGCGCTGCGCAGGTAGCTCTTCACTGTTTCGATACGGAGCGAAAGTCTCACTGCCGCTTCGCCATTGGTGCAGCCCAGGGCCACCTGCGCCAGCACGTCGAGTTCTCGTGGCGCGAGATTCACTGCGCTGTCAGGGGCATTCACGCCGGAGACCACGCGGGCCAGTTTGTCGGAGACCTCGCGCAGGCGGGCCCGGGCGTGGGCGTCCGATACCTCCTGGGTGATGCCGCGCAGTTCGGCGTGCAGATCCCGAAGTTGTTCCGTCGCAATGCTATCCGCGACGGTCAGCAGGTCCGCTCCCAGCGCGGCGTCGCGCGCGGTCTGCAGCCGCACCCGCCGGTCGACCTCGTCGCGAATGGCGAGTTCGACGCTGAGCCGTTTCCCGGCCTCCACCATGGCCTCGGCAATGCGATCCCCGATGGGCGCGCTCTCGCGATTGGCCACGTACAGCACGGCCCGCGCCTGTCCTTCCACCACCACCGGCACCGCCACCACCGCGCGCAGTCCTTCGCCGAGGACGGGTGCGTCGTAGTGGTGGGTGATGGTCGAGGCCGAGCGGTAGTCGGCCACCGAGCGCGGGGTGCCGGTCGCGACGGCGGCGCCGCCGAGGCCGGAGCTGGGTGCGACGGCGAGGCCGCGCATGCCGTTGGTGCGGGTGCCGACGAATTCGCTCAGTACCAGCGTCCCCGCGTGCACTTCGCCGCCGAAGACGACGGGCAGTTTGGAGAGGGCGGCCATCTTGCGCAGTTCGGCCCGCAGTGCGTCGCCGTCACGCGGGCGCAGCAGGCCATCGGGGGACATCGGGTTACCCCTTTCCGGGGGTAGTCGGGATCGAAGTGTGATGTAGATCCTATCCATGTGAGCACACGTACGGGCCGGCTCCGGTCGGCGAGCTATACCTTCGGGGTCTGGAACGCACCGCTGCTCGGCGACACCATCGGCGCGAATCTGGATCGCACGGCGGCCGCGTTCCCGGATCGGGACGCCTTGATCGATTACGGGACCGGGACGCGGTGGACCTATCGCGAGTTCGTGGCGGAGGTGGACGCGCTGGCGCTGGGTCTGCTGGCGGCGGGTATCGGCAAGGACGATCGGGTGGGGATCTGGGCGCCCAATTGCCCGGAGTGGACGCTGACCCAGTACGCGACGGCGAAGATCGGCGCGATCCTGGTGAATATCAATCCGGCCTATCGGTCGCATGAGTTGCGGTATGTGCTGCGGCAGGCCGGAATTCGGCTGCTGGTGTCGGCGCCGGTTTTCAAGACCTCGGATTACGCGGGCATGATCGCGGAGGTGCGGCCGGAGTGCCCGGATCTCGAGCAGGTGGTGCTGCTGAACAGTCCCGAATGGCGGGCCTTGTTCGAGACGGGCCGGCGCGGCGATATCGAACAGCTGGCGCTGGCACAGGCGGGCCTGTCCCCCGACGATCCGATCAATATCCAATACACTTCGGGCACAACGGGTTTCCCGAAGGGCGCCACGCTCAGTCACCACAATATCTTGAACAACGGCTTCTTCGTGGGTGAGCTGTGCGGGTACACCGAGCAGGACCGGATCTGTATTCCGGTCCCCTTTTACCATTGTTTCGGCATGGTCATGGGCAATTTGGCCGCCACCAGTCACGGGGCCGCCATGATCATTCCGGCCCCGGCCTTCGATCCGCGCGCCACGCTGGAAGCCGTTGCCGCGGAACGCTGCACCTCGCTGTATGGTGTGCCGACCATGTTCATCGCCGAGCTGGCCGACCCGGATTTCGAGTCCTATGACCTGTCGTCTCTACGGACCGGGATCATGGCCGGGTCGCCGTGCCCGGTCGAGGTGATGAAGCAGGTTATCGAGCGCATGGGCATGCGCGAGGTGAGCATCTGCTACGGAATGACCGAGACCAGCCCGGTTTCCACGCAGACCCGCGCCGACGACACCCTGGCGCAGCGCACCGCCACGGTCGGCCGCGCCGGGCCGCATATCGAGATCAAGATCGTGGATCCGGTGACCGGCCTGACGGTGCCGCGCGGCGAGCCCGGTGAGCTGTGCACCCGCGGCTATTCGGTGATGCTCGGCTATTGGCAGGAGCCGGCCAAGACGGCGGAGGCCATCGATGCCGCGCGCTGGATGCACACGGGTGACCTGGCCACCATGGACGAGGACGGCTATATCGCCATCACCGGCCGCATCAAGGACATGGTGATCCGCGGCGGCGAGAACATCTATCCGCGGGAGATCGAGGAATTCCTCTACACCCATCCGGACATTCTGGATGCCCAGGTGATCGGGGTGCCGGATGCGAAATACGGTGAAGAGCTGATGGCGTGGATCCGCCTGCGCGAGGGCGCGCCCGAGCTCACCGCCGAGGCCCTGCGCGAGTTCTGCACCGGCAAACTCGCACGTTTCAAGATTCCCCGCTATGTGCATCTAGTGGACGAATTCCCGATGACGGTGACCGGCAAGATCCGCAAGGTCGAGATGCGCGAGCTCGCGGCGCAGTTGCTCGGCCTGCCCGGGGAGGAAGCATGACCAGCAGCAATACCGCCGCCTATCGCGCCGCGCGCGATCAGCTGATCGCGGTCGCCACCGATTACGAGGCCGCGCTGCGCGAGTTCGCCTGGCCGCGGCTGACGGGCCGATTCAACTGGGCCACCGACTGGTTCGATGTGATCGCCCGCGGCAATGACCGCCCGGCGCTGTGGATCGTCGAGGAGGACGGCCGCGAGCAGCGGATCAGCTTCGCCGACATGGCATCCCGTTCGGATCGGGTGGCGACCTGGCTATCCGGGCTGGGTGTCGGCAAGGGTGATCGGGTCGTGCTGATGCTCGGCAATCAGGCCGAGCTATGGGAGTCCATGCTGGCGGTGGCGAAGCTGGGTGCGGTCATCATGCCGACCACCGGCGCGCTGGGCGCTGCGGATCTGACCGACCGGATCGGGCGTGGCGGAGCGCGTTTCGTGATCGCCAATGCCGCGGACACCGCGAAGTTCGACGAGGTGCCGGGCGAGTACACGCGAATAGTGGTGGGCGGGCCGGTTTCCGGCTGGCACGACTATCACGCGGCCGCGGAGGTGGAGTCGGCGGGCCCGTTCCCGGCGGTCACCGAGGTCACCGATCCGCTGCTGGTGTATTTCACTTCCGGCACCACCAGCAGACCGAAGATGGTGGAGCACTCCCAGATCAGTTATCCGGTCGGACATTTGACCACCATGTACTGGATCGGCGGGCGGCCCGGTGACGTGCATCTGGCGATCAGCGCGCCGGGCTGGGCCAAGCACGCGTGGAGTTGCTTCTTCGCGCCGTGGCTGGCCGAGGCCACCATATTCATCTACAACTACACGCGTTTCGACGCCGCGGCGCTGCTGCATCAGCTACGCCGGGCCGAGGTGAACACGTTCTGCGCGCCGCCGACGGTGTGGCGCATGCTGATCCAGGCCGATCTGGGCGCGCGTCCGGCCGGCCTGCGTGAGATCCTCGGCGCCGGTGAGCCGCTCAATCCGGATGTGATCACGCAGGTGGAGAAGGCGTGGGGCCTCACCATCCGGGACGGTTTCGGCCAGACGGAAACCACGCTGCAGGTGGGCAATTCGCCCGGTCAGCCGCTCAAGCCGGGTTCCATGGGCCGGCCCGCGCCGGGCGTGCCGGTGGTGCTGGTGGATCCGATCACCGGGGAGCTCGCCGAGGAGGGCGAGATCTGCCTGGATCTGGCCGCGGCGCCGGTGAATCTGATGACCGGTTATCTCGGCGATCCGGAGCGCAATGCCGCGGTCATGGACGGCGGTTTCTACCACACCGGTGATGTGGCGAGCCGCGACGCGGACGGCTACATCACCTATATCGGCCGGACCGACGACGTGTTCAAGTCCTCGGATTACAAGGTGTCGCCGTTCGAGCTGGAGAGCGTGCTCATCGAGCATCCGGCCGTGGTGGAGGCGGCGGTGGTGCCGCAGCCCGACGCCACCCGGCTCAGCGTGCCCAAGGCGTACGTCTCGCTCGCCGCGGGCTGGGAGCCGGACCACGAAACGGCCCGCGCCATCCTGGAATACGCGCGCGATCACCTGGCCCCGTACCTGCGGGTGCGGCGGCTGGAGTTCGCGGAGCTACCCAAGACCATCTCCGGCAAGATCCGCCGGGTCGACCTACGCCGGCGCGAAGAGCAGGCGCATGCGGCCGGCACCCCCATTCCCACCGAGTACCGCTACGAGGAAGTCATACCCGAAAAACAGCCGTAATCAGCGAGTCCCTACGACCGAACGGAGCCCCAGCGTGGTCCACACCGTGGAAACCGCCACCGCCTACGTCATCGAAGCCCTGGAAGCCAAGGGCACTGCCTCGCACGAGGACTTCGACGTGCCCGGCATCGTCACCGCGACCCACAGTCTCTCGGGGACATGGGATTTTCACGTGGTGGACCGGGGCAGATTCTGGGGTATCGCAGCAACATTCCTGCGGCACTGACGGCCCGGAGAATGCCTGCGCGTTGACGCGGAAGAACGCGCGGGCCGCTCGCCGCGCCGGTCGGGCGAGGTAGCGGGTCTCACACTTCGGCGAATTCCCGGTTTTCCGGCGGGAATTCGCCGCAACATTCTCTTGTGCACACCTCCGACACCGTTCTGATGCCCAGGTTCATCCTGTCTCGCGCGGCCTCGGCGGGGATCGATCCGATCCGCCTGGCGCGCGCGGCCGGGATGCCGTCCTGGCTGCTCGCCGATACCGAGGCCCGCGTCCCCAGCGAGTATTTCCTGCGGTTGTGGGAACTGCTGGAACATGAAGCCGGAGATCCGGATACGACATTGCGGGTGGTCGCCGGCTATCGGGTCGGCGAGTTCGGCCTGGTCGACTATCTGGTCTCCACCGCCGACACGCTCGGCGCCGGGCTCGAGGTGGTGGGTCCCTACGTCGGGACGGCGACCACCAACTATCGCTTCGAGGCCGGCGCGGTGACCGCGGCGGAAGCAAACTTCGAGCTCTACACGATCAATGGGGAAGGGCGGGGCCGCGATCTCGGCGCGCAGGCCGTGCTGGGCGTGCTGATCGCCCGGATCCGGCAGATGACGGGACGGCCCATCGATCCGCTGCGGGTGGCCTTCCGCCAGCCCGCACCGCGCACCCATCAGGCCTTCACCGACTTCTTCGGCTCGGCCCGCATCGATTTCGGCGCCCCGGCGGACGGGATCGCCTTCCGGCCGGACGATTTCGAGCTGCCGCAGGTGACGGCCGATCCCATGCTGGCCCGGGTATTGCGGCGGCATGCGGCCAATATGCCGCCGGCGCCGCCGCGCACCACCGAATGGCCCGATCGGGTGGCCGGGGTGCTGGCCGTGCTGCAGGACCGTGATTCCGAGCCGGCCCTGGATCAGGTGGCGCGCCGGCTCTTCACCAGTCCGCGCACGCTGCAGCGCCGGCTGGCCGAATCCGGCACCACCTGGCGGCTCGAAGTGGATCGCGCCCGCAAACGGCATCTCGAACTGCTGGACGCGGAGCCCGGCCGACTACGAAGCGGAGACGACCATGTCGACGTCGGATAGCGTGCTGTTACCGCGCTTCGTGCTGACCCGGATCCGGGCCGCCGGTCTGGATCCGGTGGAGCTGGCCCGGGCGGCGGGTGTCGGCCATTGGGCGTTGGACGGGCCGCACGCGAGCGTGCCGGGCCGCGTCTATCAACGGCTGTGGGAGTTGTTCGAGCATCGCATCGGCGCGCCGCACGTGGGGTTGCGCGCGGCCGAGCGATATGGGACGGGGGAATTGGGCATGATCGACTATCTGGTCGCCACCGCGCACACCGTCGGCGAGGGGTTCCGGGCCGCGGGGGAATTCGGTGGCCGGCTGAGCGATTCGCGGCAGTTGACGGTGCTGGCGGAGAGCGATCGCGAGACCACCTTCGCGGTGCGAAGTTTCGGTGAGCAGACGCGGGGCGCGGAGCTGGCGGCACAGGCGAGTTTCGCGTTCCTGCTGTCGCGGGTGCGGCACGGCAGCGAGGCGCCGATCGCGGCGGCCCGGGTGTCGTTCCGGCAGGCGCCGCCGCGCCGGCACACGCCGTTCACCGAGTTCTTCGGCACCGCGGCAGTCGATTTCGAGGCCGATGCCAATACCTTGACATTACGGTCGGAGGATTTACGGCGGCCGATGCAGACCGCCGATCCGCGGCTGGCGGCCGTGCTGCAGCGGGGCGCGGACGCCGTGCCGCGGTGTACTCCGCCCGCGCGCGCATGGTCGGATCTGGTTGCGGCCGAGCTGGATTCGGCGGGCACGGGGTGCACCATCGACGAGATGGCCAAGCGACTGCACACCAGTTCGCGTACGCTGCAACGCCGGCTGGCGGCCGCGGGCACCAGCTGGAGCCGGGAGCTCGCGGATGCCCGGCGGCGCACGCAGTCCCAGATTCCCGCACCACTGCACCGGCCCGTTCGGTGATGCACCGGTCGTGAACACTCGATCGGAATCGACCGACAGCATTCTCATGGCGCGCTTCGCGCTGGAGCGCGCGGCCCGGCTGGGCCTGGACCCGGATCGGCTGGCCCGGCTTGCGGGCGTGCCGAATTGGCGGGAGGGCGGTGAGTCCGCCCGGGTATCGCACCGGTACTGCACCCGCGTGTGGGAGCTGATCGAACAGCAGACCGGTAATCCGGATATCGCGCTGCGAGCCGCGGAGGAGAGCACCGTCGGCGAATTCGGGCTGCTGGAGTACCTGTTCCTGTCCGGTGAGACGCTGGGCGGCGCGCTCGACGCGTGCGTACGCCATTCCGGCTGCCTGACAACGAGTTACAGTTTGCGGATTGCCGAGCGGACCGAGCATGAGGTCTGCTATGAGGTAGTCAGCTTCACCGAGGACAGCCGCGGGCGAGAGTTGCTGGTACAGGCCGCATTCGCGCTCATTATCGGCCGGGCGCGGGGCGCCACGCGGTATCCGCTGGCGCCGGTCCGGGTTTCGTTCCGCCAACCGGCCCCGGCGTCGCCGGCCGCCTTCACGGAGCTGTTCGGGGCCGCCGCAATCGATTTCGGGTCGGGCTCGGACAGCATCACCTTGCGGGCAGCGGATCTGGCGCTGCCGATGAAGTCCGCGGATCCGGAGTTGACGGCAATTCTGCTGTCCTACGCGGCAACTCTGCCCGCGACCCCAGAGTCCGAGGTGACGTGGCTGGACCGGTTGGGCGCGGTGCTCGATGCGACGCTGACGGAGGGTTCGGCAACGCTGGAGGTGGTGGCAAGACGGTTGCTGACCTCACCTAGATCGTTGCAACGGCGACTCACCGAGCACGGCACCAGCTGGCGCCGGGAACTCGATCTGGCGCGGCAGCGGAGATTGCGCCGGGCGGAACATCTTCCACGCGCTCAGCAGGCGGAATTCCTCGGTTACGCGGATCCCGCGAGCCTCCGCCGGGCGGTGCACCGATGGCGTGGACGCGACGTTTCCTGAGTGGATCCGACCCCGGATGCACCCCGAAAAGGCACCTACCGTACGGTATTTGGGCAACTCCCCAGCAAGAGTTTGGCGCCCCATCGAGCGAGTTGGCGTTTTCGGAACTCCCCTGCGTCACTCGCCGAAACAAAACTGGACGGAAACGCCAGTGACGCGCCGGCCGCGATGCGCGTCACGGCGTTCAGATGCGTGGCGCGGCCGACGATGTCCGCGGCCACGCATCGCCCCGCACTGCCCGCACGACCTACCCGGCCCGGTACTCGATTGGAGCTCGCACATGCCCCACACAGCAGAAACCGCCACCGCCTTCGTCATCACCGCCGTCGAGGCCAAGGGCACGGCCAGCCGTCACGACTTCGATATTCCGGCGATCGTGACCGCCACGCACAGTCTCACGGAGACCTGGGATTTCCATAAAGTGGACCAGAACATGTTCTGGAACATCGCCGCAACGTTTCTCAAGCACTGAGACGGCCCGGAAAACACTGAAACAGGTTGCAGCAGAAAGTCAGACGCCGTCCACCGCGAGGGTGGCCTCGGCCAGAGTCATTGCCGCGGCACACGGATCCGGTTGCGCGGACCGGTCGCGGTTCTGCACCCACCAGGTGACGGTCCCGGTGTCGGCCACCGTCACCGCGCAGCTGCCCGGATCGCCGGAGGCGTGCCAGTACATCCCCGAGAAGTGCTTCACGACCACACGTTCGATCTGATAACCGGACTGCCCGGCCACCTCGGCCTCGCGGCCCATGGTGTCGTTCTGCAGCCAGGCGTAGGTGACATCGACGGGGGCGCCGGCCGAATTCCGGCCGGTCCAATTGCAGATGGTGGGCCGGCTCTGCTGCTGCAGACCGGTCAGGCCGACGATCTGCGCGATCTTCTGATCCTCGATCGGACCGCACCCGGCCAGCAGATTGGGGTCGACCGACTGCCGCACCGCCGAATCCCCGGAATGCTGCGTGCATCCCGTCAGTGTCGCCATGGTGGCCACGGCGGCCGCGGCCAGCGCCACACCCGTCCAGACTCTGCGCATTACCCCTGCCCCGCCTTCGCCAGGGTCTCCGCGGCCAGCTGCTCGAGCGCCGAACACGGCTGCGGGCGGCCGTTTTCGGAGGTACCCGCCTTGATGGACCAATCGATGAAATCGGTGCCGCCGAAGGGCACGCCCACCTCGCAGGACTGCGCGGAGGTCCAGCTCAGGCCGGAGCGGCCGGCCACCGTCACCGTGGCCGGTGTGCTGTCGGTGATCTGATCGCGGCGCGCGTCGAGTCCGGCGCCACGGAACCAATGGAAGATCACGGTGTAGTCGCCGCTGGCGGCCGACTGCCAGCCGCAGCTGAACGGATTGATCGCCACGCGCTGCAGGCCTGGCACTCCCGTCGCCTGTTCGACGTCGGAGTCGGCGACCCCACCGCAGAGCCCGATGGTGTTCGGGGAGGGCGCGATCGGCCCGGCACTCGTGGTCGTCGGCGCCGCCGCCGGCCGATCCGCATGCCCGCAGCCCGCTACCGCCACCCCGATCAGGGCGATCCCCGCCGCTGCCGATACTGCTCTCACCACGCCGACCAGAGTAGGCGACGTATCGAAGATGCGTCGAAAAGAAGCCTTTTGACTTTTTACGGAGCCTTTACTACGTTGGGCATTGCACCTCGATAGGCGAGGCTCCTGTACGAACACAGGCCACTGATCTGACGACGTCGAGAGACGCCCAAGGTTAGGACAGATTTCCCCGGATTAAGGGGTTATCCAAGGTGGCTTCCGTTCATAGCGATACGTCGTACAGTGCCGAAGCTCTGACGAGAGGGGTGTCTGCCCATCTCATGATCCACGGGCCTTCCTCCCAAGCGTGCTCATCGGAATACACGCATGCGCAATTCCGGAACCACAGCGGAATTTCGCGAGAAAAATTCATCACCGTAGGCGCCACAGTGCCGATCGGTAAATTTGTGCTGCCCTGAATACAATTCGGGCAGCGATCACACGAGGCATAAAAGATGAGAATTCGTATGCTCGCGCTCGCCACCGCCGCGATCACCACCACCGCACTGGCCGGCCATGCCGTCGGCCTGGCCGAGCCGCCGGAACACACCGGACCCGCCGAGGCCGGCACCCCGGCCGCTGCGATCGGCGGGCAGGCGCGGATCGAAGACCGCTCGGTCGTGCTGCACACCGATGCCGGGTCGCTCCAGGTCGACGGGAATCAGCTCCGGATCACCGATTCGAACGGCGTGGCGCTCACGGCGATCCCGCTGACGGTCATCCGGCAGGACACCGTCTTCCCGGTCGACGCGCAGGTGGACGGCACCACCGCGACCCTCACCCCGCGCGCCGACCTGGCCCGGCCCGCCACCGCGGCCGAGCGCACCCGGACGGCGCAACTCGATGCCGAGGCCCGCACCACCGAGCCGATCCTGCTGGCGCAGCACATTTCCGATACCCCCGAGGATCGGATGAACACCGCCATGGCCAATGTGAACAACGAGCTGACCGTCGCGCTCGCGGTGGGCACGCTGCTGGGCGCGATCGTCGGCGGGCCGCTGGGGTGTGTATTCACCGGCGCCCTCGGCACCGCGGCCGCCGGGCCGCTCGGCACGATCGTCGGCTGTCTCGCCGGCGCGGTCGTCGGCGCCGGGATGGGCGTGGTGGTGTTCAACCTGATCATCGGCGTGCCCGCGCTGATCGCGTCGGCCGTCCACTACTACAACGTCATGACCGCCCCGCCCGCACCGGAGGCGAACGACTGATGACTCTCGAACTCGCAATCCCCAACGCCCCCAAGACGGCTCCGGATGTCCCGGTCGTCCGCAACCGGCTGCGCGGGACGGATTATCTGCTGATCGGCGCGGCCGCCGTGCTGATCATCGTGGTGCTCAGGCTCTTCCGCGATATGACGGTGCCCTGGACGCCGGACACCGGGCAGGACACCGTTTCCACCGATCCGTCGAACCTGCCGTACTACGCGGCGCGGACCACGCTGCGCATGTTCCTCGGGCTGCTCGCGTCCATTGTGTTCACGCTGGTCGTGGGGCAGTGGGCGGCACGGTCGCGGCGGGCCGAGAAGGTGCTCGTGCCCATGCTCGACGTGCTGCAGTCGGTGCCGGTGCTGGCGCTGGTGTCGATCACGGTGACCGCGTTCGTGGCCCTGTTCCGCGGCTCCTACCTGGGTGCGGAGGCGGCGTGCATCTTCGCCATCTTCACCGCGCAGGCGTGGAACATGACCTTCGCCTACTACCAGGCGCTGCGCAATATGCCGCGCGAGCTCGACGACGCGGCGCGCATGATGCGGCTGACCCGCTGGCAGCGGCTGTGGCGGCTGGAGGTGCCGACCGCCATGGTGCCGATGATCTGGAACGGGATGATGAGCTTCGGGGGCGCGTGGTTCATGCTCGCCTCGTCCGAGGTGATCACGGTCGCGGGCAATGATCAGGCGCTGCCCGGCATGGGCAGTTTCATCGCCGCCGCCACCGTGGACGCGCAGGTCGGGAATCTCATGCTGGGCGCGGCGGTCATGGTGATCACCATCGCGCTGGTGAACGTGCTGTTCTGGCGGCCGTTCACGGCCTGGTCGGAGCGCTTCCGGGTGGAGAACACCGAAAGCGCGCTGGCGCCACGGAGTCTGGTGCTGGACCTGCTGCGGCGCTCCACGCTGCCGGGCCGGACCGCGCGCCTGCTGCGGCCGGTCGGTGAGGGTCTCGACCGGGTCATGCGGGTGTTCGGGCACAGCACGCGCTCCGCGTACGACGACCGGCGCGACAGCCGCACCGGCGACGCGATCTTCTTCGGGCTGCTGTTCGCGGCGCTGGCCTGGGGCACCTGGACGCTGGCCGCCTACTTCGAAAGGACCGTCGGCTTCGCGGAATTCGGGCCGACCACGCTCATGGGCCTGGCCAGTCTGCTCCGCGTGATGGTGCTGCTGGTGGTATCCACGGTGGTGTGGGTGCCGATCGGCGTGTGGATCGGCATGAATCCGCGGGTGTGCCGGTTCGCGCAGCCGGTGGTGCAGGTGCTGGCCAGTTTCCCGGCGCAGTTCCTGTACATCTTCGTGATCGCCGCGCTCACCTACACGGGTATCTCGCTGAATATCGGCGGCACGGTGCTGATGGCGCTGGGCGCGCAGTGGTACGTGCTGTTCAATGTGATCGCCGCGGCCGGGCAGATCCCCACGGATCTGCGGGAGGCCATGGACGATCTGGGCGTGCAGGGCGTGCAGCGCTGGAAGTCGTTGATACTGCCCGCGATCGCGCCCGGGTATGTGGTCGGCGCCATCACCGCCTTCGGCGGGGCGTGGAACGCGACGCTGGTCGGTGAGGTCGTCGAATCGGGGCACACCCATCTGGAGGCGTTCGGCCTGGGCGCGTACATCACCAATGCCACCGCGGCCGGCGACTTCGCCAAGGTGCTGCTGGGCACCTTCGTCATGAGCGTCGTCACCGTCGCCATCAACCGCCTGGTGTGGCGGCGGCTGCAGGTGAAAGCCGAAAAGCGCTTCGCGCTCGTGTAATTCAGCAATCTTTGTAGGGAGAACAACCATGTCCGCTCCGGTCATCACCGTGGATCGTGTCACCAAGAACTTCACCAACCCCTCCGGCGAGCAACTGCCGGTACTGTCCGATGTCTGCCTGGAGTTGCGAGAGGGGGAAATCGTTGCGCTGCTGGGCAAATCCGGCTCCGGGAAGTCCACGCTGTTGCGGATCATCGCCGGTCTGGTGCGGCCCTCGGCGGGTACCGCGCGGCTGCGCAGCGCCGAGATCACCGAACCGTCCGCCGGTACCGCCATGGTCTTCCAGACCTTCGCGCTGCTGCCCTGGCTGACGGTGCGGGAGAATGTCGAACTCGGGCTGCGCGCACAGGGGATGCCGGCGTACGAGCGCGGTGAACGCGTCACCGACGCCATCGACATGATCGGACTCGACGGTTTCGAGAACGCTTATCCCAAGGAGCTTTCCGGCGGTATGCGGCAGCGGGTCGGCTTCGCGCGTGCCCTGGTGGTGCAACCGGAGGTACTGCTCATGGACGAGCCGTTCTCGGCACTGGACGTGCTCACCGCCGAGAACCTGCGCGGCGAGCTCATGCGCCTGTGGGGCGAGACCGCCTTCCCCACCAAGACCATGCTGATGGTCACCCACAATATCGAGGAAGCCGTGCTGCTGGCGGACCGAATCCTGGTGCTGGACAACAATCCCGGCCGCATCAAGGGTGAGATCCGGATCGGTCTCGAACACCCGCGGGATCCCCGCGGCGCGCACTTCCAGCAGCTGGTGGATCAGGCCTACCGCATGCTCACCGACTCCCCCTTCGACGGTGACCACGCGTCCATCACGCCGACCCCCACCACCCGCCCGCTGCCGGATGCGAGTGTGGACGGCATCGGCGGCATGCTGGATCTGGTGGCCGCCACCGGCGGTCGCGCCGACCTCCCGGACCTGGCCGCCGGACTGCGCTTCGAGCTCGACGACCTCATGCCCTTGGTCGATGCGGCGACCCTGCTCGGCCTGGCCACCGCCGCCGACGGCGATCTCGATCTGACCCTCGACGGCAGGCTCTTCACCGAGGCCGACATCGATACCGCCAAGGCCATTTTCGCGCGCCTGGCCCGCGCGAAGGCCCCACTGGTCGGCGCCATCGATCATGCACTCAACAGCGCCCCGGGCGAACAGGTCCGCGACGGCTTGTTCCTCGATCTGCTACGGCGAGGCTTCACCGAAGACGCAGCGCGGCAACAACTCCGGATCGCCATCGACTGGGGCCGCTACGCGGAGCTGTACGAATACGACGCGGCGGAGCGGCTGTTGACCCGGCACCCGGTGCACGGCTGACCGTCCAGGCGCTGCGGTTCGCCTGCGGCGGTTCAGGGTTCGCGACGGGCCTTGGCACGGCGCTTGCCCTCGTGCATGGCCTGGACGCGGGCGACAGGGATGGTATGGCCCTCGGCGATCAGGTCTTCAGGAAGCGTCTGAGGCGCGGGCATGTGCTCGGCCCAGGGGTCGCGGTCGCCGAGTTCCTTTGCGGCCGTGCGGATTGTGAAGTCGTGCGGGTCGATGGCGGGTAGGTCGGCCCAGCTGACCGGGAACGACACCGTCGCGCCGGGGCGGATACGAGGGCTGTAGGCGGCCACCACGGTGGCGCCGCCTGCCCGCGTCGAATCCAGGAATACCTTGCCGCCGCGGTCTTCCCGGATGAAGGCGGTGGTCGCGAGGGCCGGATCGAGGCGTTCGGCGCGCGCGGCGATGGCACGGGTGGCGGCCGCGGCGTCCTCGAGGTTGATCCCCGGGACGACGGGGACGAAGATGTGCACGCCCTTCGAGCCGCTGGTCTTCACCGCACCGGCGAGGCCGTCGGCGTCCAGCGCCCGGCGGATCAGTTCGGCGGCGTCCACCACCTGACGAAACGGCTGGTCGGGTGCGGGGTCGATATCCAGCACCAGATGGGTGGGACTGCCGGAGTAGTCGGCCAGGCCCTCGGCCAGCAGCAGCGTGACGTGGTATTCCACGGCGCGCTGGTTGCCGAACCAGAGCAGGGTGCGCACGTCGTCGCAGAGTGCGTATGTCACTTCGCGTTTCGAGCTCTCGGCCCAGATCGTCTTGCGCTGCACCCATTCCGGCGTGTACTTGGGCAGGTTCTTCTGCATGAAGGGTTCCTGGCCCGGCCGTACCCGCACCACGGACAGTGGCCGGTCGCGCAGCTGCCGTACCAGCCGCTCCCCCACCGCTTCCAGATAGTCGATGAGGTCACCTTTGGTCGCCTCCGCCCCGTCGAACAGCGGGCTGTCGAGACTGGTCAGCTTCACCCCGGCCCGGGCCCCGGCATCAGTCGGCCCACCAGCTTCGCTCATCGGCCCACCATGCGCCGGATCCCCGGCCGCGTCAACCGTCGCGGCCGGGGGTCGCCGATTCAGGAGCGCTCGTAGAAGCCGTCGATGCGGCCGCGGGCGTGGGCACGGGCGGCGGCGAGCACGTCGCGGGGTTTCGCCTCTTCCGGGCTCTTACCGCCCACTTCGGTGATCGGGGTGGTGAGGGCGAAGAGCTGGAAGGCGTATCGGTGCGGGCCGTGGCCCTTGACCGGGGACGGGCCCATGTACTCGCGGCCCCAGCCCGAGCGCAGCAACCGGACGCCGGCCGGCGCGGCCTCGGCACGCAGTGCGCCGCGCGGCAGTTCGGTGACGGCCGGGTCGAGGAGAGCGACGCAGTGCACGAAGGGTTGTGCGGTCGGGGCGTCGGGATCCTCCACCACCAGGAGCAGCTGGGCGGTGCCGGCCGGCGGGGTGGACCAGGCCAGCGCGGGCGACTCGTCCCGGCCGCCGGCCCGCTTGCCGGCGTGGATCAGGGCCAGTGTGGTCTCGTGGGTGAAGTCGGCGCTGGTGACCTCGATATCGTCGGCGGCCGCCAGGTCCGGCAGGTTCCAGGCCATCTGCGTCTCGCCCGCGCGCCGGTTACGGAGCACCTTGCCGAGCAATGCCATGTGAATCTTCCTGTCTGCGTGTCTTGTTCAGCTGTCGGGAGTCGGTGGTCAGAGCTTGCGGGCGTCGGCCGGGATCAGCAGGGGCTCGGCGAAACGCCAGATCTCCTCGGTCGCATGGAATTCCATCGATACGGCGGCGCCCGGATAGTTGGCCCACTCGCCGGGGATCGGAATGCCGGGCCAGGTGTGGCCGCCGCCGAACACCGTCCAGTCGACGACCCGGGTTCCGCCGGCGCCGGGGCCGGAAGTGTAGCGGCGCGACTGTTCGGTGGTCACCGTCTCGCCGGTCTCGGCGCAGTCGTCGAATGCTCGCCATTGCGCGGCCGATTCCGCCAAACCCAAGGTGCGCCCGCGGAGTTCGCCGTGCGGACCGCGACGGCGCGAGTAGCCGCCCTCGATCGGGACGGTGGGGTCGGAGTCGCCGTTGATGAGCATGGCCGACACGGCGTGGGTGGGCCGCAATCCGGACAGATCGGCGGGCAGGCCGCCCGCGACCGCCGCGAACACCGGCACCCGATCGCTCGCCTCCAGCGCGATGCGGTGAGCCATGAACGCGCCGTTGGAGATTCCCGCTACCAGGGTGCGTTCGGGATCGGTCCCGTAGTGCTCGGCGCAGTGCCCGATCAGCGCGCGCAGGTAGCCCACATCGTCCACGCCCGCCAGGTCGGCGGCGGTGCTGCGGCGGCCGTCGGCCCAGCAGCCGCCCTGCCCGTGCGGATAGACGACGGTGATGCCCCAGCCGGCGGCCCGCTCGGCGAAGCCGCTCCAGTCGGTCGGGTTGGGTTCGTCCAGCTCCGTCTGGTTGCCGTGTAGTACGAGCACGAGCGGTGTGCCCGGACGGTCCGCCGCCCGCACTCCGTAGGTGCGTCGCTGTCCGTCGATCGTCATTTCGCCGGTGATCAAGTTCTCGCCTGCCATCAGCCGGTGCTCCCTCCGCGATACATGCAGTCCAACTGCGCAGTCTTGCTGTACTTTAATGAGTTGTGAGCAATCGGACAAGCGACCCAGCGGATCTCGCCGACGAACTACAGGACGTGGTCGGGGCCCTGGTACGCCGGATGCGGTCGGCCTCGCCGAGCCGGGAGATCTCGTTGACGCAGGTGTCGATCCTGAAGCGGCTGGACCGGGAGGGCACGGCGACCGTGGCCGAGCTGGCCCGCGCCGACAAGATCCGCCATCAGTCGGTCAATGTCGCGGTCGCGGCCCTGATCGAGCGGGGCCTGGTGGACAAGACCGCCGATACCGCCGATCTGCGCCGCAAGCTACTCAGCCTCA
Organism: Nocardia sp. NPDC020380; assembly: GCF_044386975.1. NCBI lineage: Bacteria > Bacillati > Actinomycetota > Actinomycetes > Mycobacteriales > Nocardiaceae > Nocardia > Nocardia sp. NPDC020380. The sequence goes on along the minus strand of NZ_JBIRVQ010000008.1, from coordinate 263,090 downwards.
CCGAGGCCGGTCGCACCCTGCTGGCCGAACGCCGCGAGGCGGGTTCCGGGCATATCGCCGAACTGCTGGCCGATCGGCTGGATCCGGCCGAGCAGCAGCAGGTTTCGGCGGCGCTGACGCTGCTGCGGCGGCTCATCGAATAGCCGGTTCCGGAGGGCATGTCACACTCGGGCGCCGGAGTTCGTCATCCAGGCAATCGCGCATCACCACCCGGTGCGCGCAGCCTCGAAAGGAACGAACTCTCATGAACATCGCCTATCACGTAGTCGGAATCGTCGCCGCCCTGTGGGTCGGATTCTCGGGTTATTCGCTGTTCACCAAGCAGCAGTTCGTGGTGGAACCGCTGCGGGAGTACGGAGTGCCGCAGACCTGGTGGAACCCGCTGGCGCTGGCCAAATCGGCGGGCGCGCTGGGGCTGATCGTCGGCTTCTTCATCCCGGCGATCGGAGTGGCAGCGGCCATCGGCTTGATCCTCTATTTCCTGGGTGCGGCGGCGACCACCATTCGCGCTCACTCGTACAAGACCACGCCGTTCCCGCTGCTGTACCTGGCTCCCGCCGCCGCCACGCTGATTCTCCAACTCGCACGGTGATCGATACGCCCGGGACCGGCGGCATTGTCTACAGTGCCGCCGGTTCTGTCGTTGCTATCCGATCGACCAGCGCGGTAAGGGATTTCGTGGCCGCGGCGCCGCCGGCGAGCTGGGTGAGACCGCTCGCGGTGAGCGCCTCCGACATCGCGGCGCGCGTGGATTGACCTCGGCGCGTGGGGAATACGAGCACACGACGACGGTCGGTGGCATCGACCTTGCGGTGCACCAGATTGTCGGCGATCATCGCGTCGATCAGCCGGGTGAGCGTGGCCGAGTTGAGCAGCGTCGCATCGGCCAGTTGCGACATGGACAGGCCCTCGGCGCCGGTCACCGCATTCAGCACATGCCAGCGGCCGACGGAGGATTCGCCGAGGCAGACGGCGATCGCCCGGTCCAGTTCCTGTGACGCCCGCCGCACGAGTCGGGCCAGATCGTCCAGGGCGGCCAGGGCGGTGCTATCGTCCACAAAAGCACTGTACAGCGCCGTTCGAATCAGTTTCAGTTGCAAGAACTACGGTGGTGGTTCCCCGTGGCGATCCGGGATTATCGCGCTCGTGATCATCGGGCACGGAGCACGGTGGATCTTGCCCTGGTGGTGCCGCTGAGCGGGCCCGCCGGAATGTTCGGCCCCTCGGCGGAGGCGTGTGCCGAGCTCGCGCTGGAGGACATCAATGCGGCGGGCGGCATTCTGGATCGCCGGGTGCGGCTGCATCCGGTCGACGCGGGGCTCCCACTGCCCTTACTGGCCGCGCAGATCGACGAGATGGTCGGCCGGGGGCTCGTGGACGGGGTGGTGGGCTGGCATCTGTCCAACGCGCGCAAGGTGATCACGCCGTATACGGCGGGGCGGGTGCCGTATGTCTACACCACGTTCTATGAGGGTGGCGAGAGTTCCGACGGCGTGTACATGGTGGGGGAAACGCCTGAGCAGCAACTGTTTCCGGCGCTGCGCTGGCTGCGGCGGGAGCAGGGGATCCGCCGGTGGTGCGTGATCGGCAACGATTATGTCTGGCCTCGGGAAACCGCCCGGGCCACAGTGGAATTCACGAAGACCACCGATATCGATGTGGTCGGGTGTTCGTTCGTTCCGCTCGGCGGTCGTGATTTCACCGCGGCGCTCGGCCTCATCGCCGCCTCGCCGGCGCAGGGCGTGCTGTTGTTCATGGTGGGATCGGATTGCGCGGCCTTCAATCGGGCGTTCGCCGCGGCGGGTCTCGATGAGCGTCGCATCCGGTTGAGCATGATGATCGGCGAGGATGTGCTCTACGCGGGCGGCGCCGACAGTGCGCACGGATTGTTCACCGCCTCAGGCTATTTCGAGAGCGTGGTATCCGCGGAGAGCATGGCCTTCGGCAGCCGGTACGAGGCTCGTTTCGGCACACTGGCGCCGGCCTTGAACAATATCGGCGAATCCTGTTACGAGGGTCTGCTGCTGTTCGCCTCGCTGGCCGAGCAGGCCCGCAGCCTGGATCTGCGAGCCATCGAGTCGACCGCGTCCCGGGTCACCTATCACGGTCCGCGCGGTGAGGTGCGGGTGCGCGGCGCGCACACCACCCAGCCGGTCTATGTCGCCGGAGCCGATCTGCTGCGCTTCGATGTGCAGGCCGAGCTGAGCAGCTGACGCCCACTCGCGTACGCGGATCTTGTAACTCCCCCTTAATCCGGCGGTTTCGCCGTCGAGACGCGGGTCGATTTGTATCGTAGGCATCTGAAATATCTTCAAATGAAAATACTTCTGGGTCGTCATCCCAGGTAGCGGAGGTGCCGTGTGCCGTACTACGAGTTCCGCTGCCGCAGCTGCGGCAGTTTCGACAGTCCCCATCCGATGGCGGCGGTCCCCGATGTCTCCCCCTGCCCGGTGTGCGCCGATCCCGCGCCGCGGCGCATGACGGGTGGCGCGCTGCTGCACACCGGTTCGACCGCGAGCCGGCTGCTCGACGCCACCGCGCGGACCGCCGAGCAGCCGGCCGTGGTGACCGCGCCACCGGCCCGGACCACCACCCGGATCTCCCGGAATCCACTGCACCGCAAGCTCCCCCGTCCCTGATATCCCGCGTACCCGCTCCCCGAGGAGGCACCGATGCCCGAGCTGATCTTCCCGCTCGATTCCACCAAGAAGTTCGCCGATCAGAAGTTCGTGGGCCACAATCGCTGGCATCCGGACATTCCGGCGGTCGCGACCGTCGCGCCGGGCACCGAGTTCCGGGTGCATGTGCGGGAATGGTTCGACGGCGCGATCCGCAATGACGATTCCGCCGAGGATGTGCGCGATGCGCCGCTCACCACCGTGCACTGCCTGTCCGGGCCCTTCGCGGTCGAGGGCGCCGAGCCGGGTGACCTGCTGATCGTCGACATTCTCGATATCGGGCCGATCCCGCAGGAGGATTCGGGTCCGCTGGCGGGTCAGGGCTGGGGTTACACCGGCATCTTCCCCACCGACAATGGCGGCGGCTTCCTGACCGAGCACTTTCCGGATGCGTACAAGGCGATCTGGGATTTCAGCGGCCACACCACCACGTCCCGGCATGTGCCGCGGGTGAAGTTCACCGGCATCATGCATCCCGGGCTCATGGGCACCGCGCCATCGGCCGGGCTGCTCGGCACTTGGAATACGCGAGAAGCCGCACTGATCGCCACCGATCCCGAGCGGGTGCCGCCGCTGGCGCTGCCGCCCGAACCGCGCGATGCGATTCTGGGTGGGCTCGTCGGCTCCGACTACGAGCGCGCCGCCGCCGAGGCCGCTCGCACTGCCCCGCCGCGCGAGAACGGCGGTAATCAGGACATCAAGAATCTGACGCGCGGCAGCCGGGTCTTCTATCCCGTGTTCGTGCCCGGCGCGAATCTATCCGTGGGCGATCTGCACTTCTCGCAGGGTGATGGTGAGATAACCTTCTGCGGCGCAATCGAAATGGGCGGATTCATCGACCTGCGAGTGGATCTGATCAAGAAGGGCATGGAACTCTACGGCGTCACCGAGAACGCCATCTTCCAGCCGGGCAACGAGGGTCCGGTCTACACGGAATTCCTGGCGTTCTCCGGTACCTCGGTCACCCTCGATGGTGAACAGCGGTACCTGGATTCGCAATTGGCGTTCGAGCGCGCCTGCCTGCACGCCATCGACTACTTGACGAAGTTCGGTTACAGCCGTGAGCAGGCGTATCTGCTGCTGGGCGCCGCGCCTATCGAGGGACGGTTCTCGGGCGTGGTCGATATCCCGAATTCCTGCGCCACCGTCTACATCCCGACCGCCATCTTCGATTTCCCGATCGCGCCGGCCGCGGGTGGCCCGATCCGCATCGATCCCGGTATCGGAGCGCCGCGGGCCACGCGCTGATACTGCGGTATGAGGTGCGCATACTCCGGTGTGATGTGCGCACCGATCGCCGGGCCGCACCATGTGGCCCATGGTTATCGACGGAGTGTGGCAGACCGACGGTTACAGCACCGTCATGGTCATCGACGCGCACGGCCTGCACACCTACGACCGCACCGCTATCAGCTGCCTGCCGGGCCTCTTCGAGGCCACCGCGAAAACCGGCACGGACGGAGCCCGCACCTTCGACGGCAATGACGGCACCGTCTCGACGATCACCCTGACCCGTGACCCCGATACGGCCGAGTGGCGGATCGACGCGAACGAGGGCGCCCGCCACCTGCATCGCCTGCCCGAAAAGCCTTCCGACTGTGTGGATTCCACCACCGCGATCGACAAGGATCCGCAGCGCACGTTCGATGTCTTCTGGCACACCCTCGACGAGAACTACCCTTTCTTCGCCGCACACAACGTGGACTGGCCCCAGACCTACGCGCGCTACCGCCCCCAGGTCACCGCCACCACCAGCGACGACGACCTCGCGAAGATCCTCGGCGAAATGATCGCGCCCCTACAGGACGCGCACCTCGGGATCATGGCGAACGGTCAGGCGATCGGAACTCCCCGCTCAGGAACCAAACCCCCTACCCCGCAATACATCCAAAAGGCCCTCGCCCTGATCCAGAAGACCGACCCGAACAGCCCGATGACGATGTGGGCCGATAACCACATCGGCTACGCGGATCTCCCCGACCACATCGGCTACCTCTGGATCAGCGGTTTCACCGACTACGTCGATTCCGACTCGGCCACCTACGCCGCCGACGCGGCCGAACTCGACCGAGCCCTCACCGCGATCTTCACCCCCGCCCGGACCACCGGACCGAATCGCCTGACCGGCTTGATAATCGACACCCGCATCGATGGCGGTGGAGACGACCCACTGGGCCTGGCAATAGCCGCGAGACTGACCGACCGCCCCTTCTTCGCCTACGCCAAGGAGACCCGCAACAACCCCCTCGACCCCGCCGACTTCACCTCCCCGCAACCAATCACGGTGCAGCCCTATGGATCCGCCCCATACTTGGGCAAAATCGCCCTCCTGACAAGCGAATCCACCATCAGCGCCGGCGAAACCTTCGCCCAGGCCCTGCTCCAGCGCACTCCCCGCCCCACCATCCTCGGCGAAAACACCCAAGGCGTCTTCTCCGACGTGATGACCCGCCGCCTCCCCAACGGCTGGACCTTCATCCTCCCCGACGAGAAATACCTGACTCCCGCGGGCACTACCTACGACATCACCGGCATCCCGCCCGACATCCCCATCCCGATCTTCCCCGACGCGGACTTCGATCGCGGTATCGACAGTGCCCGCGCTCGCGCCATCGACGCTTTGCGCCGCTGACCCGGGACAGCAAGCGGCCCGGAGCCGACGAGCGACTCCGGGCCTCCGGTGCTACGGAATCAGCAACCTGCCGAGGAGGTCGGAGATTGCCGAGATTACGTCACCGATGAAGTGCGGGATCATGCCTTTCCTCCTTCGCGAAAGATGCTTATAGATCAACTTGATTCGCTTGGCGGTCCGGGGAACGGATCGACAGGCGCGGTGATTTTCTATTCGTTGCGAGGGCGGAGAAGGATGGCCGGTCGGTTTGGAGCTTGGCTCAATAAGACAATGTGCGCCGCGTGAACCGGCGCCGGTCAGCCGGTTTCGAGGTTGCGCTTCAGTTCGCGGAGTATGCGCACGAAGGACCGGCGATCCGCGGGGGTGATGGTGGCCATGGCGCGGTCGGCTATGGCGGCCGTTTCGGCTTCTATGCGTTGTTCCAGATCGCGGCCTCGGGGGGTGAGGAGGAGGCGGACCAGGCGGCGGTCGGTGGGGTGGGGTTCGCGACGGAGCAGGCCGGCGGCTTCCATGCGGGTCGCGGCGCGGGTGATGGTGGGGGTGGCGAGGCCCAAGCGGCGGGCGATTTCCCCCGGTGCGAGTCCGTCCTCGGCCCAGAGTTGGCGCAGGACGAACTGCTGGCCCTCGTGGATGCCGTGGTGCGCGAAGGCGGCCGCGTTGGCGGTGGCCAGGGCGTGCTTGGCGGCCCAGAAGGCGGTTTGGAAGTCATCGTCGGATTCGGGCATAGCCAGTACAGCGTAAGGGCTTGACAGTCATTAGCCGGGTAACGATACGATCGTTGTTCGGCTAATGAATCTATGAACTCTGCGGAGGACCCGATGAAGCTCGGAATCGGACTCACCAACTTCTCCTGGCCCGTCCCCACCGGGGAACTGGGCGCCACCATCACCGACATCGCGCGCACCGCCGATGAGACCGGCTTCGACAGCCTGTGGGTGATGGACCACTTCTTCCAGATCCGGGTCTCCGGCGCGCCGCAGGAATCGCCTATGCCCGAGGCCTATTCGACGCTCGGATACCTCGCGGGCATCACGCGCCGGATCGCACTGGGGGCCATGGTCGGCTCGGTCGCCTACCGGCATCCGGGTGTGCTGATCAAGACCGTCACCACCCTCGACGTACTCAGCGGCGGGCGCATGTATTTCGGCATCGGGGCGGGCGCGCCGTTCGACCCGGTACCGGGTGCACCGGGTCCCGTCTTCGAGGCCGAAGGGCTGGGAATTCCGTTCCCGCGCTTGGCCGAACGCTTCGAGCGACTGGAGGAGACCCTGCAGATCGCGCACCGGATGTGGGCCGGTGACGAATCACCGTTCCACGGCAAGCACTACCGGCTGGAACGCCTGCTGAACTCCCCGAACTCGGTGCGCCGCCCGCACCCGCCGATCCTCATCGGCGGCAGCGGCGAGAAGGTGACGCTGCGCCTGGTCGCCCGCTACGCCGACGCCTGCAATCTGTTCGATCTGCCCGGCGCCGGCTACGCGGACAACCTCGCTCGCAAAATCGATGTCCTGCGCGGCCATTGCGAGGACATCGGGCGCGACCCCGCCGAGATCGAGAAGACCGTGGTCACCACGGTCGACTTCACCGACGGCGTCGCACCCGTCGCCGAGCACCTGCACGCGCTCGGGGAGCTCGGGATCCAGCACGCCCTCATCACCCCGCCCGGCGCGTGGGACAAGTCCTCCCTCGCCGACGCGACCGCCCTACTCGAGCTCGTGCGCTGAGCCGGACCGCCCGTTCCGGAGGTAACCCTCCAGGATCGGCCCGATCTCGGCGGCCTTGTCCGCGTTCAGCATTCCGGTGTGCCATTCGTCGATCGGGACCTCCTCGACCCGGCCGGTGATGTGGGCACGCCAGCTCTCCGCGAATCGATCCCGGCCCGCTTCCCGGGCGGACGTGAACAGCACCGCGTCGCCGTCGAAGCGACCGGGCTCGTACGGCAGCGGGTGCGAGAAGCTTTCGAGCACCCGCTCGACCTGTTGCGGGGCAAGCACTCCCGCCCGCGCGAGCCGATCCGAGAGCACGGCGTAGAAGTCGTCCAGATTCTGGACGTCGGGCATCTCGTCCCCGTCCAGGACATTCCGCCAACCGCCGAGTATGCGGCCGACGGCCTCGAGGACGTCCCGCTGCCCGGGTTCGGCGGTATCCACCGAACCGGTTTCGGGAGTGGCGTCGACGAGGGCCAGCAGGCCGACCGCGTGTCCCAGCTCCTGGAGACGCACCGCCATCGCATGCGCGATCTGACCACCCAGCGACCAGCCCACCAGGTGGTAGGTGGTGTCCGGGAACTGCTCCAGGATCTCGCGGACATACCGATCGGCATACGCGCCGACCGATTCCAGCCGGGCCTCGTCGGCCACGATGTACGGATCCTGCAGACCGTAGACCGGGCGATCCGGATCCAGATGACCGACCAGCGAGCCGTACACCCAGGCCAGACCGCCACCGGGATGAATGCAGAACACCGGCGGCCGGCTGCCCGCGGAACGCAGCGGCGTCAGCACGCCGAGCGAAATGTTCATGGCATCCGGCCCCTCGTCCAGGGTCTGCGCCAGCGCCGCCGGTGTCGCGTCCGAGAACAATCGGCTGGGCGGCAGTTGGCTGCCGGTCCGGGATCGGATCAGGGAGACGACCTGCACTGCGCTGAGCGAGTTTCCGCCCAGCGCGAAGAAGTCGTCGTCGGCGCCGACCCGGTCCACGCCCAGCACCTCGGCGAACACCGTGGCGACGAGCTGCTCGCGCGACGTCTCGGGAGCGCGGTACACCCGTGCCGGGTACACCGGTTCCGGCAGCGCCCGTCGATCCACCTTTCCCGTTGCGGTCAACGGCAGTTCGCCGAGCACCGTCACCGCATCCGGAACCATGTACCCTGGCAAGCGTTCCGCGACAGCTCGCCTGAGCTGCACCGGATCCACCGAGCAGCCCTGAGCAGCCACGACATACGCCGCCAACCGCACGCCGGCGGTCTCCTGCGTATCACCGCCTGCCTGGTGCACGACAACGACGGCCTGCTCGACTCCTTCGAGATCGGCCAGCACGGCCTCGATCTCACCCAGCTCCAGTCGCTGCCCGCGCACCTTCACCTGGAAGTCCGCGCGGCCCACGAACATCAGGGTGCCGGACTCCGGACCATCGGCCGTCCACCGCACCAGGTCTCCGGTGCGGTACAACCGCTCCCCCGCGGACCCGAACGGATTCGCGATGAACCGGGCCGCGGTCAGTCCCGCCTGCTCCCGATACCCGCGTGCCACACCGGAACCCGACACATACAGCTCGCCCACCGCACCCATGGGCACCGGGCGCAGCCACGCGTCCAGTACCGCGACGCGCGCGCCCGCGATGGGAGCGCCGATCCCCACCGGCCGGCCGGGCACCAGTTCCGCACCCGTCAACCAGATCGTCGCCTCCGCCGGGCCGTACAGGTTGTGCACCCGGCGGCTTCCCGCGGCGTCAGTGCCCGACCAGCGCGAAACCAGCTGCGCCCCACACCGATCGCCACCGGTCAGCACCACCTGCAATGCGTCCAGGCCGTCCGGCTCGAGCGACGAGGCCACCGACGGGGTGAGGAAGGCATGGCTGATCCGTTCCGCCCGCAACAACTCCCACAGCGGCTGCCCGCCGTAGACCTCGGAAGGAGCGATCACCAGCGCGGACCCGGCCTGGGTGGCCAGCAGCAGTTCCAGAATCGCGGCATCGAAGGTGCGTGCCGCGACCGCCAGTACCCGTGAATCCGGTTCCGCCGCACAGCGGTACGCGTGATCGGAGGCCACCGCCGCCAATCCCGCGTGCGTGACCTCGACGCCCTTCGGACGTCCGGTCGAACCCGAGGTGTAGACGACGTACGCCGTATTGCCCACGCGCACAGGTGCACCGCGGTCGGCATCGGTCACCGGGTCCGGCGAGTACTGCTCGATCCGCGCGGCAACGGCCGGGTCGTCGAGCACCAGCCACGACGTGCCCTCCGGCAGCGCGTCACGATGTCGTGCCGAGGTGATCCCCACTCGCGCACCGGAATCGGTGCACACGAAGCTGTTGCGATCCAGCGGATGCGCGGGATCCACCGAGACGAAGGCAGCACCGGTCTTGGCGACGGCCCAGACAGACAGCACCCATTCCAACGACTGCGGTACACCCACCGCCGCCACCGACTCCGGCATGACACCGTGCTCGATCAGCATGCGCGCCAACCGATTCGAATCGGCATCCAGTTCGCGGTACGAGACCCGCCGCTGCCCGTCGGCCACCGCATTCCCATCGGGATTCGCCGCGACCGCGGCGGCCAGCAGCCCCGGCAGTGTCACGCCTTCGGGGACAGTCGCTTCGCCGTACCGACCCCATTCGGTGAGCAGTCGCTGCCGCTCCGGCACCACATCGATCTGCCGTACCGGGACGCCGGGATCGGCCGCCACGGCACCCAGCACGGCGCACAGACGCCCGGCGAAGCCCTCGATCGTGGCCTCGTCGAAAAGTTCGGTGGCGTAGCTGATTCCGACCGGCATGGCGCCGTTCTCATCGGGTTCGTCGGTCAGGGTGAGGGTGAGATCGAAGCGCTCGACGCCGGTATCGGCGCCCGCCGCGGTCACCTCGATGCCGGGCAGTGTCAGTCCGGCCGCATCGAGATTGTGGAAGGCGAGCATCACCTGGAACAACGGATGATGCGCCTGACTGCGCGGCGGATCCAGCACCTCGACGACCTGCTCGAACGGAATCTCCGCCTGCGCGAACGCTTCCAGGTCCACGCTGCGCACGCCGGCGAGGAATTCGGTGAAGGACACCGACTCGTCGATCCATGTCCGCAGCACGACCGTATTCACGAACATGCCGACCAGCTCGTCCAGCAGCGCCGATCCGCGCCCGGCCACCGGTGTCCCGACCGCGATATCCGTGCTGCCGGACAAGCGCGACAACACGATCGCCAAAGCGGCATGGAAGACCATGAACACGGTCACGCCCTGCGCACGGGCAATGGCCTGCAGTCCGCTGACCGTGGCCGCGTCCACCGTGCAGCCGAGCATTGCCCCGCGATGCGAGGCGATCGCCGGACGCGGCCGATCGACCGGCAGCTCCAGCACCTCGGGCAGTTCCCGCAATTGCCCGGTCCAGTAACCGAGCTGACGCGACAGCAGGGACGCCGGATCATCGGCGGACCCGAGCAGTTCCCGCTGCCACAGCGCGTAGTCCGCATACTGCACCGGCAGCGGCGGCCGATCCAGCTGCTGCCCGGCACACCTGGCGGCATAGGCGGTGGCGAGATCCCGTGCCAGCGGGCCCATCGAGAACCCGTCCGCGCCGATGTGGTGCACCACGAGCACCAGCACGAACTCATCCCGCCGCACCGACAACAGCCTGGCGCGCAACGGCACTCGCGCGGCCACATCGAATCCCACGGCCACCACGGCGGCGATCGCCGCGGCCAGTTCGGCTTCCGGCACCGGCTGCGGCATCAGATCGACATCCACCGCGCCCGCCGGCGCCGAGACCGGCACCACCAGCTGGAACGGCACGCCGTCCACATCCGGATACCGGGTCCGCAGCACCTCGTGCCGGGCCAGCACATCCCACATCGCCACCGCGAGTGCGGCGGTGTCGACGCGACCGCGCAGGCGCAGCACCAGCGGGATGCTGTACGCCACCGATTGCGGTGCGAGCCGGTTCACGAACCACATCCGCTGTTGCGCGAACGAGAGCGGCACCCGCTCCGGACGTTCCCGCGCGACCAGCCGCGGAGCCGGAACTGCTGGCACCCCGGCCGATTCCCCGGTGCGAGTAGCGATCAACCCCGCGAGCGCACCGACCGACGAGGCTTCGAATACGTCGCGCACGCCCACGGAGACGCCCGCACCCTCGGCCACTCGTGCCGAAAGCCGGGTCGCCGACAGCGAATTGCCGCCGAGCCCGAAGAAGTCGTCGTCGACGCCGACCCTTTCCACGCCCAGCAGTTCGGCGAAGACACCGGCCACCAGCTGTTCGGCCGGCGTCGAGGGCGCGCGGTAGCTCGCGCGCGCTGTCACCGGCTCGGGCAGTGCGGCCCGGTTCACCTTGCCGCTGCTCGTCAATGGCAGTTCGTCGAGCACCATGACCACATCCGGCACCATGAAGCCCGGCAGGCGTTCGCCCACCGACCGCCGCACCTGCGCCGGTTCCAGCACGTGCCCGGCCCCGGCCACCACGTAGCCCACCAGGCGCGCGCCGCCGCCGGCCGCGTCGTCGGCGTCCCCGTGGTGCACGACGACCACGGCGTGCTCGATCCCGTCCAGATCGGTGAGCGCGGTCTCCACCTCGCCGAGTTCCAGTCGCTGCCCGCGCACCTTCACCTGGAAGTCCGAACGGCCCACGAACAGCAGGATTCCGTTCCCGGATGCGTCGAGGATCCACCGCACCAGGTCGCCGGTGCGATACAGCCGGCTGCCGGGCGCCCCGTACGGATCGGCCACGAACCGGGAGGCGGTCAGTCCCGCCCGGCCCCGGTATCCGCGGGTCACGCCGGGACCCGATACGTACAGTTCGCCCACCACTCCGGCGCGTACCGGCCGCAGCCAGGCATCGAGCACCAGGGCGCCCATGCCCGGGATGGGTGCGCCCATCGAGACCGGATCGCCCACGCGCAGTTCGGGACTGATCGACATGATGATGGTGATCTCGGTCGGCCCGTAGCTGTTGAAGAAACCGCGTATGCCCGCGGCGTCGGTGTGCGACCAGCGCGCGACCTGCGCGGGCGGGCAGGCCTCGCCCGCCACGATCAGTACGGTCAGTTCGTCGAGCCCGGCGGGATCCAGCATGGCCGCCACGCTCGGCGTCATGCTCGCATGGGTGATGTGCCGGTCCCGGATGAGCTCGGCCAGGCGCGGTCCGCCGTACACGTCCTCGGGGGCCAGGATCAGCACCGCACCGGCGGGGATGACCAGCAGGAGTTCGAGCACCGCGAGGTCGAAGGTTCGTGCGGTGACGCCGAGCACTCGTGAATCCGCCGTCATCGCATAGCGATACGACTGTTCGGCCGCCACCGCGACGAGTCCGGCGTGCGGTACTTCCACGCCTTTCGGGAGGCCGGTCGACCCGGAGGTGTAGATGACATAGGCGGTATTGCTCGCGCGCAGTGCGCCACGCCGGTCGGCATCGGTGAGGGCGGTGTGCGGCTGTTGCCGGACCTGCGCACCCACTTCGGGGTCGTCCAGCAGCACCCACGACACGTCCCGCTCCGGCAGGTCCGCCGTGTACCGGTCCATGGTGATGCCCACTCGCACACCGGAATCGGTGCACACGAACCGGTTCCGGTCCGCCGGATGCGCCGGGTCGACCGGCAGGAAGGCCGCGCCGGTCTTGGTGACGGCCCACACCGCCAGCACCCATTCCAGCGACCGCGGCAGTGCGAGGGCCACCACCGATTCCGGTCCCACGCCGCAGTCGATCAGGTGCCGCGCCAACCGGTTCGAGTGTTCGTCGAGCTCTCGATAGGTGATGCGCCGGTCCCGTTCGACGACCGCATTGCCGTCGGGGTTATTGGCGACCGCTGCCGCCAGCAATTCCGGCAGGGTGACCGTGCCCGCTGTCCCCGTGACTCCGGGGAGCGACCGGATCTGCTTGTTGCCGCCCCATTCCTCGAGCAGCAACCGCCGCTCCGGCGCGGACAGCACATCGATTTCCCGGACCGGCGCAGCGATATCGGCGGTGACCGCCGCCAGCGCCAGCCGCAGCCGCTCGCCGAGCGTCTCGATGGTCGCGGCGTCGAAGAGGTCGGGCCGGTACTGCAGCCGGATGCGCAGCGACTCCTGCAGGATGACGGTGCAGGACAGCGGATAGTGCGTGGAGTCGGCGCCGGTGATCCCGGCGAGTTCCAGCTCCCCAGCGCCGGTGATCCGCCGAATGTGCTGGACGTCAACGGGATACGACTCGAACACCATGAGCGTGTCGAACAGATTGTCGCCGCCGGTGAGCGCGTGGATATCGGTCAGGCCGAGGTGGTGGTGATCCAGCAATCGAGCCTGCTCGTCATGGATACGCGTCCACAGTGCGGAGACGGACTCGGTGGGCTCGAATCGCACGCGGGTCGGGATCGTATTGACGAACAAGCCGATAGTCCGTTCGGCGCCGGGCAATTCGGCCGGACGCCCGGAGACCGTGGTACCGAACACCACATCGTTCCGGCCGCTCGCCTGTGACAGCACCATCGCCCAGGCCGACTGCAGCACGGTATTCACCGTCACCCCGGCGGCGGCCGCCGCGGCCAGTAGCGCCCGGGTTTCGGCGGTCTCGATGGTCAGGGACCGATCCACGACCGCGCCGACGCCCGCATCCAGACCCGCGGGGCCCGCGATCAGCGTAGGTTCCGCACCGGTCAAAGCCTCGGCCCATGCCGCGCGTGCCGCATCCCGGTCGCGAGACGCCAGCCATGCCAAGAAGTCTCGATACGATCCGGCCGCCGTCTCCACGCCGCCGCCGTACTGGGTGAAGAGGTCGGTCACCAGCAGCGGCAGGGACCAGCCGTCGAGGATGACGTGATGGTTGGTCAGGATCAGCGCCCACCGGCCGGCGCCCAGTGCGGCGACGGTGTACCGCAACAGCGGCGGCGCGGCCAGATCGAACCGGCGGTTCTGCTCGGCCGCGGCGAGCTCGGCCAGGGCAGCTTCGGGATCGGGTCGATCGGTCAGATCGACCACCTGCCAGGGCAATTCGACCGATGCGCAGAGCACGGCGACGCTGACGCCGTCGGCGGTCGTTTCGAATGCGGTGCGCAGCCCCTCGTGCCGGTCCACCACCGCGGTGGCGGCGCGATGCAGGCGCTGCAGGTCCAGGTCACCGTTCACACGCACGACAACCTGCGCGGTGTACACGTCGATGTCGGCGTCCGTCCCGGTGGCCAACCGCGCGTGGAAGAGCAGACCGGCCTGCAACGGAGTCAGCGGCCACACGTCGACCAGCTGCGGGTGACGCTGTTCGAGGGCGGTGATATCCGATTGAGTCAGTGGCACCAGATCGAAGTCCGAGGGGGAATGCCCACCCGCGCCGGGTGTTTCGGCGTATTCGGCGATCGCGGTGAGCAGCTGCGACCAGAGCGCCGCCAGTTCCTCGACCTCATCGCGGTCCAGCAGCGTGCGCGGGAACCGCAATCCGGCCTGCAACCGGTCGTCGATCACGATGGCGCTGACATCCAGGGCGACGGTCACCGGCGTTTCCGGGTCGACGGCCACGGCCAGTTCGCCCAATCCGCCGTCCAGACCACCCGCCGCCTCCGAGACGCGGCCCAGGTAGTTGAAGCCGATGCGTCCAGGCATCCGATCCGGCAGCAGCGCGGCCGTTTCGGCGTGAAGGTAGCGCAGCATGCCGTACCCGATGCCTTTGTCCGGGATCGACCGCAGGGTTTCCTTCACCGCGCGCACCGCGGCCGATACCCAGGCATCGGCGGCCGTGTCCTCGACATCGATGCCCGTCAGATCGAAGCGGACCGGGAACATCGAGGTGAACCAGCCCACCGTGCGCGACAGCTCCGCGCCGATCACCTGGTCCTCGCGGCCGTGGCCCTCCAGGCGCACCAGCACCGACGATTCGTCGAGACCGCGGCGGGCACGCCAGATGCGCACCGCCATGGCCAGACCGGCCAGCAGGCCGTCATTGACGCCACCGTGGAAGACGGCCGGCACTCGTGAGATGAGCGCTCGGGTGACGGATTCCGGCAGCTCGACCGCCACGCGTTCGAGGGTCGCGGCGGTGTCGATCGCCGGATCCAGTTCTCGCCCACCCCAGCTCGGGTCGGGACCGTCGACCATGCGCTGCCACAGTGCCAGCTCGTGCCTCCGCTCCGGCGCGGCGGTAACCAAGCCGTGCGCCCACCGGCGCATCGACGTCCCCACCGGCGCCAGGACCGGCGCCGCACCGGACTTCGCCTGCTCCAGCGCGGACAGCAGGTCCGGCAGCAGGATTCGCCACGACACACCGTCGACGACCAGGTGGTGCGCGACCACTTCCAGCCGGCCCGGCACGCCATCTCCGGGTTCCAGCCAGACGAACTGCACCATGACGCCACCGGCCGGATCCAATCGGCCCAATGCCGCATCCAGTTCGGCCGTGGCGATCTCGGCCACCGCCCGGAGATCGGTGTCGATATCCGTGGCCTCGACCACCCGCCGGTGCAGGACTGCCGCCGCGGTGACGCTGCCCGGTGGCTCGACCACCAGTGACCAGGCTCCGGACTCACTGTGCCGCAGCCGTGAGCGCAGCATGTCGTGGCGATCCAGCACCGCCTGCAGCGCCGTGAGCAGATCCGGCGCGCCGATCCCGGCCGGGAGGCGCAGCACGACATGCTGGTCGAAGCGGTCGAATCCCTTGCCCCACTCCACCATCCACTGCGCCACCGGCAGCAGCGGCATTTCCCCGACTCCGCCACCGGGCAATTCTGCAATGGCACCGGCGCTTTCGGCATCGGCCGATCCGGCCACGACCGCGAGCCGCGCCGCGGACCGCTGCTCGAAGACATCCCGTGGACCGAACGCCACGCCCAGCGCGCGTGCCCGCGCCACCACCTGGATCGAGACGATGGAATCGCCGCCCAGCGTGAAGAAGTCGTCGTCGACGCCGACCTTGTCCAAGTCGAGGACCTCGGCGAATACCTCGGCAATGATCTGCTCGACCGGGGTCGAGGGCGCGCGGTACTCCTGCGCGGCGAAGACCGGTTCCGGCAAGGCCCGCCGGTTCACCTTCCCGCTGGTACTCAGCGGCAGGTCATCCAGCACCATGATCACGTCCGGCACCATGAAGCCGGGCAGGTGTTCGGCGGCCGATCGTCGCACCGCCTCGGGGTCGGGTGCATATCCCGGCTCGGGGACCACGTAGCCCACCAGTCGCACACCGCCGCCGGTCTCGGGGTGGTGCACCACGGCCACGGCTTGCGCGATGCCGGTCAACCCGGCCAGCGCCGTCTCGACCTCACCCAGCTCCAACCGCTGCCCGCGCACCTTCACCTGGAAGTCGGCGCGGCCCACGAATACCAGTACGCCTGTGCCCGAGCTGGTTTCGTCTTCCTGCCAGCGCACCAGGTCGCCGGTGCGGTACAGCCGGGATCCCGGCACGCCGTGCGGATCCGCCACGAACGCGGCGGCCGTCAGCCCGGATCGGCCCCGATAACCCCGGGCCACACCGGAACCCGATACATACAGCTCACCCACGACGCCGACCGGCACCGGACGCAACCAAGGATCCAGCACCGCAGCGGTGACGCCCGCGATCGGACCGCCGATGGCCACCGCTCGCCCCGGTGCCAGTTCGGCGCCCGTGACCCAGATCGTCGACTCGGCGGGACCGTACATATTGCGCACGCGCCGCAGGCCCGCGGTATCGGTGCCCGACCAGCGCGACACCAACTGCGGGCCGCATCGATCACCACCGGTCAGGACCAGCAGCAAGTCGTCGAGCCCGATGGGCTCCAGCGACAAGGCCACCGACGGGGTCAGGAACGCATGGCTCACCCGCTCGTCGCGCAGCAACTCCCAGAGCGGTTGTCCGCCATAGACATCCGCAGGCGCGATCACCAGCGTGGCACTGCCTGAGAGGGCGAGCAACAGCTCCAAAATCGCCGCGTCGAAGGTGCGGGCGGCCACGGCAAGCACGCGCGAATCTGATCCGGCCGCGCAGAACCGCCGGTGATCGGCCACCGCCGCGGCCAAGCCCGCATGGCTGACCGCGACGCCCTTGGGCTTTCCGGTGGAACCGGAGGTGTAGATGACATACGCGGTATTGGCCGGCCGCAGTGTTCCGCACCGGTCGGCGTCGGTCACTGGAGTGTGCGGTGCCTGCGCGACCTGCCTCGCGAGCTCCGGCTCATCCAGCGCCAGCCAGGACAAGCCCTCCGGCAGCTCGGCACCGTGCTGTCGCACCGTGATCCCCACTCGCGCACCGGAATCAGCGCACACGAACCGGTTCCGATCCAGCGGATGCGCCGGATCGACCGACACGAAGGCGGCGCCGGTCTTGGCAATGGCCCATACCGCTCGCACCCAGTCCAGCGAGCGCGAAACACCCACGGCGACCACCGATTCCGGACCGACATCGCGCCCGATCAGACAGCGCGCGAGCCGGTTCGATTCCGAGTCGAGCTCGCGATAGGTGAGCCGCCGATCGCCTGCCACCGCGGCGATCCCATCCGGATTCGCCGCCGTCGCCGCGGCCAGCAGTTGCGGCAGTGTCACGGCATCGGTGATCGCCTCGCCGCGACCCCAGTCGTGCACGAGCCGGTGCTGCTCGGCCGGCAGCGTCGCCAGTTCGCGCACCGGCACGGCGGGATCCCGCGCGATCGTGCGCAGCACCTGCCGCAGCCGTTCGCCGAACTCCGTGATGGCGGCCGTATCGAACAGCTCGGTGCGGTACTGGAGTCGAATGCGCAGCGTGTCCTGCAGCATCGCGGTGCAGGTCAGCGGGTAGTGGGTGGAGTCGGCGGCCTGTACCTCGGTGATCGCCAGCCCGCCGTGCCCGATCGCGTTCTCGATGTGCCGCATATCCACCGGATACGACTCGAGCACCATGAGGGTGTCGAAGAGGCTGTCGGCGCCGGTGCGCAGGTGGATATCGCGCAGTCCGATGTGGTGGTGGTCGAGCAGCGCGGCCTGTTCGCCGTGGAGGCGGGCCCAGAGTTCGGCGGCGGTCTCGGTGGGCGCCAATCGGACCCGGGCGGGAATCGTATTGATGAACAGGCCGATGGTGCGCTGGGCGGCGGGCAGTTCGCCGGGCCGCCCGGAGACGGTCGCGCCGAACAGTACGTCGGTGCGGCCGGTCGACTGCGCCACCATGAGCGCCCAGGCCGACTGCAGCACGGTATTGGCCGTGACCCCGGCGGCAGCCGCCGCGGCGACCAAGGCCCGGGTATCGGAACCGTCGAGCGCGATGGAGTGATCCGCCACCGTGCCGGCGGTCGAACTGCCGCCGATCAGTGTCGGTTCGACGCCGTCGAGGGCCTCGGCCCACGCCGTCAGTGCCGCATCGCGATCGCGGGATGCCAACCACGCCAGGAATTCCCGGTACGAGCCCGGCGCGATGCGCGGCTGCTCGCCGGTGTACTCGCTGAACAGTTCGGTGAGCAGCAGCGGGTAGGACCAGCCGTCGAGGATGACGTGGTGGTTGGTCAGGATCAATGCCCAGCGATCGCTGTCCAACCTCGCGACCGTGAATCGCAGCAGCGGCGCGGCGGCGAGTTCGAAGCGTTGCGCCTTCTCGTATGCGGCGAGTTCCCGCAGGCCGGTCTCCGGATCGGCGTGACCGGTGAGATCGACGACCCGCCAAGGCAATTCGGGATCATCGCAGAGCACTGCCACGCTCACGCCGCGGCCGGTGGTGGTGAAGGCCGTCCGCAGACTCTGGTGGCGGCGCACCAGCATGGCCGAGGCCGCGCGCAGCCGGTCGAGGTCCAGTTCGCCGGACAGCTGCAGAACCAGTTGTGCGACATAGGCATCCGGGTCGGCGTCAGCGTCCGCCAGCTGGGCGTGGTAGAGCATCCCGGCCTGCAGCGACGTGACCGGCCAGACATCGGCCAATTGCGGATAGGCCGAATCCAGTGCGGCGACCTCGGATCGGGTCAGCTCCACCAAGCCGAAGTCCGACGGTGAATGCCCGCCCGCGCCCGGGATGCGCACATGACCGGCGATCGCGGTCAGTACCTCGGACCACAGGCCCGCCAGCTCCTCGACCTCCGCGGCATCGAGCAGTGTGCGCGGGAAGCGGAAACCGGCCTGCAATCGATCCTCGATGACGATGGCGCTCACATCCACCACGGTCGTGACCGGCATTTCCGGATCCGGTGCGGCACTGAGCTCGCCGAGCCCGCCGTGCAGGCCGCCAGCGCCGAGTTCGGCGCCCGAGACGCGGCCCAGGTAGTTGAATCCGATCCGCCCGGGCATGCGATCCGGCAGCAGCCCCGCGGTGTCGGCGTGGAGGTAGCGCAGCATGCCGTAGCCGATGCCCTTGTCCGGGATGGACCGCAGCGTCTCCTTGACCGCCCAGACCGCCTGCGCGACAGCCGCACCCCCGGCCGAGACATCGGCGGGGTCGATGCCGGTCAGATCGAACCGGACCGGGAACATGGAGGTGAACCAGCCCACCGTCCGCGACAGCTCGGCGCCTGCGAGCACCTGCTCCTCGCGTCCGTGGCCTTCGAGCCGCACCAGCACCGACGGCTCGTCGATACCCCGACGCGCACGCCAGATCCGCACGGCCACAACCAGACCCGCCAGCAGCCCGTCGTCGACACCACCGTGGAACGCGGCGGGCGCCTGCGACAGCAGCGCCTGGGTCACCGATTCCGGCAGCTGTATGCTGATCTGTTCCAGCGTGGCGGCGGTATCGATCTCCGGGTCGAGTTCGCGTCCACCCCAGACCGGATCGGTTCCGGCCACCATGCCCTGCCAGAATTCCAGCTCCTCGGCTCGGTCGGCCGCGGCAGCCGTCAGGCCGTGCGACCAGCGCCGCATCGACGTGCCCACCGGGGCGAGCCCCGGGAGCGCACCGGTTTCCACCTGTTCGAGCGCGGACATCAAGTCCTGCAGTATGATTCGCCAGGAGACGCCGTCGATCACCAGGTGATGCGCCACCACGACCAGCCAGCCCGGCACCTCGGCGGCAGGCTGTTCGCTGCCCGGATCGAGCCAGGCGAACTGCAGCATCACGCCGCCGGTCGGATCAAGCCGATCCAGGGCCGAATCAAGTTCCGCGGCAGCGATATCCGCTACTACGGACATACCTGCTTCGGTACCGATATCGACACCGGCGAGCTTGCGGCGGTGCAGCACCGAGGACGCATCCACCGCGCCCTCGGGAGCGACGACCATCGACCACGCACCCGTCGCATCGTGATGCAGCCGGGAGCGCAGCATGTCATGGCGATCCAGCACTGCGGCGATGGCCGTGACCAGTCCCGCTTCGCCGACACCGGCCGGCAGGCGCAGCACCACATGCTGATCGAACCGGTCGAATCCCTTGCCCCACTCCACCATCCACTGCGCCACCGGCAGCAGCGGCATCGCTCCAACTCCGCCACCGTCCAGCTCCGCCAACCCACCGGCGGCCTCGCCCGTGACAGTCGTCGCGCACATCGCCAAGCGGGCCGCGGTGCGCTGTTCGAAAACGTCGCGCGGGCCGAAGGCCACACCCCGCGCCCGCGCCTTGGCCACCACCTGGATGGACACGATCGAATCGCCGCCGAGCGCGAAGAAGTCGTCGTCGGCGCCGACCCGGTCGAGCCCGAGCACCTCGGCGAACACCGCGGCGACCGTCTCCTCCATCGGCGTCACCGGCGCCCGGTATTCCTGGGCCGCGAACACCGGTTCCGGCAGCGCCCGCCGGTCCACCTTGCCGCTGCTGGTCAAGGGCAGTTCGTCGAGCACCATCACCACATCCGGCACCATGTATCCCGGCAGCCGGTCCGCGAGCGAACGCCTGACCTGCGCCGGATCGACGGACCACCCGGCGGCGGCGAGGACGTAGGCCACCAATCGCACACCGGCACCGGCACTCTCGCCCGAGCCGTGGGTGATCACCGCGGCCTGTGTTATGCCGTCCATTTCGCACAGGGCGGCCTCGACCTCACCCGGTTCCAGGCGCTGGCCGCGCACCTTCACCTGGAAGTCCGCGCGGCCCACGAATTCCAGCGTCCCCGCGCCCGAACCGGATTCGTCGAACACCCACCGGACCAGGTCCCCGGTCCGATACAACCGGCTCCCGGCGGTACCCAGCGGATTCGCGACGAATCGGGCGGCGCTCAGCTCCGCCCGCCCGCGATACCCGCGCGCCACACCGGCGCCCGACAGATACAACTCACCCACCACGCCGACCGGCACCGGGCGCAGCCGGCCATCCAGCACCAGCACGCCCATGCCGTCGATACCCGCACCCAGGGTGAGGGTCTCGCCGGCGCGCAGCTCACGGCTGATCATGGCGATGATCGTGGTCTCGGTCGGTCCGTAGGTATTGAAGAACCGGCGCTCGGCCGCCGCATCGGTGCGGGACCAGCGCGCCAGCAGTTGTGGCGAATAGCGTTCCCCGCCGACCGTCACGACCCGCAGCCGGTCGAGTCCCTCCGGGTCCATGGAGGACACCACCGAAGGGGTGAGGAAGGCGTGCGTAATGCGCTGATCGCGCATCAGATCGGTCAGCGGCTGACCGCCGTAGACGTCGTCGGGCGCCATGACGAGGGCGGCGCCGGCCGGGACGGCCATCAGGATTTCCAGCATGGCCGCGTCGAAAGTGCGTGCGGCCACGGCCAATACCCGGGAATCGGGCTCGATCGCATACCGGCTGTGATGTGCGGCCGCGACGGCGGCGAGTCCGGCATGAGTGACCTCGACGCCCTTGGGGCGTCCGGTCGAGCCCGAGGTGTACACGACATAGGCGGTATTGGCGGCCCGCAAGGTCCCGCGCCGATCCCCCACGGTCACATGGTTGTCCGGGAACTGGCGAATACGACCGGCGAGCGCTCGATCGTCGATGACCAGCCAGGACATGTCCTGCTGCGGCAGCGCCGCCACATACCGATCGGCCGTGATCCCCACTCGCGCACCGGAATCAGCGCACATGAAGGTGTTGCGGTCCACCGGATGGTTCGGGTCCAGGGACAGGAATCCCGCGCCGGTCTTGGTGATCGCCCAGACCGCGAGCACCCATTCCAGGGAGCGCGGGAGCGCTATGGCGAGCACCGATTCCGGGCCGACACCGCAGCCGATCAGGAAGCGCGCCAGTTGATTCGACTGCTCGTCGAGCTCGCGGTAGGAGATGCGGCGGTCACCGTCCACCACGGCGTCGCCGGCCGGGTTGACGGCCACGGCGGCGGCCAGCAGGACCGGCAGGGTCATGCCCGCGATATCGGGAGCGCCCTCGGCACTCCATTCCCGGAGCAACAGGTCCTCGGCTTCCGAGAGAATGCCGATGTCACGCACCAGGATTGCCGGATCGGCGACAGCCGTGCGCAGCACCAGACTCAGGCGTTCGGCGAGGCCCGCGATGGTGTCCGGGTCGAAAAGATCGGTGGCGTAGCTCAGGTCGACCGGGATCGCCCCGTGCTCGTCGGGAGTGTCGGTCAGGGTCAGGGTCAGGTCGAAGCGTTCGACACCGGTCTCGGCGCCCGCCGGTGACACCTCGATACCGGGGAGGGTGATGCTCTCGGGGTCGAGGTTGTGGAAGGCGAGCATCACCTGGAACAGCGGGTGATGTGCCTGACTGCGCGGCGGATCCAGGGCCTCGACGACCTGCTCGAACGGGATCTCCGCCTGCGCGAAGGCATCCAGATCCACGCCGCGCACCTGGGCCAGCAGCTCGGCGAACGACACCGACTCGTCCACGCGTGCACGCAGTACGACGGTATTGACGAACATGCCGACGACTTCGTCCAGCTCGGCCGCACCGCGCCCGGCCACCGGCGTTCCGACGGCGATATCGTCACTGCCGGACAACCGTGACAATACGACCGCCAAGGCCGCGTGGAACACCATGAAGACGGTCACGCCATGGCGCTGCGCCAGCTCCTGCAGCCCGGCAACGACTTCGGGCTCCACACTGAAGCCGTGGGTCGATCCGCGATGCGAGGCGATCGCCGGACGCGGCCGATCGGCGGGCAGCTCCAGAACCTCGGGAATATCCCGCAGTTGCGCGGACCAGTAGCGAACCTGCTGAGCCAGCAGCGATTCCGGATCATCCGCCGAGCCCAGCAGTTCGCGCTGCCACAGGGCGTAATCCGCGTACTGGACCGGCAGGGGCGCCCAATCCGGTTGCTGCCCCGCGCAATGCGCCGCATACGCCGCGGCCAGATCACGCGCGAGCGGGCCCATCGAGAATCCATCGGCGCCGATGTGATGCACCACCATCACGAGCACGAACTCATCCGTGCCCGAGGACAACAACCGGGCCCGCAGGGGAACCCGCTCGGCCACATCGAAACCGGCCGACACCAGCGCGGCCACCTCGCCGGCCGATCGGCGCGGTTCCACCTGCTGCGGCGCGAGGTCGACATCCACCGCCCCGGCCAGCTCCGCGACCGGCACCACCACCTGGAACGGCACGCCGTCCTCGTCCGGATACCTGGTGCGCAATACCTCGTGCCGCGCCAGCACATCCCATACGGCGGCGGTCAGAGCCGGGACGTTCAGCGCACCACGCAGGCCCAGCACCATGGGAATGCTGTAGGCCGCCGACTCCGGCGCGAAGCGGTTCACGAACCACATGCGCTGCTGCGCGAAGGACAACGGCACCCGTTCCGGACGCACCCGCGCACCCAGGCGCGGACCCTCCGGGCGCGCCGTGCCCGCGGCCAGCAGCCCGGCCAGTTCGGCGACCGACGAGGCCTCGAACACCTCCCGCACCGTCACCGGGACGCCCGCGCGCTCGGCGAGCCGCGCCGACAATCGCATGGCCGACAACGAGTTTCCGCCCAGCACGAAGAAGTCGTCGTCCGCACCCACCCGGTCGGTCCCGAGCACCTCGGCGAACACCTCGGCCACGGCCCGTTCGAGCGGCGTCGACGGCGCCCGGTAGTGGGCGCGCACCGCAGCGGGCTCGGGCAGTGCGGTCTTGTCGATCTTGCCGTTCACCGTCAATGGCAGTGCGTCGAGCACCATCACCACATCCGGAATCATGAAGCCCGGCAGGCGTTTGCCGAGCGACCGGCGCACCTGGACCGGATCCAAGGCACACTCCGGCTCGGCCATCACATAGCCCACCAGCCGCACATCGCCGGTGTCCTGCCGATGCACGATGACGGCTGCCTGCTCGATGCCCGGCAGCTCGCAGAGTGCGGCCTCGACCTCGCCCAGTTCCAGTCGCTGGCCGCGCACCTTCACCTGGAAGTCGGCGCGCCCGACGAAGACCAGCACCCCGGTGCCCGCATCGGACTCATCGGCCAGCCAGCGCACCAGGTCACCGGTCCGGTACATCCGCTGTCCCGCACCGCCGAACGGATCGGCCACGAATCGCGACGCGGTCAGATCCGGGCGGCCCCGGTATCCCCGCGCCACACCCGCGCCTGATACGTACAGCTCACCCGCCAGACCCACCGGGACCGGACGCAGCCACGGATCCAGTACCGCCACATCCAGACCCGGGACCACCGAACCCATGGTCACCGGGTCACCCGCACGCAGCTCGGCGCTGCCGGTCACCCAGATGGTGGCTTCTGCCGGGCCGTACAGGTTGTGGACGCGGCGCCGGGCCGCGGTATCGGTGCGCGACCAGCGTGACACCAGTGCGGGCGGGCAGGCCTCACCCGCCGCGATCAGTACTTCGAGGGCGTCGAGTCCTTCGGGGTTCAGCACGCCCGCCACGCTGGGGGTGAGGACCGCGTGACTGACGGACTCGTCCCGCATGAGGTCGGCCAGTGGTTGCCCGCCGTAGACCTCCGGCGGCGCGAACACGAGGGCCGAGGCGCCCGAAATCGCCAGCAGCAGTTCGAAAACCGCCGCGTCGAAGGTCCGTGCGGCCACGCTCAGGACCCGTGAATCCCGGCTCAGCCCGAAACGCTCGCGCTGCCCGGCACAGACACCGGCCAGACCGGTGTGTGTGACCTCGACACCCTTCGGACGTCCCGTCGAACCGGATGTGTAAACGACGTAAGCGGTTCCGCCGGGGTGCAGCGGCGCATGCCGATCCGCGGCCGTAACCGGTACGGAGGCATTCCGGTCGATCAGCGACGCCGGAGCAGGATCATCGAGCGCCAGCCATGACGCGCCCTCCTGCGGCAACGCGGCGGCGTAGCGGCTCAGCGTAATACCCAGCCGCACAGCCGAATCCGTGCACATGAACCGATTGCGGTCCAGCGGATGCGCCGGATCCAGCGACAGGAATCCCGCACCGGTCTTGGCGATCGCCCAGACCGCCAGCACCCACTCCAGGGATCGTGGCACGCCCACCGCGACCACCGATTCCGCACCGACGCCGCGCTCGATCAGGTACCGCGCCACCCGATTCGAGCGCTCATCGAGCTCACGGTAGGTGACCCTCCGGTCTCCGTCGACGACCGCGATTCCCTCCGGATTCGTCGCCACCGCGTCCGCCAGCAGGGCGGGCAATGTCACCTCGCCGGGCAGGGCGTCCGCGGCGACACCGTGGCCCCATTGACGCAGCCGCTGTCGTTCACCCGCGTGCAGCGCCTCGATATCGCGCACCGCAATGGCCGGATCGGCGGTGATCGCCCGCAGAATCCGCTGCAGGCGTTCGCTCAATACCGTGATCGTCTCCGCGTCGAACACCTCGGGCCGGTACTGCAGTCGAATCCGCAGCCCGTCCTGCACGGTGACGCTGCACGTCAGGGGGTAGTGGGTGGAGTCGTCGGCGCTGAAGCCGGTGACCTCCAGCTCGCCTCGACCAGTAACTTGCCGGATGTGCTGTGCGTCAAGGGGATACGACTCGAGCACCATGACGGTGTCGAACAGGCTGTCATTGCCGGTGCGCACGTGGATATCGGTCAGCCCGACATGGTGGTGCTCGAGCAGGGCGGCTTGCTCGCCGTGCATGCGGGCCCACAGCTGGACAACGGTCTCGGCCGGTTCCAGTCGCACCCGGGTCGGAACCGTATTGACGAACAGTCCGAGAGTGCGGTCGGCGCCGGGCAATTCGGCGGGGCGGCCCGATACCGCGGCGCCGAACACCACATCGGTCCGGCCGCTCGCCTGTGCCACCAGCATGGCCCAGGCCGACTGCAGCACGGTATTCACCGTCACCCCGCCGGTGGCGGCCGCGGCCGCCAGCTCGCGGGCGCCGGACTCGTCGACGGTGATCCACTCCTCGGCCACGACACCCGGTCCGGTGGCCGGAGCGCCGCCGATCAAGGTGGGTTCCGCGCCGTCGAGGGCTGCGGACCAGGCCGCCAGCGCCGCGTCCTGATCGCGGGATGCCAGCCACGCCAGGAAGTCCCGGTACGAGCCGTCCGCCGCACCGATCTCGCCACCGGCGTAGTGGGTGAACAGCTCCGTGATCAGCAGCGGGAAGGACCAGCCGTCGAGGATGACGTGATGGTTGGTGAGGATGAGCGCCCAACTGTCCGGACCCAGCTCGGCCAGGGTGAATCGCAGCAGCGGCGGAGTAGCTGGATCGAAACGGCGCGCCTTCTCCGCCGCGGCGAGTGCCGCGAGCGCGGCCTCGGGGTGCGGGTCGTTCGTGAGATCGACAGTCTGCCAGGGCAGTTCGATGTCGCCACAGACCACGGCCACGCTCACGCCACTACCGGTGGCGGTGAACGCGGTCCGCAGCGCGGGGTGCCGGTCCAGTAGCGCGACCGCGGCCCGCCGGAGACGATCGGCATCCGGCTCGCCCTGCAAGCGCAAGACCAGTTGCGCCACATAGGCATCCGCCTCGGCGGCTCCGGCCAGCCCGGCGTGGAAGAGCATTCCGGCCTGCAGCGGGGTCAGCGGCCACACGTCGGTCAGTGCGGGATACGCCAGTTCTAGTGCATTCACATCGCTTTGCGGCAGGGCCACCAAACCGAAGTCGGACGGCGAATGTCCGCCCGCGCCGGGTGTCTCGGCATGCTCGGCGATCGTGGTCAGTGCATCGGTCCACAGTCCGGCGAGCTCTTCCACCTCGGCCGCGTCAAGCAAGGTGCGCGGGAAGCGGAAGCCCGCCCGCAGCCGGTCCTCGATCACGATCGCGCTGATATCCACCGCAAGGGTGACCGGCATATCGGGATCCGCGAGCACCGATTCGTCGAATACCTCGCTCGCGGCGGCCTCGGCGGCGCCCAGCTGCCCGAGGTAGTTGAACCCGATGCGTCCTGGCATTCGATCCGGCAGCGCCCCGGTGGTCTCGGCGGCGAGATATCGCAGCATGCCGTATCCGATGCCCTTGTCCGGGATGGACCGCAGCGTCTCCTTCACCGAAAGCACCGCTGCCGCCACCGCGTCGACGTCTATTCCGGTCAGGTCGAACCGCACCGGGAACATCGAGGTGAACCAGCCCACCGTCCGCGACAGGTCCGCCCCCGGCACCACCTGTTCCTCACGGCCGTGACCCTCCAGGCGCACCAGCAGCGAGGTCTCGTCGAGCCCGCGCCGTGCCCGCCAGATCCGCACCGCCACCGCGAGACCCGCCAGCAGCGCGTCATCGACGCCGCCGTGGAAGGCCGCCGGAACCCGGGACAACAGCGACCGTGTCACCGATTCGGGCAGTTGCACGGTGACCCGGTCGAGTGTCGCGGCGGTATCGATCGCCGGATCCAATTCCCTTCCGCCCCATACCGGATCGGCGCCCGCCACCATGCGCTGCCACAGGTCGAGCTCGCGCATCCGCATCGGTTCCGTGGCGGCGTTCGTGAGGCCGTGCGCCCAGCGGCGCACGGATGTCCCCACCGGATCGAGCATGGGCACTGTTCCGGATTGCGCTTGTTCCAGCGCGGACAGCAAGTCCGGCACCAGGATTCGCCAGGAGACACCGTCGATCGCCAGGTGATGCGCGACCACTGCCAGCCGGCCCGGCGCATCGGCGTCCATGGGATCGGCGACATCGAGCCGCACGAACTGCACCATCACCCCGGCGGAGGGATCCAGGCGTCGTACCGCCTCGTTCACTTCCGCGGCCGTCACTGCCGCGCGGTCGGCGCCGGCTTCGACCGCGCACCGGCGAACTACGGCCGCCGCATCGACGCTGCCCGCAGGGTCGACCACCAGGGCCCATTCACCGGAGTCGCGGTGCCGCAGCCGGGAGCGCAGCATGTCGTGGCTATCCAGCACCGCCTGCACCGCCGCGAGCAGATCCGCCTCGTGCACACCGGCGGGCAGGCGCAGCACCACATGCTGTTCGAAGTGCTCGAATCCCTTGCCCCACTCCACCATCCACTGCGCCACCGGCAGCAGCGGCATCTCCCCGACACCGCCGCCCGCGAGCTCTGTCAGATCGGTAGCGGATTCTCCCTCCGCGATGATCGACGCGCGGACCGCCAGTCGCGCCGCGGTCCGCTGTTCGAAGACATCGCGCGGTCCGAAGACGACACCCCGGGCCCGCGCCTTGGCCACCACCTGGATGGACACGATCGAATCGCCGCCGAGCGCGAAGAAGTCGTCGTCGGCGCCGACCTGTTCCACTCCCAGTACGGCGGCGAAGGATTCGGCGATGGTCTGCTCGATGGCCGTGGACGGCGCGCGGAACGCCCGGGCCGGGAACACCGGTTCCGGCAGTGCCCGCCGATCCACCTTGCCGCTCACGGTCAGCGGCAGTTCGCCGACCACCATCACCACGTCCGGCACCATGAATCCGGGCAGCCGCTCGGCCACCGCCAGGCGCACCTCTTCGGCATCCGGCACGCATCCCGGACGGGGCACCACGTACCCGGCCAGACCGGCGCTCTCACCGTGCGAGTGCACGACGACCACGGCCTGATCGATACCGTCGAGGCCGGCCAGCGCCGCCTCGACCTCACCCAGTTCGAGGCGCTGACCGCGCACCTTCACCTGCAGATCGGACCGTCCCACGAACGACAGCACGCCGGACCCGGACTCATCGGCAACCCATCGCACCAGGTCGCCGGTGCGATACAACCGGCCGCCCGGCGCACCGAACGGATCGGCCACGAACTGGGTGGCCGTCAGGCCCGCCCGGCCCCGGTATCCGCGTGCCACACCGGAACCCGAGACACAGAGCTCGCCCACGACTCCCACGGGAGCGGGCCGCAGCCCGCTGTCCAGCACCACGACGCCCACACCCGGAATAGGTCCGCCGATGCCCACCGGACGTCCGGCGGCCAGTTCGGCGCCGGTCACCCAGATGGTCGCCTCCGCGGGCCCGTACAGGTTGTGTACCCGGCGCAGGCCCGCGGTGTCGGTACCCGACCAGCGCGAAACCAGCTGCGGCCCACACCGATCGCCACCGGTCAGCACCACGCGCAGGGTGTCCAGACCGTCCGGGTCCAGGGACAGCGCCACCGACGGTGTCATGAACGCGTGGCTGATCCGTTCATCGCGCAGCAGGTCCTGCAACGGCTGCCCGCCGTACACATCTGGCGGGGCGAGCACCAGGGTCGCGCTGCCCGAGAGCGCCAGCAGCAGTTCCAGGATCGCCGCGTCGAACGTCCGCGCCGCGACGGCGAGGACGCGGGCATCGGCATCGACGGCGCATCGCCGGAGGTGGTCGGCCACCAGGGCCGCCAGGCCCGCGTGAGCGACCTCGACGCCCTTCGGACGCCCGGTCGAGCCGGACGTGTAGACGACGTAGGCGGTGCTGCCGAGGCGCGGCCTGCCCCACCGGTCCGCATCGGTCACCGGGTAGCCCGGTCGCTGCGCGATCCGTTCGGCTTCGGCCGGGTCGTCCAGCACCAGCCACGACAGGCTCTCCTGTGGCAGTGCCGCCGCGTATTCGGCAGTCGTAATGCCGACTTGCGCACCGGAATCGGCGCAGACGAACCGATTCCTCTCGGACGGATGCACCGGATCCACCGAGACGAACGCGGCGCCCGTCCTGGCGATCGCCCAGACCGCCAGCACCCATTCGAGCGAGCGCGGAACTCCCACCGCGACAACAGATTCGGCGCCGATGCCGCGCTCGATGAGGTGGCGCGCCAGCCGGTTCGAACGCTCGTCGAGCTCCCGATAGGTGACGGACCGCTGCCCGTCGACGACCGCGTGACCGTCCGGATTGCCCGCCACCGCGCTGTCCAGCAGGTCCGGCAGCGTGACGCCTTCGGTTGCCGCGAGACCGGCGAGACCCCACTCGTGTACGAGCAGCTGCCGTTCGGGCTCCGAAAGGATATCGATGTCGCGCACCAGGATTGCCGGATCGGCGGTGATCGTCCGCAGCACCCGTTGCAGGCGTTCGACGAAGACGGCGATCGTGCCGGGGTCGAAAAGGTCTGTGGCATAGCCGAGTTCGACCGGGATCGCACCGCTGATGTCCGGGCTGTCGGTCAGGGTGAAGGTCAGATCGAAACGCTCGATACCGGTTTCGGCGCCGGCGGCGGTCACCGCGACATCGGGCAGGGCGAGGGTGGCCTGATCGAGATTGTGGAAGGCGAGCATCACCTGGAACAGCGGATGGTGCGCCTGACTGCGCGGCGGATCGAGCACCTCCACGACCTGCTCGAACGGCACCTCCGCATGCGCGAAGGCATCCAGATCCACCCCGCGCACCTGCGCCAGCAGCTCGGCGAAGGGCACCGACTCGTCCACCCGGGTCCGCAGTACCACCGTATTGACGAACATCCCAACCAGTTCGTCCAATTCGGCCACGCCACGACCCGACACCGGTGAGCCCACCGCGATATCGGCGCTGCCCGACAGCCGCGACAACACGACGGCCAGCGCCGCGTGGAACAGCATGAACACCGTCACGCCGCGCGCCTGCGCCAGCGCCTGCAATCCGTCGACCACGCGGGGTTCCACCACGAAGCAATGCTTCGCGCCCCGATGCGAGGCGACAGCCGGCCGCGTCCGATCGGTCGGCAAGGTCAAAACCTCGGGCAGTTCCCGCAATTGCCCGGTCCAATAGCCGAGCTGCCGCGACAGCATCGACTCCGGGTCTTCGACCGAGCCGAGCAGTTCCCGTTGCCACAGTGCGTAATCCGCGTACTGCACGGGCAGCGCGGGCCACTCCGGTTGCCGCCCCGTGCACCTGGCCACATACGCCGCGCCCAGATCGCGCGCGAGCGGAGCCATCGAAAACCCGTCCGCGCCGATGTGATGCACCACGAGCACCAGGACGAACTCATCCGTGCCCGCCTGCAGCAGCCGCGCCCGGACCGGAACCCGTGCTGCCACATCGAAACCGACGGCCACGACGGCGGCGATCGCCGCGTCGAGCCCGGCCTTGTCCACCTGCCGCGGCGCGAGCTCCACATCCACCAGACCGGGCAGCTCCGCCACCGGCGCCACCACCTGGAACGGCACGCCGTCCGCATCCGGATACCTGGTCCGCAGCACCTCGTGCCGGCCCAGCAGATCCCACACCGCGCCCGCCAACGCGGCCACATCCACCGCGCCTGACAAGCGCAGGATCATGGGAATGCTGTACGCCACCGACTCCGGCGCGAACCGGTTCACGAACCACATGCGCTGCTGCGCAAAGGACAACGGCACCTGCTCGGGCCGCTCCCACGCACTCAGCCGCACACCCGCGGTCCCGACGGGAGTCTCGGATACCCGGGTGGCGAGCAGTCCGGCCAGCTCCCCCACCGTCGGCGCCTCGAAGACGTCCCGCACCGCCACGGCGACGGCCACGGTGTCGGAGAGCCGCGCGGACAATCGGGTCGCCGACAGCGAATTGCCGCCGAGCGCGAAGAAGTCGTCGTCGACGCCCACCTGTTCCACGCCGAGCACCTCGGCGAACACCCCGGCCACGATCTCCTCGACCGGCGTCGAGGGCGCGCGATAGCAGGCGCGCGCGAGTACCGGCTCCGGCAGGGCCGCCTTGTCCACCTTGCCGTTCACCGTGAGCGGCAGGGCATCCAGCGCCATCACCACATCCGGCACCATGTAGCCGGGCAGGCGCGCGCCGAGGCGTTCCCGCAGCAGCGTGCCGAGGAAGGCGGGTCCGGCCCATTGCGCGTCGCGGGCCAGCAGGGCCAGCCGGGCGGCCTCGTCGCTCGCCTCGGTATCGGCCAGGAAGGCGCGGCGGACGGCGTAGACGATGTGCAGATCCGTGCCGATCACATTCGGCGAGACGCGGGCGTCGACCTCGAATCCGTGCTCGCGCAACAGCTTTTCGATGCAGGCCAGGCGGTCGTCGACATCGTGGACCTCGATGGCCATGCGGTCGATGAGCGGCCAATGCTCGGGCTCGATGCCGCGCAGGGCGTCGAGTTCGCTGCCTTCCACATCGATCTTCAGCAGGTCGATGTGTGGGATGCCGTACTCGCCGATGATGTGCGACAGGGTCCGGATGGGGACCTCGACCCGCACGAATTCCAGCCGGTCCTCGATCAGCTGATCGACATAGCTGTCCCCCAGATCCCGGCTCTCCTCCTGATATTCGTGGTGGATGAAGGATTCGAGGATCTCGTGCTGCACCGTGCTGTCGGTGCCGCGGCCGGAGAGCACCGACATCTCCGGGTAGTAGGTGAAGGTGTCGGTGGTGGACTCCGCGCCGATACCGCACGGCACCAGGGTCGCGTCGAGACCGTGGATGGCCGAGTTCGCCTCGTACATGCTGCGGAGTTCGGGCATCGGCTCGACCGCGAAGATCTTGACCGCGGGCGATTTCCGCTTGGCGTAGATGGAGAACATGCCGACGTGGGCGCCCACGTCGACGATGTAGCCCGACTCCGGGATGGTCAGGCCGCCCTGGTGGTACTCCTCGCGTTCGAAGATCTCCTCGTAGAGGAATTCGATATTCGAGCGGTTGCGGCCCACCACCGGCATGCCATTGGCCATCTCGTGCAGGCGGTCGGGTTCGAGCACGCCGTCGCGTTGCAGCTCCAGGCATTTGGCCGCCGCGGGCGCGAAACGCGCGTCGGGGACCAGGTAGGCGACCAACTGGGTGGAAGGCGCCGCATCGGGGGTGAGGGGCGCGGCGATATGGGTCGTGACGACGGCCTGGGCCACCGCCGGCTCGGCGGCGAGCACGGCTTCGATCTCGCCGAGTTCGATACGGAAGCCACGGATCTTGACCTGTTCGTCCGCACGACCGAGGTATTCCAGGACGCCCGCCGCGGTCCACCGGACCACGTCACCACTGCGGTACAGCCGTCCGCCGCTGCCGGCCGGGTCGAACGGATCGGCCACGAACCGCGCGGCCGTGAGGCCCGCACGCGCGTGATAGCCCCGCCCGACCTGGTTTCCGGCCACATACAGTTCACCGGCCACGCCGACCGGTACGGGTCGCAACCATGAATCCAGCACGTACACACGCAGATTCGACAGGGGCACTCCGATGGGGCTCAGCCCGAGATCACCGTTCCGGTGCTCCTGGGTGAGTACCTGCTGGGTGACGTGCACGGTGGTCTCGGTGATCCCGTACATGTTCACCAGCATCGGACCGGCCGCGTCGTCGGCGGACTGCCAGCGCTGTAAACGGCTGGGGTCCAGGGCTTCACCGCCGAAGACCACCATGCGCAACGCGGAATCGGCCGCGACCGCCCGGCGGGATTCCAGCAGCGCGTAGAAGGCGGAGGGCGTCTGGCTGAGGATCGTCACGCCCTGGTCCACGACCAGGTCCCAGAGTTCCGCGGGCGCGTACGCCGTCTCGCGCGGCACCACGACCACCCGGCCGCCGTAGAGCAGCGCGCCCCAGATCTCCCAGACGGAGAAGTCGAAGGCCTGCGAATGGCACCAGGCCCAGATGTCCTCCGTGCCGAATCCGCACCAGGACTCGGTGCTCTCGAACAGCGATACCGCGTTCGCATGGGCGATGGCCACGCCCTTGGGGTTTCCGGTGGTTCCGGAGGTGTAGATGATGTAGGCGGTATTGCCCGGCCGCAGCACACCGGTATCCGGCACGTCGAGATCGACTGGCGCATCAGGGATTTCGCCGACGTGCAGCCGGGGGACATCCACCGCGGCGACCAGTTCGGCGGTGGTGTCGTCGACGATGACGAGCGTGGGGGCGGCGTCCGTGAGGATGTAGGTGATGCGCTCGGCCGGCGAGGTCGGGTCCAGCGGCAGGTACGTGGCGCCGGTGCGGAGGACCGCGAGCATGGTGGTGATCAGCTCGATGCCCTTGGGAAGCGCCACTGCCACAATGCGTTCCGGGCCCGCCCCGCGCGCGGCGAGGGCGGCCGCCAGGCGTCCCGCCTCCGCATCGAGTTGCGCGTAGGTGACCCGTCGCGAACCGGAGACGACGGCGATCGCATCGGGGGTCGCCGCGGCCTGCCGCCGGAACATGCCCATGAGCGTGCCGGTCCGGTCGATCGGTGTGGCGGTGTCGTTCCACTGCTGCAGCACGAGGGCCCGCTCGTCGGACTCGAGCAGGTCCACATCGCGCACGGGAGTATCGGGATCGGTGCCGAGCACCCGCAGGAATTCGTCGAACCAGCGCAGGAAGCGGCCGTGATGGCGGGTGAGGTCCGCGGGCGTGTACAGGTCGTGGTTGGCGACGAAGTCCACGCACATGGCCCCGCCCGCACCGGAATACACGCTCACCGACAGGTCCGAGACCAGTCCGGGGGTCAGCACCTCCAGGTGTCCGACGATCGGGCCGAGCACCACCTCGGTGGCGAACAGCATCATGTCCATGTACGGCCCGAAGACCTGCGTCTGCGGGGTCAGCCGACCGATATCGCGGAACATGTCCTCCTGCCGATAGCGCTGCCGGCGGAGCACCTCGATCAGTTGCCGCTGGGTGCCCTGGATCAGTTCGCCCACGGTGCCACGCGGATTCGTGGCGATCCGGAACGGGACCGTGTTGGCCAGCATGCCGCCGGAGCGCAGGGCGGCGGTGGTGACGCGGGCCGACACCGGCAGGCTGAGCACGATGTCGTCGCAGTCGGTCATGCGGCCCAGGAACACCCCGAAGCCCGCCAGGATGAGGACGGCGGGATTCGTCGAGGTGGATTTGACGAGATCGTCGAGCCTGCGGACGGATTCGGCGGCGAGCGCGCCGCGCACGGAGATCGGGTGCGCGTCGGCCTGGCCGCTCTTCCCGGCGAGGCTGACCGGAGCGGGCAGCCCGGCCAGTTGCCGCTGCCAGAACTCGCGGTCGGCCTCGAAACGTGCGGAGGACCGGTACTCCTCGTCGGCGGCGACGAGTTCGGCCAGGCCTTGGTTCTTGGCCGGCGCGGGTTTGCGGTCCTCGAGGGCGGAGCTGTACAGCTCGCCGATCCGGGCCAGCAGGGTCATGGCGGCGAGCCCGTCCATGGCGATGTGATGAGCCCGCACGTACCAGAACCAATGGTCCTCGCCCACCCGCAGCACGGCGGTGGCGATCAGCCGGTCCCGGTGCAGGTCGATCGGCCGGCTGTACTCCGCGCGCATCCATTCGTGCGCTGCGGCAATGGGATTCGGCGCGAAACGCAGATCCAGGGACCGGGTCGGCTCGTCCAGCGGCCGGTCGGCCACCTGCAGCACCGTGCCGTCCACCTCGATCAGGCGCAGGCGGCCGGCCTCGAACTCGCCGGCCACCTGCCAGAACGAGGCCATCAGCAATCCCACGTCGAGATCACCGTGCAGATCGATACACAGGGCATTGGTTATCGGTGTCGAACCGGCCAGCTGTTGCGCGAACCAAATTCCCTGCTGCGCAGCCGATAACGGAAAAGGACGGGGGCGGTGGCCGGTCAATTCTGCTCCTGCGTCTCGAAACCGGGAAGAATTCCTACTTGCTCTCGAGCGTGGCCAACGACTCGAGTCCTCTCAGTACCTCGGCGTCCGGAATACCGAAATCGATCAGGCAGGCGATTTCGTCGACGCCGATATCGCGCAATCCCGCGATCATGGGCTGGGCCGAGTCCGGCGTGCCGAACAGGCCGTTGTTGCGGTAGTAGCGCTCGAAGGCGAAATCCAGCACCTTGGCGCGCGATTTCTCGTCCAGGCTTTCCAGGGCATCGGAGCCGCGCCGCCAGAGATCCACGGAATCCTGGAGATAACTCTTGAAGGGTCCCTCCACGGTCTTCCGCACCTGCGCCTCGTTGTCGCCGACGAAAGTGTGCAGCATGACGGTCACCGTGCCCTGATCGATGCCGTGGCCGTGCCGGGCCCGCGCCTTCCGATAGGCCGCGATTTTCTCCGCCAGCTCGTCGACTTCCTGGAACAGCAGCGCGGTAAGCACATTCACGCCGAGCGCTCCGGCCATTTCGAAACGCTCGATGCCGCCGCTGCAGGTGAGCCAGGTCGGCAGCGCGGGCTGCACCGGCGCGGGGAATATCCGCACCGGCCGTTGTTCCCCGGCGCCATTGGGCAATTCGATCGATTCGCCGCGCCAGAGCCGCTGCACGGTATCGATACCCGCGCGGGTGACTTCCACGCGATCGGCGTAATTGTGGCCGGCCAGCACGAAGTCGTCGACATTCCAGCCGGTGGCGAAGGCCAGATCCACCCGCCCGTTCGACAGATTGTCGACAACGGACCAATCCTCGGCGACCCGCACCGGATTGTGCAGCGGCAGAACCACACTGCCGGCGCGAATACGCACCCGCTCGGTACTCGCCGCGAGCGCCGCACCCAGTACGGCCGGATTCGGGTACAGCCCGCCGAACTTGTGGAAATGCCGCTCCGGAATCCAGATGCCGTCGAAGCCATGGGTATCGGCGAAACGGGCGCTCTCCAGCAGCAGCCGGTAACGGCTGTCGTCGTTCTGCTGGGCGTCACTGGAGAAGAACAGCAGGCTGAATTTCATGCGGGGATCGGCGGGCGCATCGCCGGCTTGGCGCGCGTTCACCTTGGCCGCGACATCGGCCAGGGTCAGGCCGTCGAAGATATCCTCGGCGGTGATCTCCGTCTGGAACCGGTCCTCCAGCACCGTCATCAATTCCGCGGCCTGCACGGAATCGATACCGAGCGAGGTGAGCGGCGCATGCGGGTCGACCGATTCGCGCTCCAGCCGCGTGGCGGCCCAATTCACGAAGTAGTCCAGCACGTTCGCGCCGTCCGGCGACTTGCTCATATCGCGCTCTCCTGAAATACCGCTGCCGATGAGTAATGTTCACGCAAACGCTGCCGCTGAATCTTTCCGCTGGTGGTCTTGGGCACTTCGCCTTTCCCGACGAAGACGACCCGGTGCAGGCTGATGGCGTGGGCGCGGCTGACGATGTCACGGATCGAGCCCGCGAGGGCCTCGCGCTCCTCCTCCGGGGCGTCCGTGAGTTCCTGCACCACCATCACCCGGTCCTCGTTGTCGATGCTCGCCGCGAAGACCGCGCAGCCGCCGGGCCGCAGGGCCGGATGGCTGGACACGATGGTGCGCTCGATGTCCTGCGGGAAGATGTTCCGCCCGTGCACGATCATCAGCTCCTTGATGCGCCCGGACACGTACAGCTCTCCGTCACTGACGAATCCGAGGTCACCGGTCCGCAGGTACCGCTCGCCGTCCTCGCCGAGGATCTGCGCGGCGAAGGAGCGCTCGTTCTCGGCCGGCCTGTTCCAGTACCCGGCGGCAATGCTGGTACCGCGCAGCCAGATCTCGCCGACCCGGTTCTCCGGGCACCGCCGCCGGGTCTCCGGATCGACCACGGCGAGCAGTTCGCGATCAACTGGACCGGTGCTCAACAGTTCTCGGCCGCGCGGCAGTTCGACCGCGGCGCCGCCCTCCAGATCCGTCCCCGAGAAGCACCGGGAGCGCGCGCCCGCGCCGGGCCGGCCGCCGCTGACATACAGCGTCGATTCGGCCAGGCCGTACATCGGCACGAAGCTCTCCGGGCGAAAACCGCTCACCGCGAACGCGTCCGAGAAATTGCGCAGAATATCGGGATTGATCGGCTCGGCGCCGACGAAGGCGATACGCCAGCCGCTCAGGTCCAATTGTGCGGCCTCGGCCTGGGAGACGCGTTTCAGGCACAGTGCGTAGGCCAGGTTGGGCCCACCCGCAACGACATTCGCCTTCCCGGATATGGCTCGCAACCAGGCGAGCGGATCGCGCAGAAAGGTCATAGGGGAATGGATGGTGCTCGGCATTCCCGCGAACACCGGCAGCAGCAGTCCTTGAATCAGCCCCATGTCATGGTAGGGCGGCAACCAGGAAACGATCGAGTGGTCCGATCCGAGGCCATTCTTCGCGACGATGAGTCCGAGGTTCTGCATCAGATTCCGGTGCAGCACCATGACGCCCTTGGGGTCGCCGGTGGAACCGGACGTATATTGCAGAAACGCAATGTCATCCGGGCCGGGCGCGGTATCCGGGCGCAGGCCGAATCCGCCGGAACCGGCCGTGCCGCTGTCGATGATCCGAATGTCCGGTCCGAGTTGCTGACTGGCGATCTGCGCGACCGACGGTGGCGCGATCGCCGCCACCGCGCCACTGTCCCGGATGATCGTGCTCAGTGTCGCCAGTTGCTGCAACGAGAATGGAAGATGAACCGGCACCGCGATTCGACGGGTCGACAGGCAGGCGAAGAATGCCTCCATGAACTCCCGGCCGGGCGGGCACAGAATGACAACCCGGTCACCGGGAACGGTCGCTTCCTGTACATGTCGCGCCAGGCCGGTTACGCGCTCCCACAAGTGACCGTAATCGACCACTTCCCCTTCATCCCGTGAGCTCGCGAACGTGAAAGCGGTTCTGCGCGGGTTCTCCGCAACTCGCGCAGACAAAATGTCTACCAGGGTGAGGGGGTCGTGCGTTGATTGCCGGACATTCATACATACCTCCGCTGAGGGAATGACAGAGCAAAGCTAGTGCCCAGTCAGAAATCTCATCCGGCGACGCGCCGGTACGGAAACTGTCGAGACTCCATCTTCGCATTGTCCGGACGAAGATCGGCTGACCAGGCGTTATTAGCGTGTCCTGCACTGCGGCACGCCGTATGGATGGCATCATCATCGCCGATCTGCGGTCCGGCCTCGTCATAGAAGACTGTCCTCCCGGAGGAATGGAAGCCAGATGCCGAGTGTTGCCACGGAAGTCGCCGAACGGAACACAGCAAGCGAAATCACGGGCCGTCCGCGTCCGGGCTGGGAGCCTTTGACACGGATCGCATTCCGGTTCTGCGTCGCTTACTTCGGGCTGCTCTGCATGCTCTTCGCGCAGATCCTGGTGGTGTTCGCCGGACCGCTGTATGCGTATCTGGCGGCCGATGCCATCGGCGGGCAAATGGACTCGATAGATAAGTTCGTCCGTTTTGTCGGAAACCATGTGTTCCGCACCGAAGTCGCCCCGCTGCGCAAATCCTACAGCGGCGATCAGGCCCCGGTCTGGGTGCTGATCTGCTGTGTAATCGCCGCCGCCACCGCGATCACCGCGGTCTGGTCGATCCTGGACCGGCGGCGCACCGAGTACATCCGGTTCCACGCTTGGTTCCTGACCTTCATTCGTCTGTGCCTCGGCGGCCAGCTGCTGTGCTACGGCATGGCCAAGGTGATACCGCTGCAGATGCCCCGGCCCACCCTGATCACCCTGCTGCAGCCGTACGGGGACTTCAGCCGGGCCGCGGTGCTGTGGAACCAGGTGGGGACGGCGCCGGTTTACGAAATGCTGTTGGGCACAGCGGAAGTACTGGGCGGCCTGCTCTTGTTCTCACGGCG
Source organism: Nocardia sp. NPDC020380 (assembly GCF_044386975.1). Lineage (NCBI taxonomy): Bacteria > Bacillati > Actinomycetota > Actinomycetes > Mycobacteriales > Nocardiaceae > Nocardia > Nocardia sp. NPDC020380. The sequence continues at coordinate 223,731 of NZ_JBIRVQ010000008.1, read as the reverse complement.
CACCGCCACGCTGGGCGGACTGGTGAGCCTGGTGACCCTGCTGCAGGTTTTCGTCCTGAACATGACCTTCGACATTCCGGTCAAGCTCCTGTCGTTCCACCTCGTACTGATGTGCCTGTTCATTCTGACTCCTCAGGCGCGACGCCTGGCGAATATCCTTGTGCTGGAACGATATTCCGAGCCCGCCACCACACCGCGCGGTTTCCGCGGTGAGCGCGCGAATCGAATTGCCGCCCTCGCCACGGCCGCGCTCGGCATCTGGGTGCTCGCCGGTGGCGCGTGCATGGCCTGGGAGGGCTACCGCATACAAGGCGACGGCGTTCCGGCGCCGCCGCTGTACGGTATCTGGAACGTAAGCGCGTTCACCATAGACGACCGTCCACTGCCGCCGCTGACAACTGATGAAATCCGTTGGCGGCGAGTGATTATCGACACACGGACCGCCGCCTACCAGAAAAAGGACGATTCGTTCATACCCGCCGTGGCGCAGGTGGACACCGCGGCCGGCACCCTCACCCTGTCCGCGCCGCCGGACACCGGCACGGCCGCGCCGGGCCGGTTCCCGCCCTACACATACGCTTTCACCTTCGAGCAGCCCGCACCGGACCGGCTCACGCTGCACGGGCACTTCGAGAACCGACCGGTCACTATCTCACTGCGGCAGCAGGATCCGGCCGATCTTCCCCTCCGCGGCAACGGTTTTCACTGGATCCAGGAGTATCCCGATACCGGCAGACTGTTCCGCTGATCACGCCTCTTCGCCCGTATCCGACGGCTCGGGAGCGGGGTAGAGCCGATGAATGGTGAGCGCGGCGGCCAGCAGCCGGGAGTCATTGGGGTCACTGGGATCAAGACCGGTCAGTTCGGCCACCCGGCGCAACCGATAACTGAAGGTATTGGGGTGCACGTGCACCACCGCCGCGGCGGCCTTGCGATCCGAACCGTGCCGGATATGCGCGTCGAGCGCCTCGAACAGATGCGGGTGCCGCAGGATCGGGGCGATCCGCTCGGCCAGCCGATCCCGCGCCGGACCCGGCCGGGTGAGCTGGTATTCGAGCAGCAGATCGTCCAGGCGGTAGACACCCGTCGGACCCCCGAGCAGGCGGGCCAGTTCGGCGAGATCGGTGGTCTGCCGGGCCGCGCCCGGCAGCTCCGCGCGCTCGACATCGTGCGCCTCGGCAATGAAGACCTCGGCCCCGAACTGCTCGGCGAGACCGGCCGCCAGCCGTTCGAACGGCCCCTGCCCGACCTCCGCCGCCGGCCGGGATCGGCTGGGCACCAGCGCGATTCCGTGCGCGCCGTCGAAGGTATTGAGCGCCGTCTGGCCGATGAGCGCGTCCAGGGCCTGCTGGAACTGCCGGATGCGGCGGCGGGTCACCATGGTGTCGGCGAGCATGACCAGCGGGCCGGGCCGCAGATGGAAGCTGAGCACGTCGTAGCGCTCCTCCACCGCGATATCGCCGCGCGCGGCCAGCTCCTCCACCGGCGCGCCGCGCAACAGGGCCGCGCACAGGGTGCGCCGCGCCTCGCGTTCCACGGTGTAGATGGACTGCTCGACATCGGAATGCACCTCGGAGATGGTGATCGTGATGTGCATGAGCGCCTCCAGGACGCGCTGGCCGATCGCCACGATATCGGGCAGTTCGTGGGGTTCCGCGGTCCCGGCGATCTCATCCCAGAGGTAGCGGGCGCCGGCGAACAGCCCGGTCATGAGCTGGCGCAGCGGAACCCGGTCCTCGGCGTGCCGCTCCACCACCGGGACCACGTACTCGGCGACCTCCTCGTTGCTGATCACGCGTCGTTCCTCGATGGCCCGGATGAAGGCCACCGCACCGCCCAGCAGGCTCGGCATGACATCGGCGAAATGGTCGGCGGGCAGATTCTCGGCGCCGGGCACCGCGTCGAGCGCGGCTTCGAAGATCCCGGCGGCGATCTCGGGCAATCGCGGCTGTATACGGGCGAGGACGGACGAGTCGTCACCGAATGACGGAACCAGGGCGAGCATATTCCGATTGTCACCGGAGACAGAGTCGAGCACCAACCATTGTGTGCGAAATACCAATCACCACAGCATCATCCCGGCATCATTGCTGGTCGTTGTCACACCAAGCGGTTGCTTGGCATGCGGCACAGCGGTTTTCGAAGGCCTACAGCGCCCTAGTTTCACGAGTGTGAAATGCCAATCAATTCTTGTCACCGAATACAAAGCAGTTCTTTATCTTTCGCTATCCAGTCAATTCCCGGTTAGGCTCGGGTAGTGTCCATCTCGACTTCTCGAATCGTGTCCGTGGACGATCTACCGGGGCCCAAAGGATGGCCCCTGGTCGGCAATCTCCCACAATTGACGCCATCCCTGCTGCACCGCCAATTCGACGACTGGTGTGACGAATACGGGAAGATGTACCGGGTACGTATGGCCGGCCAGCGCATCGTGGTGGTCAGCGATCCGGACCTCAACCGGGAAATCCTGCGCGACCGCCCGGGCGGCTTCCGGCGGCAGTCCTCCATCGAGTCCGTCATGGACGAAATGGGGTCCAACGGCCTGTTCTCCCTGGAGGGCGACGCCTGGCGGCGCCGCCGCAAACTGGCCATGCCCGCCTTCAACGCCACCCACCTGCGCGGCTTCCAGCCCACCCTGGAGACCATCACCGAGCGCCTGCACCGGCGCTGGGAACGCCGCTCCCCCGCGGACATTCGCGCGGACCTCACCCGTTTCACCGTCGATGTCACCGCCAAACTCACCTTCGACTACGACATCAACACCATCGAACAGTCCGGTGACGTCATCCAGCGCCACCTGGAACTGATCTTCCCCATCCTGAACCGGCGGCTCGCCACACCGTTCCCCTACTGGCGTTATGTGAAACTGCCCGACGACCGCGCCCTGGACCGGGCGCTCGCGGCGCTGCGCCAGGATCTGACCGCCGTCATCACCCGGGCCCGCGCGAACCTCCCGGAACGGCCGTCCAACTTCATCGAGGCCCTGCTGCTCGCGCAGGACGGCCGCGGCGAGTTCACCGATGACGAGCTGTTCGCCGAGGCGCTCACCATTCTCATCGCGGGCCAGGACACCACCAGCAATGCCATGGCCTGGCTGCTCTACCACCTGGCCGCTAAACCCGATGTGCAGCAGCGCATCCGGGAGGAGATCGAGGAGATCCCGTCCATCCTCGACCGGCAGCCGTACCTGGAGGCCGTGGTCGCCGAATCCATGCGCCTGCAGCCCACCACGCCGCTGGTCGGCCTGGAGGCGATCAGCGACACCACCATCGACGGGGTGACCATCCCCGCCGGCACCTGGGTGGTCGTCAATGTCCAGCACGCCGGACTGCAGCCCGAGAACTTCAGCGCACCGGAGACTTTCGACCCCGAGCGCTGGCTGCGCGAGGGCCCGGGCAACCACCGGCCCGACGCCTCCACCCCCTTCGGCTCCGGCCCCCGGTTCTGCCCGGGGCGGGGCCTGGCGATGCTCGAGATCAAGAGCGTCACCGGCATGGTGTGCCGCGGCTTCGACATCAGCCGCACCTACGGCGCCGAACCACCCAGGGACCGTTTCCATTTCGCCGTCATCCCGGCCGGCATGCGTCTGGATCTGACGCCCCGGCCGGCCGGGGCGATCCGTTCCTGACCCCTCGACAACGTAAGGACCCCGCATGGCAATCACGAAGCTCTCCGCCACCGACGGCGTCTGGCTGTCCCTCGAATCCCCCGATATGCCCATGCATGTCGCGTTCCTGCTGGAATTCACCGCACCCGACGGCGACGCCGCCCGCTTCGTGCGGCGCTGGCGCGCACAGGTCGTCGCGCCGATCGCGGTGCCGCAACCGTGGAACCTGGTACCCGTCGGCGGCCCGCTCACCCGCCTGGTGGCGCTCATGCGCGAAACCGCCGAAGTCGATCCGGCCGACCACATCCGCACCTGGCAGCTGCACCGCGGCGGCGACCGCCGCGAACTCACCGAACTGGTCTCGCGCATCCACCGCGAACAGCTGGATCCGTCCCGCCCGCAATGGGAGATCCACCTCATCGAGGGCCTGGCCCCCGACCGCTTCGCCCTCGTCCTCAAGGTGCACCACAGCCTGTTCGACGGCGCCTCCCTCATGCGGCTCTTCACCGACACCTACTCGACCGACCCGGCCGACCGCGACACCCCGAACCTCTTCACCATCGGCCGCGTCAATCCCGATGCCCCGGAACATATTCCGTCTCCCGGACGATTCCGCACCTGGCTGGCCACCCTGCTCGGCGTCCTCCACCTGATCCGCGGCATCGCCACCGCCGGCCGCGACGCCCTCCGCCGCACCCGCGGCCGCTACACCGCCCAACGCGCCTACCGCCAACCCCCTTCGGTCTTCGACGGCCCCATCACCGGCCGCCGCGACCTGTCCCTCCGCCGCTACGACCTGGGCCACTTCAAGCGCCTGGCCAAAGCCGCCGACTGCACGATCAACGACATCGTGCTCTACCTGGTCGGCACCGCCCTGCGCGACTATCTGACCGAGCACTCGGAACTCCCCGACGTCCCGCTCACCGCAGGCGTCCCGATGGACCTGCGAGAAGGCGACGACGACCGAGTCGGCACCCGGGCGGGCATGATGTTCACTTCCCTGGCCACCGACATCGCCGACCCGCAGGAACGCCTCGCCGCGGTACGAACCGCCATCACCGCCGCCAAACAGCAGCTCACCGCCCTGCCGCCGAATGCCGTCATCGGCTACGGCCTGGCCGTCACCCTCCCTTGGATCATGGGCCTCACCTCGGGCCGCCCCGAGACGCCCGCTTCCCACCCGATGGGTATCTCCAATGTCCCCGGCCCCCGAAACCCCCTGTACTGGAACGGTGCCCGCCTCGAATCCCTATACCCAGTCTCACTCCTCATGCACGGCAACCCCTTCAACGTCACCTGCGTCGGCTACCTCGACGCCCTCCACTTCGGTGTCCTGGGCGCCGCCGACAAACTCCCCGCGATGGCGTACTTCACCGACAGCCTGGACACGGCCCTGGACGAGCTGACCGTCCTACTACTGCCCGCCGAAGAGCGAGCCCTGCCCTCCGCAGGATAGATCCAGGACAAAAGACAACGCTCCCGGTCCATATGGACCGGGAGCGTTGTCTTTACGCCATGTGAGGATCAGGCCGGCAAGGCGCTCAAACCGCCGATCGACTTGGCCCAGGCTACGTAGTTGTCCAGGCCCTCCCGGAGGGAAACTGTTGGGGTGTAGCCGAAATCGCGGTGGGCGGCGGTGGTGTCGTAGGTGTTCGAGACGGTGAGGGCGGCGACTGTCCAGCTGGAGAGCGGGGGTGCTACGCGGGCTTGGAGGCCGGGGAGCTTCCAGATGGTGTCGAAGACCGTGATTACGGCGTCCAGCAGTGGTTTCGGGATGGTGCGAGTCGGGGGTTCCAGGTCGAAGGCGGTGGCCAGGTCGCGGGCGAAGGCCCACAGGTCGACGTCTTCGGCGTCGGCCAGGAAGTAGGGCTTGCCGGCCACCGCGTCGGATCGGGAAGCCTGGATGCAGGCGCGGGCCGCGTGCTCGCAGTAGGTGATCGATACCAGGACCGGCTTGCCGCCGGACAGGTCGGGGAGGCGGCCGGAGCGGATCTTGTTGAGCAGCAGGGTCATCCAGCCACCCGAGCGCGGGCCCCAGATCATGCGGGGGCGCAGGGCGCAGGTGGTGAAGTCGGGGCTGTCGGCCGCCAGGACCTCGCGCTCGGCTATGGCCTTCGTCTCGACGTAATAGCTTTTGGGGTTGCGGACGTACGGCTCGGATTCGTCTACGCCGAAGCGGTCGCGGTCGTATTCGGTGGCCACGCTCGGGCTGCTGACGAAGACGAAGCGGCCGGCCCCGGCGCTGCGGGCGGCATCCATGAGACGGCGGGTGCCCTCGACATTGGCCTCCCAGAACAGGTCCCGGTGGCCGGTCTCGGCGACCCGGCCGGCACTGTGGTGCACCACGTCGATGCCCTTGCAGGCCGCGGCGAGGGATTCCGCGTCGCCGAGATCACCGTGCACGATCTCGACATCCGGCAACGACCGCAGGTAGCCGAGATCGCCCGTCGGGCGGGCGAGTACGCGCACCTCGTCGCCCGCCGCGAGGGCCTGGTCGACGATATGGCTGCCGAGGAAACCGGTCGCGCCGGTGACGAGGACTTTCATCGCTGGGTTCCTTCACTGTCGTAACCGAGGCGCGCGCCGGCCCAGCCGGACAGCGCCTCACGGCCGATCTTGGCGTTGTGCCGGATATCGACCGGAAAACCGTCGTGCCGCAGGAAGGTCCGGATCGGCGCGGTCAGCTTCCGGGCCCCGGCGAGCTCGAGCAGTTCGCGTTCGAGGCGCGGCCCGTCCGCGGGATCCACGCCCGCGCGCAGTTCGTAGCAGAGCACGGGTACCTGCGCGTCCGGGCGGCCGACGCCGACCAGTGCGCTGCGGTGGATATCCGGATGGGTATTGAAGATCTGTTCGCACTGCACGGTGAACAGGTCACCGGCGGCCGTGCGCACCCGCTGGGTGATGCGGCCGCAGAACCACAATCGATCGTCGGCATCGCGCCAGGCGAGATCGCCTATGCGATGCCAGCGGCGCACCGTGCCGTCCGGCAGTCGTTCGTCGATCTTGGCGCGCGCATCGGCGGCCGGGTTGCCGTGATAGTTCGTGCTGACCTGGCCGCCGGTCGCGGCGATCTCGCCGACCTCACCGGGGAAGACTTCCAAATCGTCTGTCCAGTAAGGGATTTCGTCATCGCTGATGCGAATGATGCGGACCCGGGTATCGCTGTCGGACTCCGGCAGCGCCCGGCCCACGCACGTGCCCGCCCCGTCCACGGTCCGCTCCCGCAGTTCCGCCAGCTCCGACCACTCCAGGGTGGTCAGCGGAAGCGCCTCCGTCGCACCGTAAGTGGTGAAGACCCGCGCCCGCGGGCCCAGCGCACCGCGCACCGCGGCCAGCGCCGCCAGATTCGCGGGCGCACCCATCGAGATGACGGTGGTCAGACCGGGCAGCTCGATCCCCGTGCGCTGCAGATATTCACCGAGCGGCCCGAGCAGTGCCGGCGACGCCGTGAGATCGGTGACCCGGAACGACCGCGCCACCTCCACCAGCAGCGCCGGATCGGCCTCGGCCACCCGCACCGGATCGACCGGGCCGAGCACCACGTGCGCACCCTGCAGCAGATCGAACAACCCGAACAACGGCACGGTCGACAGCGAGACGAAACCGTCCGCGCGACCGTGCAGTTCGGCCACCACGCGCAGCGACGCCGCGAAACCGGCGCGGGTGAACTCCACGCCCTTGGCCGGCCCCGTACTTCCGGTGGTGAACGCGATCATCAGCAGATCCTCGGGCCCGTGCACCGGGGCCACCGGCTCACCCATGCGCCCCCGCTCCGCGAGCTGCGCCAGCGTGTAACCGCCCCAGAAGGTCCAGCTGCCCGCCGTCACGTGCACGCGGATGGTGCGGAAGGTGCGCCGCGCGGCGATCCGGACCAGATGCGCCTCCGGCACACCGATGAACGCCTGCGCGCCGACACTGCGGAAGCAGTGCAGCATGCGCCGCACACCCATACCCGGATCCACCACCACCGGCACCGCGCCCACCCGGAAGAGCGCGAAGATCACCGCGAACAGGTCCGGCTCGGGCCGGACCATCACGATCGTCTTGACGCCCGCGGTGATTCCGATATCGGTGAACGCGCGAGCATAGGCGTCGACCCGCTCACCGAGTTCCCGGAAGGTGAGCGCCTCGAAGGAATCGGTGCCCGACGTGCCGGGCCGCCGCGTCCGATGACTCACCGCCGGCAGGTCGGCGTACTTTTCGAGCTGCCGCGTCAGCAGTACGTCCGGATCGTCGAGTACCGCGTTCACACGGCCCCTTCCACCCGGTAGCTCACGCAGCCGGCCATCGGCCCGGACCCGGCCGCCAGCAGGACGAGCTCGGTGCCGGGCGACAACGCGCCCTGCTCCCGGAGCTGGTGGTAGGCAATAGCCAGACCCGAACTGCCGGCATCGCGGTCACCGGTCATGGCCTGGTAGCCCTCGGCGAAACCGAAATCCCGCGCGAGCCCGCTCGCGAAACCGGGCAGCGGATTGTTGGTGACCAGAATGGCTCTGCCCGTATCGATTTCGGGCCGGTCGGCGAGATAACCACGCAGGGTATCCGCCGCCGTGGCGGTCAGTACCGTGTCATAGTCTTCCGCGACCTCGACCGTGATCGTCTGCTGTCCGGCATTTCCCATGGACTTCAGGTCCAGGAATCCGGCGACACCGGGATGGGTATCCGCGGCACGACCCCGCACCGGGGAAATGCGGAACGAGCCGAAACCCGTTTCCCGATCCACACTCTTGCCGAGCAGCCAGGCCGCACCGACCGTTGCGTAGCGGAAATCGCCCGGCTCGTGCGCGATTCCGCCCGGATGCGCATCGCTGCCGACGACCAGAACCCGCTCGGCAGTGCCATTGGCCAGCAGCGCGGTCGCCGCATGCACGGCGTTCAGCACACCGCAGGCGCCATTGCGCAGGTCCAGCGAGAACGTGGCGCGGCCCGAGCCCGCCTCGTAGTCCAGGTGCATGTCCAGGCCGAGCTGGATGAGCGCCGAGTTGGCGGGCTCGACCACATTGCCGTCCCGGTAGACCCCGACATTCACCAGCACGTCCACATCACCGGGCGCGATTCCCGCGCGCTCCAGGCATTCCCGGCCCGCGGCGACCGCGTGATCGATGGAACCCGCCGTCGCCGGGGCGGCGCTGATCGCGGAGTGTTCGATGACAACAGACATGTTCATCCCACCAGAGAATCGAGAGTGGCCGACAGGACGCCGAAAATCATTCCGGACGCGGTCGGCACCAGGCAGACCTTGGAACCCTTCGGTATTTCGCCGCGCGAAATGTAGTCGTAGAGGGCGAGAAAGTGGGTGCTCGCACCGGTATTCGCGTATTTGTGCACGGTCGCCAGCCGCGGCGGCATCTCCGCCTCGTGGATCTTGCTGCCGGATTCGGCGAGTTTCTCGGTGAAGGCCACGCCGAGCTGATGAAAGACGATGAAATCGAACTTCTCCTCGGCGAAAGTGGTGCCGCGCTTGATCAGCCGATCCCGATGCAGTTTCGCCCACGTCTCGCGGCGCGGGGCGGCCTGCATGGTCATATTGTCGGTCAGCATGATCATGTTCTCGGAGTCGTCGCTGGGCTTCGCGATACAGAGCGGCGAGAACTCCGCACAGGTGATCATGTCCACGTAGTGGATGCGGTCGTGCTCGTCCTCGGCGCGGTCCACGATCACCGCGATGGCGGCATCGGCCAGGGTGAGCGCCGGGAACTGCAGATCGCGCGGATCCTTCGCCTCCGCCAGCGCACCCTCGGTGACCGGGGAGATGATCTCCGAGGTGACCACCATGCCGGTCCGCACCAGACCGGCGCGAATCATGTTCTCCAGCAGGTAGATCGCGGTCATGGTGCCGCCGCACGCATTGACGACGTCGTAGCCCATGGCATTGTCCGCGCCGATGCCGCGGGCGATACCGTGCGCGGCGGCCGGCTCGAACACCATGTGGAAACCGTCGTGCACCGTGGTGCCGGCGCTGATGATCACGTCCAGATCGGCGGCCTCGTAACGGGATCGCGCCAGGCAGTCCCGCGCGGCGCGCACGCCGAGCGTCAGCGAATCCTCACCCGCCGACCGGTCGACCATGCGGCGGGTCCGAATTCCGGTGATCCGCTCGACTTCGAATTGCCCGCCGCTCGACATGCGGGACAGTACTTCATCCGTGGTGAATTCGCGCTGGGGCAGAGCAGCTCCCAGCGCACTTAGGCGCGCAGCACTCGACATCGTGACTCCCGATAGTGATGGGATGGGATGGATCTGGCGACGGAGCCGTCCATATGAATCGACCGAGGCGGACAGTGGCTCGATCCGGATATTCCTCGGACGGTAGAGACGACCGCCGTACGGTGTCAAGACAACTCGTGGCCGAGAGCGACCCAGGTCACCCGGAAGCGCGGTCATATCGAATGCCACTGCACACGAGAAACCAATTCACACAATGGATTCTGTCTCCGGAGACAACCGCTCCCGTCCGGTTGCGACCGGGCCGAAATCCTGGTTACGCTGACTGTGACCGGCACCCTTCCGGCAATCGAATTCCAGCGGGCCAACCCACCACCCATCGCCCGTAATTGCCCTTGATTCCGCGCGTCGTAGCGCGATCCGGCCCGCCAGATTTGGAGCACCTTCGCGATGACATCCATGGCAACCGTCACCACCGCGAGCCGCCCGGCCCCCACCGCGCCCGGCGCCCTCCCCCTGCTCGGTCACTGGCTGCGTTTCGGCCGCCGCCCCTACCGGTTCATGTCCACCCTGCCCGCCGTGGGACCGGTTGTGCGGGTGAAGATTCCGGGCTACGACACCTACGTCGTCACCGATCCGGAACTGGTGCGCGAGGCCTTCGTCGCACTCTCCGACCAGGGGCACATGATCGAACGCGGGGAGGCACTGCTCGGCGAAGGCGTCACCGTCCTGCAAGGCCAGCGGCACAAGCGCGAACGCCGCATGATCGCACCGGCCTTCGCCAAATCCCGCATCGCCCGCTACGCGACCGTCATGACGCGACTCGGCGCCGAACGCGCCGCCGCCTGGCACGACGGCGAGGCGCTCGCGGTCAACGAGGAGATGCACGACCTCGCCCTGCGCACCGTCGCCGGCTCCCTCTTCACCGGCGAACTCGGTTCCGAGACAGCCGAACACATCCACCGGCTGCTGCCACCGGTCATGACGCTGCTGTCGCGGCGCGTCACCCGGCCCGCCTGGATCGACCGGCTGCCGCTGCCCGGCAATCGGCGCTTCGACCGGCTCGTCCTCGATATGAAGGCCGCCACCGGCACCATCATCGGCGCCTACCGCGCCGAACTCGCCGCCGATCCGGACCTCGACCACGGCGACCTGCTCGACACCCTGCTCAAGGCGCGCGACGAGAACGGCACGGCCCTCACCGACTCCCAGGTGCACGACGAGCTCATCAACTTCCTGGTCGGCGGCACCGAGGCCATCGGCGCGACACTCGCCTGGGTATTCCACGAACTCGGACAGAACCCCGACGTCGAGGCCGCACTGCACGCCGAGGTCGACGCCCTGCTGACCGATGCGCGACCGGCCGAATTCGGCGACCTCACGGGTCTCGAAGTCACCAAACGCATAGTGCTGGAGACGCTGCGCAAGTACTCGCCGTGGCTGACCGTGCGGCACGTGCCCACCGACTACACCCTCGGCGATACCGAAATACCTGGCGGCAGCATGCTTTTCGTGTGCCCCGTCGCCGTGCATCGGGACCCGGCCATCCACCCCGATCCCGAGCGGTTCGACCCCGACCGGTGGCTGCCCGAACGGATGGCGACCATGTCCAAGGGCGCGCACATTCCGTTCGGCATGGGCACGCGGCAGTGTCCCGGAAACGTGTTCGCGCTCACCGAGATCGCCCTGCAGGTAGCGACCATCAGCGCCCGCTGGCGGCTGCGGCCCGCGCCGGGCGTGCTCGTGCGTGAGACGGTGATCGGTGCGCTCGTGCATCCGGAGCGCCTGCCCATGATCGTCGAGGCCCGCTGATCGTGATCGGATACGTGCTCCGCAGATACCGGGCGGTGCTCATCGTTGCCGCCGTGCTCGCGGTACTCGCCGGACTGGCGGGCACCACCCTGTTCGACAAACTGCAGGGCGGCGGCTACTTCGACCCGGCCGCGGAATCCACCGCCGCGGCCGATGCACTGCGGGATCACTTCGGGCAGGGCGCACCCAACGTCGTGCTGCTCGTGGACAGCGCAGGGTCCGTCGATGACCCCGAAACCGGCCGCGCCGCGACGGCACTCGTACAGAAGTTGCAGGCCGAATCGGATATCTCCGGGGTCATGTCCTACTGGACCTCCGGGCAGCTGCCGGCGCTGCGCGACAAGAACGGGCGTGCGGGGCTGATCGTCGCCACCATTCTGGGCGACGAGATGCAGATCGATCACCGGATCGCCCAGCTCGCACCGGAATTCGCGGGCAAGCACGACGGCATCGATGTGCGGGTCGGCGGCTACGCCATGATGATGCACGAGACCGTGCAGCAGGGGCAGAAGGATGTGGTCGCGGGTGAGGCCGTCGCGTTTCCGCTGACCCTCATCGCGCTGCTCGTGGTATTCGGGACCGTCGTCGGGGCGGCACTGCCGCTCATCACCGGGACCGTCACCACCATGCTCACCATGGGCGTGCTGTGGCTGGTGGCCGAGTTCACCGACTTGTCCTCCACCGCAACCAATGTCGCCTCGCTGCTGGGGCTCGGGCTGGCGATCGACTACAGCCTGCTGATCGTGAATCGGTATCGCGAGGAGCTCGCGACCGCCGGCGATCCGCGGGCGGCGCTGATCGCGACCATGAGTTCGGCGGGGCGGACGGTGGCCTTCTCGGCGCTGACCGTCGCGGTCGCGCTCTCCTCCATGCTGGTCTTCCCGCTGCTCGCCGTGCGGTCGATCGGGTATGCGGGTATTGCGGTGGCGCTCACGGCGGCGCTGGTCTCACTGACCGTGCTGCCGGCGATCCTGCTGATCGCGGGTGATCGCATCGACCGGTTCCGGATCTTCCGGAAGCGGGCCGCGACCTCCCGCGCGCTGGACGAGGGGTTCTGGCATCGCCTGGCCACCACGGTCATGCGGCGGCCGCTGCCCATCGCCACCGTCACGGTATTGCTGCTGCTCGCATTGGGTTTGCCGTTCCTGCGGTTCCATCCCGGGTTCCCGGACTATCGGTCCATGCCGGAGGGCTCGGCCTCGCGACAGGTCGCCGAGACCGCGCAGCGTGACTTCGATGCCGCTGAGCTCAGCGGATTGTTCGTAGTGCTGCCCGACAGCAAGGCCGGGCTCACCGACTACGCCACGGCGCTCTCGCGGCTCGGCAATGTCGCACGCGTCGACACCGCATCGGGCAGCTATGCCAGGGGCGCGCTGGCCATTCCCGCCGGCGCCATGCACAGCCGCTTCGAAAATGGCGCTGCGGCTTACCTTTCCATCGTTCCCACCGCATCCGATCCGGCGAGCATGGACACCGTGATTCGCGATATCCGGGCCGTCCCGGCGCCGTCGCGGGCGCTGGTCGGCGGGGTGGATGCCGCCAATATGGACGCCATCCATTCACTCACCGCGCGAGCGCCGCTCGCCCTCGGCTATGTGCTGATCGCCATGGCGCTGCTGCTGTTCCTGCTGACCGGCAGTGTGTTCGTGCCGATACTGGCGCTGATCCTGAGCGCGCTGAGCCTGACGGCCACCTTCGGCGCGCTGGTGTGGATCTTCCAGGACGGCCACCTGTCCGGGCTGCTCGGGTTCACGGTCACCGGTGATCTGTCGGCGGTGGTGCCGGTCATGCTGTTCGCGGTCGCCTTCGGACTGGCCATGGACTATCAGGTGTTCCTGCTCGCCCGGATCCGCGAGGAATACGAAAAGACCGGTGACGCAACGGCATCGGTGGCCATCGGGCTCGAACGGATCGGGCGCATCGTGACCGCGGCGGCGATTCTCATCTCCATCGTGTTCCTGGGATTCCTCGCCTCCGACATCACCTTCATGAAGGCGTTCGGCATCGGGCTGCCGCTGGCGGTGCTGGCGGACGCCACCATCGTGCGCGGATTCCTGCTCCCGGCGACGCTGCGGCTGGGCGGACGCTGGACCTGGTGGGCGCCACGGCCATTGCGCCGCCTGCACGCCCGGATCGGGCTGCGCGAGGGCGGGCCCGCTCCCGCCGAAGTCGCCGTCGCGACCTGAAATGCCCTGACTTTCACCACTTTCCGTACACAGACCGAGGTGTCCCATGACTGCTTCTTCCACCGACCTCGAACGCTATGACGTCGCCATCATCGGGACCGGATTCAGCGGCCTGGGCGTGGCGATCAACCTGCGCCGGCTCGGCCTGGACAACTTCGTCATGCTGGAACGCGCCGATGCCATCGGCGGCACCTGGCGGGACAATGTGTATCCCGGGTGCGCGGTCGATGTGCCGTCGGTGCTGTATTCGTACTCGTTCGCACCCAATCCGGACTGGACGCGGCTCTACGCGACGCAGCCCGAACTGCGCGCCTACACCGAATCCGTGGTCGACCGGTTCGAGCTGCGGCAGCATGTGCGGCTGAAAAGCGAAGTGGCCGACGCGGATTTCGACGAGGACGCCGCGGAATGGGTGATCCGGCTGACCGACGGCCGGTTGATCCGGGCGCGCGCGGTCGTCATGGGGTACTTCTCGCTGCATACCGCGGCCATCCCCGATATCCCCGGGCGTGCCGACTTCAGCGGGCCGCAAATGCATTCCAGTGCTTGGGATCCGGACTTCGAGCCCGAAGGCAAGCGGATCGCGGTGGTGGGCGCGGGCGCCAGCGCCGTGCAGATCGTGCCCGCGCTGGCTCGCACGGCCGGCCGGGTCGTCTCGTTCCAGCGCACCGCGGCCTGGGTGCTGCCACGCGGCGACCGACCGATTCCGTCGGCCATGCGCACCATGCTGCGGCGCATTCCGCCGTTGCGGCTGGCGGCGCGCGGGTTCGTCTTCAGCTTCCTGGAGGTCCTGCACTTCGCCGAATTCCATCCGAGCCTGGTCAAACTCTATGCGCGAATCTGCCTGGCCGCCTTGGCCCGTCAGGTGCCCGATCCGGATGTGCGCCGGAAGCTGACGCCCGACTACAGCTTCGGCTGCAAGCGGCCCATGGTGTCGGACGAGTACTACGCCGCCTACGCCCGGCCGAACGTCGGCCTGATCACCGAGAAGATCATCGAGATCACCCCGACCGGGCTGCGCACCGCGGACGGTGAACACCACGAGGTCGATGCGATCGTGTGGGCCACCGGATTCCATGTGCAGGACTCCATCGCGCGCTTCCCCGATTTCCGCACCTCGACCACCTCCAGCCGGGAGAAGTTCGAGCGCGACGGGTTCACGGCCTACCGTGGTATCGCCTTCGCGGGGCTCCCCAATCTGTTCGCTGTCACCGGGCCGAATACGGCGCTGCCGCACACCTCCCAGTTCCTGGCCATCGAACCCACCGCGCGCCTGATCGCCCGCACCATCACCCATATGCGGGACAACGCGATCCGCCGCTACACCCCGAGCGCGGCCGCCGAGCGCCGATGGGTGACCCGCGCCCGCGAACTGCTCAGCACCCGGATCTGGTCCACCGGCGGTTGCACCAGCTACTTCATCGACCCCACCGGCACCAATACGCTCACCTATCCCGGCGGTACCTGGACCCTGCGCCGCGACCGGCGGGATCTTCGCGTCGAGGACTGGCAGCGCGACGAGTAACGGACATTCATCGTCAATCCCCACTAGATGGACACGTCAACCAAATAGGCTGTTCTGGTGCGGACCCTCCCGTCCGCCCGAACCGCAGGAGACCATATGTCCACGAACAATGCTCTGACCCCGGGCAAGTGGATCATCGATCCGGCCCACTCCACCCTCGGCTTCGTCGCCCGCCACCTGATGGTGAGCAAGGTACGCGGCCGCTTCACCGACTTCTCCGGCACGCTCATCGTCAACGAGGACGGCAGCGCGCACGCCGAAGCCGAGATCCGCGTCGACTCCGTCACCACCGACAACGAACAACGCGACGCCCACCTGCGCACCGCCGACTTCTTCCACGCCGAGCAGTTCCCGACCGCGACCTTCAAATCCACCGGCTTCCGGGTCGTCGGCGACGACTTCGTGGTCGACGGCGACTTCACCATTCGCGGCGTCACCAAACCGGTCAGCCTCACCGTGGAGTTCCTCGGCGTCAACGCCGGCATGGGCGCGGGCCCGGTCGCCGGCTTCGAGGCCAATACCGTCATCAGCCGGCGCGACTTCGACATCACCATCGACATGCCGCTCCCCGACGGCGGCACGGTCATCGGCGACAAGATCAACCTCAACCTCGAAGTCGAGGTCGGATTGCAGGGCTGAGCCGCCCGCAGACCTACCCCCGAGCTGGAATCGATCGGCTTTCGGCCGGTCGTGGAGGAAATCTGCGCAGAATCGCATGATCATTGTCGCTGGTAGCGGGCCGTCCTACTGTTTCGGATATGCGAAGCGACAAAGACAACTGGGATATCAATACCAGCGTCGGATCCACGGCACTCTTCGTGGCGGCCGCACGCGCACTGGCCGGCCGCGGCCCCGAACCACTGTCCGTCGACCCGCTCGCCGAGGTCTTCGTCCGGGCGGCCGGCGGCGAACTCGCGCAACTCCTCGACGGCGATCCGGAACTCACCCGCGACCATCCCCTGCGTTCCCCCGACTTCGGTCTCGGCTTCCAGCAACACCAATCCGCCCGCACCCGCTACTTCGACGACTACCTGAAAGCCGCCGCAGACAAGGGCATCCGCCAGGTCGTGATCCTCGCCGCCGGCCTCGACTCCCGCGCCTACCGCCTCCCCTGGCCCGCCGGCGTCACCGTCTACGAACTCGACCGCCCCCAGGTCCTCGACTTCAAACGCGAAACCCTCACCGCCGCAGGCCATTCCCCCACCGCGAACCGCCGCGAAGTAGCCGTCGACCTCCGCGAGGACTGGCTCAGCGCCCTCCAGCAATCCGGCTTCGACCCCGAATCCCCCACCGCCTGGCTGGTAGAAGGCCTCTTGATCTACCTCTCCCCCGAGGCCCAAGACCAACTCTTCGAAACCATCGAAAAGGCAAGCGCCCCCGGCAGCCGAGCCGCCATCGAACAAATGACCCCCCTCCCCGCCGAAACCTACGAAACCCTCACCGCCCCCACCGAAGACGACCCCGAAGGCGCCAACAACTGGGCCCGCCTCATCTACAACGCCCCCAGATCCGACGCCGCCCAATGGTTCCCCGACCGAGGCTGGACCGCCACCCGCACCGACCTCGCCGACTACCTCCACACCCTCGGCCGCCCCGTCCCCCCACGCGACCCCGCCGCCGGCTTCCACCCCTCCAACATCAACCTCGTAACCGTCGAACGCCCCGAACCCGCCTGACCATTACAGGCGAGGGCCTCAAACATCCTGGGCGACAGCCTCGGCCCAGCCATCGGCCCACCGGGTCAGCGGAGCAAGGGTGGTCGCCAGCGACCGCCCATGCTCCGTCAGGTGATATCCGCCGTCACCATGGTCGATCAGGTGCAAGGTTCGCAGTTCTTTCAAGCGCGTGTTGAGGGCGCCGGGGTTCGACTCGCAGGCATCGACGAGCGCTCGGAACGTCAGGGCGCGGCCATCGCGTAGTTCCCAGATCAGGCGGAGTGCACCGCGGCGGCCGAGTGCGTCGAGCAGCACCATGATCGGGCGGCCCGTTGTACTGCCGCGAGCCGGGCGGCCGATTTCCAGGTCTTCCACGCTATTGATTCTATAGCGGGGCATGTTTACGCTCCGAAGCATGGAACGCTCTAATTTCTATAGCGCCCGGATCGCTCCGGCGCCCGAGCCACTCGACTCCGATATCCAGGCGGCCATCGATCGCGTCATGCGCGGAGAGCCGCCACTGACGCTGTTCACCACATTGGCCCGCGACCGGCGGCTGTTCCTCAAGTTCTTCGGGAACGGGCTGCTCGATCGCGGGCACCTCAATATGCGCCAGCGGGAGATCGTCATCGATCGGACGACTGCGCTGTGTGGGGCGGAATACGAATGGGGCGTTCACGTCGTCGGTTTCGCCGAGGCCGCGGAGTTGACGCGGGGGCAGATCGGGTCGCTGGTGCACGGCAGTTCAGGTGATGGGTGCTGGAGTGAGGAGGATTGTGTCTTGATCGACCTCTGCGATGCACTTCACGAGACCGCTACTGTGGATGACGATCTCTGGGCGCGCCTGAGGGGCTCCTTCTCCGAGGAGCCGATCCTCGAACTGTTGATGCTCGCCGGGTTTTACCACGGCACTTCGTATCTGGTGAACGCGCTCACGCTGCCGTTGGAAGCGGGGAGGCCGCGATTCGCGGATTACGCGGGGCCGCTCGCCGAGTAGGTGCGGCGCTGAAATCGTTGCCGCCGAACGACAATGCGCCGGTATCGCAGATCCCGCCATACCGGCCCATCACGATCCGCGCGGTTGACGTACGGCCTGGGAGCGGTTGCAGTACTGGTTTTTCACGTTGCTCTCGCACTCGCAATATCCTCACGAAATTTCCACAAATCCAGCCCCTACGGCGGCGACAAGTCCATCGACGCGGTGCGCGGCCAACTCCCGGACCTGCGCGTGACATCCAGGCAGATCATCGCCACCTGCGCCCTGACCTACCTCGGACTCGGCTGGACCGGTCGGGCCCCGACACCTGCAAGCACATCGAACTGGAGCTCCCCGACCCGTTTCGCCGCGTGGATGTAGGGCTGGCCGGGGACCTTCCTCGACCGCATGCGGGCCGCATGATGTCACCGTCGTGGTCGAAAAGGGTGATGGCACGGAGGAATTCTCCAGTGGCTTCGATTCCCCCGACGACCTGAAGCGCTTGCCCGCCGGCTACACCGGCGGCATCTGGACCAACCGCATCGACCAGATCGCGCCGGTAGTCGGGAAATGACGACTTACGCCCCGACCGCCTCGCCAGGGCGGCCAATCGCTTGCCGGCATCGCTGACCGGCTCGGCGTCAAGGCCACCACAGTCCGTGCCGCACTGGAGCGTCGTGGCGTCCCACGCCGGGACAGCCACGCCCCCCGGTGATCTCTCACCCAGCGAGTCGGAAAGCGGTGCCGCATTGGTGGAAGGTGTCAGCGCTCTTCCGAAACCGGATCTTCGAAGAGCACCGACACGCGGGAGCCATTCCTACCGCGCATATTTGACGCGTCGGACGAGGAAGAATCCGGAGAAACAACTGAAGATGTTCGCGGCTACTCGCCCGCGTGCGCGGCGGCGGGTATGCGGGTGCAGCAATCGAGGGCGGCAGCGTTGTCGGTGGCGAGGGATCGCGCGAGCATCACCAGATCCGCCACCCGCGGATCGCCGACCGAGTACCGCAACTTCTTGCCGTCGCGGCGCGCAGTGACGTACCCGCAGTCCGCGAGGCATGACAGGTGCACCGAAACTCGAGGCTGGGAGATCCCCGCGTGTACGACGCACTCGGCCGCGGTGCGTTCCGCGGCGAGGATGAATTCCAGCAGTTTCAACCGGGTCGGATCCGACAGCGCGCGAAAGAATTTCGCCGTCGTATCCAGGTGCGTGCACGCCGACTCGGCACCCGACGCGACGGTGACGTCGGCGATGATGGATCGGGCCATGGCGTCGCCTCCACAAACTTGAACTATTTGCCTAAGCGCATAGTATGGTCTCAGTAGATATTCGTCAACACGAATAGCAACCGTGCGTGACGCAACGGCTGCACTGACCGGGAGATACGCATGGCCACGACAGCACCCAGTCCGGATCTGGCGATTATCGGTTCTGGATCGGCGGCCTTCGCCGCCGCGATCGCCGCGATCAACCGCGGCAAGCACGTGGTGATGGTGGAACGCGGCACAGTCGGCGGCACCTGCGTCAACATCGGCTGCGTGCCCTCGAAAGCGCTGCTGGCCGCGGCCGAGACCCGCCACGCCGCCGCCGCGGCCGACCGGTTTCCTGGACTCGCTGACAGCGACGTGCCGCTGAGTTTCGCCGACCTGATCGCGGGCAAAGACGCTCTGGTCGGCCAGCTGCGGGCCCAGAAGTACCTCGAATTGGCCGCCGATTACGGATGGGAAATCATTTCCGGGACAGCGGTTTTCGAGGGTCGCGGGGAAGCTCCCGCGCTGCGGGTCGAGTTGGCCGAGGGCGGTGCGCGGGTGATCGAGGCCGACCAGTATCTGATCGCGACCGGTGCCGCGCCGTGGGTCCCGCCCATCGACGGGCTCACCGAGGCCGGCTATCTCACCTCCACCACCGCGATGGCTCTCGACCGGCTACCGGAGTCGCTGATCGTGGTGGGCGGCAACGCTGTCGGGCTCGAACAGGCCCAGCTGTTCGCACGGCTGGGCACTCGCGTCACCGTTATCGAGGCCCTCGATCGGCTGGCGCCGTTCGAGGAACCACAGATTTCGCGGACGATCGAGGCCGTGTTCGCCGACGAACACATCGCCGTGCGCAGCGGCGCCGACGTCGAGAAGGTCCTCACCACCGACGGGCACAAGGCCGTGACCGTGCGCACCACCGATGGCACGACCGAAGAGTTCCGCGCCGAGCAACTGCTGATGGCCACCGGCCGCCGCCCCAATACGCAAGGGCTGCGTCTGAACTCGGTCGGTGTCGCCGTCGACGACCGCGGTGCGGTCACGGTCGATGATCGGCAACGCACCACGAACCCGCGGATCTGGGCAGCCGGTGACGTGACCGGGGGCCCGCAGTTCGTGTACGTGGCCGCCGCCCAGGGCACCCTGGTCGCCGACAATGCCCTCGCCGGAGCCGATCGCGTCCTGGACTCCACCACAGCGCCCCGGGTGACCTTCACCAGCCCCGCGATCGCCGCGGTCGGGCTGACCGACGAGCAGGCCGTCGCGGCCGGGCTGCGCTGCGAATGCCGGGTGCTGGATTTGGCGAATGCGCCACGGGCACTGGTCAATCGCGACACCCGCGGCCTGGTCAAAATCATCGCCGAGCGGGGTACGGGCCGGATTCTGGGCGTCCACGTGCTCGCCGACGGCGCCGGGGACCTGATCACCGCCGCGGTGTACGCGATGACCGCGGGCCTGACCGTCGAGCAGCTCGCCCACACCTGGGCCCCGTATCTGACCATGGCGGAGGCGCTGAAGCTCACCGCCCAGACGTTCACCACCGACGTCAGCAAATTGTCCTGTTGCGCGGGCTGAGCACCGGAGAACCTCGATGAGTGCGCAGACGCAGTCGATGACGATCGGCGAATTGTCCCGTCGCAGTGGGGTTTCGGTGAAAGCGCTACGTGAATACACCGACCTCGGCCTGATCTACACCCTGGGCCGCAGCCCGGCCGGATACCGGCTCTACACCGACGACGCCCTGTGGTGCGTGCGATTCATCGGCGAGCTGCGCGGCCTGGGCGTGACCATCGCCGAGATCTGCCACTTGGTGGACGCACTGGACAACGACTCGGGGCCGCCGGTCGGCACCCGCCTGGCCGAGCTGCTGCGACGGTCACGGCAGCGCCTGCAGCGGCGCATCAGCGAGTACACGCAGATCCTGGACCGCATCGACGAATTCGAGTCCGAACATCGTGACCACCTGGCCGCCGACGACCTGAGCTGGGCAGGGGACCCCCATCGATCCACTACAGGTACTTGACTCTCCCACCGGGGGGAGACAGCACGCTGGATTCCAGAAGCACTGTCGCCGAGAAGGAACACCGGTATGACCGCCAACGAGTTCACCGACACCATCATCGACAAGCTGTTCGACACCGCCGGCACCACCGCGGCCACGCTGATGGGCACGGCGATGCGGCTGCTGGCCGAGGGCCGCCCGATCACCCTCGAACAGCTCGCGACCGCGGCCGGGGTGCGGGTAGCCGATATCGAATCCGCGCCCGCGGCAAGCGATATCGAATACGACGACCAGCACCGCATCAAAGGTTGGGGACTCACCCTCGAACCGACCCCGCACCGCTTCACCGTCGACGACCACCTGCTCTACACCTGGTGCGCGGCCGACACCCTGCTGTTCCCCACCATCATCGACCGCCCCGCCCAGGTCGAATCACCCTGCCCGGCAACCGGAACCGTAATCCGGCTGACCGTGGACCCGGCCTCCGGGATCTCCGGCCTGGAACCCGCCACCGCGGTGGTCTCGCTACCCGGCCCCGACGAGCTGGACATCACCCACGTGCGGGCCACCACTTGCAACCCCGGCCGCTACTTCGCCTCCGCAGCGGCCGGCGCCGACTGGCTGACCCAGCACCCGACCGGGGTACTGCTGCCCGTCGCCGACGCCTACGACCAACTCCGCCCCATCAGCGACACCCTCCGCACCGCCAGCGGAAAACCGCACTGCTGCTGAGCAATCGCTCGAACCCGAAACCATCGAGGCGGCGCGAATCATCGCCTGCACACCCCCACCGCTGAGCCGTGTCGCATGGAAGTCGCGCCCCTGCCAGTACATCAGGAAGCCTCCATGACAACCTCAACACCCGAATTCACACAGTCGGCCGCTGACGCGTTCCACACGGACGGCTTCCTCGCCTTCCCCGAACTCTTCACCGAATCCGAGACAGCCAGATATCGGCAAGCGGCCGAACGCATCATCGACCCCGCCAACCACAACGCACAGATCGGACTGATCACCACCACCGACGCCTGGGAGAAAGACCCGACACTGCGCGAACTCGCCCTGCACCCACGCCTCGGCACCCTCGCCGAACGACTCGCCGGCCGCCCGCTACGGATCTGGGGCGGCGAGGTGCTGGCCAAGAAACCCCACGAAACCACACCCAGCCACCTCCACGACGACCTGGTCACCAGCCTGCTCGACTCACCGATCACGTTCAACGCCTGGATCGCCCTGGTCGACGTACCCATCGAACGCGGCGCGATGACCTTCCTGCCCGGCTCACACCGCCGCCCCGGCCCCGAACGCGTCGCGCTGGACCACATCCAAGACAACACCTTCCCGACCTACATGGTCGAGCACTGGCCACAACTGGAATGGCACCCGCGCATCACCGTCCCCCTGCGCGCCGGGGGCGTCACCTTCCACCACAACCGCACCGCCCACGCCGCAGGCCCCAACACCACCGACCAGATCCGCCTGGCCTTCGTCGTCACCTTCACCGACGCCACCGCCACCTACAAACCCATACCCGGCCACGACCCGCTCCCCATGAAACCGGGCCAACCGATCGACCCCGACCGCTATCCCCGGGCCTGCGACCGGTAACGACAAACACTCGGCCCCTGGTGCATTCGCGTACTGTCCGGCCTGCTCGACCACCCGGCACACGATCACAACGTGCATGAGCACCGCGGCAGGCGGGCCGGTGCAGCGTGTGCCGGCCGTGTCGACGCACGGCCCGGCCGCGCACCGTGCTCCTCCCGCGTTCGAAAACGGCACCCTCGACCCCGAACTCGTCGGCGGACGCCTGACCGAACTGCGTTCCAAGACTGCGCAACTCCTTGCCCGCCGCGACGAACTCACCCAATCGCTTGCCAACGCTCCAACTGCGCCCGCGCCCGCCGTCCTGGACCGGATCGCCGACCACATCACCGAGATCATCACCAGCGGTGACCACACCCAAAGCAAGGCATTGATCGAAACCCCTGGTCGCACATATCAAGATCGACGGACCAGACCGGCTCATCCCCACCTTCCGCATCCCCCAACCCGGAAACGAGAACGGGGCCGGTACCGCAGACGCGGTACCGGCCCCGACGGGATCGGTTCGTGCAATGACCCTTTGGTGGAGCTGACGGACCAGCGTACGAACCGCGCGGTGCTGGTCGACGGGCCGGAAATCCTCATTCGAGGAGTGGGTGCCCGACGGCGATAACAGCTGACCGAAGCCGCCTACTTGGCGGGTTTGACGGCCGACGGACGTGGCGGGAGCTTGCGACCGACAATCTTCTCGGCCTCGCGACGGCGCTCCGCGATCTGCTCCGGCGTTAGCTTCACCCGCGTGACGCGGCTGGATCCCTCCGTCAACGCGCTCATCACTCGTCTCCTCGCACGATTGCTTTGATGCGCCACATATTACGCGTGCCGTCCCGCTCGACACCAACGACGAACGGGATCCGCGCGTCGATCACCAGGACTTCTTTCTCCGCTGGCTCCTCGGCAAGGTCACCCAGGAGCAGGGCCGGTACGCCCGCTTGCACTACCAAATCCAAGATCACCGGGTCGACACGTATGTACGAATGCGGCGGAGTAGCCGAACCCGATGTCGATAGAAAGCCATGGTGTATGAGTTCTGCGTCGATCAGCGCATACGCCGAGTCCGCATCGACGATGCCATACTCCGAAGCCTCGACTTCTCTGGTGACGCGAACCGCGCTTTCGAGCGGATACTTCGCCAGTCCTGATCTGATCAGGCGAATGCGTCGCTCGATTGCCGGTGTCATCGCGATCTCGCCCCAAAGCGCCTTGTTGATGGCGTCGTGCGAGTTGTAGGTATAAGCGCGAATGACATCTGCTTCGCCCTCTGTGAGCCGGTCGCCCCGCTGCCCCGCCAGGGCCGTCTCCGCCAGAGGAATTGCGTCGAAGCCGTACTCGTCCCCCTCATCCGCCACGTCCAGGATCCTGGTCCATATCCGGGCCCGACACGCGGAGATCGCAGCCAAACCCACCCGACACGACGTACTACCGCAACTTGATCGCGAACGATCAGATCCTGCCGCACACGCTACCCCGAGAATCGGCGAAAGCCCCTCCAACACAAAGAAAACCAGGCCCAACGTTTCCGCTGAGCCTGGATTCCATGAGTGGACCTGACGGACCAGCATACGAACCGGGCGGTGCTGGTAGACGGGCCGGACATCATGATCCGGGCGGTCGGTTCACGGCAACCGGTCGGCGATGATGCCCGATGACGGGCCACGACGACAGTGCGTCTGCGGATGGGATGGCGCTTGGTGGCGCGGATGGGGCGGCGGGTGCTCGGCGTCCTATAACTGCCAATCCAAACGCCGAACACGCCAACGGTATCCGGGCCGATCAGGCGCACATTCGAGGGGCGGGGCCGAAATCCAGAATGAATATCAATACTCGTAAAAATTCCCACGTAGGGCCGCGCGGCGGACACTGCGTGCATCGTGGCGGGCACCCGGACGCAGGTCCCTGGTTCCGTCTCCTCGACCGTGACCGCCGTCTTCTCTCCCTCCTTGCCGAACATAAAGTCCTCACCACCGACCAGATCGCCTCACTCGAATTCGCCTCCGTCCGCCGCGCCCAGGACCGACTGCGCAAACTCCGCGAGATGGGCATGCTCTTCGCCTTCCGCGAATCCCTTTACGGCGGCGGAACCAGCCAAACCCGCCACGCCCTCGGCTATCCCGGCGCACGCCTTATCGCCGCCCAACGCGCCCAGAAACCACCCACCCCAGCCGCCTATGCCCTCAGTTTGGAGCGCCTGGCCTGCTCCCCAACTCTCGACCACCGACTCGGTGTGAATGGCTTCTTCTGCGAGCTGGCCGCCCACCGCAACCCCGCCCTCCACCATCTCGCGACTGCGAATCCGGTGCAAGGACTGACACAGTGGTGGTCGGAGAAACAATGCACCGACATGTTTTGGACGCACATCCTCCGCGATGACCAACTCCACCCCGACGGCTACGGATGTTGGGAAGAGCACGGTCGTGTAGTGCGATTCTTCCTCGAATATGACACCGGCACCGAGTCATTGAGAACCGTCACCTCCAAACTCGCCGACTACCAGAGCTTCCCGACCGACAACTTCGGGATTCTCCTGTTCTCAGTGCATTCGGCCCGCCGCGAAACCGGATTGCGGACCGCTCTACGCCGCGCGCTCGGCAGCTCGGACCCCGGTCTGGTGATCGCCACCACCAGCCGAGACCTGCACCACCCCCACGGCCCAGCAGGGCCGGTCTGGGCCATGTGGACGGCCACCAACGGCGACACCATCACCGAACGTCTCCCCTTGGCCGACTTACCCGAACGTGGACCGCGAATCATCCATCACCCCAGCCTGATCAATCCCTGCAACGAGGCCGACTTCGACCACTACGACCCAACTGTTTATGACCTGTTCATCACAAACCAGCGGCAGCCGGACACCCCGCACCCAGCTCCAATCGCACCCCTGCACAACGAGACCGACCCCACCGACCAGGACATCCTCATCGAGTGGGACGACCCGACCCCGGAAGGGTTGCGACGGTCGATATCTCCCCCCGATCTCCTCAGGTAACCCAAAAGCGGCCGACTACGTACAAACCGTATGAACGGCTCACGGCGACAGCGAATCTCGCGTACGGGCAACGCCATCTCGATGGGCCTCGTGAACGTTGGCGGCCGCATCAGTTGCGGATGGCGAACCTGTAGCCGCTGAGCAGGATGCATCCAATGGTCGTGTGCCTGCGCGCTCTTTGGCTAGATTTCGGGACGCTCAGTGCGCTTGCCGAAACATTTTGACCGTATGTTCGAAGAGCTGGTCTGAGTGAAAAAATTCACGCTCCAAGAATCTACCCAAATGCATATCTTGCACATCGGATAGCCTCACGAAATTATTGTAGCGGTCAGTTCGACCAAGCAGATCGATAAGTTCAGCCTCTATGTCAGCCCACTGTTGCGGAGTAACGAACCACACAACTCCGCTATTTGAATCACCGTCGATCGGCTCATACGGAAGTAGCGAAACCACGTCGACACTGCCAGCACGCTCGGGGTTCGGCGTTGCCGAGTATTCCGAGGTCAACAGGGCCCATAGCCACGCATTGCTCTCGGTGGCGATTGGGTCGTCGTTCCGTAAGCCAGAATAGCTCCATGGAGGCGCAATTTCAGATACGTCCGGAACGAAGCGAATCTCGATTCTTGAATTGAGAACGAGGATGTACACCCGATCAAACAACTCGGGATTATCCACATCAACCGACCAGGACAACCGCTCCACATGGATGCGAAAATCTCGATCATTCGGAACCTTCATAACAAGCCTCCTTAAAGAGTGCGCCCAGACTGTCGATACATGTACACAAGGGAATCTATATCCGGAAAGTGCTCATTCGCCCAGATTCTATCCAATCCCCTACTCTTCGGATGGACTCTTACCACCTTTTGATACTGCCGCCACCAATCCTCGACGCCAGCAGCGTGCTCGTCAAGGAGCTCCTTGTTTGCGCCACGAGATGAAAGCCACAGATATTCCTTCAACCGGTTATGAAATTCCATAATCTTATCTTGTGCAC
The DNA here is from genome assembly GCF_044386975.1 of Nocardia sp. NPDC020380. Classification (NCBI taxonomy): domain Bacteria; kingdom Bacillati; phylum Actinomycetota; class Actinomycetes; order Mycobacteriales; family Nocardiaceae; genus Nocardia; species Nocardia sp. NPDC020380. The sequence continues at coordinate 196,961 of NZ_JBIRVQ010000008.1, read as the reverse complement.
TCGTCATCGTCCCTGGTGCAAATTTCAGCTCCTTCGGAGCCTTGCCTGCAGCTTCGACAATGCGGTCCGTTACTGGCGGATTGTCCCCACTCATCACCCGGCGCGACGAACTCACCGCCGCGCTGGCGAACGAACCCACCGCGCCGAAACCCGCAACGCTCGACGGCATTGCCGACCATATTGCCGACATCATCACCAATGGCACCCGTACCCAGGCCAAGGCGCTGATCGAGACCCTCGTCGCCCGGGTCGCCATCACCGGCCCCGACCGCCTCGTCCCCACCTTCCGCATCCCCCAACCCGGAAACGAAATTGGGACTGGTACCGCTTCAGCGGTACCAGTCCCAATGGAGTCGGTTCGTGCAATGGCACGATTGGTGGACCTTATGCGAGCTTACTCGAACCAGGGCACCCTAACTTCCACCCTCGAAAAGCTCCGCGAGCGCGTCTCTGACCAGCCGAAACGCAAACCGTCGACAGACACGGCGCAGGTACACGCGCTGGCTCGACGACTCACCGACACGGACCGGACGAAGATCATCGCCGCCTACGAAGCCGGAGCCTCAGCCAATCAACTCGCCACCGAGTACCAGCTCGCCAAGGGCAGCATCCTCGACATCCTCCACACCGGAGACGCCGCCATCCGCCGACAGCGCCGACTCTCGAGTCAGGAGATCGACCAGGCCGTCATCGACTACCAGGACGGCCAATCCCTCGCCCGCGTCGCCGACCGATTCAACGTCCGAGCCACCACGATCAGGGCAGCGCTCGAGCGTCGCGGCGTCCCTCGCCGCGACAGCCACGGCCGCGCACGATGAAATCCCGGAAGAGATAGCACTCCAGTTCAATGGAGAACCGCATAGTCATCCGTCCAATTGCCTGGACGGCGATTGGCTGGAATTGCGAACCTCGCTCGCGTGCAACTGTTTCGATAATCCGCTGAGTATCGTGCACGCGAAGCCCGCAGCGTCCGTGCTGGGGATTTGCGCGCTCGGATAGATACCCCGTTGCCAGGTCAGCATGCCCAGGTGTTCGAGGAGATCTCGGACCGGCCGGGTCGCGTCGCGGATGGCGGCATGGAAATGGCGGGCGTCGATCATCCAGCCGAGCGCGGGCAGCGAGCCTCGGACGAAGTCCTGCGGGTCGTCGACGTCGCCGGTGAGCGCCAGCAGGTACAACAGGCCGCCATGTTGCTGATAGGGCTGCTTGGACAGACCGAAGGCGCGGCTGGCGATGTAGCGCCAGAGGCCGATCGGATCATTTTGCAGCGCACGGGATTTGGCGGTGGGAAGCAGTTGGCCGCGGTGTTTGCGCAGCAGGCCGAGTGCCTGGGCGGATTCTCGCAACGACAGGACCGGATAGGTTTGGTCCTCCCGGTTGCCCTTGCCGATCCATTCGCCGCGCATGTCCAGCTCGTCGTACAGGGCCTGGACCACCTTGGGCGGGAGGTACCCGGCGGCAGTGAGTTTCACGCCGTCGCCGACGTGGTCGAGCAGGCGCCGGTAACGGTACAAGGCGCGTTCAGCGACGGCCGCGTCCACCGGCACGGGCGTGTCCAGGCGGGCACGGCCGATCAGGATCAGCAATTCGCGGCGCAGCATCCCGTGTGCGGCGTCCACCAGTGCCGCCAGCGCGGGCGGCAGGTTCGCGGCGATCTCGTCGGTGGTGGTGCGGCGCACGAACCCCGCGAGGGTGCGATTGACCTGGTCGATGTCGAACGGAGTCGGCGGATGCGTCAACGGGTCGGACTCGTCGCCGAACATGTCGTGGAATTCGGTGAGGGCGGCGGCGTGCCGCGGATCGCCGGGATCAGTGGCGGCGGCGAACAATTCGTAGCCTTCGATGCCGCCGCAGTCCTCCGGCGGTCCGGGCCGCTGACCGTCGAGACAGCTCGCCAGGGGCGCGTCCGGTTGCTGCGGCAGTACTGCTTCGAGGGTGATCGTGTGCTGCCAGTCGTCGCCGAAGTCGTAGCAGTAGAACAGAACGTCGTCGGGCTCTCGGAGCACCTCGTCGAGGCGGACCTGTTCCTCGGGCACGCCGGGCTGGTCACCGTCCTCGGTCATGTACGGGCACAGGTAGTACTCGGTGAGCGGGTCGTAATAACTCGGTCCGCTGCCGAATTGATGCAGATGACTATCCGTCCAGCCGAACGCGGTCTGGATCACCTCGTGCAATTCGTCGAGAAACAGATCCGAGGACAAGTCCAACCGGCGCCACAATGGCGGCTGCGTGTCGCCGAGGTCGATGTGAACCCGGTAGGTGATAACGGCGTCACGCCGCGGCCGCCGATGCGTTGGAGGCACCGCGCGCAGATGCCGGCGTTTCCCGTGTCGGTCGTCATCGTTCATTCGGTCAGCCTATCGAGGCTCGATGCCCTACCTGTGGTCGGCGAAGATTCGCGCTGCGATCGTCCTGCCTGCAGCCCAATCATGGTGCGCGAAGGCTTTCGAGCAGATCAGCGGCAAGGATGGAGACTGCGGCTGCGACCTGTTCCGGGTCACCCACTCCTTCCTCTGCCCGCCCAGCCATCACAGACCCTGTGGCGGCGGGTCCGGGTGCGAACAACTCCGCGAGATAGCGAATAGCCTCCTCGGTAGCTTCCCTGCTCAGGTCGTCGCCGAGCAGAACAGCGAACGCGGTCCGGAGCTCCTCCGTCTCGACAGCCCTCAGGATGCGGTATGCGTCATGCGCGTCTTTGTCGTTGAGGCGCACCGGATTCCCAATGCGTTCCGCGATCTTGTGGCACTTGGCGACGAGCAGGGCAGCAGGTCCTGCCACGTTCGCGTCGATGCCGCGGCGGTCGGCGGGGTCGAGGGATTCGACACGGATCGTGCTGTGGTCGACCAGTGTCGCTTCCAGTCCGCGGGCTCGCCGGGTGGCCTTCTTGTCGTGGGGTGGGATGCGCGCTCCGCGCGCCTGTTTGCCGCCTGGTCCCGCGAGCTGTTCGGGAACCATCAGATCAACGGGAATCCCGGCGGCATTGACCCACGATCCGGGCTGACCATTTGCTGACGGAACAAATCCCGCGGCCCGCATCGCTGCCTCGATCTTCGGATCATCTGACAGCCGGCGGGGGTCGAGAGCGACGTCGCTGTCCTTGGTGGCTTCGGCGAGTGCGACATCGATACCACCAGTCCGCAGATAAACTGCTTGCGCGCCAATGACGACCACCGCCGCGCGCTGTTCGGCGAGCGCTTCGAGAGCGTCGAGTAGCACGGTGCGCGCACGAACAAGCAGGTCGGTTGTGTCATCGCCAGGATTGCTCATTGCGCTCCATCCAGTCGAGAAGTTCTTCGGCTTCAGCCGGTGCCCGCCCCGGGCCGGTCATGAGATCCACCGCAACCTGCGCCGGTGCGGCGACCTGCACACCCTCGAGCGCCTCCACCGACCGCGTGAGAACGACAGGGTACGCGGGCCGGGCGATAAGAACGTTGGCGCCAGTGTCGGTGGCACGCAGATCCCATGCCTTGGCGGCGATTTCGGGATCGGCCGCATACACCATCGCCGACCGAGTGGGCGCATGAGGCGCCCAGGTGGCGGCGGCGACCGAACCGGTCACCGCATAGCCCTCTACGTCGGAGCCGCGCACCGTGTCCAGAAAGGCCGGAATACCGCGCGGCGCGATCCAGCGCGTGACCTCATTGGTGTGCAGGAACTGATAGTCCTTACTCCAGCGCCGCAGCAGCGCCACCCAATCCGGGATGCTGATGACCCCACCATCGCGTATGGCGAGGCCCTCCGCCTCTAGGAACTCGATCACCCGATACACCGACCCCGTCGACGCACCCGACACGCGCACAAGTTCCCGCACCTTCCACGGCCCGACGAAATCCAGCAGGGCCCGAACGACTTTGGTCGCCGGCTCCCCCTTCATCGTGGTCCGCGGTCGCCCCGGCCCGCGCCACGGATCACTGTCCGCGCCACGATCGGAGACGAACAAGGCTGGCGAGTCCACCTGCAAGCGGATATTTCCGGTCGCATCGACATACGACAACCCCGCTGAAGCGAGCTGTTCCCGGACAGATTGGGACAGATACCGGGAAACAACGACCGCGACGCTGCCAGGTCGGTTCCCGGTGAGCGTCGCGAGATGGATTCTCATCGCCGCCACATCACGCACCTCGACCAGCGCCTTGGCCTCGACGATCAGGTCGACCTCCTGCCCATCCGGGGCACGCACTGACACCGCACCATCGGCACGACCCTCCCCTACCCGCGCGTCACTGTGGACGGCGAGCGACCACGCCGTCGGCAGGCGGTCTCGCACCACCGCCACTGCCGCCGACACGACGTCCGCAACGGCGGTCGGAGGCGCAGAGCCAGAGTCGATCATGTTCCGATAATAACAGTGTTCCGCCGCGTACGGAACATGATAATTTACGGAACATCCGACCCCAATCCGGTCCAGAGCGACCCGATCCGAAATCCATCACGCGACGGGCCAACATCCTCACACAACAGCGGAACTACCTGCACAGCAATACAATTCGTGAGACAAAAGCACAATTCGCGATCTGGCTACATGAGTCACCATGACCAAGAAACGCGGCAACTCGAAGCCCGAACGGCGAATCATCGTCGAAGGCATCCAGCGAGAAGCGCCGGATCTGCACAAACTGGTCCGAGCCATCCTCACCCAGGCCAGACACGACAACGAGAGAAACAACCGAAACCACACCAGCCCCAGAAGTAACAACACCTCGGGCGACTCGAACCCACATGACGACGGTTTCCCCAGCTCAGAGCCACCCAAAGCCTGAGCCGCCAAACAACAAAACAAACCCGCAGGTCTGTGACCTGCGGGTTTCCTTCGGGTGGACCTGACGGACCAGCATACGAACCAGGCGGTGCTGGTCGACGGCCCGGACGTGATCATCCGGGCCGTAGGTGCCCGACCGGTCACCGGCGGCGGTGCCCGATGACCGGCCACGACGAACGCGGGTCTGCGTTTGGGTCGGCGGATGGCAGCGCGGATTGGTCGGCGTCTGCTCGGCGTCCTATAACCGCCGCCCCAAACGCCGAACACGGGATCGGCATCCGTGCCGCTCAACTCCACAATCCAGGAGTGGGGTCGAAATCCCGACTCAGTATCGATACTGAGGGTTCATCACGTGGGGGACGGCGGCACCGCCGTGGCGTGCACCGCGGCGGATATCCGGATGCCGGTCCCTGGTTCCGACTGCTCGATCGTGACCGTCGTCTTCTCTACCTGCTGAGCGAGCACAAGGTGTTGACCACCAACCAGATCGCGGCGCTGGAATTCACCTCGACCCGCCGCGCTCAAGACCGACTGCGCAAGCTGCGTGAGATGGGCATGCTGTTCGCCTTTCGCGAGTCGCTCTACGGCGGCGGCACCAGCCAAACACGCCACGCCCTTGGCTACTCCGGCGCGCGCCTGATCGCCGCCGCACGTGCCGAGAAGCCACCGACCCCGGCCGCGCACGCAGTGATGCTCGAACGACTGGCGTGCTCGCCGACCCTCGAGCATCGCTTGGGTGTCAACGGCTTCTTCGCCGCGCTCGCCGCGCACCGCAACCCCGCCCGCAACCAAGGTATTGCGAATGTGGAGGGGTTAACGCAGTGGTGGTCGGAACGTCAATGCGCCGACCAGTTCTGGACCTCACCGCTCGACCCCACCCCGATCCGCCCGGACGGGTACGGCTGCTGGGAGCAGGGCGGGCGGGCGGTGCGGTTCTTCCTCGAATACGACACCGGCACCGAAACCCTGTCCACCGTCGCCGCCAAACTCGCCGACTACCAGAGCTTTCCCACCGACCGATTCGGAATCCTGCTCTTCTCGCTGCACTCCAGCCGCCGCGAAACCGGGCTACACACCGCCCTACGCCACACCTTCACCAACAGCGACTCAGGCCTGGTAATCGCGACCACCGCCCGCGACCTCACCCACCCAGACGGCCCAGCAGGCCCGGTCTGGGCGTTGCTGACCGCCAGCAACAGTGACACCGCGACCGAGCGGCTGCGGCTGGCCGAGCTACCCGAACGCGGCCCACGCATCTCCCACCACACCAGCATCGGCCAGCCCTACAACGAAGCCGCCTTCGACCATGACGACCCGACCATCCGCGACCGGTTCCTCACCAACCAGCCACAGCCCACCAGCCTGTATCCAGCTGCGGCCGTGCACCTTCACGACGAGACCGCCTCCACAGACGACAACATCTTCATCGACCTGGACCGCGACGATGAAGAGTCCTGAGAGCGGTAATCGATGAACTCTGATGCCGGACGGCACGTCGAGATCTATTGGCATCGGCCCGTACCGATTATAAGACGTTCAGGGCGCGCGCAGCACTTGAGCCAGACTCACACGGCGAGCCTGCTTATGGTTCGCTTCAGTCAGTTCCTTTATTGTGTACCGTGAAATTTCGATAACGCGAGCATGCTCGAAGATTCGAAACCTAGATCCGTCACATCAAAGTCTTACATGCTGGACAGAGGAAGACCTGCCGAATTCTGTTTGTTGGTCTAGCTTTCCATTCGTGCCCACAGTCGCCGCAGAGCCACCAATAGTCGTTGCTGGAACCGGCGTTGATCCCATCTGGTGTAAGGCCGTCATTGCGCGTTGGATGCCATTGTGCCGCGATTTCAGGCACCTTCTCTGTGAGTGAGTTTCCTTGTTTGGCCGATCTGAGCTTGGCCCCAGTTCTCTTCGCGCCGCACGGCTTGCACGCTGGGTTACCGGGTGTAGCTTGCCATTCGTGGGCGCAAACTGGGCACTGCCACCAAACCCGAGTGTGACTGTTCGGCGTAAGGCAGAGTGGATCGATATTCTTATTCTTGCCTCTGTGCCAAAGGTTCTCTATTAGTTCTGGTTTAAGGTCCGCGAGGGAAGCACCCGGTTCGGGCGTCGACCTACGGAGACTTGTTTGCCGTCCAGCGCACTTCTGACAACCATGCCCCTCGCGGGCACGTGACCTGATGAGTGCTTTCCAGCTGTTGTTACAAGCACCGCATCGCCACCACACTCGCTCGGAACTGCCGGCTTTGAGATCGGCCGGCGAGAGTGTTCCATTGAGTTCGTGATCCCATTCATCGACTAGTGCGGCATGGGTATCCAGCAGGGACTGCCCTGGCCCCGGGGTGCGAGTGCGTTTGCCGCGTTCTTTGGACGAGCATGCTCGACACCCAGACCCTGTGGCCATTCGACCCGCGATGGACCGTCGCCATGAACGCCCGCACCGCTCGCACAGCCACCATACAGCTGTGACGCTACCGGGTTGAAAGTTGGTGGGGGCAAGATCCTTATTCCTGGTTGGGTGCCACTGAACGGCGAGTTCGGGGTATAGATCGGCAAACGACTGTCCGGGCCGCGGAGTGCTCCGTGCAACGCCACGGATGCGGGCCGCACATGGGCGACACCCTGGTTTCTTGGGGGTCGCCTGCCACCGGTGACCGCATTCAGGGCAACACCACCAGAATTGCATGGATGTCGAGGGCTTAACATCGAAAAGTGTACTGGAGCCGTTTCGGGTTGGATCGAAAATATCGAGAAGTCGAGGATTTGCGTCCGCTGCCGATTGGCCGGGTTTGGGCGCTCGACTTACGGCCGAACGTTTTGCGCAAGCACATTGCGGACAAGAGGTTCCGTCGGATGTCCGATGCTTCACCGAAGTGATCCATTCGTAGGCGCATCTCGTGCATATCCACCATGTGCGAGCTTTGCTACCTGGGTTGGTGAATTCTGGTCGCCTGTCTCCGTTCTCGGTGGGATGCCACTCGGTCGCGATACCCGGAAACAGGGCGGCGAGACTTCGCGTGTGATGCCGATATATCACCGCATCAGCGTCGGCGGTGCCCCAAGGATCGAGATCCTGGCGATAGTCATCGAGAAAAATAGGATGAAAGCCCAGCGATTCTATCTTGGCGAGAACCCTGAGCGCCGCTTCTTTTGCATCAGCATTCCCACCCACAATGACATTGTTTAACGTAAGTAGGGTCAATGGAGCGCTCCTGGCTCGGATGACCGTCCAACCAGCAGCAACGAGCGCATTCGTCTGCCTTAAGTCGCACTGCTTGGCCTCTGATCCCGCGTGGTACAGGCTTCCGTCGAATTCGACTACAATCTTCCACTCGGGCATGACGATGTCAGCGTTGATCGGCGCTCGGCCATCCACCTGGATTCGTGGATGATCGTGATCAACGGGGCAGCCTGCCGCGGCAAGTTCGTAGCGAAGTCGGATTTCTTGTTCCGAGGTGCCCCACATGGTGCACTTGGGGCACCCCGTGCCACTCTTCGACGTTCGGTTGGAAATCGATGCTTGCCATATATGGCCTTGCGCTTCGCATTTCCACCAGATCTTCGCTGCGCTGCCAGCTGTATATTCATGGAGCGTCCGCCCAGTATTCTTGGTCGGGTGGAACTGGGCCACCAATTGGGGATAAAGTTCTGCCACCGACCGACCTGGTTGAGGAAGGTGAACGCACTGTGGGCACCCGGTCTTCATTGGGCCGGTTCGCGTGTAGACCCGCGTTTGCCATCGGTGACCTTTGGCCACACATATCCACCATGCATTGATATCGCTACCGGTCATCAGCTCCTCGGGTCGGCGTTCATTCCGTTCGCTGTCCCACTCGGCGACGAGCTCGGGGAACTGCTCGGCGAGTGATTGGCCGGGCTTGGGTATGTCTCGGAGCGGGATGCGCGTCCGATAACTGCACGGCCAGCACCCGGTTCCTGCACTTGTACGCGACGCTGGGGTGGCCTCCCATTCGTGGTGACAGGTTGAGCACCTCCACCAGACCTTCTTCCGCGATGAGCCGGCCATAATCCTGTCCGGCGTGAGATCACCGTTCTTGGTTGGGTGCCACTCGACAACCACTTGGGAAGGATGCTCTGCTAACGACTCTCCGATCGATGGCAAGTTTGCTTTGATACGGCTACATCTCGGGCACCCGGTCTTCTTTCCGGTTGTTCTGTTGGCAACGGAGGTTTGCCATTCATATCCACATGCGGGGTCGTTGCAGAGCCACCACGCACGTGTTCCGCTGCTGACCGTGACTGCCCCAGGCAGTAGTGGGGCATTCTTGGTGGGGTGCCATTGAGCGGCTACGGCAGGCCGGAGGTCGAGGAGCGATTGTCCTTCCGGAGGTCGGCGAAGCTTCTCGCCCATTTGCCTCCAAGAACAAGGCGGACATCCGCTGTATGGTGGCGATGTACGAATACGAGGTGCCATCTCCCATTCGTTTCCACAGCTCGTGCAGAGCCACCAGATCTTTTTGTGCAGGCTCGGCCGGATCGTCGCTGCAGACGTCGCTATGTTCTTGGTCGGGTGTACCTGTGATGCGATTTCAGGAAATCTATCGAGAAGTGATTCACCAGGTTTCGCGACGTTTATCGCTGCGGTCCGTCGCGCCGTCGCACATGCGCGACAACCACGTGAATTATTGGCGGTTCGGTTGTTAACGATGGATTCGAACTCGGCGCCGCACTCGGAGCAGAGCCACCACACCGTTCGGTTGCTGCCAGGACGTAGGTCTGCGGGTGTCAAGTCGCTGTTCCGATGTGGATGCCACTCGCGGGCTTGCTCGGGAAACAGGTCCGCAAGCGATTCTCCGGGTTTGGGCGCTCCTCGCATCCTTGACTTCTCCTGTCTCCCTCATCCGCTGTGTGCACCGCAGGCTACTGCTATCCACTGACATACTCGGGCGACCTTGGCTTGCAGCCGGTTCCGGTCCGAACGCGCTGTGAGGCCGTATAGCGCGCGGTTCGAAACGGTCATGGAGCGCCGTGGATGGTCCTCACCTGGGAGCGTTCGTTATCGAGCGATGGCGGATGAGGTTCCACGCGATTAGTCGTTTCGGTTACCGGTTGAGGACGTATTCACGCTGACGGGCGTGGGACCGCAGTCGTGGGATACGTCGAGTCGGGCACTGCGAGCGTGGGTGATCGGCTCAGCGTGGTCCACGCTGATGGCCGGCCCGGTCCGTCGGACACGTGCGTGGGAGTAGATATGCCGTGCAGGGTCGGACAGCGCCACGACGAGTCGGCACCTATCGGGCTCATCTTCCGTGAGCTTCGAAAGGCAGACTTTGAGCCCGGTGACATCGTCGTTCGCGAGATCGAACGCTCGTAGTCGACGGCCTCCGAACGCACGAAAATGCCGCACGCCCCACGCCGCGCCGAGCGAATCGGCTAGATCGATGTGGCGGCACGTCAGGATGTCAAATCCCTTTCACTCGCAAGGCCGATTAACAGACGCACATCTCTGGGCCTGTACGGCGCGCCGCCCGGCTTCACTCCGATGATGTTCTCGGACAGGACATCTTCCTTGTCAGTGATCGATTCCCGAGCAACGATCAGACACAGCCGGTCGATGAACTCCAAGGTCGTTCGGACCGCGGTGTCCATCAATGCGCCCAGGTCTGCGAGCACAACCGACCCGAACGGTCGTGCGCCCCAGTACTCCAATCCGCCGCCCTCCGTCGTCTTGAGGATGTCCACAGCGTCCTGCGGCACAACGATGTCCAGTCTGCCGACGTTAACGCGGACGAACGCCTGCGGATCGGCGGTGACCGAACCGACAGCCTGGAGCGCGATGCTGTGGATCGTATTGCGCAGACGGAATATTCCAGCCAGGTAGCCCTGCACGCGGTCGAGGTCGTTGATGCCCTCGACACCCACGTAGGCAGCTCGGAACTTGTTCCGATACCAATCCTCGGCGTGAAATTTCGCGTTGCGCTCCGACCCCTGCAATCGAAGTGCCTTGTGCAACGACCGAGCGATGACATCCACTGCGCCGCAAAGCGACACGAGCACCCGGTCGAGCGCGTCGGCTCCATCGTCTGCGACATCGGTGGTTTGAATGGCACCGATCGAAGCGATCAGATCGTCGCGGGCCTTCAACGCACGTAGGAGCCGGCCGACCAGAGCATCGGCCTCGGCCAGATACACAGCGGAGGCACCCAGGTCCCGCATAGCGGCACGCTGTACCTTGCCCAGCCAGTGCCGAACACCGGGCGCGACGACACTCACCGCTTCCTGATAGAAGTCCTTACGGCTCATCACCACTCGGCTGTGCGGGTTGATGATGTATTGGTGCTGACGCCTGAGGTAGTGCGCGATGATGGGCACCGCCGTCAACCGGCTGACGACGTTGGCGCGATCGTTTGGCGGCAGATCGACACGACCTGTGGTGACCGTTTCCGAGATCACCAGATCGAACTCGATCGTGCGCGCGATCTCCGAAAGCATCACCGCCCGCTCGACATCCTCCTGGGTCATACCCGCTTTCGCCTCGCCGTCCAGGTTGGCAAACGCCTGGAGCGCGTCGACCATCGCCATGTCCGGACGAACTGAACCGTGCCATCGCATCGTGGAACTGCCGTCGTAGTGTCGTCGCTCTCCCTCGACGGTCACAGCAAATTCTCGACCGGTGTAGGCGAACCTGCCCTTTTGGGTTGTCGTTTCTCGCACCTGCACGAAGCCTTCCCGCGCCGGGTGGGCACGTCCTCCCAACTCAGGCTTGCGCGCCTCGCTCATCTCGACGCTGAGCACGTCGAGGTTGTCATACTTCAACAGCCCCATGAGCAGTGCCTCGACGTCCCCGCCAGACCCTGAGCCCATCGCTTCGACATCGATGAGCACACGCAGTTTCCGCGGGCTCGGTCGCAACCCGAACAGATCTCCCGCGTCCTTAGCTGCCGATGCATTGTCCCGCTGCGCCCGACGAAACGGCTCGTCGTGGGTCAGCTCACGAAACAGTTCCACTGCGCATCTCCTTCACCTAAGCAAGAGAACACGTTACGACCGTCCGCCGACATATCCCCACATGCGACGCGGCGAGGCGCGACCACCGAGCGCCCACCCGCCATCGAGGCACTCGGCGTATTACCTCACGAGCCAGCTCGGCCAATGATCAAGGTGTGGCTCAGCGATCCCGACGAGTACCTACGAGACAAGGTCAAACACGCACTCGGGTGAATCGACGACTGGCGAGTCCGCACTCGGCTACACGCCAGCACAGCGAAACTGCGGGTAGCCAGGAACATCCGCAATCCGGTCCGGACGTACCGGCTGACGGGTACAGCGCGAAGTGTCGCGAGATGAGCGACGCTATCGATCGTTCATGATTGCTGTTCATGAGCGAGCCCAGCCCTGAGTGGACTCCGCCGGGGTCCTGTGATCAGTGCCCGCATCCGATTCCCGCGCACATGCTGTGGAAACCGGATGAGGTGTGCGGCGGCTGGATGCACTGTTGCGTTGCCGATTGCCAGTGCTGGCACGACTGGCCGCAGCTGACCGGCGCGCCGACGAACATCGAGTCGCGAATGATTGTGGAGAGGGTCGACCGTCTGTCGAGTCGTCCCGGGTGGCTGTTCGTCTCAGGAGTCGTCGAAGGTGAGCCGTTGTATGTTGGCGACACGGTATTTGTCCAGCACGGGAACAAGGCTCGCTCCGCGACGGTCAGAACGATCGAAATTCACACTCTCCCCGGCAAGACCATAATCGTGCTGGATACAGACCTCGAAGATCTGGCGGTAGAGGGTGCGATCGTGAGTCGTCGGGCTCGGCGGTAATGCACGAAGGCGGTCGAGGACGGAGTTCAGCCGACCGATGACCGCGTAGGGTCTGGGGCGTGAAGCGTGCGACGCAGTGGAACATCCTCGGAGAGCGGCTGGTCGACGAGAATCGGCACATTCGGCTCTCGACGGTCGACGTCGAACTACCGGACGGGGTCCGGTTCACTCAGTACGTGGCGCGGATGCCGCGATGCGCGATGACGTTGGTACTCAACGAGAATCGCGAGGCGCTGCTGATGTATCGGCATCGATTCATCATCGATCAGTGGGTGTGGGAATTGCCGGGCGGCTACGTCGATCACGCCGAGGATGTCACGGTGGCGGCGGCGCGGGAGGTGGAGGAGGAGACCGGGTGGCGGCCGCGCGCGATGGAGCATCTGGTGACTTATCAGCCCTCGATCGGCACCCTGGATCAGCCGCAGGAGATCTACCTCGCCCGGGGCGCGGATCTGACCGATACCGCACCCGACATCAATGAGGCCGAGGACGTGCGGTGGATTCCCCTGGCCGAGGCGGCGGCGATGATCGATCGGGGTGAGATTGTGGGCGCGGCGACGGTAGTGGCGATCTACCGGGCGCTCAGCCTCGCCGAGTGAGTTCGAGGATCTGCTGGCGGAAATCGGCGACCTCGGTCAAATCGTTGAACGGCCGCAACCGGTAGCGCAAGTCTCGCAGGTAGGACAGGCTGCGGCGGGACGCGAGGTCGACGGCGATATCGAGCGCGCCGAGCCCGACACACACGGCCTCACGTGGATCCGTGACAGTCAGGGCAGAGGCGAGCAGGCTCAGGTTGAATGCGCGTCCGCGTTGGTAGCCCGCCGACATCGTCAAGGATCGCTGCGCGAATTGCGCTGTGCGTATGTGGTCGCCGAGTTCGCGGAAGCAATGAGCGGTTTTGGCGGACATGTAGGACTGGTCGAAGTAGGCCAGCCATACCGGTTGTTCGCCGGGGCGGGCGCGGTCGAAGGCGCGTTCTGCGGCGTTGAGCGCTGCGGTGCAGGATGTTTCGTCTTGGCGGGCGGCGTGGCCGTGGGCTTCGACCATGTGGCATTCGGATTCGAGGGCGGCCAGACCCGCGGTGCGCGCAGCGATCTGGGCGGCGCGGGCCAAGTCGATGGCATCGCCGGGCCGACCGACGTAGGTGGCCTGGTGACTCATGGCGGCCATGATTTCCGCGCTGAGCGCGCCGTCGCTGGCGGCTCGGGCGAGTCGCAGTGCCTGGATCAGGTACCGCTGGGCGAGGCCGTGATCTTCCTGGTCGTAGGCGGCCCATCCGGCCAGTCGGACGAGTTCGGCTGTGGAGCCGAACAATTGGCGGCCGATGAGTTCGTTGAAGCTGCCGCGCAGCAGCGGTGCGACCGAGCTGTGCAGGTACTGCACGATCGTGGAGCGGACCTTGCCGCCACCCACCTTGTTGTCGAGATCGCGGAACGCGGCAGCCATGGATTGGACCGCGTCGACGTCGATCTGCCCGACACGTCGCAACGACCCGATCGATACGGGGTGTTCGGGGCCGGGCAGTGTCAGCCACCGCATGGAGGCGGCCGGGTACACGGCAACCGCGTAGGAGGTGTCCTGTAGAAATCGTCGGTGCTCGATGTCGCTGCGCCACAGCGCTGTCGAGGCGTCGACCGCGCCGGAGAGGCTCAGTGAGAACTCCAGGCCGAGGTCGGCTGCCGCGTCCCGGGGGTTGGACATGCCGCACATGGCGGGTGTGATTGTGCGCCCGAGTAATTCGGTCAAGGTGTCGGCGATCAGCTGCGGTACCGGCGGCTGTGGCTGTTCTCCCGAGAGCCAGCGCCCGATCGACGTGTGGTCGTAGCTGAGCTTCAGCCCGAGACCGCGGCCCCGGTCGACGACGCGGCGGGCGAGGGCCTTGCGTACCCCGCCGGCCTCTTCGACCAGCTCCTCGAACTGCCGATTCGGTTGTTTCGCACGGCGTCCCATGCATCGCAGTGTGGCACCGGTGACACCGAACCGCTATCAATCGGCGATTGCGCACACCCCCTGTGCACACACCCGCCCAGCCCGCGCGCCTACCGATGACCGCCCCGTGTGCAGTGGACTGGCAGTCAGCCCCACCAATGCCGGGTGGCCTGTTTACAGGCGATACCCCCGGCATCGGGTGCGCTGCAACGACCGCCGAGTACCGGGAGCTGCCGGACATGGACATCCTTCTTGCCATCACGCTCGTCTCGCTAGTGGTCTTCGTCGCCGCCGCAACCGGCCGCCTTCTTGCTGGCAGTGACGGTCCCGCGACGCGGCTGACCGTCGCTGACATCCAGGCACGACTGGCCGCCGAACCGCCACGCAGTTACGTCCCGATCAGCCGAGGGCGGTGAACGATGGCGTTCACGGAACCCGAGGCGAAAGTGCTTGGCGCACTGTCGAACCTGGACCCGACCGAAGCGCTGACCGTGCGACAACTCTGCCGCGCGACCAGGCTGCCCGAAACCTCGATCCACCGGGCATTGCTACGACTGTCCCGCACCGGGCTCGCGATGGGCACCCTGCAAGGACCAGCGCGCTGGCGCTGCACCAATCGTGGTCGCCTCGCGATCACCCGCCCCGTATATCGCGAATACGCCGGGACCTGACCATGACCAACTACGTGATCGGATTCCTCCGCCCCGACGTCTCTGGCGAACAGTGGCAGCAGGACGAGGCACGCATTCACACGCTCGCGGAGAAGCGCGGGTGGTCGGTGGTCCTGGTCTACTTCGGCGACCCGAAGCGCCCCGGCGCGGTGATCAATCGCCTGATGAATCTCGCCTACGCCGAATGCGTCAACGAGGTGATCGCCCCAAGCGCCGACCATTTCGAACCCGACGACCTCCCTGCGCTGGTCAAGATCGCCGACGTGATCTGCGCGGACACCGGAACCAGGTACACCATCCCAACAGACAACGCTCCCCAAAGCCCCCGAAACCCGCAGCTGCTGGGGGGGAGGTGAACCGATGAAGTCCTTGGAACCCGGCCCGAACGGCAACAGCCACGACATGTGGAATGTGCCCGTAAACGCCGATGACGACGGTCAAGACCAGACCGGCCTGATCAACCGGCGGTAGGCGTCACTACTCCCACGAACCCGTTCAGAGCGCCCCAGGTAAGGCAATCGCCCCTGGGGCGCTCGGCTGTGGCGACACCGATCGTTATCGAACCTTTTCGCACTGAAATGTCGAAATCGGACCCCTCCTTGGCAGTTAACAGGCGCGACACCCCCATATGCCGGAACCCAGCGGACCCCGTGATTGATGCCGAACTTTGACCGCGGAACACGGGATTGCATCAATTCCCTTCCCGTACCCGGATAAACGCGGGTTCCCCTGCCAGTACATGGGTGACGCCACTCCAAACGCCGAACATCCCACAGGAGCCCCGATGGAACGCCCCGAACCCGGAAACCATGCCCCGACCGGCATCGAGGCCGCCAAGCGGCATGCCCGCGACCGCGCCCACCAACGCTGGGACATCGACCGAATCGACACCGAGGCCCTCACCACCACCCAGCGCGACCACGTCGTCACCCTCCTCGCCGACCTCATCACCGCATGGACCCGCCGCCACCACACCGACAACGGCGAACGGAACGCCGCATGAACCACCGTGATCGAAATACCCGCCACACCAATACATTCGAAAAACGATCGAGGGACAATAGAACCGGCGATATACCAGACCGAACCCAGAACGCGAATTCTGGTTTGACACAGGTTGTTTCAGACATCGAATTGTGTGAGAAGCGTGTATCGATGGGAAGGACCGGCAGCATGACAGGCAGCAAGAAATCCTCAACTTCACGTAACTCCACCGACACAGCCGCATGGGAACAGGACGTGCGGGTAGGGACCTACACTCGCCGCTCCACCACCGAGGACAACCAGCCCTATTCCATCGAAGCCCAGGACGCCCGCCTGGACTCCTACATCGATTCCCAACCCGGCTGGCGACACACGATGTCCTTCACCGACGACGCCTCCGGTGCCAGCACCGAACGGCCAGGTCTGCAGCATGCCCTGCAAGCTGCGCGTGCCGGGGTCATCGATGTGCTCGTGGTCTACCGCGTCGACCGCTTCTCCCGCAACCTGCGCGACCTGGTCACACTGCTCGACGAACTCGACCGGGCCAAAGTCGTGTTCCGCTCCGCCACAGAACCATTCGATACCTCCACTCCCATGGGGCGCATGCTGGTGCAGATGCTGGGCATGTTCGCCCAATTCGAACGCGACACCATCATCGACCGCGTCATCGCGGGCATGGAACGCAAAGCCGCCAAAGGCAAATGGAAGGGCGGCAAACGGCCCTACGGATACAGGGTCGACAGAGCTACCCAAACCCTCGTCGTGGACGAGGCCGAAGCCGTGGTCGTGCGCATGATCTTCGACCTCTACGCCTGCCGCCGTCTCGGTGCCCGTGCCCTCGCCGCGGAGCTGAATGCCCGCGGGCACCGTGCCAGCACCGGCCGCGAATGGTCCGGGCATCACGTGCTGCGCATCCTCAACAGCCGGATCTACCTCGGTGAGTTGACCTTCCGCGACACCACCGTCACCGACACCCACCCTGCACTCATCGACATCGACATCTTCGACCGCGCCCAATCAGTCCTCGAAGCCCGCGGAGAGTCCCACGCCCACCGCGCCGCGAACTCCTCGGACTACCTGCTCACCGGACGCCTGCGCTGCCCACGCTGTGGGCGGGCCATGATCGGCACCCGTGCCACCGGACGTTCCCGCACCTACCGCTACTACACCTGCTTCAACCGCGCCCGCTACGACACCGACAAATGCGACTTCACCCGACTCGACGCCGACTCCGTCGACGCCGCCGTCCTCGAAGCCCTGGGCAAGTTCTACCGCACCCGCCACGACCTGATCAGCCAAGCCATCCACGCTCAACAGCGATACCACCGAGACGCAAGCAGCGATACCTGCGCCGAATTGGCCACGGTCTCCGCTGAACTTGCCAAGGCCGAGCAGGCGATCGACCGCTATCTGAACGCCTTCGAAAACGGCACCCTCGACCCCGAACTCCTCGCCGGACGGCTCGGCGAATTGCGCACCAAGACAACCCAGCTCGCCACCCGCCGCGACCAACTCACCGCCACCCTGGCCAACGAACCCACAGCCCCGCAACCCGCAACGCTGGATGGCATCGCCGACCACATCGCGGAAATCATCGCCACCGGCACCCGCACCCAAGCCAAGGCACTCATCGAGGCCCTCGTCGCCCAGGTCGCCATCACCGGCCCCGACCGCTTGGTCCCCACCTTCCGCATCCCCCAACCCGAAAACGACATTGGGGCTGGTACCGCTTCAGCGGTACCAGCCCCAATGGAGTCGGTTCGTGCAATGACACGATTGGTGGAGCTAAGGGGACTCGAACCCCTGACCCCCACACTGCCAGTGTGGTGCGCTACCAGCTGCGCCATAGCCCCGTGTTCACTTTTTTGCAACCGGGGCGTGCCCCGCTTGCCTGAACGAAGTTACACGACAGTGGTGGGGCGAACCAAATCGCCTGGATAAAGGGTGGCGCGGGCGATCTTCCGGGAGTAGTCTCGAACACATGTTCGATAGCCGAGAGGTGGAGGCGATGGGCGACGAGGAGCTGATCGACGCGCTGCGGCGGGCACATGGGGCGGCGGCGTTCGCACAGGCGGCGGAAATCACAGCTATTCGGGAGGTGTATCGACGGCATCGGGCGCGGAATGCGGAACCCGGGCCGGGTGGGGTGCGGGCCGGGGAGTTCGCGACGGCGGAGATTGCGGTCGCGGCGCATGTTTCGGAGGGGGTGGCGGCGGCTCTTATAGATATAGGGCTGGCGCTGGACTCGCTGCCACAGACCCGGCTGGCGTTCGCGGCCGGGCGGATCGATCTGTCGCGCGTGCAGGTCATCGCGGACAGTATGCGCGGATTGCCGGCCGACACGCGAGAAGCGCTGGAGCCCAAGCTGATCGACGCGGCCACTCGGTCCGATCCGGCGCGGCTGCGGCAGACCGCGCAGCGGTGGGTCACGCGGCTCGACCCCGAGGGTGAGCAACGGCGGCGCGAAGAGCGTGAGGACGATCGTGATGTCCGTATTCGGGCCGTTCAGGACGGTATGGCCGTATTCGACGGACTACTACCCGCCGCCGGCGCGCAAACTCTCGCAATGCGGTTGCGGGAGATGAGCTTACAAGTCTGCGACGACGACCCGCGTTCGATGGCACAGCGCCGCGCGGACGCATTGGTCGCGCTCGCCGACGGGTCCGGCCGGCTGCGTTGCGGCTGCACCCACGGGACCGACTGCCCCAAGGCCGCCACGCCCGGCGCACCACGCCGGCCGCTCATCCAGGTCGGCGTCTCCGCCGAAACCCTGCTCGGCCTCCGCGACGATCCCGCCTTCCTGTCCGGCTACGGTCCCATCGACGCCGCACTGGCCCGCTCCATTGCCGAACATTCCCGCTTCCAGGTGATTCCGGAATACTTCCCGGAGTCCGGCGAACCATCCGCACCAGTCGCCGAACTCCCGGAGACATCCACCCTCGCGGAGGTGACGACAAAAGATGCAGAACCACCGAAAAATGCTGCCGTACGGCCTTTCTCGGCCGCTCCGCCACGCGAGGTGCGTGCCGTCGACGGATTCTGCCGGTTTCCCGGCTGCGGTATGCCCGCCGCCGAAACCGTTGTCGCCCAATTCGATCCGCTACCCGTCCGCCTCTCGACGCCACGCGGCATGTCCACCCGGGCCGTGCTGTGCACCCACCACCATCGCCTGAAGACGCTCGCCGACAATGGCAAACAGCCCTGGCGCGTCTATCTCGCCGACACCGATCACATGCGCTGGATCGACCCCACCGGTGAAGCACACGAAACCGTGCGCGAAGGCGCCCGATATCTGTTCCCGCACACCGATATCGACGCACCCGCCAGACCCCGCCAGCACCGGCCCCGGCTGACCCGCGACCCCGCCGATCCGGTGGGCCGCCCGTTCCCGAGCGACCTCGCCTACCCGGTGGAGAACCACGCCCTCATCCACCCGCAGCTGTCCCGCACCACCCCGGACAACGACATCCCGGACACCAAGGCCCGCGCCGGAACTCGCTGAACCCCACCCGAACCACGGAGCCGCGCCTTCGGGCGCGGCTCCCTGCGAGGGGTGCGGCTCGACCCGGCACCCCCGACGGGCCGCACCCCGTCCAAAACGTTCGATCCGATACTTCGACGCCCGGCTACTTGGCCGCGTCGGCCACCCAGTTCTGGTCGGTGGTATCGATCTTCTTGCCGTCGATGAAGACCGAGGGCGTCCCGACCCGGTCACCCGAGGCGGCCGTCAGCGCCTTCATGGCGCCGTCGGCGTGATTGCGGGCGGTCTCACCGCGATCACCGCTGGTGATGCACTTGGCCACATCGTCACCCGCGCCCGCGTCCTTGGCCACCGCGACCAGCGCCTTGTTGTCCAGGTCGGCGCCGCCTTCCTCGGGCTGCTTGGTGGTGAAGAGCAGGGTGTGGAACTTGGCGTAGATCGGGCCATCGCCGTTCTGCGCCACACACTCGTTGGCGGCAATCGCGCGGCTGGAGTAGTCCTTGCTCTTCGACCGATCATCGAGGAAGTTCACCAGCCGATACCGCACGGCGAACTTGCCCTGATCGACCTGCTGCGCGATCTCCTGGCCGAAGATCTTCTCCAGGTGCCCGCAGGCCGGGCACAGCGGATCCTCGAAGATGTCAACGACTTTGGCGACGCCGGGCTTGCCGAGCACGATGCCGCCGTCGGCATCCATGGCCACGCTCACCGACGGATCGTGCGCGGACCCGTAGCCGTCGTTGCGCACGGTCTCCGAACCGCCGCCACGATTCCACGAGTACAACGCGATCACGATCACTGCCACCACGATCACGGCGACACCGCCGAGTAGGTAGGTGGTCTTACTGGAGACGGGCTGCGGGGTGTGCTTCGACGACGTGGGTGTGGTCACGCGCAACACTCTGCCCGAAACCACCCTCCCGCGTCGGAGCGGGTCCGGAATTCACACGCGCTCGGTGAGCGCCCGGCCGACCATTTCCTCCGCCGCCGCCTGCACCTGCGCGAGATGCTCGGGCCCCTCGAAGGATTCCGCGTAGATCTTGTACTTGTCCTCGGTCCCGGAGGGCCGGGCGGCGAACCAGGCGTTCTCGGTGGTCACCTTGACCCCGCCGAGCGCCGCGCCGTTACCCCGGGCGCGGGTCTGGATTCCGGTGATGGGTTCGCCGGCGATCTCGGTGGCGGTGATCAGATCCGGCGTCAGCGCCGCCAGCCGCGCCTTCTGTTCCGGAGTCGCGGTGGCGTCCACCCGCGCGTAAGCCGGGCTGCCGTACCGCTTTTCCATCTCCGTGTACCGGGTGGACGGGCTCTGCCCGGTGACCGCGGTGATCTCGGCGGCCAGCAGCGCAAGCAGGATGCCGTCCTTGTCGGTGGTCCACACGGTGCCGTCCATCCGCAGGAACGAGGCCCCCGCCGATTCCTCGCCGCCGAAAGCCAGGCTGCCGCTGAACAATCCGGGCACGAACCATTTGAACCCGACCGGCACCTCGTACACATCGCGGCCCAGCACGCCGACCACGCGATCGATCATGGAGGAGGTCACCACGGTCTTACCGATCTTGGTGAGCGCGTCCCAGCCCATCCGGTTCGCGATCAGGTATTCGATCGCCACCGCCAGATAGTGGTTCGGATTCATCAGTCCCGCATCGGGAGTCACGATGCCGTGCCGGTCGGCGTCCGCGTCGTTGCCGGTGGAGATGTCGTAATCATCGCGAATGGCCACCAGCGAGGCCATGGCGTACCGCGAGGAGGGATCCATCCGGATCCGCCCGTCCGCGTCCAGCGTCATGAACCGCCAGGTCGGATCGACGAACGGATTCACCACCTCGAGCTCGAGGTCGTACCGCTGCCCGATCTCCTCCCAGTAATCCACGGAGGCCCCGCCCATGGGGTCCGCGCCCAGCCGAATCCCGGCGCCCCGAATGGCGTCCAGGTTCAGCACATTGGGTAGGTCGCCGATATAGCGATCCAGATAGTCATAGCGCTCCACCTTGGCGGCCAGCGCATGCGCGAGACTGGTGCGCTTGACCTCGGCCAGCCCGGTGCGCAGCAATTCGTTGGCGCGCGCCGCGATCGCGTCGGTGGCGATCGTGTCGGCCGGTCCGCCGTGCGGCGGATTGTATTTGAAACCGCCGTCGCGCGGCGGATTGTGCGACGGCGTCACCACGATGCCGTCCGCCTGATGCCGGGTGCCACCGCGATTGTGCCGCAGCACGGCATGACTCAAAGCCGGTGTGGGCGTGTACCTGTCACGCGCGTCGATGACGGCGGTGACATCGTTGGCCGCCAGCACCTCCAGCGCGGTGGTCCACGCGGGTTCGGACAGCGCGTGCGTATCGCGGGCCAGGTACACCGGTCCGGTGATGCCGCGTGTCGCACGGTATTCCACGATCGCCTGCGTGATGGCGAGGATGTGCGCCTCGTTGAAGGCGCAGTCGAGGCTGGAGCCGCGATGCCCGGAGGTGCCGAACGACACCAGCTGCTCCGGCTCGGCGGGATCGGGAATCCGGCTGTAGTACGCCGTCACCAGGTGCGCGATGTCTTCGAGGTCGGTGGCCCGTGCCGGTCGCCCGGCTCGATCGTGGGCCATGCTCGCGCCTCCCTTCCGTATCGCCTGGGAGCGGCTGGTCATCAGCATCACCGCCGCACCTGCTGCCCCTGGTGGGTACGGCGAACGGCCACGACCCGTCGAGCGGTCGAGGCCGAGTTCTCCGCAACGCCGATCACGACGTTCGCCACCGCATAGCTGTAAGCGCCCTCCTCGGCCGATCGACCCATTGCGTCCACCACGGTTGTGCCCAGAGGGAAGACCCTATCGAATCGACCCGCCACCGCGCGATCCGCCGGTTGCCGGGGATGCGCCCCGGGCCGCGGGCCGGGAGCGCCGAGCCCGGCGGTCACCGTCGTACTCCATCGAACACCTCGACGGGTGAGATCGCCACCGTCACCGAATCCAGCAGGTCCGCATTGGATTCCACGAAGTCGCGCAGGCGCGCGGTGTCCTCGATGATCATGATGAGCACCGGCAGTCGCTCGGCCAGATCGAGCAGCCTGGAGGTATGGATGTGTGAGGAGACGCCGTAACCCTCGATCCCGCGCCACACGCTGGCGCCCGCCAGTCCGGCATCGCGGGCGCGGCGCACGATCTCGTGATAGCGAGGCTTGTGCCGCCACAGGTCATCCTCGCCGAGCAGCACCGTCAGCCGCGATGCCGTCACCCAGCGCGAAACCGACTCACTCATCCGTCTGCCCCCAATCATCGTGCCGTTCCCGGTGTCCGCCGCGCCGCGCCGATTCGGGTACGACCGCGTCCGGACCTTGTCACCAGCGTCCCCCGAGATAGCCGGGACCGGAATGCATCCGGCCCGATTCGAGCAGTGTACGAACTTCCGCCGCCTCTGTGGACATTGTGCCGGAGTACCCAGATAGCAACCCCTTTTCGCAAGTTTGCCAAAACATTGCTGTCCGGCGTGTTGCTATCCGCATTTCACTACCCGGAACTGCGAGGATAGGGCAGCTTGCCCGGAGTTGTCCCATCGGCATCGAGGAGCTCGAGTTGGCTGTGCGGCAGTCGATCAGAAGGACGCTGTTTCAGGGCGCCGGAATCGCCACGGTACTGCTGGCCGTCATGGCCGCCGCACCCGCCGCGCACGCCGGAGCGATCTACCCCATTCCCGACCCGGACGGGTTCTACTACGCCGCAGGGAATCTCGATGCCGCCGCACCGGGCGACGTACTCAATGCCCGCCAAGTCCCCTCCGGCCCGTTCGCCGGCGCGACCGTGTGGCAGCTCCTGTTCCGTTCCACCGACTCCCACGGCGGCCCGATCGCCGCCGTGACCACCCTGGTCTCCCCCGGATCCGGTCCGCGGCCGCTGGTCTCGTACCAGCCGTTCGTGAATTCCCTGGGCCTGCAATGCGCTCCGTCGCACACCCTGTTCAACGGCGGCCTGCAGGAGACGCCCGCGCTCAATCTGCTGCTGGCCCGCGGCTGGGCACTGTCGATCCCCGATCACCTGGGACCCGACAGCGCCTACGGCGCGGCCCGCATGGGCGGGCAGATCACCCTGGACGGCATTCGCGCGGTGAAACGCTTCGCCCCCGCCGGACTCGCGGACGGACCGGTCGGCCTGGCCGGCTACTCCGGCGGCGCCATGTCCACCGGCTTCGCCGCGGCCATCGCCCCCGACTACGCACCCGAGCTGCCCATCGTCGGCGTCGCCGAGGGCGGTGTCCCCGTGAACCCGGGCAAGATGGCCCTGCAGGCCGGCGACACTCCGCAGCCCCTGTTCGGACTGGGCTTCGCGGTCTCGATCGGCATGCAACGCGAATACCCCGCCGAAGTGCCGCTGGACGAGGCCCTGACCCCCGCGGGCTTCGCCATGCGCGACCGGATCGCGAATTCCTGTGTGGACGACATTATTTCGGTCGGCGCGAACCACCGCGTCAGCGACGTGTTCCACAGTTCGATCGAGAACGACCCGACCATGATCGCCGCCATGCACGCCAATGCCCTCGAGGTGGTCCCCGAGCTCATCCGCGTGCCCCTCTACGAATGGCACGGCGGCAGCGATCAGGTCCCGCTGGACCTCGCCATGTACACCGCCGGCCGCTACTGCGCCGCCGGCACCCCGGTGCAGTTCGACATCATTCCGGGCGCGGACCACTTGGGCGCGATCTTCCCCGGCGCCATGAACGCCTTCGGTTACCTGGGCGATCGATTCGCGGGCCTGGCCCCGCCCTCCAACTGCCGCTGAACGGCGGTAAGCCGAAAAGGAAGCAGCCCCGCTCACTTTCGTGAGCGGGGCTGCTCTCCTATGGGGAGATTCGACATTGAATCTCAGTGCACGGTCACCGTTTCCGGGGCCGCACGACCTGATGCTCGGTGATCACCGATCTCAGTGCGCCAGAACGGGTTCGCCCTCGGCCGGGACCGGAACCTTGTTGGGCATGATGAACCCGACGACCACCGCGCCGATCGCGAAGATCACTGCCGCCCACCAGAAGGTGGTGGTGTAGCTCTTCACCGCGGCCTCCGCCAGCACCAGCGGCGAGGGTGCGCCGCCCGAGACGTGATCCGACACATAGTTGCTCGCGGCCGTGGCGGCGAAGGTGCTCAGCAGTGCCGTACCGATGGAGCCACCGACCTGCTGGCTGGTGTTGACCATGGCCGAGGCCACGCCCGCGTCGGTGTGGTGCACGCCCGAGGTCGCGCCGGTGAAGGCGGTCGAGAGGGCGAAGCCCAGACCCAGACCCATCAGGATCAGGCTCGGCAGGATGTGGCTCGCGTAGCCGGTGTCCACGCCGATGCGGGTCAGCAGCACCATTCCGATTGCGGCGAGCACGAATCCGAACACCGCGGTCGCCTTCGGGCCGACCCGCGGCACGACCAGTGCCGGGACGGTGGTCGAGGCGGCGACCATACCGGCCACCATGGGCAGGAAGGCCACACCGGTGCGGATCGGCGAGAAGCCCATCTGCTGCTGCATGTAGTAGGTCAGGAACAGGAACATGGCGAACATGCCGATACCGGTGGTGAACACGACCAGGTACGACGCGCCGCGGGTCCGGTCCAGCACCACGCGCAGCGGCAGCAGCGGGTGTGCCACGCGCTGCTCGATCAGCACGAACGCGGCCAGCAGCACCGCGCCGCCGATCAGGAAGGCCAGCGTGACGCCGTTGCTCCACCCGTCGGACTCGGCGTGCGAGAAGCCGTACACGATGGCGAACAGCGAAGCGGAGACCGCGAGCGTGCCCGGGATATCGAGCTTGGGCCGCTGGGTGGCGGTGTGCTTGGCCAGCAGCAGGACCGCGCCGACCAGTGCGATGGCCGCGAAGACCAGGTTCACGTACATGACCCAGCGCCACGAGGCCCACTCGGTGAGCGCGCCGCCGAGCAGCAGGCCCAGCGCGCCGCCGGCGCCCGCGATGGCGCCGAAGATGCCGAACGCCTTGGCGCGCTCGGAAGGCTCGGTGAAGGTCACGGTCAGCAGCGACAGTGCGGCGGGCGCGAGCAGCGCCGCGAACACACCCTGCGCGACACGGGAGGCGACCAGCATGTCGAAGTTGGCGGCCGCGCCGCCGATGGCCGAGGCGACCGCGAAGCCGATGAGGCCCACGATGAACGTGGTCCGGCGGCCGAAGAGGTCGGAGAGCCGGCCGCCCAGCAGCAGCAAGCTGCCGAAGGCCAGGGCGTAACCGGTGACGACCCACTGCCGGTCGCCGTTGGAGAAGCCGAGGTCGGCCTGGGCATGCGGGAGGGCGATGTTCACGACGGTCGCGTCGAGCACGACCATCAACTGCGCCACGCCGAGCACGGCGAGCACCCACCAGCGCATGGCATGGGATCCGCGACGCCCGGTGTTCGCCGGGGCTGCGACTTCTTTCTCGAGAGCTGTTGTCATGATGTTTTCCTCGTCCCCTAGGATTACCGGAGATCCTCTCTCCGTTTACTGAATGAAGCTACCATCTAAACGGAGAGATAGTCTCCGGATAATCCCGATGACTGTTAGGATCAGCGTGTGAATCCCGTCACCACCGCGCCACCACCTCGGCGTCTGCGCGCGGACGCCGCCCGCAATCAACAGCGCATCATCGCGGCCGCCCGCGAGCTGTTCGCCGACCGCGGCCTGGAGGTCACCCTCGACGACGTCGCCGAAAAGGCCGGCGTCGGCGTGGGTACCGTCTACCGGCGTTTCGCCAACAAACAGGAGCTCATTTCCGAGGTCTTCGACCAGATGGTCACCGAGCTCGCCCAGGCCGTCGACACCGCTCTGCACCACTCGGACCCCTGGGAGGGTCTGGTGGGGCTGTTCGAGTACTCCTGCCGCCACATGGCCGCCAATCGCGGCTTCGGCGAGGTGATCCTCGAGCTGCACGACACCATGGACCGCTTCGCGTGCATGAAGGAACGGATCCGGCCCGGTATGCAGGCCGTCATCAGCCGGGCGCATCAGGCCGGCGTGTTGCAGCCCGATATCGAGGCGGGTGACTTCTTCGCCATGGTGAACATGGTCGACGGCGTCGCCGGTTTCGCCCGGACCGTGAATCCCGATGTGTGGCGGCGTTATTCGACGCTGCTGCTCAACGCCATCCGCGGCGACACCGTGGCGCGCATGCCGCTCTCGCCCGCCCCGCTGACCGATGACGAGGTGGAACTCGCAAAAGAAGCGGCGTGCGCGGCGCGGAAACGGTAGCGCGTATCACACCTCCGGTTTACAGTTGGTCGCATGACCAACTCTTGGGTGAACTGGGCCGGGGATCAGAGCTGTGCTCCCGCGTCCATCGCCGAACCGAGCTCGCCCGAGGACGTCGCGGCGCTACTCACCCAGGCAGAGGCCGCAGGGCACACCGTGCGAGTGGCCGGATCCGGCCACTCCTTCACCGACACCGTGCTCACTGACGGCACGCTCATGCGGCTGAACAAGCTCGACCGGATCCTGTCCGTGGACCGGGAACGCGGCCTGGTCCGCGCCGAGGCCGGCATCACCCTCAATGCCGCCAGCAACGCACTGCACCCGCTGGGCCTGGCCTTCCCCAACCTCGGTGACATCGACGTGCAGTCCGTCGCGGGCGCGACCGCGACCGGCACCCACGGCACCGGCGCGAAACTCCAGAACCTCTCGGCCGCACTGCAGTCGGTGGAACTCATGCTGGCCGACGGGAGCACCGTCGAACTCAACGAACAGACCGATCCGGACGGCTGGCGCGCCGCGCGGGTGAACGTGGGCGCGCTCGGCGTGGTCACCGCGGTCACCCTGCAGCTGGTGCCGTCCTTCGTGCTCGAGGGCATCGAACGGCCGGTCCCGGTCGAGGAGGTGCTCACCGATCTCGAGTCCTACGTGGACGGCAACGAGCACTTCGAGTTCTACATGTTCGCCCACAGCCCGCTGGCCATGACCAAGCGCAACAACACGGTGAACCTGCCGGAACAGCCGCGCGGCAAGGCCGTCGACTGGCTCTCCGACATTGTCATGACCAACTACACCTTCGACGCGCTGTGCCGGCTCACTCGGCGGCGGCCGAGCCTGATCCCGGTGGTGCAGCGCGCCGCGGCCTACGCCGGCAGCTACCGGCGGCAGGTGGAACGGTCCTACCGAGTGTTCGCCAGCCCCCGCCTGTTCCGCTTCACCGAGATGGAGTACGCGATTCCCCGCGAGCACTCGGTGGACGCCATCCGCGAGATCAAGGACGTGGCAAAGCATTTCGACACGGCGATGCCCATCGAGGTGCGCTGGGTCGCACCCGACGACGCCTTCCTGTCCCCCGCCGGCGGCCGCGAGACCTGCTACATCGCGGTACACCAGTACCAGGGCATGAACTATGAACCGTATTTCCGCGCCTGCGAACGGGTCTTCGACCGCTACAACGGCCGTCCGCACTGGGGTAAGCGGCACTTCCAGACCGCCGAGACGCTGAAGGATCGCTACCCGGACTGGGAGAAGTTCGCCGAGGTCCGTCGCCGCTTCGATCCCAAGGGCCGATTCACAAACGCCTACATAGAGCGAGTTCTCGGACCGGTCGCTTGAGTCGGACAACCGGACTATGATCGGTTGCTGAAAGATCGCTGCTCGAACTGTCCTGGACGCACGCCCTTCCGGCGTGACCCTACGTAGGAGGTTCCGATGACTTCTTTCAGCGACAAGATGAACGAAGCCGGTGACAAGGCCAAAGACATGGCGGACAAGGCCCGCGACGACATGGAACACGCCGGTGAGGACGTGAAGGAAAAAGTCGGCGGTCTCATGGACAAGGTCAAAGAGAAGTTCGGCGGCTCGAAGTAGAGGGCCCGCGAACTATGCCGACGAATGACGACTTCGGCGCCGACGCCGAACGACTGGCCGACGACCTCCGGACCACCGCCGGAGCCGCCGCCGGCCAGCTGGCCGAACGGGCCAGTGGCGCCGCCGCAGAACTCGCCGACCGCGCCCAGACCGCGGCCGCCGACCTCGCCGACATGGCGAAGGCGTTCGCCGACAAGTTCAATACCGAGGACGTGCAGGGCACCTTGGAACAGGTGCGGGCGAACCTCGAACACGCTGCACAGGACGTCATGGCAGCGGTCAACGAGATCGTCAACGCCATGAAAGACAAGGTCGGGAAGTAGACCCAACTCTCGGGACTCGGGGCTCTGCCTCTCCACGCCCGGGCTTACGCCCCCGAACCCCCGCTCCACCACGGCGCAATCCGATTCCGAGGCCGGTGCGGCCTCGGAATCGGATTGTCGCTGTTCCGGTAGTTTCCGACTCCGCAGGGGGACATCACCCGTGAGTACGCCCGGCACCACCTCGTCCGATCCGGCCCCGGTTCATCCGCGAGTGGCGGTGGCGCCGCGGGTGTTCTGGCCTTCGGCCATCGTGGTCACGGCGTTCACGGTGTATGCCATCGTCTTTCGCGATACCGCCGCCCGGCAGGCGAAGATGTTGCAGGACAATGTGATCGGCAGTTTCGGCTGGTATTACATCGTCATCGTGAGCCTGTTCGTGGTGTTCGCCATCTGGCTCGGGATGGGGCGGTTCGGGAACCTCACCCTCGGTGATGACGGGGAGACGGCCCAATATTCGATGGGCGCTTGGCTTTCCATGCTGTTCGCGGCGGGCATGGGGATCGGCCTGGTGTTCTGGGGTGTGGCCGAGCCGCTGTTCCATTTCGAGGATCCGCGGCCGGGCGTCGGGGCGACGACCGCGCAGCGTGCGGATGCCGCCATGGTGCAGACCTTCCTGCACTGGGGCATCCATCCGTGGGCCATCTATGTGGTGGTGGGGCTGGCCATCGCCTACTCGATTCACCGCAAGGGGCGGCCGGTGTCGATTCGCTGGTCGCTGGAATCGCTGGTGGGCGAGCGCATCAAGGGCTGGCGCGGCGATGTGATCGACATTGTCGCGGTGATCGGGACCGTGTTCGGCGTGGCGACCTCGCTGGGGCTGGGCGTGCTGCAGATCTCGGCGGGCCTGAATTTCCAAGGGTGGCTGCACGAACCGGGCAAGGGCCTGCAGGTGGTGCTGATCGTGGCGGTCACGGCGCTGGCGACGGTGTCGGTGGTCACGGGGGTGGACAAGGGGATCAAGCTCTTGTCGCAGGTGAACATGGGAGTGGCGGGGGTGCTGCTGATCTTCGTGCTGGTGGCCGGGCCGACCCTGTTCATCGTGAACGACCTGGTGCAGAACCTCGGCGCGTATCTGCAGTCGCTGCCCAAGATCAGCCTTTACACCGGCGCCAGCGAGGGGCCGGACGGCACCGCGTGGACGCAGCAGTGGACCGTGTTCTATTGGGGCTGGTGGATTTCGTGGGCGCCCTTCGTGGGTGTGTTCATCGCGCGCATCTCCCGCGGCCGCACGGTGCGTGAGTTCGTGGCCGGGGTGCTGCTGGTGCCGACGCTGCTCACCTTCGTGTGGTTCGCGGTCTTCGGTGGCGCGGGCCTGCATCGCGAAATGTTCGGTGGCGGCGGACTTGTCGGGCCGGACGGTCCCGATCGCGACAGTGCGCTGTTCGCGCTGCTGCACACGCTGCCGGGCGGCGGCATCACGGCGGGGCTGGCGATTCTGGTGATCGTGCTGTTCTTCGTCACCTCCGCCGATTCCGGTGCGCTGGTGGTGAACATGTTGTCCTCCGGCGGTAATCCGGAGCCGCCCACCTGGAGTCGCTGCTTCTGGACCTGCGCGCAGGGCGCGGTGGCGGTGGCGCTGCTGGTGGCCAGCGGGACCGGCGCGTCGGCGCTGACGACCCTGCAGACCGTGGCGATTCTCATCGCCTTGCCGTTCAGTGTGGTCATGCTTGCCATGTGCGTTGCGCTGGTGCGGACCTTCCGCGCGGACAGCGGCGGGTGAGTTCGGTAACTGAAAGGTCGCTAGCGTGTCACGATCCGGACACCCTAGACTCTCGACGCAGTAGCTATCGAAATCGTAGGGATTGGATTCAGCAGCGTCATGCTCAAGGGCTTCAAAGACTTCCTGATGAGGGGCAATGTCATCGATCTCGCGGTGGCGGTGGTGATGGGCACCGCCTTCACCGCGATCGTCACCTCGGTGACCAAGGGCGTGATCGAACCGCTGCTCGCGCTGCTCGGGGGAAACAAGCAGTACGGTCTGGGTTTTCAGATCATCGCCGACAAGCCGTCCACCTTCGTGGCGCTCGGTCCGATCATCAGCGCCGGCATCAACTTCGTCTGCGTCGCGGCGGTCCTCTACTTCGTGCTCATCCTGCCGATGAACCACCTCAAGTCCCGGCTGCTCAAGCCCACCGCGGTCAAGGCCGACCCCACCGAGCTGGAGCTGCTCACCGAGATTCGCGACCTGCTGGCCAAGCAGACCGCGGACAAGTAACCCCGCGCTATCGTTCTTAACCAGAGTGTTGCTGTCCATCTGGTGAGCGACTAGTCGAGGAGGCGGGAAACCGTGGGCCGCATCCCGCATCGGCAACAGTCCGGCGATCGGCCCGAACTGCACGCACCCGCGCCCGCCAGCCGATGGGCCATGCTCGCGGTGCTGTGCGCGAGCCTGCTGCTGGTGGCGATGGACGCGACGATCCTCAATGTCGCGCTGCCCTCGCTCATCGATCACATGGAACCCAGTCCCATGGAACAACTCTGGATCGTGGACCTCTACGGCCTGGTGCTGGGCGGCCTGCTCATCACCTGCGGGGCCATCGGTGACCGGTTCGGCCGCAAGCGATTGTTCATCGCGGGCTTCGTGCTCTTCGGCCTGGCCTCGGTGGTCGCCGCGACCGCGCACACGCCCACGCAACTGATCGCGGGCCGGGCCCTGCTGGGTGTGGGTGGCGCCATGGTGATGCCGTCCACGCTCTCGCTCATCCGCAATATCTTCACCGACGACCGCGAACGCACCATGGCCATCGGCATCTGGGCGGCCGTCGCCGGCGCGGGCGCGGCGATCGGGCCGCTGGTCGGCGGGCAGCTGGTGGAGGCGTTCGGCTGGTCGGCGGCGTTCTGGCTGAACGTGCCGGTGGTCGTGGTGACGGTGATCGCCGGGCTCTGGCTGCTGCCGGAATACCGGGCGCCGCAGCACGGCCGGCTGGACTGGTTCAGCGCGGTGCTGTCGGTGCTCGGCGTCGTGGCGCTGGCCTGGGGCATCAAGCATGTGGCCAAGGGCAATCCGGCGGTGCTCGACTGGGTGATCCTGGTGGCCTCGGCAGTCCTGCTGGGGCTCTTCGCGTATCGGCAGTCGCGGTCGGCGGACCCACTGCTGGATGTATGGCTGTTCCGCAATCGCGCCTTCACCGCGGCGGCGCTGGCGACCCTGCTGGCCATGCTCGCCATCGGCGCCGCACTGTTCTTGATCTCGCTGTGGCTGCAATACATTCACGGCTATTCGCCGTCGCAGGCGGGCGTGCGCACGCTGCCCGCCGCCATCGCCACCCTGCTCGGCTCACTGTCCACGCCGTGGCTCATGGAGCGGGTCGGGGTGCGCGTGCTCATGGGCTTCGGATTGGGCGCGCTGGCAGTGGGTTTCGTGGTGCTGGCCGCCATCCCGAACACCACTTATCCGCTGGTCGCGATGATTCTGGCCTGCCTCGGCATCGGCGACGGGCTCGCGATCACCACCGCGGCCGCGATCCTGGTGTCCGCGGTGCCGGCGGAACGAGCCGGGCAGGCGGGCGCGGTCGAGGAGACCAACTACGAACTCGGCATCGGCCTGGGCGTCGCACTGCTGGGCAGTATTCACGGCCGACTGTTCACCGGGCACATGACCGGGCTCCCGCTGGAGGGCGCCGACCTCGAGGACGCGCGGGGATCCGTCGGCGGCGCGGCGTACGTCGCGCACCATATCGGCGGCACCACCGGTGACGAAGTGCTGCGGATCGCCCAGCACGCCTACGATTCCGCGCTGACCACCACCTCGTGGATCTCCGCCGGGCTGGTGGGCACGGTCGCGGTGCTGACGGTGGTGCTGGTGCCGCGCGGCTTCAAAGCGACCGCTGCGCACTGACTCCCGTCCGCAGGCTGCTCACCGACTCCCGCCCGGTCGTTCGGGCCGAGTCATTCGACTTCGATGCAGACCTCGCGGTCGATCACGCGCTGCGATACCTGCATGAGCGAAAGGCCGTGGGCGAAGGCGTATCCGCGCAGGCAGGCATAGGCGTCGGCGAGGTCGATGCCGAGGCGGGCGCTGGTCATACCGGCCGCCTGATGAATGCGCCGCGCGGACGGGGGCTGCGCCCACTGCTGGGCCGCGTCCCCGGCGGCCAGCACCAGGCTGGCGGTCACCAGATCGGCGACGTGCAGCGCGGTCGCGATGAACCGCGGACCGTTGCGGCCCACCGCATCGCGGTACAGATCCACCGACCCGAGTCGAATCCCACCCAGCCGCAAGGGCACCGCCAGCATGGAACCGGAGACGCCCGCGCCGGACAGCGCCTCGGCGAAACCCGGCCAGCGCTCGCAGTCCACGCTGAGATCGATGACCGATACCGGCACCCCGAACGCCACCGCCGACAGCGCGGGCCCCTCCCCCGCCGTCGCCTGCGCGCTCTCCACCAGATCGGCGAAATCGTCACTGGCACACCAGGGTTGGAGGCCCGCCTCACCATCCTCCAGCACGATGGCGCACCGTCGCACCGGTAGCACTCGCACGCATGCCGCACACACCGCGGGCAGGCCGCCGCCCGCCTCACGCACCTCGAGCAGAAACTGCCCGGTCAACTGATCGAACCGTGACGTACCCATTGCGCTGAACCGCCCCACACTCATCGCCCTGTGATGAGGTATTCGATGCCCCGGCCCCATCCTGCCGTCACAGCACGGCAACGAAAAGGGCCGAAAGTCCCTGGGCGAGTGAGCTACTCCACCACCGCCGTTTCGGTCCGATGCGGCACGCCGAGCCGGTAGAGGCCGCGCAGATCGTAGGCGTGGGTGACGACGAACCCCAGCAGCAGGCCGACGGCCAGACCGAACAGGGTCATCCAGAGGCCGTGTCCGAGACCCGATTCCAGATGCCCGTCGAAGAACAGCAGGGCGCGCACGGCCAGATAGATCTGGTGCATGGGCTCGAAGTCGGCGAGCCGCGCGATGAAACGCGGTGTCGCCTCGATGGGCACGGTGCCCGAGGACGACGGCAGGCCCAGCACCACGAACAAGACCATATTGGCGATCAGGCCGACCGTGCCGAAGGCCGCGAGGATCGACAGGCCCGTGATCGAGACGGCCGCGACGGCGAGCGTGCCGTAGAGGAACAGCGGCAGCTTCAGGTCGATGGGCATATCCAACAGCAGTGCGATGCCGAGGAATACACCCGACACCAGCGGCGCGGTGAGCGCGGCGATGCCCCACTTCACGAGCAGCGTGCGCCATCGGCTGATGGCCACCGGCGGCAGGTGGCGGTACCACGGCCCGTACTCGGCCGGCACGTAGCCGAGCACGTTGTCGATCATGGCGTGGATGAGCAGCGAACTACTGAAGCCCGCGAGCAGCAGGATAACGGTGTAGAAGAAGGCCGACAAGCCTTGTCCGGTACCGCTGCCCAGCGGACGGTAAGGAGTGGTCACCACATCGATCGGCTTGGCGAGTTGCAACCGCGCCGCGCCGACGAGTTCGGTGGGCGCCGCGCCCGGCGGCGGTTGCAGCTTCGCCTTCACCTGCGCGGTGAGCTGCGCGCCGACGGTCTCGTTGACCTGACCCAGCGCCTGGTCGGTGATGCGCGACATGATCTGCGAGGCATAGGTGCCCGCGCGCGGATTGGTCTCGACGGTGATGATCGGCTGCTCCACATCGCCGGGCACCACCGAGGACGCGGCGAGGATGTTCAGCCGCTTGGTGAAGTCGCCGGGAATGACGATGGCGCCGTAGGCGCGGCCCTCCTGCAGCTGGGTGTGCGCCTCGTTGATGCCGACCACGTGCAGATCGACCTTGTCGGACGGGATCTTCTGGGTCAGCGTGGCGGTGATCTGATCGCCGATGTTCACCGTCTTGCCGTCCATGACATCGCCGACGTCCTGGTTGACCAGGGCGATCGGGAAGTCGTGCAGGTTCTTCTCCGGGTCGGAGGTGTAGCCGAGGTACATGGTGCCCAGCAGCGCCGCGAGCAGCGTGATGATCAGCATCGGGCCGATCCAGCCGCGCAGGGGTACGCGCGCCGCGTCTTTCGGCGCCGCGTGCTGCGGCACCGCAACGTCTTTCGCCATGTCGCATAATGTAGGCAGCGACAACAAAGTAGTCAACGCAAACATTGCCGAGTGTGTCCTATATCCTGCAATGACCATGTCGATAGCCAGACCGCGCTCCTATCACCACGGCGACCTGCGGGCCGAACTCCTGCGCCGCGCCGAGGCCACGCTGCGTCGCTCGGGGGTCGACGGTTTATCCCTGCGGCAACTGGCCCGCGACACCGGCGTCAGCCACGCCGCGCCGAGCCGCCACTTCCGCGATAAGCAGGCGCTGCTCGACGCACTGGCCGTGGCGGGTTTCGACCGGCTCGGCGGCGCCTTCGAAAAGGCCGCTGCCAGCGGCACTTTCCTGGAGCGGCTGCACGCCATGGCCCGCACCTACCTGCGCTTCGCCATCGACAATCCCGCCCTGCTGGCCCTCATGTTCGCGCGCAAGCACCGGCAGACCCCGGATATCGAGGCGGCCGCCGCCCGCACCCTGGCCACCCCGTTCGACATGATCGCCGACGGCCAGGAGCGCGGCGAAGTGGTGGACGGCGACCCGCGCACCATCTGCCTGTCGGCCATGGCCGCGCTGCAGGGCCTGGCCACCTTCGTCGGTTCGGGCTTCGTCCCGCCGGAGGAGGCGGACGTCCTCTTCGAGGAAACGGTCCGCCACATGCTTGACGGTTTACGTCCCCGGCGCTGATCCGCCGGGCGGTGCCGCTACCTTGAGTGCGTGATGTTCGAGGGCCGACAGTGACGATCGAGGGCAGGCAGTACGGCGGACGGGCCGTCGCCGAACGGAAAGCCGAACGGCGACAGCGCTTCCTGGACGCCGCCATCCGCATCTTCGGCGAGCGCGGCTACGCCGATTGCTCGCTCGCCGATGTATGCGCCGCCGCGGGACTGTCCAAGCGGCAGTTCTACGAGGAGTTCGAGACCCGCGAGGACGTCCTGGTCGCGGCCTACGACCAGATCCAGGACCAGGCCGCACTCACCCTCGCCGCCGCCCTCGCCGAACTGGGCCCCGATCCCGATCCGACCGCGACGGTCACCCACGCACTGACCGCCTACCTGGGCTCGCTCGGTTCCGATCCGCATCGGGCCAAGGTGGCCTTCGTCGAGGTGGTCGGCGTCAGCGACCGGATGGAACGGCATCGCCGCGCCCGCCGCCACGCCTGGGCCGACACCATCTCCTCGGCCATCGAACCCCTGGCCGGCCCCGGCGCCCACACCCGCGGCACCCCGGGCCTGGCCGGCAGCGCCCTGATCGGCGCGATCAACGGCCTGGCCCACGAGTGGCTGCTCTCCGACCCCCGCCCACCGGTGGCGGACCTGGTGGATGTGCTCGTCCCCATGGCCGTTTCACTGATCGTGCGGGACTGATTCGCCGCATCGGCCCGGCACCGCTCGCGCTACATCAGCTGCCGCATGAAGTAGGTGTACTGCAGCGCTGTGGTGTGCGCCTTCTCGTCGTTGTTCGCGCCGGCGCCGTGGCCGCCCTCGGTCCCCTCGTAGAAGAAGTAGGGATCGCCGTACTCCGCTAGTCGGGCGGCGAACTTCCGGGCATGTTGCGGACCTACGCGATCGTCCTTGGTGGTGGTCCAGATGAATGGCTGGGGGTACTGCACGCCCTTCTTCAATTGTGCGTAGGGCGAGATGGATTCGAGGAAGGCCCGCTCGGCGGGATTCGACATCGAACCGTACTCGCCCACCCAGGACGCGCCCGCCTCGATCTGCTCGTACCGTTCCATGTCCAGCAACGGGACGCCGATGTCCACGGCATTGAACAGTTCCGGGTGCTGGGTGAATTCGACACCCATCAGCAGGCCGCCATTGGAGGCGCCCTCGATGCCCAGATGCCGTGGCGTGGTGATGTTCCGGCCGATCAGATCCTTGGCCACGGCCGCGAAATCGTCGAATGCCCGCTGCCGCTGGGTCTTCAGGGCCGCGTCGTGCCAGGCCGGTCCGTATTCGCCGCCGCCGCGGATATTGGCGATGACGTACACGCCGCCGTGCGCCAGCCAATCCTTGCCGAGGATTCCGTCGTACCCGGGCAGAGATGAGGACCCGAAACCGCCGTAGCCATAGACGATGGTCGGATTGCTGCCGTCGTACTTCATGTCCTTCGCGTGTACGACGAAGTACGGCACCTTCGTCCCGTCCGGCGAGGTCGCCTTCGACTGCTCGACCACCAGGCCCGACGAATCGAACCGCGCCGGTGCGGATTTCACCATGTCGAACGCGCCGGTCACCGCGTTCAGCCGCCACAGCGTCGACGGCGTCACCGGCGAGGCGACCGCGAGGTAGGCGGTGTCACCGTGCGAGTCCGCATCCACCGCGCTCACGGTCGCATTGTCGGGCACGGGAACCGGCGTGCCCGACCATGTCCCGTCGGGCTGCGCGGAGTAGACGGTGGCGCGGCCGCGGACGTCGTACAGCGAGGTCACCACGACCCGGTCCCGGGTGGTGAGCACCTGCTGCACCGTTTCCTGCGGCCCGGGCGCATAGACGAGAGTGGGCTTCAGATTCGCGGGATCGGCGACCATGTCGTCGGCCCGCAGCGAAACCAGCGCTCCCACCGGGAACTTGGTGCCGCCGGCAGTCCACTCCTGCTGCAGTGACACCAGCACCTTGCCGCCGACCATGCCGTCCACCTCGGACTTGGCGGGCAAGGCCAGCGGGACGGGCTGCGCTCCGGACAGCAGGCTGTACTCGGTGTCGAAGAAGGACGGCTTGCGCGCCAGCACATTCAGCCGCCGGCCGGTGCCGTCGTCGAGCAGGAAGGCCGCGGTGGCCAGGCCGTCGGACTGCTGCCCGCGCAGCACTTCCTGCGCCTGATCCAGCGGTTGCCCGCGATGCCAGCGCTTCACCACATAGGGGTAGCCCGACGTGGTCTTCTCCCCCGGCTGCCATTCCCGCGAGACCAGCAGCGTATCGGCGTCCGCCCACGACACCATTTGCTTCCCGCGGTCCAGCGTGAACCCGCCATCCACGAAATTCCCTGCGGTGCGGTCGAATTCGCGCACGGTGACGGCGTCCTCACCGCCGTCGGAGAGCGAGACCAGGCAGTGCTGGTGCGTGACGGGATCGCAGTCCATGCCCTTCCACACCCAGTTCCGGCCCTCGGTCTTCGCGACCGCGTCCAGATCCAGCACCGTCTTCCATTGCGGTTGCGGCGCTTCGTAATCCGCGACGGCGGTCTCGCGCCAGATACCGCGCGGATGGTCGGCGTCCTGCCAGAAGTTGCCGATCACGCCACCGATGGACGTCGGCACGGCCAATCGATCGGGCGCATTCCCCAGGGCCACCGCCTGCGCGAGATTGTCGGCGTAGCGCGGATCCTGCTCCAGCACGTTCTGTGTCTTGGTGTTCTCCGCGGACACCCAGGTCTGCACGCGCGGACTGTCCACCGTCTCGAGCCACAGATACGGATCGCCGCCGCCGCTCGACCCGCCACAGGCGGCGATCACCCCCGCCGTCAGCGTCAGCGCGGCCATCCGCCGGCCGATCCTGCTCCTGCCCATGATTCCCCCGCTCATGATCATTTCCCCGTGTTGATCAAGACCTCTCCAGCACATTACCGCCGGGCACCGACGAAATCCGCCGGAATATGTCGGTGCCCGGCGGCAAGATCGATGTCATGACCGACGCGGAGCCGCCACGACCGGTGAATCCCGATGCCACCGCGGCCTTGCGGGCCTTCCTGCGCCGCCGCCGGGCCGCCATCGAACCCGTGCTCATCGCGGCCGAGGCAGAGGGACTGGGCCCGCTGGCCGCGGCCGCGCGGGCGTATCTGGATGCACCGCAGGAACCCGCTGTTCCCGAGGGCGCCGCGGCGGTCTACGCGCTCGCGCTGTTCACCAGCACCACCGTCGCTCTCGATGCGACGCGCGAGCGCGAGTTCGCCGAACGGTTCGCGGACAGCTGGATTCTCGAACACGGCCACGCCTTCGCCGCGGCGGCCACGGTGTGGCGGTCCGCCATCCGGATCTCGCAACACAATCCTCTGCGCGGCCGCCGGACCGCCCGGCTGGAAGTCATCGCGCCCGAACCCCCGGGTTCGCTCGCCGATGATCAGCTGGCACGACGGGTGCGAGCCCTGCTGGCGACCGCACCGCCCGACAGTTATCAGGCAACGGTGCAACAGCTTTCAGCCCTGTCCGCCGATCCGCCGACAGCTTGGGCCGGGCCGATGGTCGCGGCGCTACTGCCGCAACCCGGCGTCACCGAAACCACCGCGACCGCGGCGCAAGAGCCGAAAACGGTGACCACGGACCAGATTCGGCGGCTCGAAGCGGCCATGGTGGACGGCCGCCGCTGGCGCGCCGATACCCATCACACCTTGATCATCGAGCACCCGGGACTCGGAGACCTCGCGCGGCAACTGGTCTGGGCAACCTTCGAACCGGGTGGCACCGTGACCGGTTCCTTCCGGGTGGCGACGGACGGCATGCTGACCGATGTCACCGGCGCGCAGCTGGAACCCTCCGGCGACGTGCTGATCGGCGTCGCCCACCCCTTGCACCTGGCCGATGATCTCGGCCGGTGGCAGGAGGTGTTCGCGGATCACGCGCTGCGGCAGCCCTTTCCGCAACTCCGGCGCAGCACGCACCGGTTCACGCCCGAGGAGTCGGACTCGAATCTGTTGCCGCGCTTCACGGATCGGCAGGCGCGGACCGATCGGATCTTCGGCCTGCAGCAACGCGGCTGGGAGATCGCGCCTACCGTGCTGTCCCGCCGGGTCGGCGGCCGGTACGAGGTGACCGTCACCCTGGACCCCGGTCTCGAGGGCGGCTACCGCTACGAGACCGCCGAACAACGCATTGCCGCCGTCGAATTGAACGGCGGCACGTTCGGCGTCCTCGATCCGGTCACCGGCTCCGAACTACTACGTCAGCTGGAGCGGCTGGCCGCGTGATGCCCGGCCCGGCGGCCGAAGAACGAACCCGCGCCCAGCTGCGTGCCGCTGGCATACCCCTTGCCGTCCTGGGCCAGCGTGGACGAGGTCGCCCCGGCGGCGTAGAGGCCCGGAATCGGTGACCCGTTGTCGCGCAGCACTTCTCCGTCGACGGAAGTCCGCAGTCCACCGAGGGTGAAGCCGGCGTAGAGCGCCTTGCCCAGTGTCAGGTCGAATGCGCCCCACGGACCCTTGTCCTGCGGCTCCAGCCATTCCGCACCCTTGTGGAGGTCCGGGTCCTTCCCCAGGGCGGCATTGGCGTTGTAGTTGTCGAGCGTGGATTGCAGTGTCTCGTAGGGAACTCCGAGCCCCGCGGCCATCTCCTCGACCGTCTCCCAGCCGTCGATGAAGGGCACCAGCGGGAAGACCGGCCGTTCCATATGTTCCGAATCCACGATCAGGTAGGCGGCCGCGCCGGGCTGATCGAGTACGAAGGCGGAGGTGCGCGCGTGATAGGAGTCCTCGGCGACGAACCGTTCCCCCTTGCTGTTCACCACGATTCCCGTCAGCAACTGCGCGGGCGGATACACGGGTGCGGTCACGAAGGCCTGGTCCATATTCCGGGTGGCGCCACCCGCCGAGACGCCGAGCCGGATGCCGAGCCCGTCGTCATAGGTGGTGCCGAGCACGAACGGCTTCTCGGCCAGCCACGGTACGTGGGCGGCGACCATCTCGGTGTTCATGACGAACCCGCCGGCGGCCAGCACTACCGACTTCGCTTTGACGGCACCGGTTTCCCCGGGTTTGCGCCAGGTCACACCCGCCACCGCGCCGTCCGCGTCGAGCACCAGGTTGGTCACGCCGGTCTCGTACCGCACCTCGACGCCGAGGGCGGCGGCCCGCTTCACCAGCAGTTCGATCACCAGCGCCGCGCCCTGCGTATCGCCGGGCACCGGTACCTTGTGCCCGCGCGGCGCGGGCACGGCCTGTTCGCGGTACGGCCACACCTTCTCGTTGCCGGTGTACATCAGCCCCTCGGTGCCGGGCTGGATGACTGCCTTCTCGGGGTAGTAGCTGCGTTCGAACTCGAAGCCGAGCTGTTCCAGCCAATCGAAGTGCGCGACACTGCCGTCGGCGTAGGCGCGGATCTTGTCCGGTTCCGGATCGCGCGATACCGAGAGCAGGTACTTGTACATCTCCTCGGCCGAGTCGGCATGCCCGGTCGCCTGTTGCACCGCGGTGCCGCCGCCGAGGTAGAAGTGCCCGCCGGCCAGCGCGGTGGTGCCGCCCGCCACGGCGGCCCGCTCCAGCACCAGGACGCGGGCGCCCCGGGTGGCGGCCTCGACGGCCGCGCAGCCGCCAGCGATGCCGAATCCGGCCACCACCACGTCGAATTCGGCATCCCACGCGGTAACGGCTGCCGCGGCAACGACTTCGGGAATGTCGGTTGTGCTCACTGCATATCCTTCTTCAACTGGTCGAAAAGCACTCGCATATGCGGTCCGATCTCCACCAGTTCGATGAAGGGCACGCCCGCGGCCGCGCCGTCCAGGTAGGCGAAGCGCAGCTGACCACCTATATTGCCGTCCTGTACGACATCGATGCCCTGGGCGGCGGCATCGCGCAGGGCGGCGTCGTAGTCGTCGGGTTCCAGGCAGATGTGGTGCAGTCCGGGTCCGCCGCGTTCCAGGAACTCGGTGTAGATCGAGACGCCGCTGACGGGCTGGATCAGTTCGAGCTGCATATCGCCGTGGTAGGAGAGCGAGACGTGTGCGGTGTGGTCCGCGGGTTCGCCTCGGTAGGTGGAGGTTTCGGGTCCGAAGTGGACGTCCGGCATGCGCGCCCACTTCTGTACGCCCATCAGGGTGCCGAAGAATTTCTCGGCCGCGGCGATGTCCTCCACCACCCAGGCGATCTGCATGACTGGTCCCTCGGTCACACTCATACCCGCAGTTAATCACACGTGCTTAATTTGGCAACCCCGCGAGGTTGAACGCCTTCCGGGCCCACTTGATGGCCCGGGCGGTAATCAGGAAGAGGACACCGAACGTACCGACCATGAGCACGGTGGACAACCAGGCCATGGTGTGCACCGGCAGCTGGTAGGCCAGCACCACCCGGGCCCCGGCCTCGGCGAGCAGGCCCACGCCCCACACCGAGGCCAGCGCGAGGTGCACCTTCCGCACCCCCGGAACGGTCCGGTAGGACTCCGCCATGGCGGCCGCCTTGGCCGGATCCGAGGTGGCGAAGGCCTTGAGCGAGGCGGCGTAGGTCAGTGGCTTACCGATCAGGGCACTGATCAGGAAGGCCAAGCCGATGGCCGCGGTGCTGAGGGAATCGCGGACGATCATCATCCGCGCGTCCCCGCTGATGAACGAGGCGATGAGCCCGAAGGCGAAGCCCACCAGGATGATCGCCGACAGCGCGTCGATGCGCCGCGCCTTGATCACCTGGTAGATCACCATGGCGCCGGACACCACCGCACCGGCCAGCAGGGCGGCGAAATCCGAGTAGCCCGCCCAGTGCAGGGCGAAGTACGCGGCGAGCGGAACCGCGATATCCCGGGCCGTCGGGGCCAGCAGTCGCAGCATATTGGTCCGATTCCGGACCGGCGCCGGGTTGCCGGGCAGTGCGGCGGGAGTGCTCTGGCCGGTCGTGCCGGTGCTGTTGGCGGTCATTTCGGCAACTCCTGTTGGTTCGTGATCCGACTGTGCGCTACAGGAAATGACGTTACGGACGCGCGGGCCGCACCGACTCTGCCAACCATCACCTCCTCCGCATGACAACTGTCATGCGTTCACGCCACGCGTTCGACCACGGTCCCGGCGGTGGCCAGATCGAATACGGCGGCGGCGAGTTCGTCCGGCGATATCCGCACCACCTCGCCGACATCGATGCCGTCGAAGTGCCCCTGGTCGAAAAGCGCAGCGGCGGCGCTGCGTTCGACCAGCTGAGGGATCTGCAGGCTGCTCACCCGGACGCCATGCGGCCGCACCTCGGCGTCGACCGCGTTCAGGTAGTTGACCAGCCCGGCGCCGAAGACAGCGAGATGCGACATGGGAGGCATCCTCTCGAGCTAAGTTGAGAGAGCACTCAAGTTGAGTGCCCACTCAATTCAGCACCGGATCTCTGATACAGCGAATTCATGGCAAACAACGCGAAGGTACCCGGATCCAGGAATTCGAAACCCGGCCGACACGCACCCCCGGCCGATTCGACACCCAACCAAGCCATGCAAAGAGTCTTTGCAAACACTCTTTGCACGCAGTAGGCTGGCCGTCATGGCCGATCAGCCTGTCCCCCAGAGGATTACCGACGTGGCCGCCCTGCGGCTGCTCGCCCACCCGCTGCGCCGCCGCATCGAGGAACATCTGCGCGCGGGGCCGGTCACCGCGACCACGCTCGCCCAGGCGCTCGGCGAGAGCACCGGGCTCACCAGCTACCACCTGCGGCAGCTGGCCAAACACGGCTTCATCGAGGAAGTTCCGGAGTTGGCCACCGGCAAGGAACGCTGGTGGCGGGCCGTACCCGGCGACCGCCGCTATCCCCCGTACAGCGAACAGACGCCCGAGATGTGGGCGGTCAGTTCGGAAATGAACCGGAACAACCTCGCCGAACTGGTCGAGCTCTACGAGGACTTCGAGCGGAAGGCCCCCGAACTCGGCGAATGGGCCGACGCATTCCTGTTCTCCCGCGCCACGATTCGCGTCGATCCGGCGCGGCTCCGGGAGTTCTTCGAGGAGTACATCCAGCTCGTCTACCGCTACAGCCCCGACGGCGACGACCGCGGTGACGACCGGAAAGCCGTGCTACTGAGGCTGTTCGGCTTCCCGGAAACCTGACTCGCACCGAAAGACAACTGAACATGCACAACACTCGATTGCCATCCCGGAAAGCCCTCGGATGGTTACCCCGCCTTGCCCTCATACTCCTGCTGGCACTTCTGATACTCGCCCCGCCGTTCCTGCCTGCCGGATCCGCCGATGCCGCGCCCGCATCCGGCGGCACGGAGGTCACCTTCACCGGCGGTGGCGGTCTCACGCTGCACGGCACCGTCATTGCCCCTGCCGCAACGCATTCCGATACACCGGGCATTGTCCTGGTCGGCGGTTCCGGACCGGGACCGCGCACGGAATACCGAGCCGAGGCGGAGGCTTTCGCCGCGGCCGGCATCACCACTCTGATCTACGACAAACGCACCACCGGTTACTCGCATAACCACCGCGACTTCTCCCTGCTCGCCGACGACGCGCTCGGCGCGGTCGAAACCCTGCGCCGCACACCGGGAGTACGAGCGGACCAGGTCGGCTTGTGGGGTTTCAGCGAGGGCGGTTGGGTCGCGCCGCTGGCCGCCGCGCGCTCGGCCGATATCGCCTTCCTGATCACACTCGGCGCGCCCGGCTTCACGCCGCTGCGTACCCAGACCTGGAGTCTGGCCGAAACCCTGCGCCATCACGGCGATACCGGTTCGCTCGCGGCTACCGTC
The DNA here is from genome assembly GCF_044386975.1 of Nocardia sp. NPDC020380. Classification (NCBI taxonomy): domain Bacteria; kingdom Bacillati; phylum Actinomycetota; class Actinomycetes; order Mycobacteriales; family Nocardiaceae; genus Nocardia; species Nocardia sp. NPDC020380. Next base: position 152,878 of record NZ_JBIRVQ010000008.1, on the reverse strand, counting down.
GCGGGCCCGGCGGCCCGGCTGCTGGGCGAGACCGGAATCTTCCCCGAGGCCGCCTTCGATCCACTGCCCGCATTGCGCGAAGTTCACATCCCGGTCCTGGCCCTGTGGGGCGATCACGATGTCCAGGTGCCGCCCGCGGAAAGCGCTGCGGTGCTGCGGAACACGCTGACGGCATCCCCCTCGGTCACCATCCGGTTCATCGCGGGCGGTGCGCACGGTGGCCGCATGACCACCGACGGCTTCGATCGTCTCGGCCCCGCACCCGATCCGGGCGCGCCACCCGGCGCCTTCGCGCCCGGTTACCTCGACACCATGACCACCTGGGTGAACCAGGTCGCCACGGGTGCACCGCCCGCTTCCACGGCGGATCGGCCGCCCGTGCAGAACGTGTCGAGCAGCGATCCGGGACACGGCTGGTGGACCTCGGCGCGCACCCAGTCGATCGTGCTCGCGGCGCTGATCCTGGCGTTCCTCGCCTACCTGCTGATGTCCTTCGGCGACCGCCGCTCGCGCATCGCCCGCTGGTCCGCCCGGCTGCTGGCGGTATCCGGCCTGGTCTCCCCGGTGGCGACCGTGGTGTACGTGGAATCGATCCTCGCCACCGATGCGCAGACCGTCGGCCCGGTGGCTGTTTCACGCCCGGTGGTCTGGCTGGTGCTGCAGTCGCTCGCGCTGATCACCGTCGCGCTGCTGGCCGTCACCGTGACGACCGCCGTGCGCGGACGGGCCGCTGCGGTACCTCGAATCAGACTGGGCGTCTTGCTGATTGCCGCATGCGCATGGGTCGCCTGGGCCATCACCTGGGGTCTGTTCTCGCTCTGAACGACCCGTGCCGCCCGAAACTATCGTGCGACGCTCTGCGCCGGTTCCTCCGCCGTCACCGCACCGGCCTGCGCCTGCGAACGCGACAACCCCACCGCCGTGACACACATGACCAGTACCGCGATACCGGTGATCACCAGACCGAACCCGTGCGCCTGTAGTCGTTCGTCGAGGACCGTGCGTCCGAGGAAGGCGGCCACCAGCGGTTCGGCGATCATCACCGTCGGCAGCGACGCCGACAGCGGTCCCGCCTGGAAGGCCAGCTGCTGCAGATAGACGCCCGTGATCCCGGCCGCCACCAGGGTCCAGGTCTGCCAGCTGGTCAGCACATGGCCGAAGCCGTGCTCGAACAGCCCGGACACATAGGAGGTGAGCGCCGCTGCCACACCGTAGAGGGAACCGCTCGCCACGCCGAGCAGCAGCGCCCGCGGCGCGGGCCCGCTGCGCAGTCCGGCGATCACGGCCGCCACGATGAGCACCAGCAGCACGCCCATGGGCACGATCCAATCGTGCAGCGGCGCGGTCGTTTTGCCCTCGGTCGGGTCACCGATCACCACGAAGCACGCCAGTCCCGCCGTGAGCGCGACGGCCATCCCCATTTCGCGTCCGGTGATCCGCCGCCCGTTCAGCCGGGCCGCCAGCGGCAGCGCGAATACCAGCGAGCTGACCAGGATGGGCTGCACCAGCAGTACAGCGCCCAGGGCCAGCGCCACGACCTGCATGCCGTAGCCGCCCGCATCGCCCACCAGACCGGCCCACCAGCGTGGGTTCCGGATCAGCGCCCCGATCAGCGCATCTCCCTCGGCGACGGCTGCCGCCGCTCGTTGCTGGGCCACTGCGGCCACGGCGAAGAGCAGGGCCGCGATCAACGCACAGATGATGGATGCCACTGGATGGTTCGACACGTCCACCAGTCTGCCCCACGCCTCCGACTTCCGATCCTGGCAGTCCGCTCCCAGGGAACGGAAAAACCGCCCCCGGGAGGGCGGTTTCCGTTCTCTGAGACTTTCGCGACTCGCGTCGTGTCTACATGGTGGGCAGTTGCTCGCCCTGCACCAGTTCCATATCGAGTTCGATCTTCACGGTGGTGCCGACGGCCGCGATCCCGGCCCGGACGACGGCGTTGTAGTCGATCGCGAAATCCTCGCGGTGCAGCAGGGTTTCGGCGTGGAAGGCGGCGCGTACGCCACCCCACGGGTCGGGCCCGTAGCCCCCGTAGGTGACCGAGAGTTCGACCGGGCGGGTCTGGCCGTGCAGCACCAGTTCGCCCGGCATCACCCAGGTGTCGCCGCCAGTGCGGCGGAAACCGTTGCCGGTGAAGGTGATCAACGGAAATCGCTCGATGTCGAGGAAGTCCGAGGAGCGCAGATGGTCGTCGCGCATGCCGATCCCGGTATCCACGGTGGCGGCCTTGATCTCGGCGAATCCGCTGGACCGCTCGAAGACTCCGGAGATGTCGAGGCGGCCGCTCACCTCCGCGAATCGCGCCTTGATCCCGGCGATGCCGAGGTGCCGGGCGGTGGCCTGGACCGTGGAATGCATCGGGTCGATGGTCCACGGTCCGGGCGGCGGCAGCGCGATGGCGTCCGCTTCCCGTTCCAGCCGGATCTCACCGAGTGCGCCCACACCCGCCGCGGAGATGCGGATGACGCGCGCGACGGGCTGATGCCCGGGCGCGGTCACCACCGCGGTGTGCATGCCCGGGGGCAGCGGCGCGGTGGCCGCCATCCCCGTTTCGCCTGCCGCCGCGCGGGCGAGCTGGCGGCCGTTCATATCGGTGACGGTGAGTACCGCCCCCGGGACCGGCCAGCCCTCCGCGCTGCGGATCTCCGCGGTCAGGCCGTTCATGGCCGGTCCGTGAACTGTTCCACGCCGGTCGGTTCGGCGCCGGCCGCGTTCAGGTCGTAGCCGAGCTCGACGCTGTGGTCGACCTGGCCGCCGCTGACGGTCACCCGGGTGGCGACCGGCGGATATCCGCGGGCGACCACCGTGTAGCCGCCTTCGACGAGGTCGGTCATCGTGTAGCGGCCGTCCTCGTCGGTGCGGGCGGTGCCGATCGGCGTCCCGGCCGCGTCGAGCACGGTGACGAGGGCGTCGGGCACCGCGCGACCGCCGGCCACGACCGTGCCGGACAGCATGGCCATCGCGGTCAGTTCGAGGTCGTAGTGCAGCAGTCCGCTGTCGGGCACGACCAGCGTGGTGGCGAACGGCCGCATGTGCTCGGCCACCGCGACCAGCGTGTAGACGCCCGACACCACGCCGTTGCACACGTAGCCGCCGTCCACTCCGGTGACGGCCGCTCCGACGACCTCGCCGCGCGGATCGGTCAGCGTGATGGTGGCGCCCGGCAGCGGTTCGCCCTGCCCGGCGGTGCGCACGGTGCCGGACAGTTCGCCCGAACCCTGCAGCGTGAGGTCCAGCAGCTGAGCGTGCCCGTCGACCTTGACGTTCACCGCGGACGGCATGTGCCCGCCCGCCGAAGCGATCAGCACATAGTGTCCGGCGGCGGGGGTTTCGATGCGGTACGCGCCGCCACCGTCGCCGAGGGCGCGCGAAACCTGGTGCCCGCGTTGATCGATGAGGGTCAGCGCGACACCGGAGACGGGCCGGCCGTCCTCCCGGCGGACATGTCCGCCGATCGAGGGCCCGCCGAGGGCGCCGTCCAGCGCCGCGACGATGGCGCCCGGCTGGGCGGTGGCGCGTTGCGCGCCAAGACCATTGGCGGCGTGCTGTCCTTCGGCGACCGCGAACCGGTCGTCCTCGGCCGCACCGTTCGAGTCGGTGGCCGCGAGGTGACCGTTGGTCACCGCGTGCTGTCCGTTGCCGGCGTACTGCCCATTGCCCACCGCGACATGACCATTGGCCTCGTGGCGGCCCGCCGCGGCGGCCGCCAGTACCGGTTCGGGCTGCGAGATCACCTGTGCGGCGCCCTCCCAGACCTGCTCGGCGCCCCATTCGGGATCGTCGGCCGGCTCGTCGCCGAAGTCCACGGGCGCGCCTTCGGCGGCAGCGGCAGCGGCGGCAGCGGCGCCCGGATCCTGCAACGGAATCTCCTTCATGAACGCCAGCACGATGCACGCCAGCAGCGCCACGCCTGCCGCGGCCCAGAACACGCCGTGCATGGAGTTGGTGAAACCGATCAGGATGGGATCCCGCACCTGCGCCGGAAGCGCCTGGATACCAGCGGTATTGGACTGGATGCTGTCGAGCTTGCCGGCGCTGAATCCGGGCGGCAGATGACCGCCGAAGGCGTCGGTGATCTTGTGCGGCAGCAGGTTGAACAGGATGGTCAGGAAGACCGCGACACCCAGGGTGCCGCCGACCTGCCGGAAGAAGGTCGCCGCGGCGGTCGAGACGCCCATATCCGAACGGGGACCGGCGTTCTGGACCGCGATGATCAGGGTCTGCATGCAGCAACCCAGGCCGAGGCCGATGATGGCGCCCCACACCAGCGGCTGCCACAGCGGGCTGTCGTAGTGCACGGTCGCGTACAGCGCACCACCGCAGGCGATGATGAAGGTGCCGACGACCGGCAGGATCTTGTACCGTCCGGTCCGCTTGGTGACCTGGCCCGAGATCAGCGATCCGGCCATCAGGCCCGCCATCAGCGGCACCATCAGCAGACCCGCCTTGGTGGGCGAGAAGCCACGCACGACCTGCATGTACAGCGGAACCATGGAGATCGCGCCGAACATGGCGATACCGACGATGAAACCGCCGACGATGCAGACGGTGAAGGTCGAATTCCTGAACAGCCGCAAGGGAATCAGCGCGGCTTCCTTCATCAGGTATTCGATGAGGATGAACAGCCCCAGGCCGATGAGCCCGATCAGGTAGCAGAGGATCGCCTTGCCGGAGCCCCAGCCCCAGGTGCGGCCCTGTTCGGCCACGATGAGCAGCGGCACCACGCAGATGGCCAGCGCGACCGCGCCGCCCCAGTCGACGCGCACGTTCTGTCGTTGGTGCGGCATGTTCAGCACCTTGGCGACGACCACCAGCGCGAGAATGCCGATCGGCACGTTCACCAGGAACACCCAGCGCCAGCCCTCGATGCCCCACAGGTGATCGAAGCCGGAGAACCAGCCGCCGAGCACCGGGCCCGCGACGGTGGCGATACCGAACACCATCATGAAGTAGCCCTGGTACCGCGAGCGTTCCCGAGGCGGGACGATGTCACCGATGATGGTCATGGCCAGCGACATCAGGCCACCGGCGCCGAGACCCTGGAAGGCGCGGAAACCGGCCAGCTCGTACATCGAGGTGGAGAAGGTACACGCGGCCGAACCGATCACGAAGAGCGCGATGGCGGTGAGGTAGAAGTATTTTCGCCCGTAGATGTCGGCGAGTTTGCCGTACAGCGGAGTGCTGATGGTGGCGGTGATGAGGTAAGCCGTTGTGGCCCAGGCCTGCTGGTCGAAGCCGTGCAGGCTGTTGGCGATCTTCACGATCGCGACGCTCACGATGTTCTGGTCCAGCGCGGCGAGGAACATGCCGAGCAGCAGGCCGGAAAGGATGGTGAGGATCTGCCGATGTGACAATCTCGGCGGTGCACCCGCCGCCGTGATGGGCGGCGCCTCGTTGGTCGCAGTTGTCATGTCTCGAAGCCTTATTTCGAATCGGTTGAAGCGGTGGTTCTTTCCATGCCGCTGACGAATCGGTCCAGCAGGCGGATCAGGTCCGCGCGATCGGCGGATGGCCAGTCGGCGAACAGTTCCGCGAGCCAGAGCGTGCGTTGCCTCCGGTTCTCCGTGAAGATCCGCTCACCCTCCGCGGTTGCACGCAATACGCACGCGCGGCCGTCGATGGGGTCGGCGCCACGTTCCACGAGACCGTGACTCACCAGGCTGCGACTCTGCCGGCTGATGGTCGAGATCTCGGCGTGCAATGTTTCCGCGAGCTTCCCCGTGCGCTGCGGTCCGTCGTGGACCAGGCAGAAGAGCATGGAGTAGGCAAGCTGCTCGAGGCCTTCCGGCCCGTGCTTGATTACCCGATGCTTCGCCCGGCCGACGGCACGTAACAGCCGAACCAGTTGAGTACCGAGTAGGTCGGCATCTTCGAGTTCGGTTGTGACACTGGGATCACGGGCTGCGGTGACCATGATCGATTCCTTTACGAACCATTTACTTAGCTCATGCAACTACTTGCTGTTGCCAACTATACATGCGCGCTAGGTTGGATGCCATGGGCTTACTGGGAACCACAGATCTCGACATCTACCCGCTGTGCCTGGGCGGAAACGTCTTCGGCTGGACAGCGGACCGCGACCGGTCCTTCGCGGTACTCGACGCCTTCACCGCCGCGGGCGGCAACCTGATCGACACGGCCGACGCCTACAGCGTGTGGGTGCCCGGCAATTCGGGCGGCGAATCCGAAACCATCCTCGGCGAGTGGACGGCCAGCCGCGGCAACCGCGACTCCGTATACCTCGCCACCAAGGTCGCGAAGTCGCCGCAGCGGCCCGGCCTGAGTGCGGCCAATATCCGTGCGGCCGTGGATGATTCACTGCGGCGACTGCGCACCGATTACATCGACCTGTACTACGCCCACCACGACGACACCGAGGTTCCGCTCGCCGAAACCCTGGGCGCCTTCGACGAACTCGTGCGCGCGGGCAAGGTCCGGCACCTCGGCGCCTCGCAGTACACCGCACCGCGCCTGGCGGAGGCGCTCGCCCTCTCCGAGCGTGAGGGACTGGCCCGGTATCAGGTCGTGCAGCCCCTCTACAACCTGATGAACCGCGGCGTCTACGAGGGCGATCTGGCCGATCTCTGCGTACGCGAAAAGCTTGCTGTACTCCCCTATTACGGGCTTGCCAGCGGATTCCTGACCGGCAAGTACCGGCCCGCCGACTCGGCGGTGCCGAGCGAGGACGCCGTGGGCACCCCGAGCCCGCGGGCGGCGGGCGCTCGCGCCTACCTCGATGTGCGCGGCGAACGCGTGCTCGCCGCGCTGGACGAGATCGCCGCCGCGCACCGGGCCGAGGTCGCCTCGGTCGCACTGGCTTGGCTGCGGGCCCGGCCCGCGGTCGCCGCGCCGATCTCCAGCGCCCGCACCCCGGACCAGCTGCACGCCCTGCTCGCCTCCGCGACGCTCACACTGAGCGACGCGGAGGTCGGGCAGCTCAGCGCTGCGTCGGCGTAATCGCCTCCGCCGGTTCGCCTTCCGGAGTTTCCTCGTCCGCCATGACGGCCTCACCACGCGCCACCATGCCGGCCTGATCGGACAGGGTCAGCTGCGGAATGAACAGGGACAGAACGAAAGCCAGGATCGCGCCCGGAATCAGATACCAGAATCCGGGCACGAGGGCGTGCACGTAGGCGCCCACGATCGCATCGTGCAGGCCGCTCGGCAGGTGCTTGACCACCGAGGGCACCAGGCTGCCGGCCTGCAGGTGCGCACCCATGGCTTCCTGCCAATGGTCCTTGAACGCGGAGGTGAGTCCCTCGGTCAGGCGGTGCGTGAAAATCGAGCCGAAGATGGCCACGCCGACCGCGCCGCCCATTTCGCGGAAGTAGTTGTTGGCACTGGTCGCGGTGCCGATCTGGTCCGCCGACACCGCGTTCTGCACCACCAGCACGATGATCTGCATGATCAGGCCCAGGCCCGCGCCCATGGCGAACAGCATGCCGCCGATGACCCACATCGGAGTGCTCGCGTGCAGCGTGGTCAGCCACAGCATGGCGCCCACCATGATCAGCGCGCCGAGCGGCGGATAAGCCCGGTACTTACCGGTTTTGGTGATCGCGGTCATCGAGGCGATGAGCGTGCCCATCATGCCGATCATCATCGGGATCAGCAGCAGGCCCGACACCGCGGCCGACGCGCCCGTGGCCATCTGCAGATAGGTCGGCAGGAAGCCGAGCGCCGCGAACATCACCAGACCGACCACCAGGCCGATCGCGGAAGTCAGCACGAAGGTGCGATTGCGGAACAGCCACAGCGGCAGCATCGGCTCCTCGGCGCGCGCCTCCACCATCACGAACGACGCGACCACCACGACCAGCGCCGCGATCATCGCCAGGATCACCGCCGAACCCCACGCGTACTGCTTACCGCCCCAATCGGTGATGAGGATGAGCAGCGCGGTCGCCGACGACATCAGGATGACGCCGAGATAGTCGGGTTTGGTCTTCGGGCGATGCGTCGGAATCGACAGGTAGCGGAAGGCGATCACCAAGGCCGCCAGCCCGATCGGCACATTCAGCCAGAAGCAGTAGCGCCAGCTCAGCGAATCGGAGAAGAATCCGCCCAGCAGCGGACCCGCCACCGAGGTGATACCGAAGATCGCGCCCATCGGGGCCATGTACTTGCCGCGATCCTTGGCCGGCACCACATCGGCGATGATGGCCTGCGCCAGGATCATCAGACCGCCGCCGCCGACACCCTGCAGCCCGCGGAACACCACGAACTCCCAGAATCCGGTGGCCGCGGCCGCGCCGACGGACGCCGCGGTGAAGATGGCGATGGCGAACAGGAACAGCCAGCGGCGGCCGAACAGGTCACCGAACTTGCCGTAGATCGGCATCACGATGGTGGTCGCCAGCAGGTAGGACGTTGCGGTCCAGGCCATATTGGAGATGCCGCCGAGGTCGCCGACGATGGTCGGCATGGCGGTGCCCACGATGGTCTGATCGAGGCTGGCCAGGAACATGCCCGCGATGAGCGCGGAGAAGATCAGCCAGATTCGTTTCTGGGTAAGGACTATCGGAGCCGGCGGCGCTTCAGTCGTCGCGGTCATCACTTCTCCTGTCAGCAGGGTGGTGGAACAGCCGAGCGGCCATGACGGATTGTTCGTGCAGTGCGGTGGCCAGCGATCGCTCCGGATCGGTGGCCAGCGACATGGCGGCCCGCGTGGTGAGGGCCGACATGAGTCCCGCTGTCAGGGAGACGAATTCGGGGGTGGCGGCGGCGCCCAAGCGCGCTCTCAGCAGATCCTGGAGCGCGGCCTCGTGCTTCACGCCCGCGGCGACGAAGCCGGCCAGTACCCGGGGTTCGGTCGTGATGAGCTGGGTGACGAGCGAAATGCCTTCGCGGGCTTGCTCTTCGGGCTCGTACGAGGAGCTGTACAGCGCGACCAGATCCTCGAGCAGCACGCCGGTGGGCCCGCCCGCGACGAAGAGCTCCCGCGTCGGCGGCGTGCCGATCTCGGTCACCGGACCGACGACGGCGTCCAGTTTTGTCTCGTAATAGTTGAAGAAGGTGCGCGGCGAGACCCCCACCGCTTTGGATACGTCATCGACGGTCATGGCGTCGAGCCCGCGCTCGACGGCCAGCCGCCGCGCGGCCATGCAGATCTCCAGCCGCGTCTGCTGCTTCTTCTGCTCCCGCCACCCGACGGGCGTCTCGCCCTGCTCCACTGGGGACATACAGAGAATTTAGCAGAATCTGCAATTTTTCAGAATCTGCAATTATGTGGTCCGCGCTACACGGCCGGCGGAACCCCTCCTATATCTCCCCGATCCCCGGCAGCCCCGCGACGAAATCGAAACGGCCCGAACGCATCTCGGTGGCCGCGGCCTTGAAAGCCTGCAGCGCGGCCCGCGACAGACCGCCGCCGATACTGACCCGCCGCACCCCGAGCTCCCCCAGCCGCTCCAGCGTGAGCGACGGATCCGCGGTACCCATCAGGACATTCACCGGCTTGCCCACCGACGAGACCACCGCGCGGATGTCCGCGGCGGTCCGCAGGCCCGGCGCGAACAGCACATCCGCCCCGGCCGCTTCGAACGCCTGCAACCGGCGGATCGTCTCGTCCAGATCGCCGACTCCGTGCAGCAGATTCTCGGCGCGCGCGGTGAGCAGCAAGGGAATCGGCAGACCGTGCGCGGCCTCCGCCGCCGCCCGCACGCGCTCGACCGCCAGCCCGAACTCGTAGATGGGCTGCTCGCCGTTCCCGGTCGCGTCCTCGATCGAGGCGCCGACCGCGCCGGTCGCCGCGGCCCGCACGACCATCGCCGCCGCCTCCGCCGGATCATCGGCGAAACCGTTCTCCAGATCCGCGTTCAACGGCAGATCCGTTGCGGCATCGATCTCCCGGCAGTTGTCCAGGATCTGTTCCGCGGTCGCCCGCGACCGGCCCCGCGAACTCGCGACGCCGGAACTCGTGGTGGCCAGCGCCTCGAAACCCAGGGCGGTCAGGATCCGGGCCGTCCCGGCATCCCACGGATTCGGTATGAGGAAGGGCTCCGGACGCTCGTGCAGGGCCCGGAACAATGCGGCTTTCTTCGCCTGATCAGTCACCCGATCCAGCGTAATGCCGTGCCACATGGTCGATATTGCGAAGAATGCGGTCCACGGGAACCGGTGTGTGCCGGTCACCATGGGCGGCATCGAGCTGCGGCAGCAGCACCAGCCGATCGACGCCTAGTTCCCGATACTGCTCGAGGACACGCTGATTCAAGGGACCGACCGGGGTCACGGTGATCTCCAGTGGGCCCAGCTCCGGCGGGCGCTCGTATTCCTCGGCCGCCGTGCGCAAGTTCCGGAGGTGCTGCCGGGTGCGCTCCACATCGAAACCGAAGCCGTACCAGCCGTTCGCGAGCGTGACAGCACGGCGTGCGGCCAGCCGGCCACCCGCGCCGACGACGATCGGCGGGCCCGACTCCCGGACCGGCCGCGGGTAGGCATTCATCTCCGAGAAGCTGACGAAACGCCCCTTGTAGGCAGGTTCGGGCATGGACCACAGGGCCCGCATGGCGCGAATGTAATCGTCCGTGCGGGCCGACCGTTCGGACAGCGCGACACCCACCGCATCGAACTCCGCCGGCACATAACCCGGTCCGATGCCGACGATGAGCCGCCCGCCCGCCACTTGATCGAGACTGGCCAGCTCCTTCGCCAGCACCACCGGATTCCGCAGGGGCAGCACGATGATGCCGCTGGCGATCCGCACCGTGCTGGTGTGCGCCGCCACCAGCGTCAACCCGACCACGGTGTCCAGCATCGGCAGCGTCGGGGCGAGCGGAAATCCGTCGGGGGCGGGATCCGGGAGCACGAGATGCTCACCGCTCCACAGTGATTCGAACCCGGCCGCTTCGGCGTGCCGCGCCACTCGCACGGCCGTCTCGGGGTCGCCGCAGGCCCCATGGTTGATGGCAAACAATCCGAACTTCAACGCCATCACCACAATTTATGGTCGCCACGGGTACGCGACCAGCGAGAATCTCGCATGTACGGTATGCGAGTTCCGCATGGGCCGGGCCTTACGCGATGCCCTCCTGCGCCCGCAGGGCGGCCATCGTCGCTTCGTCCGGATGGTTCTCCACGCGGTAGCGGGCCGGGTAGATACCGTCCACCGGCTCGAGATCGACTACCCCCGCGAGGATTTCCCAGGGGACGAAGAAGGTGTCACCGGTTTCCACATGGGTGAGCGAGACGTTGTGCACCCGCGGCAGCAGGGTGGGGACGGTGTCCGTCCATGCGGCCGCGGTGGATTCGGTGCCGTCCTGCTTGCGGAAGTGCATGACCTTCGCGGCGAAATCCTCGGTCAGCCCGGCCTCCAGGTCGGCGCGCAAGCCCTCGTACTGCGCTCCGTAGACGTGCGAGATCAAGGTGGCCTCCGCGGAACGGATCTCCTGCCAGGCCTGATGACCGCGCGGCACGCGGTACGGAATCAGCTCGCCGTCCTCGTCGACGGTGTACGGCACCGGCGAAACCTCGCGCACCGCATCGTCGAACAGCTGCCGGGCGGTATTCACCAGCCGCAGCACATGCTGTTCCGAGAACTCGGCGCCGACCAGCACCCCGACATTCTGGGCGACGAAAACGATCGGCCGCGCACCGGCTTTCGCGCCGATCCCGGCCAGCCAGCCGTCCACCAGCGGCAGCGCGCCCGCATACGAATCGCCGCTGGTATCGGGGAGGTACAGCATCCCGCCCTTCACAGCCGGGTCGTAGCCGGCGACGGTGTCGAGCGCCAGTCCGGCCAGATTCGCACGGGCGGTGGCGAATACGGTGTCGGCGTCGACACCCCATTCGGTGAGGTTGTGCGGCGTGACCGTCTGCATCGAGGTCGGCCAATCGACGACCACACTCTCCATCAGGCAGGGCAGCACCGGCCGCCACAGCGTGTGGTCCCCTACCCGCAGCCCCTCGATCCGCTGACCCAGCAAACCGGCCTGCCGGATGAGCGGCCGCAGTCGCGGCGCGGCCGCCGCCCAGCCGTCGGGCTCCTCGCCCTCGCGTTGCGGGCCGATCGCCACGAAGGTCGCGAGCATCCGATCGGCCTCCTCGGGCGATGCCCGCCGTGTCCGCTTGAACACGGTATTCAGGTTGATCCGCCCGATCTCCCCGCTGTGTGTCCAGTAGTGGATCTCGAACTCCCCGGCGTCGAACTCGGCGCGCGCGACCACCTCGTTCTCCCGCACCATCGCCAATGCCTGCTCGCCGAATTGCCTGCGATTCGAACCGAACACCCCACCCAGAAATCCCATGCGCCGCAATTTACGCGTTCCGCCCAAACCCCAACCCCCGCCGACAGATTCACCGGCCGATTCACCCGGCGACATTCAGGCCACCCGACAGGCCGGACCGGCTACCCCGCCCCGCGGCGCCGAACGCGCAATAGTGGTCGCATGGGCAACAAGCCAACAGTCGCGGCCGCGTTCACGCCTTTGCTGCGACTCGCTTTCGGACCACAGCCACCGTTGCGGTTCGAGTTCTGGGATGGAAGCGCGATCGAGCCGCCGGGCGAGGTGCCGGGCACCATGCGAATCCGGTCGGCGGACGCACTGAGCCACATGATCTGGGCGCCCGGCGAACTCGGCCTGGGCCGCGCGTTCGTCTCGGGCGCCGTGGATCTCGACGGCGATATCTTCAAGATCTGCCGGGCGCTCCAGTCCGCGGTACCCGACCAGGCCCGCCTCGGCGCCGCCGGAGTCGTGCAGGCCGCCGACGCGGCACGCAAGCTCGGCGCATTGAGCCGCCGGCCGAAACCACCGGCCGAGGAGGCGCCGCCACTGCGCGGGCGGCTGCACACCCGGGCTCGCGATGCGGCCGCGATCAGCCACCACTACGACGTGGGCGATGACTTCTACCGACTGGTCCTCGGCCCGAGCATGACCTACTCGTGTGCTCGCTTCGCCGCGGCGGAGGGGGACAGCACCGACGTCTCACTGGAAGACGCCCAAGCCGCCAAACACGATCTGATCTGCCGCAAGCTGGGTCTCGCCGAACGACCGGGCATGCGGCTGCTGGATGTCGGCTGCGGCTGGGGTTCCATGGCGATGCACGCCGCCTCGGCGTACGACGCGAAGATCGTGGGCGTCACCATCAGTGGGACCCAGGCCGATTCCGCTCGCAAGCGCGCCGCGGAGGCGGGTCTCTCGGACAATATCGAAATCCGGCAGACCGACTACCGGGATCTGCGCGGCGAGAAGTTCGACGCCATCTCCTCCATCGGCATGTTCGAACACGTCGGCGCCGAACGCACGCCCGAATACTTCGAAACCCTGCACAGCCTGCTCCGGCCGCAGGGCCGCCTGCTCAATCACGCGATCTCCTCGCGCGGCGGATCGAAGATCAAGAACCGCTCCTTCATCGGCCGCTACGTCTTCCCCGACGGCGAACTACAAGATGTCGGCAATGTCGTATTGGCCATGGAGCGAGCCGGATTCGAGGTCCGCGATGTCGAATCCCTCCGCGAGCACTACGCCCTGACCTTGCGCCAGTGGGTCGCCAACCTGGAATCCGCCTGGCCGGAGGCGGTCGCGCAGACCAGCGAGGGCCGCGCCCGAGTCTGGCGCATCTACATGGCGGCCTCGGCCCTGGGCTTCGAAGACGGTGGCCTGAACCTCCACCAAGTACTGGGCGTCGTGCCCACTCCCGAGGGCAATGCCGCCATGCCCGCTACCCGCCGCGCCTGGCGATAACCGAGATGGCAGGCTGATCACCATGGCCGATGAAAGAGAAGTCTCACCAGAGCATCTCGAGGGCGAAGCCACCGAGTCGCCGCAAGAGGCGACCAAACGCAAGTTCCGCGAAGCCCTCGAACGCAAGAATGGCCACGCCTCCACGGGCGGGTCCGCCCAGAATTCCGCCAAGGTCCGCGGCACTCACGCCCAGGCCGGCGGCAAGCGCACCTTCCGCCGCCGCGCCGGCGGCTAGCAGCACCTCGTCAGCTCGGCGGTTCCAGACGGTCGCCGATGAGCATCGTGCCCGGGCCGCGTCGCGCGCCCGGGCCGTGCCGCCAGTACACGTTGTCTGCCGTGAGCGGCTCTCCACACTCACGGCAGACAACGACTCCTGAAGTCTCGTGCCCGCATTCGCGGTGCACCACCAAGGCCGGCGGCCCCGCTTCCCCCGCGAACCATTTGTCTCCCCAGGCGATGAGCATGGTCAGCGCCGGATAGAAGTCCCGCCCCTGCTCGGTGAGCACATACTCGTGCCGAACCGGGTTCGATTGATACTCACGGGCTTCCACGATCCCGTACTCCTGCAAGGCCTCCAGGCGCGCGGCCAGCACGTTCGAGGCGATCCCCAGATCCCTGCGCAGATCCTCGAATCGGGCGATCCCGACGAACAGGTCGCGCAGAATCAGCGGTGTCCACCGCTCGCCGACCGCGTCGAGCGTCCGCGCGATCGAGCACACCATCTCGGACAAGGCTGCTTTGGGCACCGCCCCAGTCTAGTCCATTGCTTTTTGCAAGTGACATGCCTACCTTGAAGAAATGAGCTCCGACGCGGTCACGCAGTTCCGCAAGGCCACCGAGGCCGGCGATATCGACACCATGATGAGCACCCTCGCCCCCGACGCCGAACTGATCTCCCCGGTCTCCGGCCGCCTCGTCTTCCGCGGCCAGGACGACCTCCGAATCCTCCTCTCAGCGGCCTACGGCAGCCTCGCCAACCTCCGCTGGACCGACGAAATCGGCACCGGCCCCCGCCGAGTCCTCCTGGCAGCAGCCACAATCGGCCCCTTCCACCTCACCGAAGCCCTCGTCCTCGACCTCGCCGACGACGGCCGCATCCGCCGCTTCACCCCCCACCTCCGCCCCTGGCTCCCCCTCACCCTCCTCGCCATCAAGCTCGGCCCCCGCCTCGCCCGCCACCCCGCCCTCCTCCGCCGCGCCGGCCGGCACTGACACCCGCATCGCGAAACGAAGAAGGCCCGGTCCTGATGGACCGGGCCTTTCTCGAGTGGAGCTGCCGGGAATCGAACCCGGGTCCTCCGCCGCATTTTCAGGGCTTCTCCGTGTGCAGTTCGCTATGCCTCTGCTCGGATCTTCCGGTCACGCGAACAAGCCGGAATGACGATCCCAGTCGCTGTTGGATGTCCCATCCGACGCCGCGACCGCGCCGGACGGTAGAGCCCTCTAGCTGATGCCAGGGACCGGGTCGAGGGCGAACCCGGGCTGACAGACACGCTTCGTTGCTTAGGCAGCGAGAGCGTAGTCGCGCTGATTGGAATCGGCGCTTATAAGGTTGCAGCGACGCTCATACGGTGGTCTCCTGCCTGCACCGACACGCTTCCCCTGAATCAACGTACGCAGTCGAAACCGTTCAGCCCCGTCTGTGTCCACCGAATCAGATGAACTACCCGGCTCTCACCGGGCCACCTACTTTAACACCGAACAAACCTTGGTTCATTCCATTAACGCGCCGCCACCGGCCGTCAGCCGCGCATGCCCTTGATCCGGCGGCCCAGCTCGCGGGTGACCTCGCGTTCCGCATCGCGTTTGGCCAGGTCCTGGCGCTTGTCGTAGTCCTGCTTACCCTTGGCGAGAGCGAGCTCGACCTTGACCTTGCCGTCGGAGAAGTACATCGACAGCGGGACCAGCGTGAGGCTGGACTCCTTGGTCTTGCCGAGCAGCTTGTCGATCTCGCGGCGATGCAGCAGCAACTTGCGGGTGCGGCGCGGGGAGTGGTTGGTCCAGGTGCCGTGCCCGTACTCGGGAACATGCAGACCGCGCAGCCACACCTCGCCGTCATCGATGGAGGCGTAGGCGTCGACCAGCGAGGCCTTGCCTTCACGCAGGCTCTTCACCTCGGTACCGACCAACGCGACCCCGGCCTCGAACGTCTCCAGGATCGAATAGTTGTGCCGGGCCTTCTTGTTGCTGGCGATGACCTTGCGCCCCTTCTCCTTCATAACGGTCAACATTAATGGCCGGAGCCAGCGATTTATTCCGCGCATGGCCCGGACGGCCCGCCCAGCGAGCGCGAGCGGTGAGCGCAGACACGGGCGAGCAGCGGATCCGGCTGTGCGCGAACGACTTTCCCGCGGAACGCAGAAAACCCCGCAACCCGATGGGTTGCGGGGCCTTCGTGGTAGTCCCGACGGGATTCGAACCCGCGCTACCGCCTTGAGAGGGCGGCGTCCTAGGCCTCTAGACGACGGGACCAGGCCGCTCACTACGGTCTTCCGACCGAAGCAGCTCCGAAAGCTTATCCTGCCGACGCGCGCCTTCCAAATCCGCAGCTATCCGGCGTGGGCCGGATCACCGGGCAGCCGGCGGCATCGGAGGCGGTGGCGGAATCCGCCACTCGGCCGGCGGCCGCGGCGGCGCGGGGTACGGCGAGTCGTACGGCGGCAAGGACGGTGGGACCTGCCGGACCGGAGGCATCTGCGGCAGCGGATAGGCGGTCTCCCATTCCGGCCGGGGACGCGGCCGGTACTCACCGGCCCGCGCCGCCTCGGCGCGATCGACAATGAGCGGAATGCCGGTGTGCTGCCACCAATGTGCCGAGATCACGCCGTCGCTCATCCCGTGACCGACCGCGAACCCCCGAACCGCCTGCCCCGCATACCGATCCGGCACGGGATCCAGCTTCGCCCCGATGATCGCGGCAATGGCGTTTTCCACGGCGATCCGGACATCCCGGAACGTCTCCGGAATCGGCTGCCCCCGCAGTCGTTCCCGTAGCGCATCCCACAGATACGGATCACCGCGCAGTCCCCACTGCATCGGCGTGCGCGCGAACAGAGCGTCGAGCGTCGGCATGCTCACGCCCGTTCGTCCCGCCACCCACGCTCGAACATCACCTTCAACTTGTCCGCAATCGCAGCATCGAGATCGATCCCGAGCTCCGCCGCAGCCAGCCAAGAAATGATCACAACATCAGCAAGCTCCGCCCGCACGTCATCGAAGCTGCCGGTCCGCCGCGCCTGCCCCGACCACCGCCGATAGGCCCCGACAAACTCACCGGCCTCCTCGGCCAGCGCCAGCACGGCTCGATTAGCCGCCCCCTCCTCCGGAAACCCGCTCTCCCGCAACCGCTCCCGTATCTCGGCAATCACCTGCGGCATGGACTCCGTCACAGCGTTCCCCTACCGGTAGTCGGGCGGCAGATCGTCGAAGTCCGGCGGCACTTCGTCGGGCCATGGCACCTCGTCGTCCGCCGCGCCCCATGAGGGACTGGTGGTGCCACGCGATGCGGGGGCGGGTGCGGGTGGGGCCGGCGAGGTGGTGCGGCGCGCTGGTGGAGCGGAGGGCTCCGCGAATCGGGAGGTGGTGGGGCGGGACGTGGGTGCCGGTGGGCGGGAAATCGGTGCGGGGGTGGAGTTTTCGGTAGGCGCGGCCGGGGTGCCACCGGTTGCGGCGACTACTTCGAGGACGCCTTCGCCGTATTTGGCGCGCTTGTTCTCGCCGATGCCGGAGATGCCGGCGAGGTCGGAGAGGGTGGCGGGTTTGCGGGCGGCGATGTCGCGGAGCGTGGCGTCGTGGAAGACGACGTAGGCGGGGACGCCTTGTTCCTTGGCGGTGGCGCCGCGCCAGGCGCGGAGCTTCTCGAAGAGGTCGGAGTCCGCGGGGGTGAGGTCGGCGGTGGCGAGGCGGGAGCCCTTCGCCGGCTTGGTGGTTCGGCCGACCTTCGCGCGTTCGGGCTCGCGGCGGAGCATGACCTGGCGGCCGTCGAAGAGGACCTCGTTGGAGGATTCGGTGAGGGTGAGGACGCCGTAGTCGCCGTGGACGGCGAGCAGGCCCTGGGCCAGCAGCTGGCGGACCACGCCGCGCCATTCGGTGTCACGGAGGTCGGCGCCGATGCCGAAGACCTTGAGTTCGTGGTGGGAGTGCTGCTCCACCTTGGGGTTGCGCTTGCCGATGAGGATGTCGACGATGTGGCCGGCGCCGAAGCTCTGTCCGCGTTCACGTTTCAGGCGCAGCACGGTGGACAGCAGTTTCTGGGCGGGGACGGTGCCGTCCCAGGACTCGGGGGCGTTCAGGCAGGTGTCGCAGTTGCCGCAGGCCGCGCCGGTCTGACCGAAGTAGGCGAGCAGCTGGCGGCGGCGGCACTGCACGGTTTCGCACAGGGCGAGCATGGCGTCGAGGTGCAACTGCAGCTGGCGGCGGTGCGCCGCGTCGCCGTCGGAGGAGTCGATCATCTTCCGTTGCTGCACAACATCATTGAGGCCGTAAACCATCCAGGCCGTGGACGGCAGCCCGTCACGGCCGGCGCGACCGGTCTCCTGGTAGTAGCCCTCGACGGATTTCGGCAGGTCCAGGTGTGCGACGAACCGCACATCCGGCTTGTCGATACCCATGCCGAAGGCGATGGTGGCGACCACCACCAGCCCCTCTTCGCGCAGGAAGCGGGATTGGTTGGTCGCGCGGATGCGGTTGTCCAGCCCCGCGTGATACGGCACCGCCTCCACACCATTCGCGGTGAGGAACGCGGCGGTCTTCTCCACCGAATTGCGCGACAGGCAGTAGACGATGCCCGCATCCCCGGCGTGCTCGGTCTGGATGAACGAGAGCAGCTGCTGGTCGGCGCGGTTCTTGGCCTCGATGCGGTACTGGATATTGGGCCGGTCGAAGCTCGCGACGAAATGCTTGGCCCGCGTGAGATCCAGCCGTTCGGCGATCTCCTTGCGTGTCGCCTCGGTGGCCGTCGCGGTGAGCGCGATGCGCGGCACATCCGGCCAGCGCTCGTGCACCATCGACAGGCTGAGGTAGTCCGGCCGGAAGTCGTGGCCCCACTGCGACACACAGTGCGCCTCGTCGATGGCGAACACGGAGATCTTGCCGCGGTCGAGCAGCTGCGCCGTGGACTCCAGCCGCAGCCGCTCGGGTGCGAGGTAGAGCACATCCAGCTCCCCCGCCACGAATTGCGCCTCGACAGTGCGCCGTTCGTCGGGGAACTGCGTCGAGTTCAAGAACCCGGCGCGCACCCCGACGGCGTTCAGCGCGTCCACCTGATCCTGCATGAGCGCGATGAGCGGTGAGATCACCACGCCCACGCCCGGCCGCACGAGCGCCGGAATCTGATAGCAGAGCGACTTACCGCCACCCGTAGGCATCAGCACCAGCGCGTCGCCGCCGGAGATCACCTGTTCGACGATCTCCGCCTGCGGCCCGCGAAAACTCTCGTACCCGAACGTCTTTCGCAGTACCTCGTGCGCCGCATCCATTCCGGCGCTCAGGTTATCGCTGACGGTGTCGACCTCGGCTGCGCTCACGCGAGCAATCCTACGGATATCAGCCGACACCGACGAGAGCGTCGCCAACTTCGCACCCCGTTACTCGCGAACGTAATAGCGCAGTGCGGCATACGCGGTGAGTGCGGCGAATCCGACACCGATCGGTGTGACGATCAACGCCACCGTCGCAATGTCGTCACTCGAGATCTTCGGCAGCACCTGATCATTGAACAGACTGCCCAGTGCCCGATTGATCACCAGCGGCTGCGCGATGAACAAACCGCCCACTGCCAGCACCGATCCCACCAGCGCCGCGAGCACGGCCTCCAGGAGGAACGGCAACTGCGTATACCAGCGCGTCGCACCGACCAGCCGCATGATGCCGACCTCGGTCTTCCGCGCCAGGGCCGCGACCTGAACCATATTGGCGATCAGCAGCAATGCCGCCAGCGCCTGCAATGCCGCGAGACCGAACGCCGCATTGCGCAATCCGACGAAGAAACTGACCAGCCGGTCCACGATGTCCATGTCATTGAGCACCGTCATGACGCCCGGCCGTTTGGCGAAGTCGTCGTAGATGTCCCGGTACTTGGTGACGTCGTCCAGCTTCACCCGGAACGAGGCCGGCAGCCCGTCCTGGCTCACCTCGTCGGCGAGGCCCGGCTGATCCTTGAAGGTGGTCTCCTTGACCTCCTTCACCGCGTCCGCGCTGTTGACGTACTGCACGCTCGCCACGTCCGCGTGCTTCTTCAGATCCGACATCAGCGTCTTGCACGGGTCGGCCGTGCAGTCCGGGTCGGTCTTGGAGGTGTTGTCGTCGAGATACAGCCGGATCTCGACCCGCTGGACGTAGTAGTCCTGGATCTTGTCGGCCATGCGCACCGCGAGCAGACCGCCGCCGAGCATGGTCAGCGACACCGCGGTGGTGAGCACCATGGCGATGGTCATGGTGACATTGCGGCGCAGGCCGGTGAAGATCTCACCGAAGAGGAATCCGACGCGCATCAGCGACCCACCCCGTAGACACCCATCTCGTCGTCGCGCACCACACGGCCGCGGTCGAGTTCGACCACGCGCCGGCGCATGGCGTCGACGATGGTGTTGTCGTGGGTGGCCATGACCACCGTGGTGCCGATGCGGTTGATGCGTTCCAGCAGCGTCATGATGTCCTGACTGGTATCCGGGTCCAGGTTGCCGGTGGGCTCGTCGGCCAGCAGGACCAGCGGCCGGTTCACGAAGGCGCGGGCGAGGGCCACGCGCTGCTGTTCACCGCCGGAGAGCTCGCCGGGTAGTCGGTCGGCCTTGCCTGCGAGGCCGACCATGTCGAGCGCCTCGGGCACGGCGCGCTCGATGAAGGACCGGTTCTTGCCGATCACTTCGAGCGCGAAGGCGACGTTCTGGTACACCGTCTTCTGTTGCAGCAGCCGGAAGTCCTGGAAGACACAGCCGATGCGCTGACGCAGTTTCGGCACCTTGCGCCCTGGCAGGCGGTCGACTCGGAAGTCGGCTACCCAGACTTCGCCGTCGGTCGGCTTCTCGTCCTTGAGCAGCAATCGCATGAACGTCGACTTGCCGGAGCCGGAGGGCCCGATGACGAAGACGAACTCGCCTTTTTCGATATCGACCGAAACGTTGTCCAGAGCAGGCCGCGTCGACGTCTTGTAGGACTTGGTGACGTTCCGCAGGGTTATCACGGGTTGCCAGTGTAACCATTAGGTCACGATGATCGCCCCCGCCGCGCGGAAACCGAGGTCAACGTGCCGGATGGTTTGTTTCTGACGGCAGATAGTTGCTGAGCACGGTGTTCACAATGGGCGGTGTGGCCGTTTTGTCGTGACTGTCGGGTTTCACGAATAGGTACAACACGAATGTGGCGACCCACACGGTGAGCAGAATCGCCGTGGACTTACGTGTTTTCACTCAAACCCTCCCGGCGCAGTGCCGCGGCCACCCGCACCCGCAGCTCCCGTCCGACTTCGAACTGTTTGCCCGGCAACGTGCGGGCCACCATCTTGATATTCATCTGGTCGACCGTGAGGTCCTCGACACCCATCACCGTGGGCTCGTCCAGCAGTAGCGCTTTCAGCTTGCGATCCGCGAAAGCCTTGGCGCCCACGTCGTGCAGAATCTCGTTGACCTTGTTGATGTCGGCGGTAGCGGGTACGGGCACGTCGATGGCCGCACGCGCCCAATCCTTCGACAGGTTGGTCACTTTCACGATCTGACCGTTCGGGACAGTTACCACTTCGCCGTCGGCGCTACGCAAAGTCGTGATGCGCAACGTGACGTCCTCGACCGTACCCTCGGCCTCCGTCGAATTACCAGTGACCGCGATCCGCACCACATCGCCGAAGCCGTACTGCCTTTCGGTGATGAGGAAGAATCCGGCGAGAAGGTCCTGCACAACGCGTTGCGCGCCGAAACCCAGCGCCGCACCCAGCACCGCCGCTGGCGCAACTAGGCCACCGAGCTGGAAGCCCAAGCGGCGCAACACTTCCAGCGACACCAGAAAATAGGCGAGGGACAGCACCACCCAGGTGATGACCTGGGCCAGCGCGTGCCGATGCTTGGCCGCCTCGGATCGCACCAGCGAATCACTGGACCGGAAGCCGGCGTCGATCCGGCGCGTGATCCGGTCCCGCACAAAGGTTGTGGCGCGACTGAACAGCATCGTGCCGACGATCAGCAGCACGATCTCGAGACCGCTGGACCGGAGCCAGTTTCCGACGTCGGCTCCGGAACCCATGGCGAGAATCGGACTGGTGCTCATCTATTGCCTCCGCTTCACCCTGGAGTGGGCTCAGGCCTGGGTCTGCTGCTCCCGCATGCGCCAGCGGATTCCGGATTCGATGAAGGCGTCGATATCGCCGTCGAGTACGGCGGACGGATTGTTGACCTCGTAGTTGGTCCGGAGGTCCTTGACCATCTGGTACGGATGCAGGACATACGAACGCATCTGGTTACCCCAGGACGCGCCCTCGTTGGTCTTCAGCGCGTCCATCTGGGCGCGCTCTTCCTGCCGCTTGCGCTCGAGCAGCTTGGCCTGCAGCACGCGCATGGCCGAAATCTTGTTCTGCAGCTGCGATTTCTCGTTCTGACAGGTGACGACGACGCCGGTGGGAATGTGCGTGAGGCGCACCGCGGAGTCGGTGGTGTTGACGGACTGACCGCCCGGTCCCGACGAGCGGTACACGTCGACGCGGATCTCGCCTTCGGGGATGTCGATATGGTCGGTGGTCTCCACCACGGGCAGCACCTCGACCTCGGCGAACGAGGTCTGGCGGCGGCCCTGGTTGTCGAACGGGCTGATGCGCACCAGGCGGTGCGTGCCCATCTCGACCGACAGGGTGCCGTAGGCGTAAGGCGTCTTGACCGCGAAGGTGGCCGATTTGATGCCGGCCTCTTCGGCGTAGGAGGTGTCGTAGATCTCGACCGAGTACTTGTGGCGCTCGGCCCAGCGCACGTACATGCGCATGAGCATCTGCGCCCAGTCGGCCGCGTCCACGCCGCCGGCGCCGGAACGAATATTGACCAGCGCCTCACGCTTGTCGTATTCGCCCGACAGCAGGGTGCGGACTTCCATGGCTTCCACATCGGCGTGCAGCGCGGACCGCTCGGCGTCGGCGTCGGCGAGGGCCGCGGTGCGATCGGCGCCCTCCTCGGCCTCGGCGAGCTCGTACAGCACGGGTAGGTCCTCCAAGCGCTGCCGCAGGTCCTTGACCCGCCGCAATTCACTCTGGGCATGGGACAACTCGCTGGTCACGGCTTGCGCGTGTTCCTGGTTGTTCCAGAGTTCGGGGTCTGCCGCCTGCTGTTCCAGCTCGTCGATGCGGCGAGCCAGCTCGTCGATATCGAGCACCGACTCGATGGTCTTCAGAGTGGTGTCGAGTTCGGCAAGGTCAGCGGAGACGTCAGGATGCACGGTGTTCAAGGCTACCGGGCTCGCCCGCCTCCCCGAAACTTCGGCGCCCGGCTAAGTACCGTGGCCGGTCGGAGCAGGCGCGCCGCGGTTGGGAGCCAACCCGATTTGCTCGTACCCGACGAGTTACCCCCGCCTTCCGAGATCAGTTGTCTCGTTGCCGAAGGATCAACCGGCGACGGCGCGCAGGCCGCCCGGGCGGCGGCCGACCAGGCGGTCGAGGGCCTCGGCGGTGGCGTCGTCGGCCGGGAGCAAGACCAGGATGAACTGGTCGTCATCGGCCGAGAGCTGCAGGGATTCGTAGGCGATGCGCAGCATGCCCGCCTCCGGATGCTGGATGCGGCCCACGCCATTGGTGTCGGCCATGCCGGGGATGCTGTCCATGCGGCGGGCGAATTCCGCACCGCCGGTGGTGAGCAGTTCGTCGATGAGCAGGGCGACCTGCGGATCCGCCCGGCCCGGGCCCTGTTTCAGGGTGGAGACGGCCTTGTCGGCCTTGTGGTCCCAGTCGGGATAGGTCTCGCGGGCGCGCGGGTCGGTGAAGATATAGCGGACGTAGCTGCTGGGCAGGCCGCCGTCGAGCAGACCTGCGGGACCCATCAGCCGCCGGTAACCCTCGGTGCAGGCGAGGATTTCGCTGAGGCGGTTCATCAGCACCGCGGGTGCGGGTTCGAGCAGGTCGAGGGTGGCCTGCACTGCGGGCCGGATCTCACGATTGGGCCCGAAACCGCCGCGGCAGTTGAAGGTCGGATCGGAGGCCTTGGCCAGTTGCAGCAGGTGAACACGCTCCCCGCGAGACAGCCGTAGCGCGTCGGCCAGGGCTTGAGTCACGGGCGGCGAGGGGTTGCGGTCGCGGCCCTGTTCCAGCCGGGTCAGGTATTCGATGCTGACGCCGGCCAGGGTGGCGAGTTCGGAGCGGCGCAGTCCGGGCGTGCGGCGACGCGGGCCGGAGGGCAGCCCGACCTCGGCGGGCGTGACCGCTTCCCTGCGCTGCCGCAGGAACAGTCCCAGCTCGTTATCGCTCACGTATTCGACCGTACCAAGCCGCGCAAGCGTGAAAGTAGCCCTCTCACTACCACTCTCACAGCGGTCTCCCTCGGCGTTCCGGTCCGTCGCAGAGTTGATCACAGCGGCCGGACGGTCGCCCCGACCCGCAAGGAGAACCCAAATGACCAGCACGACCCTGCGCCTAGCGGTGATCATCGGCAGCGTCCGGGAAGGACGTTTCGGTCCCGTGGTGGCGAACTGGTTCGCCGGACAGGCGGAGCAGCACGGCCGCTTCGAGGTGGATGTCGTCGATCTCGCCGATTACCCGCTGCCGCACGCGCTGCCCGCGGTGTCGCCGCTCATGGAGCCGAATCCGGTGCGGCCCGGCAATACCCAGGAGTTGTCCGAGCGGCTGGCCGCGGCGGATGCCTTCGTGGTCGTCACCCCGGATATCAATCGGAGTTTCCCGGCCTCGCTGAAGACCGCGATCGACTGGCATTACACCCAGTGGAACCGCAAGACCATCGGTTTCGTGGGTTACAGCGGCCGCAGCGGCGGGCTGCTGGCGATCGAGGGGCTGCGGGCGGTGTTCAACGAGCTCAATGCCCATACGGTCAAGGATTACGTGTCGTTCCCGCGCTACTTCCTGCACTTCGGCCCGGACGGCGCGCTGCGCGAGCCCGCCGAGTTCGAGCAGTCCGCGCAGGGCATGCTGGATCAGTTGCACTGGTGGGCAACCGCTCTCACCACGGCTCGCGCGGTGCCCGTCCCGGCCTGACGGCCTGCCCGTTTCGCCCATAACGGCGGCGGCTAACGTTTTGCTGGTGACCGCATACTCCGCTGATCTCGAACTCGCGTTGAAGCTGGCCGATGCGGCCGACGCCATCACCCGCGATCGCTTCGGCGCGCTGGATCTGAAGATCGACGCCAAGCCGGATCTGACTCCGGTGTCGGATGCGGATCTGGCCGTGGAACGCATGGTCCGGGAGGTGCTGGGCGCCGAGCGGCCGGCGGATCTGGTGCTGGGCGAGGAGTTCGGCGGGGATGCCGAATTCAGTGGCCGGCAGTGGGTCATCGATCCGATCGACGGCACCAAGAACTTCGTGCGCGGCGTCCCGGTGTGGGCTTCGCTGATCTCGCTGCTGGAGGACGGGGTGCCGGTGGTGGGTGTGGTGAGCGCTCCGGCGCTGGCCCGCCGCTGGTGGGCGGCCGCGGGCGGGGGCGCGTGGAGCAGTTTCGAAGGGGGCGAGGCGCGGGCCGTCTCGGTGTCCGCGGTGGCGGAGCTGGGGGCGGCGAGCCTGGCCATCTCCAGCCTGTCGGGCTGGCGGGCGATCGGGCGGCGCGCCAAGCTGATCGCGCTCACCGATGAGGTGTGGCGGGTGCGCGGTTACGGTGATTTCTTCGGTTACGCGCTGCTGGCGGAGGGTGCGGTGGATATCGTCACCGAACCCGAACTGTCGCTGTGGGATATGGCGGCGCTCGATGTGCTGATCCGGGAGGCGGGTGGCACGTTCACCTCGCTGGACGGTGTTCCGGGACCGCACGGCGGCAGCGCGGTGGCCACCAACTCGCATCTGCAGGATCAGGTGCTGGCGGCACTGCAGGCCTGAGTTTTTCTGCGGCGCCGCAGGATTCGCCCTCGGACGCACGAAGGCCCCGCATCGAATGCGGGGGCCTCGCGTCTAGTAGGTGAGTGCGGGACTAGAGCGATCCCGTACTGGTACCGCCCCCGGTGCCGCCGCCCCCGATAAGGGCGCCTACCACACCGTTGAGCAGATTGAGAACGACCGAGACGAGTCCTGTCAACATAACCGTTCCTCCTTTCGTCTCGATCAAAAACGTAGTGAGGCTTGACAGTTGGTGTGATCGGAATGAAATAACAGTAACGAACTCCGGCAATACAAGATCCGCTACGCAGCGAATTACTGTGTGCACAACCGGTTTTCGCGACATCTTGATGCAATGACATTGGCGGTGAACGTTACCCAAGCCGGCGCATCGCAAACCATGAATCCTGCCACGGCTGTCGCGGCGTGCGGCACAGGTAGACCTGCTTGCCCTGCTCGTCGTTGTGAATGCCGACGCCGTCGTCGATGCGGCCCACCGGTTCGGGGGCGATGCAGAACCGGTCCAGTTGGGTAGCGGAAAAGCCCAGGACAAGAACGGTTTCCGAGTCGGCGGGCGGGCCCCACCACCAGTACGAGTTCTGCACACTGTGCGGTGTCGGCAGGCCCGCGCCGAATCGCTCGATGGCCCCGGCCTCTCCGTAATTGCCGGTCAGGATCCCGGCGCCGGGCGCGACCCGGGCGCGGATATCGGCGACCTGAGTCACGAACCGTGGCCAGCCTATGGTCTCGCCCGCGTCGTAATCGATGGCGAGCACGGGAGTACCGCGCAGCATCGAAATCGGCAGCACCGGTAGGAACAATATCGCTCCGACCAGCGCATTGGCCGCGATGACGGAACCCGTTGCGGCCCGGCGAATCCGGGTCGAGGTCAGACGGTCGATGAGTGCGACCGCGCCCGCGGCAGCCAGCACTGGATACATGCCGCCCAGGTAATAGGCCTTGCCGCCGGTACACAGATAGAAGAGGAACAGCACGGCATAGGTGAGCGCGAAGGCCCGGTAGCGCGCCTGCCGGGCCAGCCACCACAGCCCGAATCCCCACAGCGGCACCAGCAAGGGCCCCACCAGCCCGAATTGCAGGAGCACGAACTGAATCGGCGAATTCGAGGTGCCCGACGATCCCGCGGCAATGGACCGGGCGACCGTCCACTGCGGCCAGCCGTGCTCAGCCTGCCACCGCAGGTAGGGCGCGAAGATCAGCGCGGCGATCACTATCGCGAGCGGAAAGTACCTGGTGGCGAAGATTTTTCGGGAACCGGTGAGCGCCAGCGCCACTGCCAGCGCGAGGAGCGGCAGGGCCGCGAGGGCTTTGTTCTGCAGTGCGAGGCCGGACAAGACGCCGATCGCCAGCCACCAGCGCGGATCGGGTTCGGGGCGCAACAGTCGCAAGGTGAGCAGCACGATCAGCGACCACAGCATGAGGTCGAAGACGGTCGTGCTCAGCAGATGTCCGGCGCCGTAGAGCAGGGGTGCGGCGGCGGCCGCGCCCGCGGAAAGCGTCTGCGCCGCGCGCCCGCCGCCCAGTTCGCGGGCCATGAGTCCGGCGCACAACACCACCGCCGTGGCGGCGAGGGTCGCGGGAATGCGCAGCACCATCAGCGAATTCGGGTCGATGGCGGACATGGTGCGCGCGAGCAGCGGCACCAGTGGCGGTTGATCGGGATATCCCCAGGCCATGCGGTGTCCTGCGGCAAGGAAGTAGAGTTCGTCGCGGTGGTATCCGTACCTACCGGACAGCGTGGTGAGCAGTGTCGCGAAAAGTGCGGCTACCCAGTACATTCAATCATTCTGCGGTCCGACGCGGGGGCTGCGGTCCCCTTTGCGCCGGGCGCGGTCAGTGGCAGCCGGAGGCGGGGCCGCTGATCGGGATGCAGGAGGAGCCGAGGTTCAGCTGTGAGTTGCCGGCTCCGGTGCCGATGCCGCTGAGGCTGAAGGCGGTGCCGGTCTCGATCGGGTCGGCGGTCTGCGGGGCGGCCTGCGGGGTCGCGGGCTGCAGCGGGATGCCGTCGGTCGAGGCGTTGGCGCTCGGGGCGGCGGCGAGGAAGAGGGCAATGGCGAACGCACCGGTCGTGCCTACCAGCGTCTTCATGGGCAAACCTCCAAATCAGGGTTGATGCGCCGATACGGTAACGCAAGTCGTGACCATCTGAAGTGGATTTGTTTCACTGACTTCGGGAAAACTGTCCATCCAGTCGGAACCACCGCGCTGAACTGGCGATTCGACAACCCTCGACGGCAGTTCTTACTCTGAAGTAAGATAGTCTTACTCAGGAGTAAGATTGCTGGGCAGGATCACCCACCTCCTCGATAGAAAACTGGTGATTATGAGCACTCGAGACACCGCAACGAAGCGGGATACTTCCGCCGTCGGCCTCAACCCGGTGAAGCGGGACTGGATGGGCACGGCCATGCGGGTCATGACGACCATCACGGGGTCGGAACTCGCCGAGAAGTACAAGCTGCGCAAGCCGATCGAACGCCTCACCTACGAAGGCACCAAGACCGGATTCCGCACGCTCGGTGCCGCGGGACGAGTGTTCGAGAAGGTCGCCGGCGGTGGCGCGCCGAAGCGACTGCCCGTCAACGAGTCTCGCAAGAAGGACTACTTCGACCTCACCCCGTCCGACGAACAGCAGATGATCGTCGAGACCGTCCGTGAGTTCGCCGCCGAGATCCTGCGCCCAGCCGCCTACGACGCCGACAATGCCGCCAAGGCCCCGCGCGATCTGCTGGAGCGGGCCGCCGAGCTCGGCATCACCCTGATCAATGTGCCCGAGGAACTCGAGGGCGCGGCCTCCGAGCGTGGCGCCGTTACCAATTCGCTGGTCGCCGAGGCGCTGGCGCACGGAGACATGGGCCTGGCGCTGCCGATCCTGGCGCCGAGCGGTGTCGCGGTCGCGCTGTCGCAGTGGGGTACCGACGCACAGCAGAAGACTTATCTGGGCGCCTTCACCGGTGAGAACGTGCCGCAGTCGGCGGTTGTCATCGCCGAGCCGCAGGCGTTGTTCGATCCGTTCGCGCTGAAGACCAAGGCCACCCGCTCGCCCAGCGGTTACCGCATCAACGGTGTGAAGAGCCTGGTTCCCGCCGCCGGTGACGCCGAACTGTTCGTCGTGGCCGCCGAACTCGACGGGCGCCCCGCGTTCTTCATCATCGAGTCGGACACCCAGGGTCTCTCGGTCGAGGCCGACCCGAGCATGGGTCTGCGCGCCGCCGGTCTGGGCCGCCTGATCCTCGACAATGTCGCGGTGCCGCAGTCGGCGCTGCTGGGTGACGCCGAGGTGGCGGAGCGCGCCGAGGATTACGCCGACGCCGTGCGGCTGGCCCGGCTGGGCTGGGCCTCGCTGGCCATCGGCACCGGTCAGGCCGTGCTGGACTACGTGATTCCGTACGTGAAGGAGCGGGAGGCGTTCGGTGAGCCGATCGCGTACCGGCAGGCGGTCGCGTTCATGGTCGCGAACATGGCGATCGAGCTGGACGGTCTTCGTCTCGTGACGCTGCGGGGTGCGTCGCGCGCGGAACAGGGTCTGTCGTTCGCCCGCGAGGCGGCGCTGGCCAAGAAGCTGGCCACCGACAAGGGCATGCAGATCGGCCTGGACGGTGTGCAGCTGCTGGGCGGTCACGGCTTCACCAAGGAGCACCCGGTGGAGCGCTGGTACCGCGACCTCCGCGCCGTCGGCGTGGCCGAAGGCATCGTCCTCATCTGACCCGACTTCTCAACGGAGAGACCATCATGATCAATCTCGAACTCCCCAAGAAGCTGCGGGCCAGCGCCAACCAGGCCCACCAGGTTGCCGCCGAGATCTTCCGCCCGGCTTCCCGCAAGTACGACCTGGCCGAGCACGAGTACCCGGTCGAGCTGGACACCATGGCCGCCATGGTCGAGGGCCTGTCGGACTCCGGCTCGCAGGACATCTCCGGTGCGACCGGTGGCCGTAAGGCCGGCGAGTCGACCGAGGGTGCTGGGTCCGATAAAGACGCGCACGCCACCGAGCTGCTCGGAAACTCCAACGGCGGCAATATGTCCGCGTTGATGAACGCCCTCGAGACCTCGTGGGGCGATGTCGGCCTCATGCTGTCGATCCCCTACCAGGGCCTCGGCAATGCCGCCATCGCGGCGGTCGCCACCGATGAGCAGCTGTCGCGGTTCGGCAAGGTGTGGGCCGCCATGGCCATCACCGAGCCGTCCTTCGGCTCCGACTCGGCGGCCGTCACCACCACCGCCGTGCTGGACGGCGACGAGTGGGTCCTCAACGGCACCAAGATCTTCGTGACCGCGGGCTCGCGCGCCACCCACATCGTGGTGTGGGCGACCGTCGACAAGTCGGCCGGCCGCGCCGCCATCAAGTCCTTCGTGGTCCCGCGGGATGCCAAGGGCCTGACCGTGTCCCGTCTCGAGCACAAGCTCGGCATCAAGGCGTCCGACACCGCCGAGCTCCGCCTCGAGGACTGCCGCATCCCGAAGGACAATATCCTCGGTTCGCCGGAAGTCAACGTGGAGAAGGGTTTCGCGGGCGTCATGCAGACGTTCGACAACACCCGTCCCCTGGTCGCCGGCATGGCCGTCGGCGTGGGCCGCGCCGCCCTCGAGGAGCTCCGCAAGGTCCTCACCGACGCCGGCGTCGAGATCTCCTACGACAAGCCCGCCAACAACCAGCACGCCGCCGCCGCGGAATTCCTCCGCCTGGAAGCAGACTGGGAATCGGCCTACCTCCTCTCCCTACGCGCAGCCTGGATGGCCGACAACAAGAAGCCCAACTCCCTCGAGGCCTCCATGTCCAAGGCCAAGGCCGGCCGCATGGGCACCGACGTCACCCTCAAGGCCGTAGAACTGGCCGGCACCACCGGCTACTCCCAGCGCACCCTCCTGGAAAAGTGGGCCCGCGACTCGAAGATCCTCGACATCTTCGAAGGCACCCAGCAGATCCAGCAGTTGATCGTCGCCCGCCGAGTCCTTGGACTCTCGAGCGACAAGCTGAAGTAAGGTCCGGCACAACGTAAAACCGGTGCGGCCCCTCGTGGTTCGCACCGGTTTTACGTTTACGCACCCTGCGTCTGGGCCGGAGTCACCGTGATCACATCGAACCGTCGCAGGATCGATTCGGGCACTTGACCACCCTCGAAGTGAGCGAGCTCCGGCACAATAACCGCCACGGCATCGAGTCGCGTCGCCTGAGCCCGCAACCGTGCCAGCGGCGGTCGCCCAGTCATCGGGTCATAGACGACGATCCCAGCTAGATCGAAGCCCAGCAGCGCAGCCGTCTGGCGTATCCGGCTCTCATCCCAGAGCTGACCGATCGCGGACACATCCGTTCTCAAGTAGCCCAACGCCGTTGGCCTGTAACGCATTACCGCCCCTTGCGGTTGCTCGTCCCGATCGCAACTTCCGAAACACTCCAGGTAGATCCCTGGACTGTCGCCGGTCTCGCCCCGATCGGCTTCGATCTCCAACAGCCCGCCGGGGAACACAAAGACGCTGGCCCTCCGACTCATATCGGCCCCCTTTCCAACAGACCCTAATAAAGCCGGTTCTATTAAAGCAGCAGTGGATCGCGACGGCAATAGAGCTGGTTCTAACTAACAAGCGCGGCACCTGCTTCAGTTAGGGCTACTCTTAAACTTGTTCGGTTCGAACCACTGGGACGAGAGAGCACCTCAGCGACATGAGCGGATACCGAGAAGTGGCGGCCAACCTGCGGGAGGCCATCAGTCAGGGCGAATACCTTCCTGGCACAACACTTCCCAAGCAGGAAGAGTTGGCCGAGCGTTACGGCGTCAACATCAAGACCATTCGCCAGGCGGTTGGACAGCTGGAATCCGAGGGACTGGTGACGCCGATCAGGCGGCGTGGCACCGTCGTGCGTGAGCGCCCACCGATGCGACGGCTCGGCACCGAGCGGTACTCGAAGAAGAAGTGGAAGTACGGCGACACGGTCGCGTTCATCGCCGACCGCGAAGCATCCGGCCGACCGTGGCAACGAACCGACCAGACGCAAACCGTCGCGCTCATCGAAGCCGATCCAGAGATCACCGAAGCCTATGGGCTGCAACCCGGTTCACAGGTCTACGAACGTGCACGCACTGTCAAGGACGCCGGACGACCGACCCACACCCTCACCAGCTACTACCTTCCCGAAATCGTTGAGGGGACACCGCTGGTGGACCCGACACCAGGGCCCGCTGGTCCTGGCGGCGGCCTGGCGGTCCTCACCCTCCAGGGCTACGAACCGGACCACATGTCGGAAACGATCTTCGCGCGCATGCCCACCCCGGAGGAAGCGGAGACCCTCGAGCTGCCCGCCGGAGAACCGGTGATGATCCTTACGCGTCGCACCTACACCGCGAATGATGTTCTGATCGAGTTTGCGCGCGGCGTCCACGCGGCATCCCGATTCTCGTGGACGTACGACTTCAAGCTGCCCGAGTAAAGGAGCCTCCGATGCCGACAACGACCTTGCCCGCGGAGTACCGCTCGGACGTGGAAACCCTCTGGGATTACAACCAGATACATCACGAGCCGCGCCCTGTCGATGTCGGCATCGGCCTCGGCGGCCATGACTTCGGAGTCGCCACCTACACGGCGGACCTCTACCACGCGGGCACCTTCCCGCTGATCGTGTTCACCGGCGCGAACGCACCGACCACCGTGGACTTGTTCCCGCGCGGGGAGGCAGTGCATTTTCGTGAGCGAGCCATCGAACTCGGAGTGCCGGCCGAAGCGATCCTGGTCGAGCCCGACGCGACCAACACCGGCGACAACATCGATTTCACCCGCGCCTTACTGAACGAGCGCGGCTACCTGGACTCGATCAAATCGGTGATGCTGATCTCCCGGCCGTACCAGCAGCGGCGCAGTTACGCCATATGCCGGAAGCGCTGGCCCGAAGTGGATGTGGTCTGCGGATCGTTGCCCCTTGCCCTGGATGACTACGTGGCCAGCATTGGCGATGTTGATCGCGTGATGAACACGCTCGTCGGTGACACCCAACGAATCTGGGTCTACCCGACGAAAGGCTGGGCTATTGAGCAGGATGTACCCACGGATGTACGGGCCGCCTACTCACGCCTCGTCAATGCCGGATTCACACGCCGCCTACTCCCCGAGTAGAGCAGAAGCCCGCCGAACGGCCGCTCTCAACAACGGTTCTGCTCTGTCGATGGCAGTGCGCACGATGCTGCCCGACTCGTAGCGAACCCGAATATCGGCCAGCCGCTGGTCTATCGTCACGGGCTCACCGGTCGGTCCCGTGGACATGTCGGCCCACCAGACGAAATCGTTCGCCCTGTCAAGTCCTGAAATTCCCTCCAGGACAAAGGGATCGAAGACATTTGGCGCGATCTCGCGCACCTCAGCTTCCACCTTGCCGGCCGAATGAAAAGCCACCAGGTGGCAAGTAACTGCCGAGTACCCCCGATCGGCCAATAACCGAGCACCATCGATCGGATGGAATCCGAGCACCGGATACCCGTATCCGACATCGTGAAGGTAAGCCGCAGTTACGGTTTCGTCCCGCAGGTGCTTGGGAATGAACTGCGCGATGCGTTCCACCTTGCGCCCCACTGCGATCGTGTGCGCACGCCGCGAGTCCGTTAGCGGTGCCAGCAATTCCACCAGGGCAGCTTCCACGAGCGGCCATGCTACGCGCCGGGCGCTTCCCGCGTCCCAGCCTTCGAAGCCGTTGCCGTCGTCCACCGTTGCCCGCCCGCCCGGCCCCTCGCGCGAGGTGGCGGTCACGAGTCGTTGCCGAAACTGGCTATACAGACTCAAGGGCGGCGGCCTACCGGCCGCCGCCACGCCGCGGTGTCCTCGCTGCGGGCCCTCGCTGCGGCACCGGCGCGTCGGCGGCCGTCCGGCCACTCGCCCAGCCCCTGAGCCGCCAGTCCCCCGCCACTACTTCGGAGCTATGCGCACGGGGACGCCGGATCTCCAATCGAGGGTGTCCCTGCCTCCTCATCGCCTCATCGGCCCATTATCTCGCTCCACTCGGACGCATCAAGGGCGCTCCGCGTCGGCTACGCCGATGGGCATCCGCCCACCCTTGACACGCCCTCCCTCCGCTGAGGACAGCCAGTATGAGGAAGCAGGGAAAAGAACAGTCGTCGCTGCATTAACGAATGAGCTGCAAGCGCAGGCTGCCATATCTTTTTGATCGCGATGTGCCGATTGGCGAATAGCAGGGATGGGAGTTCCTTACGCCCTTGCACCCATGAAACAGTAGACTGAAGATGCGGAAATCGAGACACCGCACGTCGGCCAGTACTCTTATCAAGCGCTCCAGCATATGCGAGAGCAACAAGATACGCCCGCAACACGGTGGGGTCATGTTCGGTGTCGAACTGAGCTTTTAGCCAGTGAATATCCCCGGACGCACAACCGCGAGCCATAACGCAAGCCGATACAGCGCGCAGGTAGTTGGGGTTATTATGGTTCTGCGTATCGGACTTCGCTAATGCAATGAACGATGCGGGAGGCTTCCCGCATTCGAGCATTGCGGCATAGAGCCAACTTCTCAGGAATTCCGAATAGGACCTCTCCCTGTCTTCCAGAAACTTCGCAATACGATCCTGAATACTTTTCCGGCCGATAAAATGCTTGAGATATGCAGCGACCACAGATGCGACGGGCGCCAGATCCTCAAGACGGTCAAGAATCCGCCTTAACGAGGTATGCTCCCGTATTCTGGTCAGCCTCCACAAACTGAACTTAATGTCGCGCTGTACAATTTTTTCATCCTTTAATGCGCTGGAGAGTATTCGCTTAAGCACGGGCCGGGCTCGCTTCAGATTGTTTGCCTCAAAGAAGTAATTGGCAATGGCGCGGTCGCGCCCATCATCTGCGGACCGATATGCTTCAACTTCAAGAACGGTAGTTTTTGAGGTAGAGCAGATCAGACCTCGCTGCCTACAGAGATGTTCAAAGTCGCGAATTGCGGCAACGGTCTGCTGCTTCGACTTTGCAATGATACGAACATCGTCCATGTATCTGTAGTAGCCGTGGCCAAGGGTGGCCATTTCCTCATCCACGCGGGATAAATAGAAATTACCTAGCATTCGTGAAGCATTCGGGCCCTGCGGCAATCCCACACCTTCGACAGTAGCCCATCTTGAAAGCATTACCCTCAACGCTTTCAGGGGAGGCCCGGAAATTCCTATGGACACCAGGTCATCAAACAAGATGTTATGGTGAATGTGTTCGAAGTACGAGGATATGTCAGTTTGCCCTACCCATTGACCGAGACCTTCATCGGCAGCCTCAAGTACTGAGTTATGAAATTTGACCCATCTAATGGTGCCTCGCTCCATGAAGTACTTCCCCGAAGGCGCTAGACGACTTGAGAAAACATTCTCCCCAATTCTGCTATCAATATTGGAAGCGAAGGACGATACAACCGCCTGATAGCAAATACGATCAACAATCGACAACAGGACACCTGGGCGATTAGAGGCCGTACTCTTTGGGATATCCACCTTGAATGCCGCATCGAATTCTAGCGTCGTCAGACGGTTATTCGCGCGGTCAATCAGGTCCGCCGTACTCTCGATGTAGTCGCGAAACCGAAGGACATCAGGAACCCAGGCTTCAGGCAAGTCTGTTGATTGCACGAAAGTCCAAGATCTTTCCAGATCATAGGTTGCCGAGAGCCCCTTTGGGGCACGCTTACGGCCACTCCCACGCTTTACATCATTTCGCTCGATCAACCATTGCGTACCAGCCTTGGTTGCACTGAGCGCACCTGTCTTACAGCGCCGCCGGATCGTGGCTACGGAAACCCCAGCCAGTTCCGCAGCCTCTTCCACCGTGACGTAGTCCACAACGACTCCTTATGATCGTGTGCGATCACGCTACGTGATGAGCGTTCACGCTCACAATCAAATTTTCGTGGCCGATCGGGCCGGTACCCTCCTACCACTGCGAGCACCCGAGCCGAGGCAGCGCTGAAACAGACCAGCACCCGGTAGATGCCGGGGGAACTCCCGGCCCAGCCCAGCCCACTGATCGCGCAGATACCTGGAGGTGGCGGGAACCGGCCGCGAGATCCTCGACATCTTCGAAGGCACCCAGCAGATCCAGCAACTCATCGTCGCCCGCCGAGTCCTCGGCCTGTCCAGCGACAAGCTGAAGTAGCAAGTCCTGCAAGAAAACCGGTGCGGGCCGAGTTCGGGCCGCACCGGTTTCTTTTGTCGGAGGCTCCTGCGAGGATTCGGCTCGGACAACGGAATGGCGGTGCGGGCCGCTGGAATTGGGGGTTGGTTATGAGGGCCGTGCGTGTTGTGACGATGGCGGCGGTGGCTGTGGGGTTGTTCGGTGGGGCGGGTGGGGTGGCGGAGGCCGATGACGGTCACGCGGAGCAGGTGGCCACCGACTATGCGGTGGGAGCGGCCACGTGTGACTACCGGGATATGGATGGGTGTTTCGCGCGGATGAAGGCCGGCGCGGCGCCGGAGTTGGCGGCCAAGTACGACGCCACCCGGACCGAAGTGGAGCACGTCCTCGTTCCGTTGCGATGGGTCTCGACCGCGAGCCCGATCAGCAGCGCCGTCACAGCACACGACGGCTCGATCTATCACGTGGACGTACTGCTCGACGTCCGCACCACCAACTCGCAGTCCTCTGGCCCTACGGACGCCACCGTCACCTACAAGATCACGCTCGATGAGTCGCTCGGGTGGGAGATCACCGATGTCGGTGGTGACGCACTCGGGGCGAGCTAGTCCTCGGCACCTCGGTGCATTGCCCGCACGGTTTTTCTTTGCCCGGTACCGATGAATTCGCGGGAGGATCTCCGTCTGAGGTTGTGAGTGATCATCAACTGTGAGGGAGAGCGACATGAGTGGCGAGCAGATCAGTATCGAGCGTATTTACCCCGCTTCCGCTGAGCGGGTTTGGGAGTTGTGGACCACGCCTGCGGGGATTGAATCCTGGTGGGCACCAGACGGATTCGAGGTACGGGTGGACAAGATTGATGTGCGGGCGGAGGGAGAGCTCGTCTATACGATGACAGCAGTTGGAGAAGCCCAGGTCGACTTCATGAAGAACGCGGGCATGCCTCCTTCCACCGAGTCGCGGAAGACTTTCAAGGAGGTCTCCCCCACCTCCCGCCTGACCTACAACTCCCTCATCGATTTCGTTCCCGGCCTGCCCGCCTACGAGCACCTGACCACCGTCGATTTCACCCCGGTGGAGGACGGTGTCCGCGTCGTCATGACCATCGAACCCCTCCACGACGCCGACTGGACCCAGCGCATAGTCGCGGGCCGCACCAACGAGCTCGATAACCTCGGCGCCCTCATCAGCGGCTGAATACCGTTTGGGCCATGACCAACACCGAGCCTTACATCGACGGTGAATAACCGTTGAATTTAGAGCGCGGTTCAGGCGGCGGTGGTGAAGCGGAGGGCCAGTTGGGTGCGGGTGGTGCAGGAGGTTTCGGCCAGGGCTCGGGTGAGGTGTTTTTTGACGGTGTCTGTGCCGATGAAGAGGCGGTCGGCTATTTGGCGGTTGGTGAGGCCTTGGGCGGCCAGGGCGGCTACTTCCCATTCGCGGGGGGTGAGTTGCCAATTGGTGGTGGCGGTGCGGTGGGCGCGGTCGCGGTCGAGTTGGTCGACGGCCAGCGGGGTGAGGTGGCGGCGGAGGGTTTGGAGGATGGCCAGGTCGCGGTCGGGGACGCGGGGGCGGTCGGTGACGGCCATGCCTATGTAGAGGACGCCGGAGGCGCCGGCATCCACCACCATGGCGGCCTTGTCGGTGATCCCGTTGGGGCGCAGGAAGTTCGAGATGAAATCGGCGCCCGCGGCGACCTCGCCGAGACGGATTACGCCGCGGGAGAGGAGGAGTTCGCCGATCTCCTCGGCGCGGAAGGGGTCGGCGTCGATCCAGTGCGCCGCGTATTCGGTGAGGAAGGATTCGGTGTAGCCGCCTTGGACGCCGCAACCCTCGCGGATGGCGTGGGTGAGGGTGTCGCCGTGCAGGACTGCCACGCCGGTGAAGCCGAACCAGCTTTGCAGGGCGCGGACCAGCCGCTCCCGGAATTCCGGGAGGTCGGCGGCGCGATCCACGGCCTCCAGGACGCCGATGAGCCGGCGGTGGTCTTCGGCGCTGAGGGGTTCGTCCGCCGGCAGGGGGCGCGGTCGGCGAACCGGATCGGTCAGGGCTCCGCTCACCGCACCAGTTTCCACCTTCGGGCCATACCGGGCCACTGCGGCCGTCGGCATGATTGATCGCGGGACCTCGGGGAGCGAACGCCCGGGGCACAGCGAGAAGGATCGACCATGAGTGCAGAGCACACCCGCCGTTGGCTGATCACGGGCGCCAACAGCGGTTTCGGCGCGGCCTTCACCCGGGCGGTATTGGCCGCGGGCGACGAGGTGGTGGCGGCGGTGCGCCGGCCGGAGACCATGAACGACATCGTTGCCGCACACCTGGATCGGGTGCAGGTGGTGACCTTGGATGTGCGCGACGCGGCCGCGGCCGGGCGGGCGGTGAAGGAGGCCGGGCGGATCGACGTGCTGGTCAACAATGCCGGGTACGGGATCGTCGGGGCGATCGAGGAAACCTCGGAAGCGGATCTGCGCGACGCCATGGAGGTCATGTTCCATGGCCCGCTGCGGCTGACGCAGCTGGTGCTGCCGCAGCTGCGGGAGCGGCGCGCGGGCGCGATCGTGCAGGTGTCGAGCATGGGCGGGTTCCTGTCGTTCGCCGGCGTCGGCGCCTACTGTGCCGCGAAGGGTGCGCTGGAGCTGGCCAGTGAAGCCCTTGCGGCGGAGGTGAATCCGCTGGGTATTCAGGTGCTGATCGTCGAACCGGGTTCGTTCCGAACGGGTTTCGCGAATCCGTCGGCGTTGCGGCTGACCGGGGAGATCGCGGATTACGCGGCGACGGCGGGCGCTATCCGGGGCGGGTTGCCCGCCTCGGATCAGCAGCAGGAGGGTGATCCGGAGAAGGCCGCGGCCGCCGTGGTCGCGACGGTCGGCGCGGAGAATCCGCCGCTGCGCCTGGCGCTGGGCGCCGATGCGGTGGAGGCGATTCGCGGCAAGCTGGCCGCCGTGGCCGCGGATCTGGATGCCACCGCTCACCTCGGCCTGACCACCGGAGTGGCATAGCCAGTTCCTGGAAACGCCGACAGCCCGAAAACGCCGACGGCCCACCGCTCTGCACAGAATGGTGGGCCGCGGCGGTTGCGTCAGGCGCTCGCGGAGAGCACGGGGAGCAGGATCACGGCGAGGTTGCCGAGCAGTTGCAGGATTCCCATTGTGTGGAGCCTCATCGATCTGTAGTACGGGCTTGCAGCCTGCTCGACGATTGTTTCCGGAACATGCCGGGCGCATGAACAGATCGGAGCGTCCCGTACGTGACCGGGAGATGTCCGATGTGACCGAATTTGTGTAACGTCGATCACATCCCGCTGTTACGGTGGCGCTACCCGCCACCGGGTCGGTCGGCGGGCCGGTAGGTCACACGGAGGTGGTCGGAATGCCCTCGGTTCTACACTCGGCTCAGCAGCGGCTCTCGCACACTGCGGAGGCCCTCAGGGGATTGCGCCGGCTGCGGGAGCTGGGGTTGTCGGATCCGACCAAGCCGCTGGAGACGATCCAACTGCTCAGGGACGCAAAGGTTTTCGGTCCACCCGCTACGGCCATACGCCGCGCCGCGCGAACGTGGCCGGACCGTCCGGCGCTCGCCGACGAGCGCGGCGAGCTCACTTACAGCGAACTCGACCGGCAGTCCGATGCGCTCGCCCGGGGTTTGCAGCGCATGGGCATCAGGCCCGGCACGGTGGTCGCCGTGCTGGCGCGGGATCATCGCGGACTGCTGCTCACCATGGGCGCGCTGGGCAAGCTCGGCGCGCGGATGGCGCTCATGAACACCGGTTTCGCGAAACCGCAGTTCGCGCAGGTCTGTGAGCGCGAGAACGTGAAAGCGGTACTGCACGACAGCGAATTCCTCGGCCTGCTCGACGCCCTGCCACCGGAACTCCCCCGCGTACTCATCTGGGTCGACGACGGCACCGAAATCCCGGACGGCGTAACCACTCTCGACGCCTTGATCGGCGCGAACGCGCAGACCCCGCTGCCGGCCCCGAAGAAGGCGGGCGGTTTCATCATCCTGACCAGCGGCACCACCGGCCTGCCGAAGGGCGCGCCGCGCGAACGCACGGGACCGCTGGCCACCGTGCAGATGGTGGATCGCATCGATTTCCCGCGCGGCGGGACCATGGTGATCGTCTCGCCCATCTTCCATTCCACCGGTTTCGGTACCTGGCTGACCTGTGTGGCGTTCGGTAACAAGGTGGTGCTGGCGCGCCGTTTCAATGCCGAGCAGACCTTGCGGCTGATCGCCGAGCACGGTGCGGAGATGCTGGTGGCGGTGCCGACCATGTTGCATCGCATGGTGGAACTGGATCCGGCGATCCGCGAGAAGTACGACACGTCCTCGTTGAAGGCCATCGTGATCGCGGGTTCGGCGCTGTCGCCGGAACTTTCGGTGCGTACCGCCGAGGTGTTCGGCCCGGTGCTGTTCAACCTGTACGGGTCGACCGAGTGCGCGGTGGCGACGGTGGCGCGGCCGGAGGATCTGGCGATCGCGCCGGGCACCGCGGGTCGTGCGCCGCTGACCTGCGAGGTGGTGCTGTTCGATCAGGATGGCCGCCGCATTCTCGCCAAGAATGTGAAGGGCCGCATCTTCATTCGCTCCGGTTCCCCGTTCCAGGGCTACACCGACGGGCGGCACAAGGAGATCATCGAGGGCTACATGTCGAGCGGCGATACGGGCCATTTCGACGATCGCGGGCTGTTGTTCGTGGACGGCCGCGATGACGACATGATCGTGTCGGGTGGCGAGAACGTCTTCCCGCAGGAGGTGGAGAACCTGCTGCTGGAGCGTCCCGATGTCTTCGACGCGGCGGTGGTCGGCGTCGACGATGCCGAGTTCGGAAAGCGCTTGCGCGCCTTCATCGTCCCCGAGCCGGGCGCGGAGCTGGACCCGGACGAGGTCAAGGCGTACGTGAAGGGCAATCTGGCCCGCTACAAGGTCCCTCGCGATGTGTTCTTCCTGGAGGATCTCCCGCGCAATGCCACCGGCAAGCTGCTGCGCAAGCAACTGGTCGAGTACGAGGCGCCCTCCCCCGGCCGCTGACGGGTAGCCGCCGGCGACACACGCGCCGTAGCACTGCGAGCCGGGCCACGACCTGGGGTTCCTATGCGTTACCCCAGGTAACGGAGACCTCGGCCACACCGCTGTGCCGACTGCTTGCTAGGGTTAGCGCCGCACTGGATCTCGAGGTTGCGATCCGTACGGCCGACTCGTCAGCGGCAGGGGATCGCGGAAGGTTGTACCCATGTCATTTGCCCTTCCGTCGGCTGGCACGGTTCTACGCAAGGCGGGCGATACGGCGCTCAGCGTCAACGCCATGGTCCGAGGGGGACTCTTCAATCCGCTGCGCCCGGATCACGCGGTGCGGTCGGCACTGAATGTGCTGAAGTTCGGTCCGTTCGCGGGCGCGGTCGTGCATGCGGCGCAGACCAATCCGAAGTCCTCCGCGATTGTCGACGAGCTCGGCGAGATGACGTTCGAGCAGATCGATCAGCAGTCCAATGCCTTCGCGCGCGGTCTCGCGGCGCAGGGTCTGGGCCCCGGCGATGTGATCGGCGTGCTGGCCCGCGATCACCGCGGCATGGTGCTGAGCCTGGTCGCCGCCGGCAAGCTGGGTGTGCGCGCGGTGCTGATGAACACCGGTTTCGCCAAGCCGCAGTTCGCGGATGTGGCCGAGCGCGAGCAGGTCAAGGCCGTCCTGCACGACAGCGAGTTCGTCGAGCTCATGTCGGCCATTCCGGCCGCGATCCCGCGCATCCTCACCTGGGTGGACGCCAAGGACGGGGTGGATCCGTCGATCGCGACCATCGAGTCCGTCGCGGCCGGCCAGTCCACCGACGCGCTGACCCCGCCGGAGAAGCCGGGCGGCATGGTGATCCTGACCTCGGGCACCACCGGCACCCCGAAGGGCGCCCCGCGCGACAAGGTCAGCCCGTTCATTACCGCGCAGTTCCTGGACCGTATCCCGATCCCGCGCAACAGCACCGTGGTGATGGCCGCGCCCATCTTCCACGCGACCGGCCTGTCGCAGTTCACGCTGTCCATCGCGCTCGGTAACCGAGTCGTGTTGCAGCAGCGGCGTTTCGATCCGGAAGAGACCCTCGCGAACATTCAGAAGTACCGCGCGCAGGGCCTGACCGTGGTGCCGACCATGCTGCAGCGCATCCTCGATCTGCCCGAGGAGACCCTGGCGAAGTACAAGCCGAGCGAGACCCTGCGGGTCATCTTCGCGGCGGGTTCGGCCATCCCGCCGGACGTCGTCACCCGCACCCTCGACTACTTCGGCGAGACCCTCTACAACGTGTACGGCTCCACCGAGTGCGCGGTCATGACCGTGGCCACCCCGTCCGAGCTGCGCAAGGCGCCGAGTACCGCGGGTAAGGCGCCGGTCGGCATCCGCGTCGCGCTCTACGACGAGAACCGCAACCGGATCAGCGCGCCCAATGTGACCGGCACGATCTTCATCGAGAACAGCCACTCGTTCAAGCAGTACACCGACGGCCGCACCAAGGAGTACGTGGACGGCCTGATGTCCTCGGGCGATGTGGGTCACCTCGACGCGGACGGCCTGCTGTTCATCGACGGCCGCGATGACGACATGATCGTGTCCGGCGGCGAGAACGTCTTCCCGCAGGAGGTCGAGCACCTCATCTCCAACCGCCACGACGTGCTGGAGGCGGCCGTGGTGGGTGTGGACGACCGCGACTTCGGAAAGCGGCTGCGCGCCATCGTGGTTCCGGGCCCGGATTCCAAGCGCGACGTCCAGGAGATCAAGGACTACGTGAAGGAG
The DNA here is from genome assembly GCF_044386975.1 of Nocardia sp. NPDC020380. Classification (NCBI taxonomy): domain Bacteria; kingdom Bacillati; phylum Actinomycetota; class Actinomycetes; order Mycobacteriales; family Nocardiaceae; genus Nocardia; species Nocardia sp. NPDC020380. Next base: position 110,288 of record NZ_JBIRVQ010000008.1, on the reverse strand, counting down.
AACCTGGCGCGCTACAAGGTGCCGCGCGAGGTGATCTTCGTGGATGAGCTGCCGCGCAATGCCACGGGCAAGTTGCTGCGCAAGCCGCTGATCGAAATGTCCGTTCCCGTGGAGTAGCTGCCTGACTATCATCAGCGCGTGATATTCGCGTCCGGCCGGTCCACGGCGTCGACCCGCAGAGATGCTGCGGTTTTGCGCGGTGGCTCGGCCGGATCCGTATCGGGCGCCTTGGCGGTCGCCGCGCACGGCTGGATCTCCGGGACCGAACCGCTGCACGCGGGTTCGCTGATGCTGCTGGTCGCGTCCGCCGCGGCGGTGGGTGGAGCGGTCGCCGGCGTCGGTGCGCTGCGCACGACCCGGACCGGTCTCGTGGCCGCCCTGCTCGGCGGGCAGTTGCTCGGGCATCTCGCCATGATGTGGGGTTCGCCCGGCATGAGCCACGACCCGCAGCACGCCGCGTCGATGTGGAGTCCGGCCATGCTGGGCGCGCATCTGGTCGCCGCGTGCGCTGCCGCTGTCGTCATTCTGGGCGCGGAGGTGGCCTACCGGATCTGCACCACGGTGCTGGCCGGGGTCTTGCCCGCACCGGTTTCGCTGCCGATCCCGCCGGGACCGCCGAAACTCGCGGTCACGCACTGTGATCGCGTCATCCTGCGGGTTTTCGCCGCCGATGTCTGCCATACCCGCGGTCCGCCCGCCTGCGTTCGAGGTTGAGCTTCCTTCTTCACCCGAACCATCGGAAGACCCCCATGACACTCACCGAAAGCGGTGCCGGTACGGCACCGCCGTCCTCCCCTGCCCGGAAACAAGAATCCAAACGTACTGCGGGCCAAGCCATTCAGGCCTTGCTGCTGCGCCTGCACTTCTACGCCGGTGTGTTCGTCGCACCGTTCATCCTGATCGCCGCCGTCACCGGGGCGTTGTACGCCATCTCGCCGACGCTGGAGAACATCACCGATCGTGGCCTGCTGCACACGGATTCGACCGGGCCCGTGCAGCCCTTGCGGGATCAGGTCACCGCGGCGCTGGCGGTCGAGCCCGCACTCACCCTGAATGCGGTCGATCCCGCCCAGAATCTGGGCGATACCACCCGGGTCATCTTCACCGATCCCTCGCTCGGCGAATCCGAGCGTCGCGCGGTGTTCGTCGATCCCGTCACCGCGCGCCCGGTGGGCGACAGCGTGGTGTACGGCAGTTCGGGTGCGCTGCCCATGCGTACCTGGATCGATCAGCTGCACAGGGATCTTCACCTCGGCGACTTCGGCCGCTACTACAGCGAGATCGCGGCGTCCTGGATGTGGGTGGTCGCGCTGGCGGGCCTGGTGTTGTGGATCCGCCGGGTGCGGGCCCGCCGCGAGCGCCGGTCGGCGGGCTGGCTGTTGCGGCCGGATCGCTCGCGCCCGCGCGGTCGCACGCTGAATTGGCATGCGGCAGTTGGTGTCTGGATCCTGCCGATCATCCTGCTGCTGTCGGTCACCGGCATGACCTGGTCGAAGTACGCGGGTGAACACGTCGACGGCCTGCGCAGCGCGCTGAGCTGGACCACGCCGTCGGTGACCGCGAAACTGCCCGGCAATACCGATATGGCCATGCCCGCTATGGGCGATCACGCCGAGCACATGGGCGGCGGCACGCAGTCCGGACCGGCCTCGAATGCCGCGAACGCCCTGCTGTTCGACACCGTATTCGGCGTGGCACGCGCCAATGATCTGACCGGTCCGCTGGAGATCAGCGTGCCGAGCGGCGACGGCATGGCCTTCGTCGCGCAGGAATTGCGCCGGCCGGGTCAGTACACCCGCGATGCGATCGCGGTGAACGGCACCACCGGTGTGATCACCGACAAACTCCCGTACTCGGAGTGGGGGCTGATGGCCAAGCTCACCAACTGGGGCATCCAGTTCCACATGGGCCTGATGTTCGGGCTGTTGAATCAGTTGCTGCTGCTGGCGGTCATGATCGGCCTGATCACGGTGATCGTGCGCGGTTATCTCATGTGGTGGCGGCGCCGTCCGACCAAGGCGAGCGGGCTGTCCGCGGGTAAACCGCCGCGGCGCGGGGCGCTGAAGCAGACGCCGCTGATCATCGTGGCGCCCTTGGCCGTTGCGTCGGTGGTGGTGGGCTGGTTCGCGCCGATGCTGGGGATTCCACTGCTGGCCTTCCTGATCGTCGACGTACTGGTGGGTGTGCTGTCCCGCGGCCGTGCGACTCCCGAGCCGGCCGCGCCCGAGAAGGCCGAGGTCACTCCCTAGGCGGGCTGAGCCGCGCCCACGCCAGAAAGCACACGCCGACGGCCAGCATGGCCAGGCCGGACCAGAGGTTGATGTTCACCCCACCGGTCTTGGCCTGCTGGACCGCCGGGTCGTAGGCGTAGCTGGTGATGATCAGGATGATGCCGTAGACGCCGAGCAGGGCGCCGACGATGGTGCGGATATCGAAGAGCATCAGCGGCTTTCCTATCCGACGAAGACGTCGAGTGCGATGACGAGGCCCAGCGCGATGGCGGCGAGCAGCCCCGGCCGCTGGTACCAGGGCAGGATCTCCGCATCGGGTTCGGTGCGCAGTTCCCGGGGCGTCTCGGAGTAGACCAGGCCCACCAGTTCGGCGGCGGGCCTGGGCAGCGTGTACGCGCTGACCCCGATGCTGACGGCGATGTCGACCGCGAAGGCGACGCCGGCCGCCACGAAACTCGTGCCCTGGCCGGACAATTCGAAGACGTTCAGTTTGCTCAGCACGAAGATGATGATGGCGGCGAGGGTGCCGCAGACCAGCCCGATCCAGCCCGCGGACGGCGTCATGCGTTTCCAGAACATGCCGAGGATGAAGGTCGCGAACAGCGGCGCGTTGAAGAAGCTGAACAGGGTTTGCAGGTAGTCCATCATGTTGGCGAAATTGCCTGCGATGAAGGCGGTTCCGATGGCGGCCACGGTCGCGCCGACGGTCGCGAGCCGGCCGACCGTGAGGTAGTAGTGATCCTCGCGGTCCTTGACCGCGTACGTCTGCCACAGGTCGTAGCTGAAAACCGTATTGAAGGCCGAGATGTTCGCGGCCATGCCCGCCATGAAGGCGGCCAGCAGTCCGGCCAGCCCGACGCCGAGCAGGCCGTTGGGCAGGATGTCCTTCATGAGGTAGAGCAGCGCCTGGTTGTAGTTGACATCCCCTTTGTAGTTCGGGTCAGCGCTGACCCGGTCCTTGAAGTCGGCGATCTGCGGCACCAGGACCGCGCTGATCATGCCGGGGATGACGACGATGAACGGGATGAACATCTTCGGGAAGGCGCCGATGATCGGGGTCCGCTGGGCGGCGGAAATGGAGTTGGTGGCCATGGCGCGCTGCACCTCGACGAAATTGGTTGTCCAGTAACCGAAGGACAGCACGAAGCCCAGGCCGAACACGATGCCGATCACCGAGAGCACGCTGTTGCCGAAGCCGGTCAGTTCGGTGCCCGGCCAGGCATGCAGCTGGTCCACGCCGCCGGAGCCTTCGATCACCCGCACCCGCAGGCCCTCCCACCCGCCGACCTTGTGCAGGCCGACCAGGGTCAGCGGCAGCAGCGCGGCGACGATGACGAAGAACTGCAGCACCTCGTTGTAGATGGCCGCGGACAGGCCGCCGAGCGTCAGATAGAACAGCACGATGAGGGCGGCCACGGTGATGGACAGCCACAGTGGCCAGCCCAGCAGCGCATCCAGAATCGATCCGAGCAGGTACAGGTTCACGCCCGCGATGAGCACCTGTGCGATGGCGAAACTGACGGCGTTCACCAGGTGCGCGCCGGGACCGAAGCGGCGCAGCATGAATTCGGGCACGCTGCGCACCTTGGAGCCGTAATAGAACGGCATCATGACGATGCCGAGGAACAGCATGGCCGGGACCGCGCCGATCCAGTAGTAGTGCATGGTCGGCATGCCGTACTGGGCGCCGTTGGCGGACATGCCCATGATCTCGACGGCGCCGAGATTGGCGGAGATGAAGGCCAGACCGGTCACCCAGGCGGGCAGCGAGCGACCGGAGAGGAAGAAGTCCAGGCTCGACGACACCCGCCGACGGGCCATCAGCCCGATGCCCAGCACGACGGCGAAATACAGTGCGACCATCGCGTAGTCGACGGGATCGGCCTGCAGTCGCAGTGACTGCCCCGCGGCCGACACCGACGCGAGGCTGGTCGCGGCGGACAGCGGCAGGCTGGCGGCGAACGGCATACGGCACTCCTGTCGAGACGATCACGAGATGACGCGGGCACGCTTGCGAGCGGCAATGCTAGTCGCGTGCACCCCGCAGTCCGGGGAGTTCGGGGGCAATGCCGTTGCGTGTGTCTGCCAGGACCGTTGCGGGTGTCCGCAATGCCGTTGCGGGTAGCTAGGTAGTCGTGGCGGGGAGGCGGTGGGCGCCGGCCGCGGGGGTCACCGAGAAGGTGCGCGGGGCATCGAAGCCATTGTCGGCGAAGGCTTTTCGCACGGAATCGATGATCGTTTGCGCGTGCTCGCGGTCGGTCAGGGCGATGACGCTGCCACCGAATCCGCCGCCGACCATGCGCGCACCGTGGGCTCCGGCGGCGACCGCGGTGTCGACGGCGGTGTCCAGGGCGGGTGCGGAGACCTCGAAATCGTCGCGGAGCGAGGCGTGCCCGGTGGTGAGGGTCGGGCCGATGACGCGCGGATCCGCTCCGGCCCGCAGTTTCTCGACGACCCGCAGCACCCGGGCGTCCTCGGTGACGACGTGCCGGGCACGGCGGCGCAGCACCGGATCGCTCAGCTGCTCGACCTGCGCGGGGTCGCGCACATCGCGCAGGAAGGGCACGCCGAGTTCCGCGGCCGCGGCGGCGCATTCGGCGCGGCGGCGCGAGTATTCGCCGTCCACCAGGTGATGCGGGCTGCCGGTGTCGAAAACCAGCAGTTCCAGGCCGAATCGGTCGAGGTCGAACGGAATCTGCTGGGACTCACCGCTGCGCACGTCGAGGAAGAGCACATGCCCTTCGGTGCAGAGCATGGACGCGGATTGATCGAGTACGCCGGTGGGCACGCCCACGTAGACGTTCTCCGCGGTGCGCGCGATATCGATGATCTCGGCGCTGGTCACGCTGGGCGCGAACAGGTCCCGCAGGGCGATGGCCACCGAGCAGGACAGCGCGGCGGAGGAGGACAGGCCCGCGCCGATGGGCACGGTGCCGTCGAGATCCAGGTCGATGCCGTGCATCTCGTGGCCGCGGCGCACGAATTCGCGGATGACGCCGAGCGGATAGTGCGCCCAGGTAGGCATTTCCGACCAGCCGGCGACGCCGAGGTCGATGGTGGTGGTCTCGACCGAATCGCAGGGCGCCTGCCGGGATCGCACCCGCACGGTGCCGTCGGCGCGGGTGGTCGCGGTGCAGGTCACGCCCAGTGGAAGGGCCAGCGGCAGCACGTATCCCTCGTTGTAATCGGTGTGCTCACCGATGAGATTGACCCGTCCCGGTGCGAGCCAGCGCCCCGCTGTGGTGTCCACTCCTGCTCCTGTCCAAGAGTCGTGCAGGCCGTTCGGTTCGATTTCGCAGGGAGCATAGCGAGTCTCGCACCTCGTGATCCTGCGGGTTCGACGAACTCCGCTACGGAGAGCGACATTTCGTGCCATGATCGATCCGGTTGCCCAATTCCCCGACGGCAGCGCCGCTCCACCCGTGGATAATCCGCTTCCGGCTGGGACCTATGCTCGTACAGCAACACTCGGTTCATGATCGGCGGTGTCTTTTTCGAGTACTGCTCGAACTAAGGGGGGCTGGTGGGATCAGACACAGAACCGGCCGTGGGGTCCGGTCGGCGATTCCGGATCTGCTGGCGCACCCTGCTGTTCGGATGTGGGGTCTCGATTCTCATTCTGCCGCTCGTCGTGAACTCCCGGCTGCTGGCACTGGTGACACTGTACGGTTCCGTCGGCATCTGCCTGGTGATGATCGGCATGGGTGTGCGCAAGTATCGGCCGCGCCATCCACTTCCCTGGTATCTGCTGTCCGCGTCGGCGGTGCAGTTCATGATCGGGACGACGCTGCGGACCTTCGCCCAGCACCGTAATCCGTTCGACGATCTGTTCACCCTCGGCGGGTACTGCTGTATCGGCGCGGCGGCGGTGCTGTGGTTGCGGCCGCGGCACAACAGCACCGATCACGATCTGCTGCTCGATTCCGGGCTGATCGGGCTGGGCGCGCTGCTGCTGTCCTGGACCTTCCTCATCTCACCGGTGCTGCATCACGCGCACGGCGCGGATTTCACCACGGTCACCGCGGTCGCGGATCCGGTCGTGGACGCGCTGCTGCTCACCGTGATCGTGCATTCGATGATCACCTCCGGGCGGTCGGAAACCTCGGTGCGGCTGGTGAATCTGGCCATGCTGGTGATTCTGGTGGGGGATCTCGCCTACAATCTGGAGGCCGCCGGTTCCGCGGCGCTGGGGCGCCAGATCCAGCTCATGCCACTGCAATTGGGCTATACGCTGATCGGCGCGGCGGCACTGCATCCGAGCATGGTGGTACTGGGCGGGCGGCGGGACATCCATTCGCATCGATCGCGGCAGCGGGCCAGCATCATCGCCATTGTCATGATCGTGGCCTCGCTGGTGCCGATCGTCGGCTCGCGGCTGGATCTCATGGACCGGGTGGTCGTGTCCTCCTTGTTCGCACTGTTACTAGCCGGAGTGCTGCTACGCAGCGAGCGCGCCATCGAACGCAGCGCCCGCAGCGAGCGGCGCGCGCAGTACCAGGCCGATCACGACATGCTGACCGGACTCCTGAACCGCGCCGCCCTGCTGCGGGCGCTGCATCGTAATCGGGAGCGGTGGGGTGGGCAGCCGCTGGCCTTGCTGTTCATCGATCTGGACGGTTTCAAGCGGGTCAACGACAACTACGGGCATGCGGTCGGTGACGAATTGATCGCCAATGCGGCGGCGCGCATCCGGCGCATGATCCGCCGCGACGATGCCGCGGCGCGGTACGGCGGCGACGAATTCGTCGTGCTCGCACCATTGGCCCGCAAACAAGCGCAGCTCCTGGCGGAACGCCTGCTCGCCACGCTCGGAGAACCGTTCGAGTTGAGTGCGGCCGAGGTGCGCATCGCGGCCAGTATCGGAATCTCTTGCAGCGGGCCGCGTGGCACCGACACCACCGTGTACGAGCTACTGCGCGAGGCGGATTCGGCCATGTACCGCGCGAAGGAGTACTCGCTCGGCTACGTCTTCCACGACGATCTGCAACGCGCGCATCCGGAGTCGGGCCCGCGCGCCTGGCGCCGCGAATCCGCGGTCTGAGCAAGCTGAACGAACGGCACTGCCGAACGAACGGCCCTGCGGCGGAATCGCTTCCACCGCAGGGCCGTCATGTCCGGGACGGCGGGATCTCAGCCTGCGAGATCGTCGAGTAGCCGACGGGCATTCTCCAGTTCGGCCTGCAGGGCCTCGACCTTGGCGCGCTGGCTGGCGCGCACGGCGTCCAGCACCGAGTCGACGACCTCGGCGGCCTCCGGGTGCAGCAGCTTCGCGGCCTGCGAGACGGACGAACCCGGTACGGAGATACCGCGGATGGTGCGCTTCTTGCCATTGACGACGTCGAGGGTCCATTCCCCGTCGGCGGTGCCGCTGAGCGTGATCGTCACCTCCGCGGCCTTGGGCGCCCGCGCGGCGGCGGCATTGCGCGCCGGACGGGAGGCCTTGGCGGCCTTGGCCTCGGAGCCGTCCGCCGCGGTTGCGGCGGGTTGTGCTGCCTCGGGCTTCTTCTCGGGCTCGGGGGCGGGTGCCGCCGGAGCCGGTGGGGTGGCGGGTGCGCTCGGCGCGCCGGCCGGCGCGGGGGAAGACATCGTCATGGTGGAGTCCTTCCTGGTAGCCGTTTTCGGTTTCGCGGCCGCGGTCTGCCGGGCCGGCTTGGTCAAGGTCACCTCGGTCGGGCCGAATGACAGCACGTCCTTCGAACCGGTCGGCTTCACCTGCAGAAAATCTCCCTCGGACGGATCACCGAGTGAGATCACCTTGCCGGAACGGCCTTCCGGTACACCGACCGCCGCAGCCGTGAACCACACCATGGGTGGCCGGCCCGCGTCGATGTCGCTGGCGATCTGCCGAATCTCGGTATCCGACAAGGGCTGTGGCTTGGTACGAGTCGACATGGGACACTCCGGGCGGACGGGGCGGACAGCTGCGTGCACAGAGCATGCCCCATGGCACCGACAAATACTGGCCCACCGAGCATGGCCGGCGGTCCGATCGTAGGCGGTGACCCCGGTCCGCGCGCAAGTTTGCTGCCGCAAGGCCCCTGTCAGAGTTGTTCGACCCCGTGCAGTTCGCACCGCACCGACTGCGGGCGGTCCACCGGATTCAGCTTGGTCTCGGTGGTGAAGTCCTGGGTCGTGCCCGGCGGCACCACCAACTCGGTGCTGGTGCGTTCCAGCACGGCCGATTCCGGCGTCACGAAGCTGATGACCACGCGATAGGTGTGCTCGACGGCGTCCCGGTTGCTCACCACGCCGGTCGCCTCCCAGCCCGCCGCGGTACCGGAACATTCGGTCACGAAGGCGCTGCGCTGCATCTCGGCCGCTTCGGTGGCGGTGATCTCGGACTTCGAATCGGCCGCCGAGGAACAGCCCGTGAGCAGCGCCGCGCATCCGGACACCAGACCGACGAGCCTCAGGCAAGGGGCGATCATCAATCTCCCTTTCGACCACGCAATTCCGCCCCCGGGACTACTGTTGCCGCTGCTCAGCCACATCGTGTGGCTAATTGGCCGCGCGCACAGAGTAACGGAGGATTTCCGCGTGTCGTTCACAAACGGCGCGCGTGTCGTTCTTCTCGGCCTGCGTTTCAGATCCGGCGGGCGAATTGTCGGTGCCGTTCCCTACCATCGAGTGGGTGAAGGTACTGGGAGCCTGCCCGCTGGACTGCCCCGATGCGTGCTCCTGGGTGGTCACCGTGGAGGACGGCAAGGCCGTCGGCCTGCGCGGGAACAAGGAGCACCCGGTCACGCGCGGCGCCCTGTGCGTCAAGGTGAACCGGTATCTGGAACAACTGCATTCGACGGAACGCATCCAGTACCCCTTGCGCCGCGTCGGCCCCAAGGGTTCCGGGCAGTTCGAGCGCATCTCCTGGGACGAGGCGCTCGGCGAGATCGCCACCCGCCTCACCGGCATCATCGACGAGTACGGCGGCGAGGCGATCTGGCCGTTCCACGGCACCGGCAGCCTCGGCTACATCCAAGGGCTGGAAGGCTTCTCGGGCCGCCGCTTCTTCAATGCGCTCGGCGCGTCCCTGCACGACCCCACCATCTGCTCCATCGCGGGCAGCACCGGACTGAAGTACACGCTCGGCACCTCCGGCGGTATGGACCCGGAGGATCTCGCGAAATCGAAGCTGATCCTGTTGTGGGGCACCAATCCGCTCACCTCCGGGCATCACGGCTGGAAGTTCGTCCAGGACAGTGACGCCTACACGGTGGCCATCGACCCGGTGCGCTCCCGCACGGCCGAGCGCTGCGACGAGCACCTCGCTCCGCTGCCGGGCACGGATGCGGCGCTGGCCCTCGGGCTCATGCATGTCGTGCTCTCACTCGGCGCGGAGGACACCGCCTATCTGGCCGAGCACACCGAGGGCTGGCCCGAATTCCGCGGCCGCATCGAGGAGTTCACGCCCGAGCGGGTCGCCGGCATCACCGGGCTGCCGGTGGAACGCATCGTCGCGCTGGGTGAACGCATTGCCCGCACCCGGCCCACCGCCATCCGCGCCTCACAGGGCATGCAGCGGCATGCGGGCGGCGGCATGGCACTGCGCACGCTGGCCTGCCTGCCGGGCGTCACCGGTGACTGGGCGATTCCGGGTGGCGGCCTGCACTATTCGACCAGCGGGCACTTCCAGCTGAACCTGCCCGAGCTGGTGCGCTTCGATCTACTGCCGCATCCGGTGCGGACGCTGTCGATGACGCGCCTGGCCGAGGCCCTGCTCGAAACGGACGATCCGCCGGTCAAGGCGCTGTTCGTGATCGCCGCGAATCCGGTGGGCTCGAATCCGCAGCAGGCCAGGGTGATCGAGGGGCTGCGGCGCGAGGATCTGTTCACCGTTGTGCTGGAACACTTCCCGACCGATACCGTGGACTACGCCGATATCGTGCTCCCGGCCACCATGCAGCCCGAGCATCTGGATGTGATCGCCGCCTACGGGAACATGTACCTGGTCTGGAACGAGCCCGCGGTGCCGCCGCCCGGCGAATGCCTGTCCACCACCGAGACTTTCCGGCGGCTGGCCGAGCGCATGGGCCTGACCGAGCCCGCGCTGTTCGACTCCGACGAGGACCTGGCCCGGCAACTGCTGAAGGGCTACGACGTGGAACGCCTGCGGGCCGACGGCTTCCTGAAGGTCCCGGTCAAATCGGTCCCCGTGGGCAAACTGCAGTTCATCTCGCGCCGCGCCGCGCAGGCCGGGCACGATCCGCTGGCGGGCTACAACCCGCCCGCCGATCCGGGCGACGGCCTGGTCCTGATCTCGGCCGCGTCGCACTACTTCCTGAACACGACCTTCGGTTCCAACCCCGAACTACGCCGCCGCGCAGGCGATCCGCGCGTCACCCTGCACCCGGACGACGCGGCGGCGCGCGGCATCGGCGAGGGCGACCCGATCACCGTCTCGAACGAGCGCGGCTCCTTCACCGCCGTCGCCGAGATCTCCGATGTGGTGCGCCCCGGTGTGGCCGCGACCCCGAAGGGCCGCTGGGCCAAGCTATCCGGCGGCGCCACCGTGAATGCCACCATCGCCGAACGGGATTCGGACCTCGGCGGCGGCGCCGTCTTCCACGACAACCGCGTCCGGATCACCCGGACACCGGCCGCCAACTGACCCCGCTCAGCTGGCGGCCTGGACCGAGCGCCGATTCTTGGTGCCGTACAGGGCTCGCCCCTGCGTGGGAGTGACGGTTTCGAGCAGCGCCGGGGGCTCGTTCTTCAGGTGCTGCTGCAGGATCTTCCCGGCCATCGGGGCGATGATCGGCGCGGCCATGATCAGGCCACGCTTGTTGAACAGCGTGAACAGCCAGACCAGGATGCGACCGGCCGGGCGGACCAGCAGGTCGACAATGCCCGGGCGGTCGAAGTGACCGAGCTTGCGCATCCATTTCGGCAGCGTCGCAATGGAAGCGAAGGAGAGGATGCGGGCGCCGAGGGCATAGGTGATGCCCGCGCCGTGCTTCGGGGAGGTGAACAGCATCTGCCGCATGCCCGCTTCGGCGCGCTCCGAGGTGCACAGGCGCGCACGGACATTCGCGTAGTACTCGCGCACGCCCTCGCGGGTGAGCGGCACCTCCTCCGGCTTGCAGGTCTGCAGCTCGGCGGCGATGCGGCACTCCTGCCAGTAGCGCGCCTCCTCCTCCGGGGTCAGGCCCGGCCCGAACATCTCGTAGGCCTTGAGCACCGACTGCCAGCCGGTGATGTGGATCCAGAGCTGGGTCTCCGGGCTGTTGGCGCTGTAGCGCTGGCCGCTGATGGGTTCGATGCCGGTGGACTTGGCATGAATCGACATCAGGTGCTCGGAGGCTTCGATCGCCGTCTTGCTGTCGCCGATCGCGACGATCAGGAAGTACGCGAAGGTCATGTCCAGCCGGTCGCGGGGATCGGTGTGGATCTTGCCGGTGTCGGCGACCGCGGCGGTCAGGAACGGGTCGAAGAACTCCAGAGCGACCGCGCGCTGGAAGCCGATCACGGCGGTGGGTGAGGTCCAGACCTTCCAACTCGGCGAATCCGGGCCGAAGAAGCCCAGATCGGTGCGTCGAAGCGTGGTCGGATCGAAGCTCATGTGCGCTCCTTCAGCGGGCTGCCCTGCGAATACAACGCAACCGTAGCAATTACTGCGGACTAATACAACGGTGCCGTAGGATTTGTTCGGACAGGATCCCGGCCGCGCCGTCGCGAATGACAGAATGAGGTCGATGAAGGTGAGCAAACCCGGCACCGACCGGCCACGCAGGCGCTACGCCCCACGCCTGCCACCCGAGCAACGCCGGGCACAATTGCTCGACGCCGCCTTCACCGTGCTGGAACGCGCGGAACTGCACGAACTCAGCATGGAAGCCGTCGCCGCCGAGGCCGGCGTCGGCAAGCCCGTGCTCTACACCGTCTTCAAGACCCGGGCCGAACTGGTCGAAGCCCTGCTCGAACGCGAACGCGAACGCGCCCTCGACCAGGTCGCCGACACCCTCCCCACCGATCTCCTCGGCGCCGACCCCGTGGTCGCCGCCTCCGCGACGGTGAAGGCCTTCGTCGATGTGGCACTACGTGATCCGACGCGCTGGCGCCTCATCCTCGCCGGCCCCGGCAGCGCACCCGACGAATACCGCGAGGCCATCCGCAGCTCCCGCGCCGGCGTCTTCGACCAGGCCGAGGCCCTGGTCCGCATGGGCCTGATCGCCGACCCGCGCTGGTCCGCCATGGATTCCGCCCTCCTCACCAACTCCCTGCTCACCATCGCCGAGATGCTCGGCCGCCTGGCCGTCAGCGATCCGGACACCTACCCCCGCGACCGCATCGAGGGTTTCGTACAGTCCATCGTCCAGTTGCTGATCGGCCGGCCGGCGAACTAGCACACTCCCGTTTCCCACCAGATGGGTGATCGTTTGACCTTGTGGCCAGGCATTTCGTATGGTCATGTGATCGGCGATTCGTTGGAATCCGGTGCAAATCCGGAACGGTCGCGCCACTGTGAGCATCTCGGTAGATGCGAGTCAGACACCGGGCCGCCGTGTTTCATACCGGCTGGGGGACGCGAAATCCCCTGTAAGCAAGGAGTTCTCGTGGCCACGTCCTATGCACCACGTTCCAGCCTCGGCACCGGCGCGCTGTCCCTGCCCACCACGGCCATGTGGCTGATCGGCACCACCGTGCTGGCATTGCTCGCCATCTACTTCATCGGCATCGATCAGGGCGCCGTCTCGGTGTTCGGCAGTGACATGCACGTGCACGAGTTCGTCCACGACGGACGCCATTTCCTCGGATTCCCCTGCCACTAGTCACGGGAATCGAGTACCCACAATGGAAAAACGGATCATCGGCCGGGGCGTCCTGCTGGGCGCGCTCGGCGGACTCTTCGCGTTCCTTTTCGCCCGGATCATGGCCGAGCCCATCATCGATCGGGCCATCGACTACGAATCCGGCCGCGACGACGCCCAGATGGCGCTGGACAAGGCGGCCGGGCTGCCCATGCCCGATATGGGACCCGACATCTTCACCCGCACCCAGCAGCAGAACATCGGCCTCGGGTTCGGCGTGATCGTGTTCGGCATGGCCATGGGCGCGCTGTTCGCGGTCGTCTACTACCTGGCCATGACCCGCTCGGGCAAGACCACGCCGCGCAATCTGGCACTGCTGGTGGCGGGCGGCATGTTCCTGGCGTTCTACGCGGTGCCGTTCCTGAAGTACCCGGCCAACCCGCCGTCGATCGGACATCCGGACACCATCAAGGAACGCACCGGGCTGTACGTGCTCATGATCGTGATCAGCACGGTGGCGCTCTTCGCGGCCCTCTGGCTGGGGCGCAGACTGGCCGCGCGGCTGGGCAATTGGACCGCGACCATTGCCGCGGGACTGTCCTTCGTGGTGGTCATGAGCATCGTGATGCTGGTACTGCCGTCGCTGGGGCATCTGTCCGCGAACAAGTCGTTCGGCGACTTCGACACGGAAACGCCGCAGCCGCTGAAGGATGCGGCGGGGACCATCGTCTACCCGGGCTTCCCGGCGGACGATCTGTTCCACTTCCGGTTGTACTCGTTCATCGCGCAGGCGATCCTCTGGGTCGTGATCGGCGTCGGATTCGCCTGGCTCGCACCGCGATTGCTCGGTGAGCGCGCCGCCGGCACCCCGGAACCGTCGACCGCGGCGGCATGAGCGCGGTCACCCGCCTCACCCTGGTGACGCATGCGATCACCGATGCCGTGCAGGCCGCCCGCTTCCCGGCCGATGAACCGCTGAACCCGCTCGGGTCGCGGTCGGCCGAGCAGGCGGGCGGGCTGTCCGGCGCGACCGCCGGCGCGTTCTGCGCGCCGGAGGCCCGCACCGCGCAGACCGCCGGGGCGCTCGGGCTCTCCGGGACCACCGAGGAAGCCTTGCGCGACTTGGATTGCGGCAGCTGGGCGGGACAGTCGATGGAGGCCATCGCACCGGATCAGCTGATGGCCTGGCTCACCGATCCCACGTATCGCGGACACGGCGGTGAGGCCATCACCGATCTCGTCGAACGGGTTCGCTTGTGGCTCAACGGCGTAGCGGGACTGGGTGATCGCGTGGTCGCGATCACCCATCCGGCGATCGTGCGTGCGGCGATTCTCTGCACCCTGCAGGCTCCCCCGGAATCCTTCTGGCGCATCGACATTCCGCCACTGACCGCCACCACGCTGCATCACCGGCAGCCCGCCTGGACGCTGCGGTCCACCGCGCACGCGCTGACCGACTGAATCAGGCCCGGACCTGGTCGTGGGCGGCGACGAAGTTCAGGAAGCGCGGGATCGCCCGGTCCGGATTCGCCCACAGCACATCGTGTCCGATGCCGGGGTAGATCTCGATATCCACGGCCGGGATGTGCTTTCGGATCTTGTCCGGCACCACCGTGAGGTCATTGGCCACGGTTTCGGCGCCGAAGAGCACCAGCATGGGCGCGGTGACGGCGGCCAATTGATCGTCGGTGAGCGGCTTCTCCCACGGCATGCCCGGCCGGAACTTCAAGCAGGCCATGACCATTTCGAGCTCCTGATCGCTGAGTTCGATGCTGGGGTTCAGCCATTTGTTGAACTTCAGCATGCCGTCCCGGGTCGGCCGGAGACCCGCGACGAGGAATTTGAGCAGCAGGCTCCACCGCGGTTTGGCGAAGGTGCCACCACCCGGTTCGAACATGGTCAGGCTCGCCAGCCGCTCCGGATACGTCGCCGCGGTCATGACCGAGATCCAGGAGCCGACCGAGTTCCCGGCCAGGTGGACACGCTCGAGGCCGAGCCCGTCCAGCACTTCGACCAGCCATTTCGCCACATCCAGCCCGTCACGCAGCGGCGCCGACTGCTCGCAACGCCCCGGCCAGCCCATGACATCGGGCGTGTAGACTACGCGGTCGCGGGCCAGGTCTTCGATGAATCGCAGCCAGATCTGGCCATTGCCGGGCATACCCGGCAGCAGCAGGATCGGCGCGCCCTCCCCCGATCCCGATTTACGCACCGGCGTTGTCCCGTAAGAGGTTTCGACGACCATCCGGGTGGACGGGATCGGCCATTCCGCCGCCGCGCCGTCGTAGAGGCGCAGGAAGGTTTCCTTCGCTTCGTCACTGGTGAATCGCCCGATCTTCGGCATGGGCCTCCCCTTCATCAGTTTTTACGGTATGTCCGTATCACGTATCGCGGTACGAACATATCACGTATGCGGTACGCACGTACCATCTACGCTGAAGCGTTCACGAAACGAAGGGAAAGGCGGCAATACCCGTGCCGAAGCTGGTCGATCACGAAGTGCGGCGACGCGAGATCACCACCGCCGTGCGCCGCGTCATCGTCGGCGGCGGGCTGGAGGCCGTCACCTTTCAGACGGTGGCCGCCGAGGCCGGGATCTCGGTTCGGCTGGTGCAGTACTACTTCGGCACGAAGAAGGAGTTCCTGCTCGCCACGCACCGCTCGGTCATGGATGACGCGGGGGTGCGCTTCCTGCAGCGCTGGACCTCGCTCGGCGAGAATCCCGAGCCCCGCGCGGCCATCCGCGCGGTGCTGGCCGAAGTGCTTCCCCTCGACGACCAGCGCACCGAGGAAGCGATCGTGCTCGGCGCGTTCAATACCGCGGCCATCGCCGGACTGGGAATCACGTCCGAGGAAACCCTCGCGGCCCCACGCGCTCTCGTCATGCTGGTGGCACAGCAATTGCAGCGGGCCCCCGAAGCCACCGTGACGCCGGACCTCGATGCGGAACTCATCGGCGCGGCCGTCGGCGGGATAGCCCAGGGCACGCTCGCCGGCTACTGCACGCGTGAGGGGGCGGTCGAATTGCTCGACCACCTCCTCGACCGTGTCATGGGGACTCAGCCCTCCGGGTAGAACAGGAAAAGCGTGCAGCCCGTGGCGGATTGAGGAATGTGCGAGGACCCCGCCGGGGCGTGGATGAAGGAGCCGGCGGGGTAGTCGCGGAAGCCGTCGTTGAAGGTGCCGGAGACCACGAAGACCTCTTCGGGCCCGGGTTCGTGGAGGTCGACGCCCTGCCAGACCGTCTCGGGATCCATTTCCAGCAGGTACGCCTTGGCCCCGTTGTCGCCGGCCCACAGGGGCCGGGCGCGGACGCCGGGAAACAGCTCCCGCACCGGAGCGGTTGCCGAGTCGGTCCAGGTATAGCCGGGGAATTCGGTGATCTCCATACCCGGCGCAACCCCGCGGACCGCTCGGGCTATTCCGTGACCGGGCGGTCCAGGCGGAAGAAATGACTGCGCCGGGTGGTGCCGTCCCGGCGGATCAGCGTGTCCTGGCGGACACCGAGATCCGTGGCCCCGAGCTTCCGGATGGCCGCGGCCGAACGAGCATTGCGCTCATCGGTCCGGAGCTGCACCCACTGCACCCCGTGCGCGAACAGCTCACGCAGGAGGACCTCCTTCACCCGCCCGTTGACACCGGTCCCCCACACCGCCGGATCGAACTGCGTGGCACCGATTTCCACGCCGTCGGGGGCGGATCGGTCGTACATGATCGACGTAGTGCCGATGACGCGCTCGCCACTGCGGACGGTGAACGTCAGCCGCTGCAGATCACCCAGTTTGGCCCGTATCCCCGCATCCAGTTCCCCTGCATCGCGGGGAATCTCGCGCGGAATGTGTTCCCACACGCGCTCGTCGTGGATCGCCTCGAACAGTCCCTGCGCATCGGCGGGGCTGTACTCGCGCAGGGACACCTCGCCGTCCTCGAGACGGGCCGCGGGTATGGAGATAGGCCAGATCACAAGCGACATCATGGCACCCGGGCGCCGATCGGGCGGTAGCCGGAGAGTTCGGACTGCCAGCCACCCTCGCCATGGGTGAGGTTCGTCAGCTGCTGCTGGGCGGCGTGGACGTGCCGTACGGGAATGGTGCCGAGAATCAGGCAGACGGCGGAGTCCGTGGTGGTGTTCCGGATATCGGCGCCGAGCGCGGCCAGGGCGACGGTGACCTCAGCGAGTGCCGCTGTGGGCGTGGAGATTTCGAATTCGTGGCAGGGTTCGAGCAGCAGGGTTCCGGCCGCGCGCAGGGCGCGGTCGAGCACCAGCGGGGTGAGCGTGCGGAAGTCCGCCGCCGTGCTGAGCGGTCCGACGAAACCGCTATGGGTGAGAGTGACGACACAGTCGGTGATCTCCCAGCCGCGCGGTCCGTGCCGGAGCCGGGCGCGGACCGACTGCTCGATGGCGTCGTGGAAGGCGCGCGGCAGAGCGCCGAGCTCGGTCTCGTAGCGGAAGCGCACGCCAGAACCGGCGGGCAGCGGTTCGACGCGCAGGCCGATGGTGGCCCAGAAACCGTTCGGACTCGGGGCCCGGAGCCCATTTCCTCTACGGCAGTGCCGGTTCCGCTGACGCGTTCGAGGCAGATCGGTTCACTGTCCCGGAATTCGGCGTCGATGCCGAACTCCTCGCCGAGGGTGGCGGCGATGATCTGCTTCTGTACCTCGCCGTAGAGCAGGATCGAGGTGGCGCCGTCCGGTTCGGTGCGCACGTGCAGGAGCGGGTCCTGCTCGGTCAGCAGTTGCAGCGCTCGGTGCAGATCGGCGGCGGGCCCGGTGCGGGCCCGGACCTCGGTGCGCAGGATGGGTGGCGAAAAATGTTCGGGTGCAGTGGAATCGGTGCCGGCGAGACGATCGCCGACCCGGATGTCCGCGGGCCCGGTGATCGTGCCGATATTGCCGGCGGTCAACTCCTTGGCCTCGGGGCTGCCGATGACGCGCAGCGAAGTGATCCGCCCTCGGTAGCGGTTCAATGTCCCGTCATGCCCGCGACGCTCCAGCGCCACTTGCCCGCGCACGGCCAGACTCCCCGAAAACAGCCGCAGATAAGCCGTTTTCGTCCCGGACGCCGAGCGTTCGAGCGCGAATACGGTGCCGTGCGGCGATTCCGGATCGGCGCCGTCCGGATCCGGGGGCCGCAGTTCGGTGATGCCGTCCAGCAGTGCGGCAATTCCCTCTCCGGAACGAGCCGATCCGAAGTAGACCGGCCACAGCTGCGCGTTCGCGGTCTGCTCGGCCGGCATGCGCGTGAGTTCGTCATCGGTGAGCGGAGGTCCGTCCACCACCCGGCTCAGCACCCGGTCGTCGATTTCGGCGAGCCGTTCGGCGATCGCGTCGCCGAAGCCCGGGGTGCGCACGGTCCGCGGAACAGCCTGCGCCGCAGCCGTTCCGATCCCGTGCACGTCGGTCATGGCGAGCACGTGCGGGGTGAGCCGGCGCCGGATACCGGCGAGCAGCTCCTCGGTGCGCGCACCCCGCCGATCGATCTTGTTGACGAAGATCAGGGTCGGCACCCGCAGCGCGCGCAGGGTGCGCGACAGCAGCCGGGTGTGTGGTTGCACGCCTTCGACGGCCGATACCACCAGCACGGCGGCATCGAGCACGCCGAGCGCGCGTTCGACCTCGGCCACGAAATCGGCGTGGCCGGGCGTATCGATGACATTGACCTGCCGGCCACGATGCGTGAACGACACCACGGCCGAGCGCACGGTGATGCCGCGCCGTCGTTCGATGGCCGAGGTGTCGGTGCGGGTGGTGCCGGCGTCGACGCTGCCGAGCGTGCGAATCACGCCGGTATCGAACAGCAGTCGCTCGGTCAGGCTGGTCTTACCTGCGTCGACATGGGCGAGAATCCCGATATTGAGGGTGCGGGGAGGGTGCATGGATGCCGAAGTCCTCGAAAGTCACAGTCCGGTGGGAGGGCTGGGGTGTTTCGACGAATCGGCGCATCGCAACTCCTGTTCGGCATCGGCACGGTCCCCGGCAGCATGGATTCCCTACCGCCGGGGACGCAACCGAATTTCCGGCCGCGCGCTACTGCACCGAATTTCCGCGCTCCGCGCTATCGCGGCGAGTTGATGGCCTCGAGCAGGCGGCGGGCCTGGTAGTCGGCGCCGAGCTGGTTCGGGTGGAAGGGGACGGCGAGGCCGACCGGGTCGCCGGAGTACGGGACCAGGCCCTCCACCCAGCGGGTGCCGACCGGTTTGCAGGCGTCGTGGCCGGCGCTGCCGTCGTAGGTGTCGACCAGCTGGATGCCGGCGCGGGCGGCGACGCGGGTGAGCATGTGGTCGATCTCGAGGAGCTTCTGCCCGAGCCAGATCGCGTCGGCGTCGGAGATGGGGATCTGCGGGAAGCAGCCGCCGTCGGTGCCGATGCCCTCGAAGTAGTCGAGCAGCAGGATGCGGGCGCGCGGCGCGCGTTCGCGAATGCCGGCGATGGTGGCGGCGACCCTGGGTGCGGCGGCGGCGATCTTCTGCGACATGAGGTCGACGCCGTTGACGACGTTCTTCTCCAGGCAGGGGCTGACGGCCGGGTCGACGGTGAGGCAGTCGGTGACGGTAGCGGCGAGATCGGCGTCGTTGCCGCCGATTCCGAGGGTGACCAGATCGGTGGTCTCGGTGAGCCGGTCGAACTGCGGCGGATTCACGCCGACCGGGCTGGACTGCGGGTTCAGCATGTTCACGGTGGTGGCGCCGCCGCAGGTGGCGTCGCGGAAGACCGGGACGGCCAGGGCCTTCGCGATCTGCTTGGCGTAGTCGTGGGTGCTCTGCACGCAGCCGAACGGGGTGGAGGCCGTGGTGATCTGGCTGAGGGTGGCGTCGGCGGCCCACGAATCGCCGAGGGCGACATACTCGTTCACCGTGGGCGGGGTGTCGGCCGCATCGGCCTGAGCGGCTCCGGCGGGTACGGCCGCGACCAGGGCGGCGGCGGTCAAGAGTGCGCGTGCGATCTTCATGCGTGGTCTCCCCGGGATCGGCCCGGCATTCCGCGCCGGGCCGTGTTCAGCGCCGAAAACCTAACAGGTACTAGGTGAATTCGCGCGCCGAACCGGGAAATAGCTACCGACCGTTAACTTTGCTCGGCCGACGCCAGGCCCTGGATCGATTCGGCCCGCTCGTAACCGAGCAGCACATCGTGCGCGACCTCGCCGTCGGCCACCGACACCCGGCTGAAGACCGGCGGATAACCGCGCGCCATGATCGTGTACCTGCCCTCGACCAGATCGGGCACGCTGTAGCGGCCCGCATGATCGGTGCGGGTGGTGGCGACCAGATCGCCGCCCTCGTCCAGCACCGTGATCTGGGCGTCCGGGATGGCGAGCCCGTCCTCGTTGCAGGCCACCCCGGCCAGCACCGCGCGCTGGCTCAATTCGATGTCGTGGCGCAGCATTCCGCTGTCCGGCACGGTGAGGGTGACGGCGCTCGGCCGCATGTGCGCGGCGGTCGCGACCAGGGTGTAGGTGCCCGCGAGCACGCCGCGGCAGGAGAACGCGCCGTCGGCCGTGGTGACCGCCGACCCGACCACATCGCCGTAGGCATCGGTCAGGGTGACCGTCGCATCCGCCAGCGGCGCACCGCGTCCCGCCGAACGCACCACGCCCGAGACCTCACCGGAACCGGACAGCGCGACATCCAGCTCCTGCGGGCGGCGGCCGACCGCGAGGCTGACGGCTGCGGGCTGATAGCCGTGCGCCGACACGATGAGCACGTACCCGCCCGCGCGCGGCACTCCGATGATGTAGCCGCCATCGGGTTCGGCGATCGCGCGCGAAACCTGGCGTCCGCGTTGATCGATGAGGGTCAGCACCGCATCGGGCACCGACTGGCCGTCCTCACGGTGAATGAGACCGGACACGAACAATCCCGGCGGCTCGATGATCCGCAGCTCCTCGGCCTCCTCGACAGGTTCCGGCTCGTACTCCGGCTCCGGTTCGGCCTCCTCGAACACCTCTTCGGCGACGGGCGGCGGACCGTCCTGCAGCGGAATCTCTTTCATGAACATGAGCACCACGGCGGCCAGCACCGACACCGCCGCGGCCACCGCGAACACGATGCTCATGGAATGGGTGAAACCGGTCAGGATGGGTTCGCGCAGCTGCTCGGGGAGCGAGGAGATCACGCTGGTATTGCTCTGGATCAGGCCCAGCTGCGCGGGCGAGAGACCCGGCGGGAGGTGCCCGCCGAACGCGTCGAGGATCTTGTGCGGCAGCAGGTTGAACAGAATGGTCAGGAAGACCGCGACGCCGAGCGTGCCGCCCATCTGCCGGAAGAAGGTCGCCGCCGCGGTGGACACGCCCATATCGGCGCGCGGTCCGGCGTTCTGCGCCGCGATGATCAGCGTCTGCATGCAGCCGCCGAGCCCGAAACCGATGACGCCGCAGTACAACAGCGGCTGCCACAGCGGAGTCTCCAAGTGCACCAGCGCGAACAGCAGGGCGCCCGCGGCGATGATGGCCGAGCCCAGCACCGGGAATATCTTGTACCGCCCGGTGGACTTGGTGATCCAGCCCGCCAGTTGCGCGCCGACCATGATGCCCAGCACCAGCGGCAGCATGAAAAGCCCGGCCTTGGTGGGTGAATACCCGCGGATCACCTGGAAGTACAGCGGCACCAGCACGATTGCGCCGAACATGGCGACGCCGACGATGAAGCCGCCCAGAATCGAGATGCTGAAGGTGCCACTCCGGAACAGCCGCAGCGGAATCAGCGCGGAGTCCTTCATGAGGAACTCGACAATGAGGAACAGCACCATTCCAGCCGCGGCAATGCCGTAACAGAGCAGGGCGCGATGCGACTGCCAGCCCCATTCCCGGCCCTGCTGGGCAATGACGAGCAGGGGCACGGTGGCAATGGTGAGCGCGAGCGCGCCGGGCCAATCGGTGCGGTGCGGTTGTCTTTCGAAGGGCACGTTCAGGACTCGCGCCACCACGATCAGCGCGAGCACGCCGATGGGCACGTTCACCAGGAATACCCAGCGCCAGCCCGCCAGGTGGAAGATGTGGTCGGCATTGGAGAAGAAGCCGCCCAGCACCGGCCCGAGCACCGTGGCAATGCCGAACACCATCATGAAATAGCCCTGGTATCTGACTCTTTCACGGGGCGGCACGATATCGCCGATGATGGTGAAGGCCAGCGACATGAGCCCGCCCGCGCCGATGCCCTGGAAGGCACGGAATCCCGCGAGCTGATACATAGAGGTGGCGAAGGTGCAGGCCACCGAGCCGATCACGAAGATGCCGATGGCAATGAGATAAAAGGGTTTTCGGCCGTAGATATCGGCGAGCTTGCCGTACAGCGGCGTGCTGATGGTGGCGGTGATCAGATACGCCGTGGTGGCCCAGGCCTGTTTGTCGAAGCCGTGCAGGCTGTTGGCGATTCGCACGATCGCCACGCTCACGATGTTCTGATCCAGTGCGGCCAGGAATACGCCGAGCAGTAGACCGGACAGCACCGTCATGATCTGCCGGTGCGACAGTGTCGTTTCCGTCGCGGGCGCCGGCGCGGGTGGTACCCGCACCGGTTGAGCGATCGGCGCGCGAGTGGTGGTATTCGTCATGTTTGGGGCCCTTGTCGGAATTCGGCTGTCCGTAGGTGCGGTGCTACTCGAAAAGACCTCGCCATGAAGCAATTCGGGCAGCTTACCCCCGCCTATCGGGGACCCCTGCAGCAGGTGGTGGTTACGCCTCCACTTGTGCGTAGAGCGGAATACCGGTGTGGAAGAAGCGAATGAGCCGGCCGATCCGCACGCAATGATCGGCACAGCGTTCGTAGTGATGCGCGAGCAGTGCGATATCGATGGCCATGGCGGGCCCGTGATCCCAGCCGTCGTCGGCCGCGATCTCCAGCAATTGCACCCGCAGCCGGTCCAGATTCTCGTCGCGCGGGATCAGCACCCGGTCGCGCGGCGGATTCTGTGCCGCAATGACTCTCACCGAATGGTCGACCAGATGTATCACGGCTTCCGCGATCTCCGACAGCAGCGCGATGACGTGCTGCGGCGCAACCGGATTCGGGTACCGGCGTACCACCACATCGGCGACGCGGCTGAGCGCGCCGCTCACCGCGAGCAGATCGTCGGCAATCTGCATGGCGGTGACCACGTGCCGTAGGTCCCGGGCCACCGGCGCTTCCAGGGCGAGCAGAATGACCGAGCGGTCCTCGCACTTGGCGTGCTCGACCTGAACCTGCTCCTCGAGCGCGAACACCTCGTAGGCAGCAGTGAGATCGGCGCCTGTCAGCGCCGCCGCTCCGCGCTCGGCCGCCTCCTGCGTCAGGCGCGCCATATGCGCCAACTCATCGGTCAACGCCATGAGCTCGATGGAGAATTTCGTCCGCACTCGCATATCTTGGCCGCCCGCCCGCATACCTGCACAATATCGTGGCAAAACCATTCGGCCCGAAAGCCTCTCGGTTATTTTCGGTAAATACAAACCAACCGGCACGATAATTGCGGTGTAGCGCCCGGTGCGTCGCCCCGGCAAACACTTCGCGGTAACCCACACTGGGGCGGTGGCAGACTCCGAATCCCCTGCCGAGCAGCCCGGGCAGCAGCCGGACAAGAGCGGCGCGACCACCGCCGATACCGCGCCATCCGATAGCGGGACCAGCACGCCGGGTAATCACATGCCCGCGTGGCTGCCGCGCGCCATGGTGCTGGCACTCGCCCTGGTCGGCGTGTTCGAGCTGGCCAATTGGGCCGCATCGCGCCTGATCGGCATCGCCGTCATGATGACCGTCGCCTTCTTCGTCTCCCTCGCCATGGAGCCGGCCGTCGACGCATTGGCCGCAAGGGGACTGAACCGCGGACTCGCCGTCACCTTCGTCTTCGTACTCGTGTTCGCCTGCACGGCAGGGTTCATCGCGACCCTCGGCGTACTGCTCGTGGAGACCGTGTCCAATGTGGTCGGCGAACTCCCCCGGCTGCTGGACGAGCTCATCAACTGGATCAACCACACCTTCCACAAGGACCTCACCCTGGATCAGCTGCGCGACAGGCTGTTCAAGGATTCCGACATCATCAACTCGTACGCCGGGAAGGCCGCCGGCAATGTGTGGGGACTGTCCAGCACCGTGCTCGGCGGGCTCGCCAAGTTCGTCACCATCGCGCTGTTCAGCGTGTACATGACCGCCGACGGGCCGAAACTGCGGCGCGCCCTGTGCTCGGTGCTGCCGCCCGCCAAACAGGGCGCGGTGCTGCACGCCTGGGACCTGGCCATCGAGAAGACCGGCGGCTACCTGTACTCACGGGCGCTGCTGGCGGTCATCTCCTCCGTCGCGCACTGGGCTTTCCTTGCGCTGCTGGGCATTCCGAACGCACTCGCGCTGGGCGTCTGGTTCGGCGTCGTTGCGAGCTTCGTGCCGACGATCGGAACCTATATCGCCGGGATCCTGCCGATCCTGGTGGCGCTCACCGTCCGGCCCCTCGACGCGGTCTGGATCATCATCTTCGTGGTGCTCTACCAATGGATCCAGGACTACGTCCTGCAACCGCGCATCACCGCCCGCACCGTCGACGTGAACCCCGCGGTGGCACTGCTTTCCGTCATCGTGGGCGGTGCGCTGCTCGGCGCGGTGGGCGCGCTGCTGGCCATCCCCGCCACCGCCACCGTGCAGGCCTTCCTCGGCGAGTACGTGAAGCGGTACCGGGTGGCCGAGGACCCGCGCATCGAACGCGCGGGAACCCGCAAGAAGGACAAGAAGACTCCCGCCGCGAAGTCTTGATCCGGCTCAGGCCGGGGCGGGCTCCTTCACCTCCGGCTTTGCCCGCACGGTGCCCAGGATCGAGCCCAGAATGACCAGCGGGAAGCCGATCGCCATGCCCGCGCTCAACGGCTCGCGCAGCAGTGTGACGCCGATCAGCAGCGCCACAGCGGGATTGATGTAGGTGAACACGGTGGCGCGGGACGGCCCGACCTCGGCGATGAGCGCGAAGAACACCACGAACGCCAGCGCCGTGCACACCAGGCCGAGACCCACCACCGACCAGGTCGGCGCGGCCGGATAGTGAGCCGGCATGCGCCACAGCGTGAACGGCGCGTAGATGACGGCCGCGAAGATGAGCGAGGCGGCCGCCACCCCGATGGGCGGTAGGTCACCCAGCTTGCGGCCGATCAGGATCGCGCCCACGGCGTACCCGAGCACACTGACGCCGATGGCCGCCAGGGCGCCCAGATCCGACATGTCGATGTCCAGGCCGACCAGTGCCGCCACCCCGCCGAAACCCACCAGCAGGCCGATGACCCGGCGCCGATCCAGGCGCTCGTGCCCCAGCCGGGTGACGATGAGGATGGTGACCAGCGGCACCGCCGCGATGAGCAGGCCGACGGTGGAACTCGTCAGCTTGGTCTCCGCATGCCCGATGAGCAGCCACGGACCCGTGACCTCGACGAGGGTGTAGAGCAGCACCCACCGCCAGCGGCGCAGCGCGGGCAGCAGGCCCTTGGTGTACAAGGCGATCGGCAACAGCACCAGCGCCCCGAGGAAGGTACGGCCGAAGGCCACCACCACCGGATCGAAATCCCGGACCGCGACCCGGATCATGGCGTACGGGATACCCCAGATGACGCCCATGGCCAGGAACAACAGCCAGCCACGCTTACTCACAGCCCACCCCCGATCGTTCCGGGTAATTCATCCCAGCATTCCTTCCGACGCTTCGGAGGATAAGCCACGCCACCGACACCACGGCATGGGCAAAAACGGACAGAACTGCCCGGTCGGGCATCCGAACCCCGCGCGTCCCCGAAGAACTGTCCGACGCCCCGGAGCAGCCGTCCGAGGCGTTCGATCGACCCGATGAAGGAGACAGTCCTTGCGCGAGTTGCGTATTCACGCCTGCGCCCTGCTGGCCGCGGTCCTGCTCCCGCTCTGCGCCGCCCCGGCGGCGGCCGCACCCGTATCGGCGGCGGGCACCCTCGAACCCGCGATCGACTGCGCGACGGGGCCCGACCGGCCGAATCCGGTTGTGCTGCTGGGCGGTTTCGGCGGGGTCGGGGATATCGGTGCGACGCTGGACAAACAGCTGGCCGGGATCACCACGGGTATTCGCGCGGCGGGCGGGTGCCCGCTCATCTTCGGATACGGGATCATCGGGCCGGTGCATGCCGCGGCGCCCGTCCCGGAGTCGGCGCGGCAGGTCGAGGAATTCGTCGACAAGGTGCTGGCCACCACCGGAGCGGACCGGGTCGATATCGTCGCGCATTCCTCGGGCGCGCTGGTGGCCGACTATTACGTCAAACTCCTGCACGGGGATTCGCATGTGCGGCGCATGGTGCAGCTCGCACCGGTCACCCGCGGTACCACCGGGGCGACGCTGGTCGCGGGGCTGGACATCCCCGGCGTGCCCGGCGGTCCGGCGGAGCTCATCCAGGAGGTGGCGAACCCATTGCGCGACACGGTTTTCGCGGGGCTGCGGGGCGCGCTGGACTGCCTGGCCGGATCGGAGGTGACGCGCGAGGTGCTCGCGGGCGGGGTCACGCGGCCCGGCGTGCGGTACGCGGTGCTCGCGGCCCGGGGCGATCAGGTGCTCACACCGCCCGGGACGGCGTCGTTCATCGAGGAGCCGGGCGTGGTGAACGAGTTCTTCGAGGACAGGTATCCGGGGGCTGGGGTAGCGGGTCATGCCACGCTGCCGATGCAACCTGATGCCGCTCACTGGGTGCTCGAACAGCTGTTTTCCGAATAACTTTCCCGTCGGGCAATTTTTCCCACCGAGAAACCTTGCCCGCCGGGCACGTTCTACGCATACTCGAGTCATGCCGGACGAACAGTCGCTCAGCCTCCGCGAACGCAAGAAGCTCGACACCCGTCGCGCCCTCAGCGACGCGGCACTGGACCTGATGTTCGAACGCGGGCTGGAAAACGTGGTCCGCGAGGACATCGCGGCCCGCGCCGGCGTCTCGGTCCGCACCTTCAACAACTACTTCTCCAGCAAGTACGAGGCCCTCGCCTACCGGCAACTGGAGCGCTTCCGCACCAGCAGCCGGCTACTGCGCGAACGACCGGCCGGTGAACCACTCTGGACGGCACTCACCGCAGCCGTTCTCCAGCCCCTCGAAGACGAGGGTGCGGACAGATCGTTGCCGACCCCGGGACAGCTCGCCGAGGTACGTAAACTCCTTGCCTCACAGGACATTCCAATCCTGCTCCTGCGCGGCGTCATCGACGAGATGATCGCCGCCATCGCCGAACGCACCGGCACCGACCCCGAACACGACCTGTATCCACGGCTGGTGGCGGGAGCGGTCGTCTCCGCCTTCCAGGCCGCCGTCGACACCTATGTCCGGACGGAGCCGGCCACCACGGTCGTCTCCCTGCTCCGCGCAGCCCTGAACGCCCTGGCAGCCGGGCTGCCCGACCCCTCGGCATAGCACCGAAGCTACTGCCGTCACCGAATGACCCTCGCTCCCGAGAGGTGTATCCGCCATGCCCGAAAACATCCATGACGTAGTCATTTCCGGCGCCGGCCCCAATGGGCTCATGCTCGCCTGCGAACTGCGACTGGCCGGAATCCGGCCGGTGGTGCTGGAGGCTCTCCCGGAACCGAGCCGCCGGCCCAAGGCCAACGGCCTCCTCGGCGAGGTGGTCCGGCTGCTCGACATGCGCGGTCTCTACACCGAACTCACCGGGAACACCGGCGCGCCGGAACCCATACCCCTGTACATCTTCGGCGCACTGCCGCTGAAACTCACCGCTGTGCACCCGAATCCGATTCGCATGCTGCCCATTCCGCAACCCGATCTGGTGCGGCGCATGGTGCGGCACGCGACGGATCTCGGAGTCGAGATCCGATGGGGCAATGCCCTCACCGATTTCCGGCACACTCCCGACGGCGTGACCATCGAAGTGACAGGACCCGACGGGCCGTACGCTCTGGATGCCCGCTACCTGGTCGGCGCGGACGGCGGAAAGAGCGTGGTCCGCAAGCAAACCGGGATCGACTTCCCCGGCTACACCAGTACCGCGCACATCGTCCGGGTCGGACACGCCGAGATCCCCGACCACCTGCGCACTCCCGAAGGCGGCATCGATATCCCCGGAGCCGGACGGTTCCCCCTGGGGCATACCCGGCTCGAGAACGGCCTGTTCGTCTATGCCGCAATCCATCCCGGGCAACCGCCCCTGATCGGCGCCGGCGAGCACGACGGCGGCGACGCCATCGACGAGGACGCTCCGATGACCTTCGACGAACTGCGCGCGGCCGTCGAGCGGGTGCTCGGCATCCCGCTTCCGATGGAACCGCCCGTCGGCTCGGGCCCGTTCACCCTGCGCCGCACCGTCGGCCAGAACACCCGGGTGGCAGAGCACTATCGCTCGGGCAATGTGCTGCTGCTCGGCGATGCCGCACACGTGCACTCCGCCATGGGCGGACCCGGACTCAATCTAGGCCTGCAGGACGCGGTCAACCTCGGCTGGAAACTCGCCGCGACCCTGAACGGCTGGGCGCCCGAAGGACTGCTCGACACCTACGAATCCGAACGGCACGCTCTGGCCGAGCGGGTCGTCATGCATTCACTCAGTCAGTCGGCACTGGTCGGCCCGGGTCCGGAAATCACCGCGCTGCGAGCGCTTTTCGGCGAACTCCTCGAGCTCCCGGCCGTCCAGTCCCACATCGCCAACCTGATGGCCGGCTCGGACACCCGCTACGACATCGGCGACAGCCATCCCCTGTCGGGTCACCTGATGCCGGAGCTGTCCGCCGGAATCGACGGCCGCACAGTGCGTATCACCGAGCTCATGCACGAGGCGCGCCCGCTGCTCCTCGACTACGGCATGAACCCGGAGATCGCCGAGATCGCCGCGGGCTGGTCGGATCGGGTCCGCCTGGTCACGGCGACCTCCTCCACTCCCCCGGCGGCCGCCCTGCTGATCCGGCCCGACGGCTATATCGCCTGGGCCGCAGACGATTTCACCGAAACCACCGGGAGCGGCCTGCACGCGGCCCTGACGCGCTGGTTCGGTCAGTCGAACCATTCGGGATCACCGGCGGCGATGAGCCTGCGCAGCACCGTCGGATCCTGAATCGCCTCCTGCAAGACGATCCCGAGCCGCCGTAGCGCTTCCGCGTCCTCCCCGTAGGCGACGAACGTTCCGGCCTCGGGATCGAACTTCACCGCCTCGGCGGTCCCGGGACCTTCCGTGCTCACCGCTGCCCGGGCCACGCCCGCCCATCCGTAACCATTACCGTCATAACCGAATTCGGCGAAGACGGGCTCGGTCGCGAGCATGTGGTTGTCCGAGAGCAGCAGACAGAAGTGTCCGGGCTTGTGGTCGTATTCGAAGAACACCAATGGGGCGAAGGTCTCGCTATCGGTCACAAACCGAACTTACAAGCCGGCACCGACAGGCCGCGGCGAAGAAACCGGGATCGAGCAGTTCAGCAACTAGAGTCCCGCAGCATGTCGACTTCGGATGCGGAAACTGTGGCCGGGCCGGTCGATGAATCATCGGCCGACATGGGGCGGGCGGCACGGAAACTCGTGCCCCGGTCCGCGCTGGGACAGTGGGCGCCCGGGGCGGATCGGGGCGATCCCATCTCGATCCTGGAACAGCAGGCGAGCACACGGGTGCCGGAGCTGGTCCACATCCGGTACGCGCGCATGGCCGCGGGACGGTTCCCGTTCTTCCGCGGGGCGCCGGCGATCCTGGCGGCGGACCTTGCGAGCGGGGCGAATACCGGGCTGACCGTGCAGTTGTGCGGGGATGCGCATCTGTCGAACTTCGGGCTGTTCGCCTCGCCCGAGCGGGCGCTGGTCTTCGACGTGAACGACTTCGACGAGACCCTGCCCGGGCCGTTCGAATGGGATGTGAAGCGGCTCGCGGCCAGTGTCGCGGTGGCGGCGCAGGCCAATGGGTTCACCGACGACGAGGCGCAGGCCGCGGCGGTGGCCGCGGCGACCGCCTATCGCGAGTCCATGACGCGGCTGGCCGAACTCGGCGAGACCGAGGTCTGGTACGAGATGGTCGATGCCTCGCAGGTCGAGCAGTTGCTGCGGCCGGAGGACCGGAAGCTGGCAACCAAGGTCATCACCAAGGCCCGGAACCGCACCAGCATGCAGGCCCTGGACAAGCTGACCGAACCCGGGCCCGATGGCGCGCCGCGCATCAAACCGGATCCGCCGCTGGTGCTTCCGGTACCGGACTGGGAGCAGTTCGCGCTGGATTCGGTGCTCTCCGACTACCGGGCCACGCTGCCCGAGGAGCGGCGGGTACTGCTGGATCGGTACCAGCTGCGCGATCTGGCCATGAAGGTCGTGGGCGTGGGCAGCGTGGGGACGCGGTGCTTCATCGCGCTGCTGTCCGGGCGCACCACCGGCGATCCACTGTTCCTCCAGGTCAAGCAGGCCGAGAATTCGGTACTGGCGCAACATCTCCGGTCCAGCGTGTTCAAGCATCAGGGTCATCGGGTGGTGCACGGGCAGCGGCTGACACAGGCCGCGGGCGATATCTTCCTGGGCTGGGCGACCGGGCCGGACGGACTCTTCTACTACTGGCGGCAGCTGCGAGACATGAAGGGCTCCTTGAGCATCGAGGACATGTCGGCGGCGCAGCTGCAGCAGTATGCGGCGCTGTGCGGGAGCACGCTGGCGCGCGGGCACGCACGGTCGGGTGATCGGGTCGCCATTGCCGCCTATCTGGGGGGCGGCGACGTATTCGACAAGGCCATGGGCGAATTCGCACTCGCCTACGCGGCACAGACGGCGGCGGATCACGATCGGCTGGTGGAGGCCATCGATCTGGGGCGGGTGCAGGCGAGTGAAGCAGGCGGAAAGGGTCAGGACAACTGACAAATGTCCCGATCCGGACGTGTTTTAACCGAATAGCAACTTCTCAGCATTCTCTTAAAATCGAGGCTTAGCGTCCCCTCACATGCGCTCAGTGCTGGATGGCAAACCAGGAGAGAACTTTCGGGTCGAACGGATAGGACTCCTGGGGCGGCAGCGGCGGCGACTGCTCGAGATGGGACTGATTCCGGGCGCGCCGATCACCGTCGCCGCCATCGGCGCCTTCGGCGGGCGCATCGTGCGACTCGGCGAGGCCCGCATCGCCCTCGACGCCGCCACCGCCCGCGCCATCACCGTCGCCGCGGAGTCCGCGCATGAGTGAAGCCTGCTGCGGCACTTCGGGTTCCGGCACGCTCAACTCCGGCGCCGCGCTGCTGCACACGATCGGCACCGTGGTGCTGGTCGGCAATCCGAACGTCGGCAAATCCACGCTGTTCAATGCCGCGACCGGTGCGCGACAGCGGGTCGGCAATTGGCCCGGGACCACCGTCGAGGTCTCCGACGGCCCCTGGCGGCTCGGGCCCGGGCGGACCGTGCGGGTTCTCGACCTGCCCGGCACCCAGAGCCTGCTGCCCGCCGCACCCGACGAGGCCGTCACCCGCGACGCCCTGCTCACCGCCGACCCTGCGGACCGACCGGACGTGGTGGTCGCCGTGGTCGATGCGGCGAATCTCGCGCGCAGCCTCTACCTGCTGTCACAGGTACTGGAAACCGGTCTGCCGATCGTGGTCGCCATGACCATGACCGATGTCGCGGCCGGGCGCGGCACCGACGTCGACGCCGACCGGCTGGCCGCGGCCCTGGGAGTACCCGTGGTGCCGGTGGTCGCGCGCGGCGGTGCGGGAATGCCCGCGCTGGCTCGGGCGGTGGACTCCGCACTCACCGATCGCCCGGCCTCGGAACCGCCCTGCCTGGGCGCGGATATCGACGCGGCCGTAGCCGCCCTCACGCCACAGTTACCGGACCGCTACCCAGCCCGCTGGCTCGCCACCGCACTCCTGGCAGGCGAAGCGCCGCCCGGGATACCGGACGAACTGACGACCGTCGCACGGAATGCCTTGCGGCAGGGCATCTCCCGCACGGATGACGACGCGGCCGATGCCCCGGATGCCGACGATGAGGACGCCGAGCTGCTCATCGCGGAGCGTCGGTACGCGTGGGCGCATGTGATGCTCGAGGCGGCGGTCGAGGGCGGCGCGGCGCGAATCACGCTGAGCGACAGGGTCGATCGGGTGGTGACGCACCGGTGGCTCGGGGTGCCGATCTTCCTCGCGGTCATGTGGCTGGTGTTCCAGCTGACCACCACGGTGGCCAAACCGCTGCAGGATGCGCTGGGCGGCTTCATCACCGGACCGGTCGCCGACGGGGCGGCGAACTTCCTGAACGATATCGGCACACCCGAACCACTGGTCGGGTTCGTGCACGACGGGCTGATCAACGGCGTCGGCCAGGTGCTGAGCTTCGTGCCGCTCATGCTCATCATGTTCGTACTGCTGGCGCTGCTGGAGGATTCGGGCTACATGGCCCGCGCCGCCTTCGTGGCCGATCGGCTCATGCGCGCCATGGGATTGCCCGGGCGCGCGGTCCTGCCGCTCATCGTGGGCTTCGGCTGCAATGTCCCCGCCATCTCCGGCACCCGCATCCTGTCCAACCCCCGGCACCGCGTACTCACCGCCCTGCTCATTCCGTTCACCAGTTGCAATGCGCGCCTCGTGGTGTACGTGCTGCTGGCCGGGGTGTTCTTCGGCAGCAGCGCCGGCACCGTCGTGTTCGCCATGTACCTGTCCTCGATCCTGCTGGTCATGGGGCTGGGATTCCTGCTGCGCCGCAGCGTGTTCCGGGACATGGCCACCGAACCCCTGGTGCTGGACCTGCCGCCGTACCGCCGGCCCAGCCTGCGGGTGCTG
The DNA here is from genome assembly GCF_044386975.1 of Nocardia sp. NPDC020380. Classification (NCBI taxonomy): domain Bacteria; kingdom Bacillati; phylum Actinomycetota; class Actinomycetes; order Mycobacteriales; family Nocardiaceae; genus Nocardia; species Nocardia sp. NPDC020380. The sequence goes on along the minus strand of NZ_JBIRVQ010000008.1, from coordinate 77,629 downwards.
GGCATGCACACCTGGCAGAAGATGCGCGGCTTCCTGACCACCGCGAGCGGCATCATCGTCGCCACCGTCACCGCCGTGTGGCTGCTGTCCTCGATTCCCTTGGGCGGCGGGACCTTCGGGCACGTGGAGCCGGGCAACAGCGCGCTCGGCGCGGTCTCCTCGGCGGTCGCCCCGATCTTCGCGCCCGCGGGATTCGACGACTGGCATGCGGGTGCGGCCCTCATCAGCGGATTCGTGGCGAAAGAGGCTGTGGTAGCGACCATTTCGCAGTCCTACAGCATGGATGACCCCGGCGGCGGCGCGGCCTCGCCCTCGCTCTCGGAGGCCCTGCACGCCACCTTCGAACACACCTCGGGCGGTCATCCGATCCCGGCGGTGCTCGCCTTCATGATGTTCCTGCTCGCCTACACGCCGTGCATGACGACCCTCGCGGTGCTGCGCACCACGGTCGGCATGCGGATCACCCTGTGGAGTGTGGCGCTGCAATTGAGCGTCGCCTGGGTGCTCGCCGTGGCCGTCTTCCAGATCGGCAGGATCTTCTGGTGAGCGCGCCGGAGAGTCCACTGCGCCGCATCCTCGCCGAGATCACCGCCTCGCAGGGCAGCCTCAACCTCGACGAGATCGCACGCCGCATCGGCATCTCCCGGGACGAAGCCGACGCGATGATCGACTACTGGGTCCGCAAGGGCCGGCTGTCCATCGAACAGATCACCTCCGGCTGTCCCAGCGGCGGCTGCGGCAGCTGCGCCGACAGCACGTGCGGAACCAGGCCCGCCGGACCGGTATTACTGGCCATCGGGTTGACAAAACAACAGATACGGGCATAAAACAACATAAGTCAACATTGGAGTTGGAGGTTCGGGATGTACGCCGAGGAGCGGCAACAGGCCATCGCCGCACTGATCGCGCACCGTGGACGGGTATCGGTCGCGGAAGTGTCCGAACAGTTCGACGTGACCACCGAGACCGTGCGCCGCGACCTCGCCGTACTCGACCGCATGGGCCTGGTCCGGCGCGTACACGGCGGAGCCGTACCGGCCGCCGCGCTCACCGCCATCGAACTCGGCACCAGCGAACGCGAGCACAGCCGCGCGACGGAAAAGGACCGGATCGCCAAGGCGGCCCTGGCCTTCCTGCCACCCACCGGCGGCAGCGTCCTCTTCGACGCGGGCACCACCACCGCGCGGATCGCCGCGCAACTGCCCGCGGATCGCGAACTCGTCGCCATCACCAATTCCATGCCCATCGCGGTGCGGCTCAGCGGGTACACGGGCGTGCGGCTGCATCTGCTCGGCGGGCGGGTACGCGGCGTCACCCAGGCCGCGGTCGGCGCGGATACCCTGCGCACGCTCGGCGATCTGCGGGTGGATGTCGCGTTCATCGGAACCAATGCGCTCACCGTCGGACACGGGCTCTCCACCCCGGACCCGGACGAGGCGGCGGTCAAGCGGGCCATGGTGGCCAGTGCGCATCGGGTGGTCGTGGTCGCCGATGCCAGCAAGGTCGGGCGCGAGGATCTGGTGCGGTTCGCGACCATCGCCGACATCGACGTGCTGGTCAGCGATGACGAGCTGCTGCCCGCCGTGCGAAACGAACTGTCCGAGTACGGCATCGAAGTGGTGACGGCATGATCGTCACGCTCACCGCCAACCCGAGCATCGACCACACGGTGTCGCTCTCGGAACCCTTGCGGCGCGGCGACTTACAGCGAGCGCGGGCGGCCACCTCGTATCCCGGCGGCAAGGGCGTCAATGTCTCGCGGGTGATCGCCGCGGCCGGGGCCGCGACCGTCGCCGTCCTGCCGGGCAGCGCGGGCGATCCATTACTGCGCGCGCTCACCGCCACCGGACTCGACTATCGCGCCGTACCGTGCGGCGGCCCGGCCCGCACCAATCTGACCCTCACCGAATCCGACGGCACCACAACCAAAATCAACGAGCCGGGCACACCGCTCACCGAGGCCGAGCGAGATGATCTGGCCGACACGCTCATCGAACTCGCGGCGGCCGCGGCCGACTGGGTGGTGCTGTCCGGATCGCTGCCGCCGCTGGTGCCCGTCGACTGGTATGTGGAACTGCTGCGGCGGTTGCCCGGGACGCGGGTCGCCGTCGATACCTCCGATGCGCCGCTGCTGGCCGTGGCGGCACAGCTGGATTCCATTGCGCCGCAATTGCTCAAGCCGAATGCCGAGGAGCTGGCGCAACTCACCGGAGGCGACCCGGCGGAACTGCATGATCCGACAGCCGCGGCACGAGCCGGTGCGGCCCTGGTCGAGCGCGGCGTCGGCACGGTGCTGGCCACGCTCGGCGCGGCGGGGGCGGTACTGGTCACCGCCGACGGGGCCTGGCACGCCACCGCACCCGCCATCACCGCGCGCAGCACCGTCGGCGCGGGCGATTCCGCGCTGGCGGGATACCTGCTCGCCGACTCGGCCGGCGCCGCACCGGAAGACCGTTTGCGGCGGGCCGTCGCCTACGGCAGCGCCGCCGCCGCACTGCCCGGGACCGGGCTGCCCGGTCCGCACCACACCGACCCGGGCGCCGTGACCGTCACGGCCCTCGATTTCCAGCCCCACCACTGAAGGACCCGCGATGACCGACCGGATCATCCTCACCGACCTCGTCACCCTCGACGCCGACCTCGGCGCCGACAGCACGGAAGTGATCGCGGCCCTCGCCCAGCGCCTCGCCGATACCGGCCGCGCCACCGACCCCGCCGCCGCGCGGGACGCCGCCCTGGCCCGCGAATCCCAGTCGGCCACCGGACTACCCGGCGGCATCGCCATCCCGCACTGCCGGGCCGCGGCCATCACCACGCCGTCACTGGTCTTCGCCCGGCTCGCGCCCGAGGTCGACTTCGGTGCGCCCGATGGGCCCGCCGACCTCGTATTCCTGATCGCCGCACCCGAAGGTGCGGGCGCCGAACACATGAAGCTGCTCTCGTCGCTGGCCCGCGCGCTCGTGAGACCCGAATTCCTCACTGCCCTGCGCACGGCCGCGACGCCGGACGAGATCGTCACGCTGGTCGACGCTGTGATCAACCCCGAGCCCGAGGCGGTCGTGACGGTCGAACCCGCTGAACAGCGGAGCATTGTGGCGGTGACCGCGTGCCCGACCGGGATCGCGCACACTTACATGGCGGCGGATTCGCTTGTCGCGGCCGGGGAACGGGCCGGGGTGCGGGTTCAGGTGGAGACGCAAGGGTCCAGTGGGAGTACGCCTTTGGGGGCGAGCGATATCGCCGGCGCCGCCGCGGTCATCTTCGCCACCGATGTCGGGGTGCAGGGGCGGGAGCGGTTCGCCGGGAAACCGGTCATCGAGTCCGGGGTGAAGCGGGCCATCAATGAACCCGATGTCATGGTCCGGGAAGCGCTGGCGGCTGCCGCCGATCCGCACGCGGCCGTGGTGTCCGGCGTGGCGCGGGGCGAGAGTGGCGCTGCGGCAGTGGATTCCGGGACCCTCGGCTGGGGTACGCGGTTGCGGCAGATCCTGCTGACCGGTGTCAGTTACATGATTCCGTTCGTGGCGGCGGGCGGGCTGCTCATCGCCCTCGGGTTCCTGCTGGGCGGGTACCAGATCTCCGCTGATGCCAAGAACATCGTGCTCGACAACTCGCTGACCGAGCTGCCGGCGGGCGGGCTGGGCACTTATCTGGGCGCGGTGTTGTTCCAGATCGGTTCGCTGGCTTTCAGTTTCCTGGTTCCGGCCCTGGCCGGATACATCGCCTACGCGATCGCCGATCGGCCGGGCCTGGCGCCCGGCTTCACCGCCGGTGCGGTGGCGGTCTTCGTCGGTGCGGGCTTCCTCGGGGGTCTGGTGGGCGGCGTGATCGCCGGGTTCGCGGCGCTGTGGATCGCGAAACTGTCCATCCCGCAATGGGCCCGGGGGCTCATGCCGGTGGTGGTGATTCCGCTGTTCGCCTCGCTGGTGGTCGGCGCGGTCATGTTCATCGTGCTGGGGAAGCCGCTGGCGGCGGTCACCAGCGGGCTCACGCACTGGCTCAACAGCCTGTCCGGCACCTCTGCCATCGCGCTCGGCATCATTCTCGGCCTGATGATGTGCTTCGATCTGGGCGGGCCGGTGAACAAGGCCGCCTACTCGTTCGCGGTCGCGGGGCTCAATGTGAACGATGCCGCGTCGCTGAAGATCATGGCCGCGGTGATGGCGGCCGGTATGGTGCCGCCGCTGGCCATGGCGCTCTCGACGGCCTTGCGGCCCAAGCTCTTCACCACCGCCGAACGCGAGAACGGCAAGGCCGCATGGCTGCTCGGCGCCTCCTTCATCTCCGAGGGCGCCATCCCGTTCGCGGCGGCCGACCCGCTGCGGGTGATCCCGTCCATGATGGCGGGCGGCGCGGTGACCGGCGCCCTGGTCATGGCCACCGGCACCACGCTGAGCGCACCGCACGGCGGCATCTTCGTCTTCTTCGCCGTCGGCGGCCTGGCCGGATTCCTGCTCGCACTGGCCGCGGGCACAGTGGTCGGCGCGGCCTGCGTCACCGCCGCCAAACAACTCCGCAGAGCCGGCGCCGCCACCCCCGCGGCACTGGCCACCGTGTAATCGACCGTCCCACAGAAGGAGTCAGCACAATGCCCAGCACCACCGTCGAAGTCGGTTCCGCCGTCGGCCTGCACGCCCGCCCCGCGGCCCTCATCGCCGAAACCGCGAAGGCCGCAGGCGTTCCCGTCACCCTCGCCCTGGTCGGCGGCGCGCCGGTGGATGCCGGCTCCGCACTCATGATCATGACCCTGGGCGCGGCCAAGGGCGTCGCGGTCGTCGTCAGCAGCGACGATCAGCCCACCGTGGACAAGATCGCCGCCCTGGTCGCGGCAGACCTCGACGCCTGATCCGAATCCCGCACTCCGCCGGGGCCGAGTGTGCCGGCGCGGAGAACGGCTCGGGCCACCGCGATTACGGCTGGGTGCGCAGAATGACGCCGCGCAGGTAAGCCGCCTGCCCGGCGTGCTGTAGGTCGTCGGAGATCACGCTGACCAGCCGCACCCCCAGCGTGACCGGCGGATCCCAGCGGGTATCCACGATCCGCGTCAGATCCGCATCGGTCAGCGTCTCGATATACCGCAGCGACTGCTCGTGCACCGCGTCGTAGTACCCGGTCAGCAGTTCCGCGGCAGCCTGCACCACGGCCACGTCATCGGCGCTGTCCCCGTACCCGGTGGCCCGCTTGCCCAGCGGCAGCCCGAACCGCTCGTACCAGCCGTCCGCCGTCCACACCTGTTCCAGCCCCGCCACATCGGCCACATGATCGTCCTGCACCCGCGTCAGATGCCAGACCAGCCAGGAAATCGAATTGGCCCCCGGATCCACCCGGAACCCCAACTCCTTCTCCCCCAGCCCGTCGACCGCCTCGTGCACGACCTCCCGGATCCGGCCGAAGGCATCCAGCAGCACACCGGCACTCGTCATCGTCGAATCTCCGTTCCCACGTAGGTATCTCGCACCGTACTCCGCTCCACCGACAGCATCGGCCCGGCGCGGATGTCCGGCGCCCCCGGCGCGCGCCGCCGTAGACTCGGCGCATGCGGATCGCGATCATCGGAGGACACGGGCAGATCGCCTTGCAGCTCACCCGGCTGCTCAGCGCACACGGGGATGCGGTGCGGGCCGTCATCCGGAACCCGGCGCACGCCGGGGATGTCGAGGCGGCGGGCGGGCAGCCGGTCGTGCTGGACGTCGAGCGGGAGGGCGCGGACGCGCTCACACCCGTGCTGGACGGGGTCGACGCGGTGGTGTTCGCGGCGGGCGCGGGGCCCGGCAGCGGGCCCGAGCGGAAGTACAGCGTCGACCGGGACGGGTCGGTCCTGCTCGCGGAGGCGGCGGAGAAGGCCGGGGTGCGGCGGTTCGTGCAGATCTCGACCATGGGCGCGGGCAAACCGGCGGCCGGCGGGGACGAATCGTGGGTCGCCTATATCGATGCGAAGACGCAGGCGGAGAACGATCTCCGGGCACGCGACCTGGACTGGACCATCCTGCGGCCGGGCAGCCTCGGCAATGATCCCGCGGCCGGGCTGGTCCGGCTGGCGGCGAACGTTCCGGCCGGGAGTATCCCGCGCGCCGATGTGGCCGCGGTGCTGGCCGAACTGCTCATCACCGGCGGCGCGCAGCGGCAGGTGCTCGAGCTCGTTCGCGGCGAAACGCCTGTCGCGGAGGCCGTTCGGGCCCTGGCGGGCTGAGCGGTCACTGCTCGGTGAGTGAGTCGGTCGCCTGGCGACCGGCTCGGCCGACCCGATCCAGGAAGTCGGCCAGCAGATCCAGTTCCTCGGGCGTGTAGCCGGCGCACAGCTCGTCGACGGCCGTGTTCATGACCGACAACAAGCCGTACATCTCGCCGAGGCGGTTCGGCAGCGAGCGGATGGTGACCGCGCGGCGGTCCACGCCGTCGCGTTCGCGCACGATCCAGCCCGCGCGTTCCAGTCGATCCAGTACCCCGGTCAGGGTGGCGGGATGGAGTCCGGCGCGGCGGGCCAGCGTGGTGGTGCCGATCGGGCCTTCGCTGTTGATCACATCCAGGCAGTCCAGATCCACGTCCTTGAGGGCGAGACGCGTGCCCACCTGCCGGTTGAGCAGGGCGAGTTGGCTACGGACAGCGCGCAGGGCCCCCTTGATGCGCGTCACCTTCCGGCGATGGTGACCGGCATCACCCTCATTTACTACGGAACTCATATCATCTCCGACTCGAAACAAATAATATGACTCTCATATCTTATGAGAGGTCGATCATGTTCGTAATCATCGGAGCCACCGGACTCGTCGGACGCACCACCGTCTCCCTGCTGCACGCCGCCGGCGCGGACGTCACCGCCGCGACCCGCACTCCCGCGACAGCACAGCTGCCCGCCGGGGTACGGGTGGTCGAGGGCGACCCCGCCGCACCCCGCATCCCGGACCACGTTTGGCGCGATGCCGAAGCGGTACTGCTCAGCTCACGCGGGATCACGACCTCGGCGAGCGAAATCCTCACCGCCGCAGCAGCACACGGAGTACAGCGCGTGGTCGTGGTCTCGGCGGCGACCGTGGCCTACCCGGTCGGCGAGCCCCGTTTCATCGAAGGCTTCGCACGACTCGAGGCCGCCGCCGAATCCTCCGGCCTGGCCTGGACCGCCTTGCGCTGCGCGGACTTCGACGCCAACAACCTAGCCTGGATCCCGCAACTGCGCGCCGGCGATGTGGTGCGCGGCGCGTACGGCACGGCTGCCACCTCCCCTATCCACGAGCGCGATATCGCCGAGATCGCCGTCCGCGCGCTCACCGGCGACGAGCACAAGGGTCAGCGGTACGTCCTCACCGGGCCGGAATCCCTCACCCAATACGACAAGGTCCGCATCCTCGGCGAGACCCTCGGCCGCGCCCTGACCTTCGCCGAGGTCCCGCCCGAGCAGGTCCGGGCGGCCATGCTCGCCCAGGGCCTGCCCGAGGAAGTCCCGGCGCGACTGCTCGGCTCGCTCGCCGGCTACGCGCGCACCCCCGGACCGACCACGGACACCGTGCGAGAGTTGCTCGGCCGCCCGGCGCTCGGCTTCGCGACATGGGCCGCCGAGCGCGCCGCGGCGTTCGGGTAACCGCAACCCCTCCCCGCGTGCAAGCATGAATGCTTGCTGCGACGGAAGGACGCAAAGGTGCGGGTGCTTGTCACGGGGGCGGGCGGATACCTCGGACGGGCCGTGGTGTCCGAACTCGCGGCGGCCGGCCACGAACCGGTCGCCATGACCCATACGCCGGGCCGCGAGATCCCCGGCGCGACGGAAACCCAGGTCGCCGAACTGACCGACGCCGACGCGATACGGCAGGCCGTCACGGGCGCCGACATGGTCATCCACCTCGCGGGCCTCACCCGCGTCCGCGAATCGCTCACCGATCCGATGCGGTTCTTCCGCGTCAATACGGGCGGCACCATCACCCTCCTCGACGCCATGGCCGCCGCCGGGGTACCGCGAATGGTGTTCTCCTCCACGTGTTCCGTGTACGGCTCACCGGAACGACAGCCCATGACCGAGGACCTGCCCGACGCGCCACCACACCCGTACGCGAGCAGCAAACTCGCCGCCGAACTGGCCGTCGCCGCACAGGCCCAGGGCGGAACGCTGGGTGCGATCGTGCTGCGCCTGCCGAATCTCGCCGGCGGCGACGACCGCGACCCGACCCGGCTCATCCCCCGCGCCCTGGACGCCGCCGTCCATCAGACCGACCTCGGCGTGCACGGCGATGGCACCGCGGTACGCGACTACCTGCACCTACGCGATGCCGCAACGGCCTTCGTCGCCTGCGTCGACTACGAACCCGCCGTCGGCACCTGCACGCGCTACAACGTCGGAAGCGGCCGCGGCACCAGCGTTCTCGACGTGGTCGCCGCCGTCGAGCGGGTCACCGGGCTGCGCGTCTCGGTGGAGCACAAACCGGCCGTCACCGAATCCCCCAAGCTCATCAACGATTCCACCCGATTCCGTGCCGAACTCGGCTGGATCCCCCGCCGCTCCGATATCGCCACCATCATTCGCGACACCTGGGCCGCCGCCGCGGCCGAGCACCGCAGGCACCACTGAGCGACGGTCTAGCCGCGACCCGCGTTGCGGGCCGTACCACGGTGGGCCACAACGGTTGTGGGGTCCTCCGGCCAGGCGTGTTTGGGATAGCGACCACGGAGATCGGCGCGGACCTGGGGCCAGCCATTGCGCCAGAAGGAGGCCAGATCGGCGGTCACCGCGACCGGGCGGCGCGCGGGTGAGAGCAGGTGCAGCAGCAGGGAGACGCGGCCGTCGGCCAGGCGGGGCGGGTCGATCCAGCCGAAGATCTCCTGCACCTTGACGGCGAGGACCGGCGGGTCGGCGTCGTAGTCGACGCGAATCCTGCTGCCGGAAGGGACTTCCAGACGTTCCGGGGCGAGTTCGTCGAACCGCGCGGCCGCGGGCCACGGGAGCAGGCGGCGCAGTGCCTGACCGGCATCGATGCGTTCGAGGTCGGCGCGGCGGCGCGCGGTCGCCAGCTCCGGGCCCAGCCAGGAATCGGCCGCGTCCAGCAGCGTCTCGTCATCGACCGCGGGCCAGGGCGCGCCCAGGGTGCGGTGCAGGAAGTCCAGGCGTTGCCGCAGTGATACCGCATCCTCGGTCCAGCGCAGGATGCCGAGACCGCTCTCGCGCAGTCCGCGGCGCAGCGCGGCCGTCAACAGCTCCGAATCCGGTTCCCGCAGTGGCTTTTCCGACAGGACGATCGCGCCGAGCCGCTCCACGCGGCGTGCGACCACCGCGCCATCGGCCCAGTCCACCTCATCGGCCACCCGCACCAGGCTGGGCGCCGCTCGGCGCGCCAAATCCTCATCAGCGATGGCGGCCAATCGAATTCGACCCTCCGATCGGCCAGGATCGCGGCCCGCGACCGCAACGGCCAGCCACTCCGCATCCCCGAGGCCCGACCCGGGCTGCAAGGTCACCGCAGTCCCGCCCGCCATGAGATAACTGGCCGACCCCACTGCCCGCCGCCGCGCGAGCCGCTCCGGATAGGCCAGCGCTGCGATCAATGCCGGATCATCGCCGCGCGAAACAGGCTTCCCTCCAGCATTTTTCGTAGACGGATCACCGCTTTCGCGCAACACGCTCTCGACCAGACGGGTGAGACGGTCGGATTCGCGCTTCCAGCGGGCAGGGCGATCATTGCGGAGCGTGCGCAGGGCAGCGACGAGATCGGTACCGGCGGCGAGGGTGTCGTCGTCGAGCAGGGCGACCGTTTCGGCGGCGGCTCGTGGGCCGATGGCGGCGGCACCGTCGAGCAGGGCGCGGGCCAGACGCGGATGCAGGCCGAGGGTGGCCATATGGCGGCCACGGTCGGTGATCGTGCCGGCGGAGTCGAGAGCTCCCAGCGCACGGAGGACTTCCAGACCCGCCGCCAGGCCGCCCGCCGGCGGCGCGTCCCACCAGGCGAGACCCGAACCGTCAGCGGTTCCCCAGCAGGCGAGTTCGAGCGCCAGCCGGGTCAGGTCGGCCGTACGGATCTCCGGCTCCGGATAAGCGGGCAAGGTCGCCTGCTCGTTCTCGGGCCAGCATCGCCAGGCCCGGCCGGGCGCCTCGCGCCCCGCACGACCGGCGCGCTGCTCGGCCACCGCCTGCGAAACCCGCACGGTGGCAAGGCCGGACAGGCCGCGCCGGTGATCGATGCGCGGCACCCGGGACAGGCCCGAATCCACCACCGACCGCACCCCGGGCACGGTCAGGCTGGATTCGGCCACGGCCGTGGACAACACCACGCGCCGCCGGGCGCCCGGCCGCAAGGCCGCGTCCTGAGCGGCGGCGGCCAAACGCCCGTGCAGCGGCAGCACATCCACGTCTTCCAGGCCGGAGAGCAGATCCGCGGTCCGGCGGATCTCGGCCGCGCCCGGCAGGAAGACGAGAAGGTCACCCTCGCTGTCCGCCAACGCCATTCGCGTGGTCCGCGCCACCTGCGCCTCGATCCGCTCACGCGGCAGGGCCGGAACGTAAGACATGGCAACGGGATACGTGCGTCCGGAGACGGTCAGCACGGGCGCGACAGGTCCGCCACCCGAACTGCCCGAAGAAGCGGCGTCACCGCCCAGCAATGCGGAAAGGCGATCTGCCGCAACGGTTGCCGAGGTGGCCAGTACGCGGAGCTCCGGGCGCAGGCCCGCTCGCGCGTCCAGGAGGAGGGCCAGCAGGAGATCCGCGTCGAGGTGGCGTTCGTGGCATTCGTCGAGGACGACCACATCGACGCCGGACAGTTCCGGATCCTGTTGCAGTCTGCGCACCAGCAGGCCCGAGGTAACCACCTCGATCCGGGTATTCGATCCCACCTTGCGATCGCCGCGTACCGAATAGCCGACCGTCGCACCCACCTGTTCGCCGAGCAGCGTCGCCATGCGCCCGGCGGCTGCTCGCGCCGCCAGACGCCGCGGCTCCGCGACAACCACCCGGCCCGCAGTGTTCGCGGCCAGGGCCAGCGGGACCAGGGTCGTCTTACCGGTTCCCGGGGGCGCGACCAGCACGGCGGTACCCCGCGCGGACAGCGTCCCGACGATTTCGTCGAGTGCCGCACGCACGGGGAGGTCGGGCAACTCGGGCAGTTTCATTGCCGACCAGTGTTCCATTGCCGGCCGACACGTCACGCGCCCACTCCGCGGCGCCGCGCGCACGGTCAGAGCAGCGTGATCGGGTCCGCCGCATCGCCGACGGTGGCGATCAGGGCCGGGCGGTTGCCGGTCCGCACCGTCAGCTGAGCGCCGACGGCCTTCAATCGCTCCATCACCGAGGCCGGGTCCGGGTGCACGGCTTCGAGCGAAAGCAGTGGCACCACGGGAAGTTCGCCGGAGGGATGGTCGGTGTCGCCCCAGTCGATGATCGCCGGAACCACCCGGGTCGGTTCCGCACCGACCGGGAAGGTCAACCGCCACTGCAGGATTCGGCCATCCGGTGTGGTCCGGGACAGATCCGAGACATCGCCGGGGTCGTAACCGGCGGCCCGCGACTCCACGACCGCGGCATCGATATCGGTGACGCGGATCAGCCAGGCGGCCAGCCGGGCCTCGGTCAGATCGTCGATCCCGAACGGGCGCGGCTGTTCCGGCTCGGCCTGTTCCGGATCGGGTCCGATGATCTCCAGGTAGGCGCCGTTTCCGAGGCCCAGCAGATAGTTCCGGGTCCCGCGGCCGGTGTGCCGCCCACCGGCGACCGGCTCGACCCCCACCAGGCGCGCCACCTCCGCGACGGTGCCCGCCAGATCCGGCGTCGCCAAAACCACATGATCGAGTTCGCTCACACCACAGCACAGTAGGTACAGCAACGCCGGCGCAGAACCGTTCGGCTCACAGCGATCCGGACGGGACCGCCCGATCGCCCGCGGGAGCCAGCTCCGTTCGCACCTTGTGCAGCAGCTGTTCCGCGCGGGCCCGGTGCACCACCGCCTGCCGGGTATCGCCGAGTTCCTCCGCGAGGTCGGCGAGGATGGCATCCATCGGGCCCAGGGTGAGCAGGCCGGTCTCGAGGCCGACGATGGTTCCGCGGTGCGGGGACAGCAGCCGGTACAGCCGCTGCATTTCCGGCAGGTCGCCCAATTCGATTGCGGCCGCGGCCCGGAACACCGACATGGTCGTCTGGAAGAACAACGGGTTCACCGGATTGCCACGATCGAACACGACGCGCGCCCGCTCCCGATCGCCGGCGTGCAACAGCGCCAGCGCGTACGGCTGCCCCGCCAGCTCCGGCCGCACGCGGTACAGCAGGCCGAGCGATTCGACGATGCCGGACAGGTCGCCCCCGGCCCAGCCGAGCGTGAGCGGACCGGCGATCCGGCTCACCGGATCGGTGCCGATCGCCGAATGCTGGGACCGCTCGTAGAGCTGGTTGTAGGCCCGGTCCGCCGCGGCCAGATCACCACGCAATACCGCCACGATGGCGCCGAAGGTCTCGGCGAGCACGAGCAGCTGCGGCAACTGCGCGTCGGTGGCGGATTCGATGGCGAGCCGGGCGTGCTCATCGGCGGTCACCAGATCGCTGGCATCCAGCGCGTAGCGGTACAGCATGAGATGCGCCGCCGACCGATGCTCGGCCGACGTGGTCAGCCGTGCCAGTTCGCGGCAGTCCTCCGCCAGTCGCGGATCGGGTTTGCGATCGTCCCTGATGAAGACCGCGGCATTCAGTGCGATACAGAACAATTCGGGATCATCGAGCTTCCGGGCGAGCGCGAGCGCTCGATCACCGTACTGGTGCCCGAGCGCCATGCCCTCCGGATCCATCGAGAAATCGAATACCGCGGCGGCGAGGAGGCGGATCCGGTGTTGCACCGACAGGTCCTCGTTCAGGCAGGTGGTGACGAGATCCATGGTGCGGCGATCGCGATCGAGGTGTCCCTGCACCGCCCAGCCGACCGGTCCCCGCCAGCTGGTCAGGGCGCGGACCAGTAGTTCGGTGCCGCCCAGATCGCGGGCCAGGGCGACGGCCCGGTTCCGCACCACGCGGGCTTCGAGCGGCCGCCCCTGGTAGGCGAGGGCGCCGACCAGCTCGCAGCAGGCATCGAAGAGGACGAGACGATCGGCGCGATCGGCGCGATCACTGTCGTGCCCGGCCATTTCATGCAATTCGATGGCCGACCGCCACAGGTGCACGGTATCGGCGCGCATGCCCCGTTCGGCACTGCCGGTCGCTGCGACGCGCACGTATTCGAGTGCGCGCCCGGCCGTTTCGGGTCGTGCGCCGAGGATCGCATTGTGCGCCAGCATGTCCGGATCGCGGGCGAGGCCCGGGAAGTCGTGGGCGTGCTTCTCCAGTAATTCCACCGCCGCCCAATGCATCCGGACCCGGCGCAGCATGGGGATGCTCAGATACACCGTTTCGTGAATGAGGGCGTGGTCGAAGGTGATCCGGCCGGTGCGGTCGGTGCGGATCAGGCCGTGCGCCTCGGCGGTGGCGATAAGGTCGATGAGCTCGTCCTCGCCCACATCGGCGGCGAGACCGAGAATGCGCAGGTCCACGCCGTCCCGCCAGATGGCCAGCTGTTGCAGGGCGGCGATCACGGCGGCGGACAGGCCCGCGATCCGGTGGCCGATCAGTTCCCGGATGGAGTCCGGCACCTCGGCCAGCGCGTCGAGGGAGCCCTGGGCGGCAACGAGTTTCGTCATCTCGCGAATGAACAGCGGGTTGCCGCCGGTGCGTTCGTGCAGTTGCACCAGCTGGCCGTCCGAGAGCGATTCGATACCGGCGGCCGCCGCCGCGGCACGGGTGGCCTCGAGGTCGAGGCCGGTCAGTTCCAGCCAGGCGGCGGTGGAATGCGCGAGCGCGCCCGCGGTGGCGTGCAGTCTCGGCTCGGCCTTGGAGCCGCGCAGCGTGATCACGATGAGGACGGGCTGATCGCGCAGCCAGTTCACCACCTGCCGGAGCACCTGCAGGGTCGCGGTGTCGGCCCGGTGCGCGTCCTCCAGCAGGATGACCAGCGGCGCGGCCGCGGTGGCTCGCCGGCAATGCTCCGATACCGCGCGCGCGAGGGCGAAAGCGTCACCGCCGGTGACCGATTCGGGGGACGCCTGCGGATCGAGTTCGAGCAGGATCTCCGACCACGCCCACGCGGGCGGCGCGCCGTCGACCTCGGGGCAGCCGCCGCGCAGCAGCTTCCAGCCGTCGTCGCCGAGACCGCCCAGCACCGATTCGGTGAGCGTCGTCTTCCCCGCGCCGGGAGCGCCTGCCACCCACACCAATTGGAGCCGACCGCCGCGGCAGCCGTCGGCCGTCTCGCGCAGGGCGGTGCGCTCGCTCGCGTAACCCGGGACGAGCGGCAGCCGGCGCATCGGCCGCGGCGCGGCGAGTACGAGCGGTGACGTTGGAGTGGAAACCAGCGCCGCGGAGTGGCTGAGGATGGCCGCTTCGAGTTCGCGTGAGGCCGGGCCGGGGTCGGCCCCGAATTCGGCGGCGAGATATTCGCGGGAGCGCCGCAGCGTGGCGAGGGCCTGCGCCTGCTGGCCGATCCGATATTGCGCGGTGGCGAGCAGCCGCGCGCATTCCTCGCGCTCGGGGTGCTCGTCGAACACCGAGCGCAATTCGATGGCGACCTCGGTGGGCCGATGCAGTTCGAGTTCGATCTGCGCGCGCAATTCGATCGCGGTGAGCCGTAATTCGGTGAGCCGCACGGCTTCCTGTGCGGCCCAGGCGTAATCGGTCAGCGCTTCGAAGGCCGTCCCGTTCCAGCAGGCCAGCACGGCATCGAGCGAATACCGTCGCTTCTGCAGTTCGAGTGGGCCGACCGGTTGCTGTCCGTAGCGCCGCAGCAGGGCCTCGAAATGCCAGGCGTCCACCGCCTCTGGCGCGAGCTCCAGTGCGTAACCGGCGGATTCGGAGACGATGATCTGCGCCTGCGCCCGGCGCGGTCGATCGGGTTCCATGAGCCGGCGCAGATTGTGAATGTGCACCTGCAGCACCGAAGCCGCGGAGGCGGGCGGCTGCCCCTCCCAGAGGTCCTCGATCAAGCGGTCGGCGGTGACCGCCCGGCCGCCGGCGACCACCAGCCGGGCCAGCAGCGCGCGGAGCATGGAGGTGCCCAGATTGACCGGCTTGCCGTCCACGCACAGTTGGATCGGCCCTAGCACCTGCACTTGCGGTTTCGCCATGCCCTGCGACTGCCTCCGGAGCACTTCGAGTCCTTTGGGTGACCACGAATTATTCCACCGTGCCGGACCCCACCGATCCGGAATCAGACCGGTAAAAGCGACACGGAAGTTTTCCAGAAGTGCGGACGCGCAGGATCGTCGCCGTCGCCGGGCAGGTGCGCGCCCATCGGCCCGGCGGCGCCAGGCGACGTTAGAGCTACGACATGTAACAGATACCATCTGGTTTGTGGCAAAGCTCAACGTCTCCGTAGACGTCCCGATCCCGCCCGACCAGGCGTGGGCGCACGCCTCCGACCTGCCGGAGCTCAACAAATGGCTCACCCTCCACGAGGGCTGGCGCGGACCCATCCCCGAGGGGCTGACACCGGGCACCCGGCTCATCGGGGTGGCCACCGTCAAGGGGTTCCGCAATCGCGTCACCTGGACCGTGAAGACCGCCGAACCACCGAATCGACTGGTGCTCACCGGATCCGGCATCGGCGGCACCAAGTTCGGCATCGAACTCCGGGTCGCTCCGAGTCCCGCGGGCTCGAAGGTCACCGCCGACTTCAGCCTCGGCGGCGCACCCTTGTTCGGGCCCATCGGCTCGGTGGTGGCTCGCGCGCTTCGCGGCGATGTCGAGGAATCCCTGAACAACTTCGTGAAGCTCTACGGCTGAAACCCCGTTGCTCGAAAACGGCCCGGAACCTGCTGGTTCCGGGCCGTTCTCGGTACTGATCACATGGGGTAGATCGGGTGCTTACGCGGGTTGAACTCCGGCTTGACCTTCGCCTTGTCGCGCAGCAGGCGCAGCGCCTGCCGGATCTCCAGACGGCTGCGCGAGGGCTCGATGACCGCGTCGATGTAGCCGCGTTCGGCGGCGATCCACGGGGTCGCGACGGTCTCGTTGTAGGTGTTGACCATGAACTCGCGAGCCGCCGCGCGGTGCTCCTCGGGGACCGCCGCCAGCTGGCGCTTGCCGAGCAGGTCGACCGCGCTCTCGGCGCCGATCACGGCGATGCGCGCGGTCGGCCAGGCGAAGCTGACGTCGGCGCCGACCTGACGGGCCGCCATCATGCCGTAGGCGCCGCCGTAGGACTTGCGCACCACCAGGTTGATGATCGGCACGGTCGCTTCGATGATGGCGCGGGGCACGCGGCCGCCGCGGATGATCACGCCGGCGGCCTCTTCCGAGAGGCCCGGCAGCACGCCCGGGGTGTCGGCGACGAACACCAGCGGGATATTGAAGGCGTCGCACAGCCGGATGAAGTAGGTCGACTTGTCCGAGCAGGCGGCATCGATGGAACCGCCCAGCACCAGCGGCTGATTGGCGATGACACCGACCGGGTAGCCGTCGACGCGGGCGAAGCCGGTGATCAGGTTCGGGGCGAAAGCGGCTCGGATCTCGTGGAATTCACCGTCGTCGAAGAGCCGCAGCAGGATCTCGTGCATGTCGTAGCCGGCGCGATCGGAGTCCGGGATGATCTTGTCGAGCTCGAGATCGTGCGCGGTGATCTCCGGCTCCAGGCCGGGATTCACGATGGGCGGCTGCTCGACGCAACTGGTCGGCATGTAGCTCAGGTAGTTGCGGGCCCACTCGTAGGCCTCCTGCTCGGTCTCCGCGACGTGATGCAACGTGCCGCGCTCGGCCTGCACCTTGGCGCCGCCGAGCTCCTCGGCCGTCACGTCCTCGCCGTTGACCGCCTTGATCACGTCCGGTCCGGTGACGAACATGTACGAATCCTTGGTACCGATCAGCACATCCGTATTGATCGGCCCATAGACGGAACCCGCCGCGCACTTGCCGAGAATGATCGACACCTGCGGCACATACCCGGACAGCTTCTCCAGCACCCGCGAGATATCGCCGAACGAGGCGATGGAACCCACCGCGTCCTGGATGCGGGCGCCACCCGAATCATTGATCGTCACCACCGGGCACGCATTGTCGAACGCGAACTTCAAGGCCCGCATGAACTTCTGCGCGGAGGTGACGCCGACAGATCCGCCGTACACGGTCTGATCATGAGAGATCACCACCACCGGGCGCCCCCCGATCAGCCCGCGACCGGTGACCAGCCCGTCACCGTAGAGCGCATCCGCCTGGCCGGGCTGGCGCGCCAGCGCACCGGTCTCGATGAACGTCCCGGGGTCGAGCAGCATGTGCACACGCTGCCGGACACTCGGAATGCCCTTCTTCTCCCGCTTGGCGACACCGGCTTCACCCGCCGGTTCTGCGGCCATCTCCAGAATCTTGGCGAGTTCATCGAGCTTCGCCCGCGTACCGATCACGCTTACTGCACCTTCCAACCCAACTGATCTGTCCCCGCGACGTTATGCGCTACAAGCACAGAACGGGGCACCGAGTCGGATATAAGGGATGAATCACAGTCGAGATCACCCGAAACTCGACAAAAACGAGGGTGGCCCTGACCAATCGGTCAGGGCCACCCTCTTCAGTAGCGGGGACAGGATTTGAACCTGCGACCTCTGGGTTATGAGCCCAGCGAGCTACCGAGCTGCTCCACCCCGCGTCGTATACATAACCTTACACACAAGGGTGAGCGAGATGCAAAACGGTTTCGGTGTCATGAGATTTCGCAGGTCAGAAAGGATCTGACGAGCAGCCGCAACCTTCGGGCATGCGAGGTGGCAGCCGGTACGTCGGTAGGCGTAGGGGGGTCGCCGCCCAGGTACGGATGTGTAGGAGTCCCTTACGCGCGTTGACTTCATGTCATGGAACAGATTCGACATGTCACCATCCCCGTCAACGGGTTGAACATGCACGTGGCCGAGGCCGGCAGCGGCCCACTTGTGTTGTTACTGCACGGCTTTCCCGAACTCGGGTACTCGTGGCGGCATCAGCTGCCGGCCCTGGCGGCAGCCGGCTACCGCGCCGTCGCACCGGACCTACGTGGGCACGGCCGCACCGACGGACCGTCGGACGTCGACGGCTACGGCATGGCGGAGCACATCGCCGACGCCGTAGCCCTGCTGGATGCGCTGGGCGCACAAACAGCCACCCTGGTCGGCCACGACTGGGGCGCGAACACCGCCTGGGCCGCCGCCGAACTGCATCCGGAGCGGTTCACATCGATCGCCGCCCTGAGCGTGCCCCACCGCCCACGCTCCCCTCGCCCTCCGATCGAAATGCTGCGCACCTTCACGGGCGACCGCTTCAACTGGATGCTCCACTTCCAGGAGCCAGGCCTGGCCGAGTCCGAATTCTCAGCCGACGTCCCCCGAGCCATGCGCCTCATGCTGTACGGCCTCTCCGGCGACGCCGGCGACCTGGGCGTCCACCTACTGACCGAACTCCCCCGAAACGCAGTGTTACTCAACGAAATCCCCGAACCCCCGACCCCACTCTCCTGGCTCACCACCGCCGACCTCTCGTACTACTCCACCGAATACGAACGCACCGGCTTCACCGGCGCCCTCAACCGCTACCGCAACGCCGACCGCGACTGGCACCACCTCCCCACCCTCGCCACCAACCCCCTCCCCCAACCAGCCCTCTTCCTCGCCGGCGCCCTCGACACAGCAGTCCGCTACGGCAACCTCTCCACCATGCGCGACCTGGCCCCCAACCTCGCCGACCCGATAGTCCTCCCCGGCGCCGGCCACTGGATCCAGCAGGAACGCCCGGCCGAAGTAAACGCTGCCTTGATCGAATTTCTGCTCCGGTTGCCGCCTGTCCCAGACAAAGATACTGTCTAACAGAGCGTGAGCAGTGCTGCTGGACAGGGCATTTGGTGATATGCCCCAGCACTGACCTCGACTGTTGCGGGCCACAATGGGCTGTGGTCATGTTCGATCGGCCGATTGACTCAGACATGGGAGTCGTGATGACCTCGACCTTTTCCGATCCGCAGATCGCCGATGGCGAGAAGTGTGCTTATACGATTTCGATCGGTGACAAGCCGAGGCAGTTCGAGGCGTTGAGTGTGGTTACCCATGATGGGGACCGGTATGTGTCGGTTATGGATATCAGCGTGCCGGCTTCGACGTTCGTGATGTCGGTGGAGCAGCGGTTCATTCGTGCGGACGGGCGGATGCGGGCGGAGAGTTATCGGGCGGAGACTCGGTTCGATGACAAGGTTGTCTCCCGGGAGGAGGGGTACTTCGTCGATACCAAGCATTTGCAGTTCGGGGCGGATATTCTGCCGT
Organism: Nocardia sp. NPDC020380; assembly: GCF_044386975.1. Lineage (NCBI taxonomy): Bacteria > Bacillati > Actinomycetota > Actinomycetes > Mycobacteriales > Nocardiaceae > Nocardia > Nocardia sp. NPDC020380. The sequence continues at coordinate 58,369 of NZ_JBIRVQ010000008.1, read as the reverse complement.
TTCCGAGCGATGTGATGCCGCTGCTCGGAGGCGGAATCCTGTTGCGGGGGCTGGATTTCGCGAAGGGGGCCAAGGCTGCCGCGGATGTGTGGCTCACCTATTCGGTGCTTTGGCCGCTGAGCGGCAAGGTCGAGAAGCGTACCGAGGTCGAGGTGCCCGGTGGCAGGTTCGATTGCTGGCAGGTGAAACTCCGGCCCGGGTTCTCGCATATCAATTCATTGCTGGACAAGGTGATTTCGGGGATTCTGCCGCCGTTCGTGATTCAGCTCGAAGCGGCGGCACCGCACCGGATGGTGCGGTTCAGCTTCCCGACCGGGCCGATGCCGTGGAATCCGCGCGGAGTTCTCGAACTCACCGCATAGGTCGGAGACCGGTACTGAAGGTGTAGTGCCGGAACGGGAAGTGCCGGTTGCCCCACCATTGATTGAGTCCGGTGGTGGGCCGGATCGCCAGTTCACCCTGGTAGTTCACGTAATAGGTATTGGAACCCGCGCACGGCGCGGTGACCCACATCGAGCCCTCGGTGCGTTCGGTGCAGAATTCGGCCCAGTCGTCATAGGCCTGCTGGTTCACATCCACCTTGGTGGCGCCGCGACGACGTGTCTCGACGATGGCGCGGCGGGCGTGCGCGGCCGTGTTCTCGATGGTGACCAGGATCGAACTGGGAATGATCGAGTTGGGGCCGCAGCCGACCATGAACAGGTTGGGCCACTTCGGCACGCTCACCCCCTGATAGGCGTGGTAGCGGTGCTCGTGCCAGAAGTCGCCGAGCTCCGCACCGGTCTCGCCGTAGAGGTTGAAGGCAGGGGCGAAGCCGCGTTCGCAGACGCGGAATCCGGTGGCGCACACCAGGACATCGATCTCGTGCTCGACGCCGTCGGCGGTGAGCACGCCGCGCCCGGTGATCCGCACGATCTTCTCGGTGATCAGCGAGACCCGGTCCTTCTGCTTGAAGGTGCTGAAGTACTCGTTGGACATCGACGGCCGCTTGCAGCCGGGAGCGTAAGCGGGCGTGAGCTTTTCGGCCAGTTCCGGATCGCGCAGCCACAGTTTGTACATGGCCCCGCCCGCCTTGGTGACGTACGGCATGACCTTGGGCATCCGGCGCAGCGACAACAATGCGCCGATGAGACCCATGTCGATACCGCTCGCGATGGCGCCGCGCACCACCGCACGCACCGGCCGGACGCCGCTGAGCACCTTGTCCAGGCCCCAGTCGATGCGGAAGTCGGGCTTGGGGGCCAGCCAGATCGGGGTGCGCTGGAAGACGGTCAGATGCGAAGCGACCTTGGCCATCTCCGGGATCAACTGCAGCGCGGTGGCGCCGGTGCCGATGATGGCGATCCGCTTACCGTCGTAGTCGTAATCGTGGTCCCAGCTCGCGGTGTGCACCTTGTGCCCGGCGAAGGTGTCGATGCCCGGAATATCGGGCAGCTTGGCCACTTCCAGCAGTCCGAGCGCGCCGATGACGAACCGCGCGGTGACCTCCTCGCCACCGTTGACCGTCACCCGCCACAGGTGGTTGGCCTCGTCCCAGCGCGCACCGTCCACCGTGGTGTTCAGCCGGATCCGGCGACGCAGGCCGTACACGTCCACGACGCGCTCGATGTACTGCTGGATCTCGTGCCCCGGCGGGAAGAATCGCGACGAGGAGGTGAAGGGCATCCGCGACAGGCTGTAGAACACCGCCGGAATGTCCACGGCGATACCGGGATAGGTGTTCACGTACCAGGTGCCGCCGATGCCGTCGTGCTTCTCCATCAGCACGACATCGTGAATCCCGGCCTCGCGCAATTCGATCGCGGCGGCGATACCGCCGAATCCGGCGCCGACGATGAGGACCTCGTGGTCCGGCCGCACGGCAGTCGCGGCGGCCACATCGTCCGTGGCCTCGATGGTGTTCGCAGACATGCTCATGCTCTTCCGACGAGTTCTCTTGCTCAGGCCTTGGACACCGCGCGCGCGGCCGCTTCGTCCAGCTTGCGGACGGCGGCGGCGGGCAGCAGCCGGTCGACCAGTCCGACCAGGGAATCGATGTCCATCATGCGAGCGGCCAGTCGCGCGCCCGCCGGGGAGATGCGCCCGCTGGTGCAGGCGATCCGGGATTCGAACGGGGTCGGCGCGATGGCCGGATTGCGCCCCGCGATGCGAACGATATTGCGCGCCACGGTTTCCGGGCTGCGCGCGACCAGCTGCGCGGCGAGCACCGAGATGTTCTTCCCCCGGCCGACCGCCTTGTTCTCGCTCTCCACCACCTGGGCGTTCGGGTAGAAGCCGGTATTGATGAACGCGGGCAGGATCGCGGTGACCCCGACGCCGGTGCCCGCGAATTCCAGCCGCAGGCATTCGGTGAACATCTGCGCCGCGGCCTTGCTGGTGCAGTACGCGGTCGAGAGCGGGATCGGCAGCACCGCCGCCGGCGAGGTGACGTTCAGGATGCGCCCGCCTTGACCGGCGTCGATCATCTGCCGGCCGAACAGCCGGCTGCCGTGCACGACGCCCCAGAAATTGACGCCCATGATCCGATCCCAGTCCGCCACAGTGTGATTGAGGAACGGTCCGGCGGTGGTGTACCCGGCATTGTTGACCACGACGGCGGGTGCGCCGTGCGCCGCGTAGACGCTCGCGGCGAAGTTCTCCATCGCCTCCACGTCGGAGACGTTCACGGCGTACGGGAAGGCCTGCCCGCCGCGGGCGGTGATCCGGTCGACGGTGTCCTTGGCGGTGTCGCCGTTGAGGTCGCTCACGATCACCCGGGCGCCCTGCACCGCGAACCGCGCGGCGGTGGCGCGGCCGATGCCGCTGCCCGCCCCCGTCACGATAACCAGCTTGTTCTCGAATTTGGCCATGATCTACCCCAGTTCGAATTCACACGTCGTCGTGCCACTGTCTCAGCCACGCTACACTGTGCAACACAGTGCGGACAACAGCTGCGAGAGCATTGATTTCCAAGGCTCTCACCTGCAAAATGCAGCACCGAGTCACCCACAACGGGTTCCTATCCGCGAATCTCTTGATGTCGTCCCAGACAGCAGTTACTGTGTAACACAGCGTAGAGGACGGCAGAGTCGCCGTCGAGAAGGAGACGCATCATGCTCACCGTCACCATCGAATATCCGCGCCGCGCCAGCTGGGCGCTCCGGGCCGCGCATCCGCTCTCCTACGCCGTGCTCCGGCAGGGCATGAACGCGATCGTCGGACTGGCCTGGAAGGGAATCCCGGTTCGCGGGGCCCGGATCTTCCGCATCAGCAATGCCCTCGATCCGCTGGCCGGATTCCTGGTGCCGATTCGCGGAACCAGCGTGCAGCCCATCGCCTTTCCGCGTTTCCGCGCCGAATGGGTGTGGCACCGTGACACTTCCGATCCGGCCCGGGTCCAGGACTCCGCGATTCTCTATTTCCACGGCGGCGGACTGGTGTCGTGCGGCCTGAACACCCACCGCCGCATCGTGTCCCGCATCGCCAAGGCGAGCGGCACGCCGGTCTTCCAGGTCGACTACCGGCAGCTGCCCGAGGCACACGTGGTGGACACCATCGAAGACTGCGTCGAAGCCTACGAATACCAGCTCGCACAGGGCTTTCCGGCTGAACGGATCATCATGGCGGGCGACTCCGCCGGCGGCGGCCTGGCCTTCCGCACCGCTCTCGCGGTCCGGGACCGCGGACTGCCGGTGCCGGGCGGCATCGTCGGCATCGCGCCGTGGGCGAACTACGACTCGACCCTGCGCTACGCCCACCCCAACGACCCTGTCGACCCACTGCTGGGCGCCAAGGCCCTCGACACTCCGGCACAGTTCGGACTGCTCCGCGACGGCCGGCTCGACCCGTCCTGGTCGGCGGTCAATCACGAGTTCACGGGTATGCCGCCGGTACTGCTCCAGGTCGGCTCCACCGAGGTGCTGCTCGCCGACGCCTACCAACTGGCCGAACGCTGCGAGCAGGCCGGAGTCCCGTGCCGGATGCAGGTGTGGGACAAGGCCATTCACGTCTTCCACGCGGGCGCGGACCTGCTGCCCGACGCCCGGCAGGCCATCGGCGTCATCGGCGCGTTCGTCGCCGAACGCCTCGCCGCCACCGCGACGCAACAGCCACGATCCACCGCCGCCTGATCCCGACTCGGAGCACACATGTCCAAGCAGCCCTTTTATCCGAGCCTGGCCGTCGTCACCGGCGCGGGCAGCGGCATCGGCCGCGGCACCGCCAAGGCGCTGGCCGCCATCGGCACGGAAATCATCATCGCCGATATCGATCTCGAATCCGCCCGGGACGCGGTCGCCGAGATCCGCGAACTCGGCGGCACGGCGCACGCCTACCGGCTCGACGTCGCCGACACCACTGCCCTGGAAGCCTTCGCGGCACTGGTGAAGTCCGAGCACGGCGTGCCGGACGTGGTGGTCAACAATGCGGGCATCCTCGTCGGCGGACCGCTGGTGGATGTGCCGCTGCGGGATTTCCAGCGCATCACCGACATCAACCTGATGGCGATGATCCACGGCTGCCGCGTCTTCGGCGCGCAACTGGTGGAGCGCGGCAAGGGCGGCCACCTGGTGAACATCGCTTCCATGGCCGCCTTCGCCGCCGCCCCGTACACCGGGCCGTACAGCATCAGCAAGTACGCGGTGAAGCACTTCAGCGATTGTCTCCGTGCCGAATTCGCGCAGTACGGCATCGGCGTCACCGCGATCTGCCCCGGACTGATCGCCACCAACCTGTCCACCAGCATGAAGGCGGACGGCATCCTCGACGCCGAGCAATCGGAGCTGACCCGCACCCTCATGCTCAAGGGGCAGGCGCTGTTCGGCATGCATCCGGACAAGGCCGGCCGGCTGATCGTGCGCGCCATGCGCGAGAACCGCGCGGTGGAACCCATCCGGCCCGAGGCCCGCATCTCCCGCCAGCTCGCCCGCTTCTCCCCCGGACTGATCCGCCTCGTCATGACGCAGGCGGGCAAGCGCGACATCCGGAAGGTACGCGACAGCATCGCCGGGCCGCGCGCCATCGACCGGGCCGGAAAACTGGTGGAACGCATTCCCTTCCGGACCGGCAACGGCACCGATACGGTGGACGGCGCGCTGGACACCAAGGTCGGCGGTGTGGCATGAGCAGGCGATCCGATCCCCGGCTGGCCGTGGTCACCGGCGCGGGCAGTGGCATCGGGCGCGGCACCGCCAAGGCGTTCGCCGCCCTCGGTGCGAAAGTCGTTGTCGCCGACATCGATCGGCCGCACGCGGACGAGACCGTGGCGATCATCGAAGCGGCGGGCGGCGAGGCCGTCGCCTACACCGTCGACGTCTCCGACACCGCGGGGCTGGAGGATTTCGGCGCCCGCGTCCAGGCCGAGCACGGGGTGCCCGACGCGGTGCTCAACAATGCGGGCATCTTCGTGGGCGGGCTGTTCCTGGACACTGCGGACGCGGACTTCGCCCGCATCATCGACATCAGTATGATGGCGATGATCCACGGCTGCAGGATCTTCGGCGCGCAGATGGTGGAGCGCGGGCAGGGCGGGCAACTCGCCAATGTGGCCTCGCTGGCCGCCTTCGGGCCGGCCCGCTTCACCAGCGGCTACAGCATCGGCAAGTACGCGATCAAACACTTCGGTGACTGCATCCGCGCCGAATTCGCGCACCACGATATCGGCGTCACCACCATCTGCCCCGGCCTGATCGCCACCAATCTCGCCGATACCGCGACCGTCGCGAGCATCGACGGCGACCAGGTGGGCATCGGCAAGGTCGCGATGCGACGGCTCATGGCTCAGTTCGGCATGCACCCGGACAAGGCGGGCCGGATAGTCGTCGACGCCATGCGCCGGAACCTGCCCATCCGGCCGATCCGGCCGGAAGCGTACGCATTTCAAGCCGTCGGCCGGGTCGCACCGGGGCTGTGGCGTGGCATCGCACGGGTCGCCATGGGACCCGAGCTCGAAAGCATGGGCCGCGGTTTCCTGGCGCGACCGGACAGCACCGAGCGGGTGGCCGCCCTGGCCGGCCGGATCCATGCCAAAGACGTCGGCAATCCCGCCGAAAACCCTGATGTCGCACAGGTTCTGAGCGCGGCACCCCGTACGGAGGCGAAGTCATGAGGAATCTGCGTTCGGCCGTCGCCATCGTGACCGGGGCGGGCAGCGGCATCGGCCGCGGCACCGCCAAGGCCCTCGCCGCCACGGGCGCGAAAGTCGTTGTCGCGGACCTCGATACGAGAGGCGCACAGCGCACCGCCGAGCTCATCGAGGCCGCGGGCGGCACGGCCGCCGCCTACCGGATCGACGTATCCGATACCGCGGCCCTGGAAGTCCTCGCCGACGATGTCGAGACCCTGTTCGGCGTCGCGGACATCGTCGTCAACAATGCGGGCATCCTGGTCGGCGGGCCGATACTGGATGTGCCGCTCGCCGATTTCGAGCGCATCATGGCCGTCAACACCATGGCGATGATCCACGGCTGCCGCATCTTCGGCGGCCGGATGATCGAGCGCGGCCGGCGCGGGCACTTGGTGAACGTCGCTTCCATGGGCGCCTTCGCGCCCTACCGGCTCGGCACGCCGTACTGCGTGTCCAAGGCCGCGGTGAAGCATTTCAGCGATTGCCTTCGCGCCGAGTTCGCGCCGCACGGGATCGGCGTCACGGCGGTGTGCCCCGGCCTGATCGCCACCAATCTCGCCGAAACCGCCGAGATGGCGACCATGAGCGACGGCCAGACCGATGTCATCAAGGAGGCCGTCGCGCGGAGCATGGCGCTCATCGCCATGGATCCGGACAAGGCCGGCCGGCACATCGTGTCGGCGATCCGGAAGAACCAGGCCATCAAACCGATACGCGCCGAGGCGTGGCTCTCCTACGGGCTGTCCCGGATCTCACCGACGGCACACCGGGCGGTCCAGCGGGTGGCCACCGGACCCGAGATCGAGCAGCTCGGACGGGCATTGAGCGCCTCCGACCGCGCCGGCGCCCTGCTGCGGGGCGTCCCCGCACGTCGCGGGCTGCGCAATGCTCCCGCTCGGGCCACCGCCCAGCCGGCCAATGGACAGCACACCCTGGCCATCGTCACCGAACAGGAACACGCATGAGCACCTCGACCAGACCGCTGGGCGACGACACGAATGACGCTGTGCCCCACTTCGATCCCGCCATCCGATCGGCGGCGCTGGACGCGCGGCGCGGACTGAACCGCACCATCGCCGCGTTCTTCTCGGTGGCCGCGCGCGCCTACGACCAGCGCACCCTGCAGCGGGTCGTCTACCAACCGCCCCAGGACGAGATGATCCACCTGCTGCGCGACTACGGGTCCCGGCGGATCGTCGATATCGGCTGCGGCACCGGGATTCTCACCGCCCGCATCGCCGCGGAGCTGACGCCCGAGGTGGTGTACGGGATCGATATGTCGCCCGGCATGCTGGCCCGGGCCCGGGAGCGCAGCACCGGTGTGCAGTGGCGCAACGCGCCCGCCGAGCAGCTGGGTCTGCCCGACGGCTCGGTGGACGCGGTCGTCACCACCACGGCCTTCCACTTCTTCAATCAGTCCGCCGCGCTCGCCGAATTCCATCGGGTACTGAAACCGGGCGGACTGCTCGCCATCGACGCGCTGAATCTGCGCGCCCGCTGGGCGGCGCCGGTGCAGCGGCTCACCGGCACCCGGCTCAGCCCGGCCGCCTCGCCGTCACCGCAGCAGATGATCGAGCTGATCACCGTCGCGGGCTTCGCGCCGGTCGAGCAGCGGCCCGTGCGGCGGCCCTGGTACAGCTGGCCGGTGCCCGACATCCTCACCGTCGGCATCCGCCGCTGACACCCGGATCTATTACCCGAGAAGGACTTTCGACCATGACAACCCCGAAACCCAAGCGTCGAGCGGCCAAGAAGCCCGTCGCCAAGACCGAGCCCGATTATCAGACCGCCGTCATCGGCGCGGGCCCCGGCGGGCTCGCCGCCGCCGTCAAACTGCAGCAGGCCGGACTGCGCGACTTCGTCGTCCTCGAACGCGCCGACGATGTCGGCGGCAGCTGGCACGAGAACACCTATCCCGGTCTGGGCGTGGATATTCCGGCCATCGCCTACCAATACTCCTTCGCCCGCAACGCCTCCTGGAGCCGGGCCTTCCCGTACGGCGCCGAAGTGAAGAAGTACCACCAGGAGGTGGCGAACCGGTTCGGGCTCTACCCGCACATCAAGTTCGGCACCAATGTGATCCGCGAGGAATGGGACGACGCGAACAGCTACTGGCGGCTGATCACCGAATCCGGCGAGGTCATCACGGCGCGCTTCCTGATCAGCGCCGTCGGCGCGTTCGTGCGGCCGAAGGAGGAGGCCGGCATCCCGGGCCGCGAGTCCTTCCAGGGCAAGTACCAGCGGCCTTCCAGCTGGGATCACGACTGGGATCACACCGGCAAGAAGGTCGCCATCATCGGCACCGGAGCCAGTGCGGTGCAGATCATTCCGGCCATCGCGCCCGAGGTCGCCGAACTGACCGTATTCCAGCGCACCCCGGTGTGGTCGATTCCCAAGCCGGACTTCGTCATGCCGGAATTCGGCAAGCGTGTGCTGGCGGTGCCCGGACTGCAGGCGGCGGTGCACGGCCTCGCGCTGGTATTCGTCGACCTCGCCCTGCGGCTGGCCGTCGGCGCGCCGGTGGAGGCCACCAAGAAGGTGCTCACCAGGTTCGACTCGATCACCATCAAGGCCTATGCGAAGTACCTGGAGTACGTGGTCGAGGACGCCGAGACCCGCAGGAACCTCACCCCGAGCTTCGGTGTGATCGCCAAGCGCCCCACCATGTCCAACGGCTATCTCAAGGCCTACAACCGCGAGAACGTCGCCTTGATCGCCGACCCGATCGAGACCATCACGGCTCGGGGCATCAAGACCCGCGACGGCGTCGAGCGCGAATTCGACATGATCATCCTGGCCACCGGATACGAGGTGTTCTCCGATCCGGAGACCTACCGGCCCGGAATCATCCTCGGCCGCGACGGATTCGACCTCGGCAAGTTCTACAACGAAGCGGGACTGCAGGCGTACGAGAGCGTCTCCGTGCACGGCCTGCCCAACCGGTGGACCCTGGTCGGCCCGTACTCGTGGACCGGCTCGGGCTGGCACGCCTTCGTCGAGATGACCTCCGACCACGCCGTCCGCGCCATCAAGGAGGGCGTGCGCCGCGGCGCGCGGGTGATCGAGGTCCGCAAGGACGCCATGGACGCCTACCACCGCAAGGTCTTCCGCCGCGCCGAACCGGTCCGCTTCTACTTCAACGAGCTCAACGGCCACGTACCGACCTACTACCGCAACTCGCAGGGCGACAGCACCTACCTGCGGCCCTCCGGCTTCTTCGAGGCCCGCCGCGGCAACCGCAAGTTCCCCCTCGACGACTACAGCTACGAGACAACCGAACCGGCGACCGCCGAAACCTCCGTGGCCGTCAACGCGTAACGACGGAAGCACCGCCGGCATGTGGAACAGCACCTGGGACAATCGTCCGGTGTCAAAGCCGACAGTCGTGGACGCGATCACCGAACAGCTGGCCTACCGCATCGCGGCGGGCATCTATCAGCCCGGTGAACTGCTGCCGTCGGTCCGCCAGCTGGCCACCGAATTCGCCGCCAGCACGCCCACCGCCAACAGCGCGCTCGGGCGGCTGGCCGCGCTCGGCTTCGCCGAGGCCCGCCGCGGTCTCGGCTACACCGTCCGCGATATCCGCGTGTACGGCGGCATCGACACCTGGCGCTACCTGTTCCGCTTCGCGCACCGCGTACCCGAGCAGGCGGCCCGGCTCTTCGCCGACATCATCGATATCGACCACATGCTCCTCATGGAGACCCTGCGCGCCTTCGCCGCCGACCCGGGACGCTACGACATCACCCAGGCCAGGCACGCCGCGGACCGGATGGAACTGCTGATCGCCGACGAGAATTCGTCGCTGAACGACATCATGGCGGCGGAACTGCACCTGCTGCGCTGCAGCTTCGCCGCCGCCGGCAAGCCCGGCGTCCTCAGCCTGTTCAATACCGTCGGCGAGATCCTGCTCTCCATTCCCGAAGCCGCCCAGGCCTTCTACGAGCCGGTCGAGCCGGCGGGCCACCTGGTGCTCGCCCGCAGGGTGCAGGAAATCCACGCCATGGACTCCGATTTCGAGGCGACCGACCTGTCGATGATCGAAATCCTGATCCGCGAATACCACAACCAGGTCATCGAGGCCTTCCGTCAGCTGATCACCGCCCGAGCGGCCGCCACCGCGGAATGACCGCTGCTCCGGAACGACCGCTGCCCGGCGGGGCGGTGGGAGTGCACTGGTGGTTCCCTGGGGTCGGTGGTCAACCGGCAGGGAACCACCAGTGCCCGGATCGCCTGCGGCGCATGAGGGGCACGCCGCAGACAGAGTCGAATTCGATGAGTCTCATTCATCGGACAGGTACACGGAATTCGGATCATTCGCGGCCTCACCCCGCCGCGACACTCATCCGAAGCGTACAAGCATCTTGCGGATCAGTCCTGTCGTGGACGTAACAAACATTTAATGATGTCCGTTTTGCCGCTTCCGTTGAAGCATTGCGGGGCACTATGTTTCGCGCTGATATCCGATATGTTTCGCACCGATATCCGCAGGTCAGCAGTGTGTATCCGCTCTCGACTGCGGCGCACGTCACTCTTTCCGACCCCGGATTGACAACGTCGGATCATCCCCACATGATTGGCAGCGCCCGACAAGAACATTCGTCGAACATCATTGGAAAAGCCCTCGCAGAGCGAGTATTTCGGGCAAATACCAGACCGTTTGCGGCCAATTCCTGAGTTCGCCCGCAATTCCGAAGTACCGAAGAAAGATCCCAGATGAAGTTCCGCAATATCGCCGCGACCGCCACCATTGCCATCGCGGCCCTGTCGATCACCGCTGTCACCGCGAACACCGCCTCCGCGGACACCGGCAACCCCTCGGTCACCACGGATATCGCTCCCGGCATCCACTATCAGGCGAACCTCGTCGACCACTCCGTGGTGCTGACCACCGATGCCGGCTCGATGGCGGTGAAGGACAACCAGTTCCAGATCGTCGACAACTCCGGCGCCACCGTCGCCACCCTGCCGATGACCTACCAGAACGACGGCAAGACCTACCCGATCGCGGCCCAGATCGACGGTAATACCGCCACCCTGACGCCGAACACCGATCCGGCCGCCGGCCAGCCGATCACCCCGGACACGCCGACCATCAAGGACATCGACGCCACCGCGAACCCGAACTTCAACCAGGCGCTGAGCAACCTGTCCAGCGCGGTCACCGTCGGTGTGGCCGTAGGCAGCCTGATCGGCACCGCGATCGGCGCGGGCATCGGCTGCATCGCGGGCGGCGCCATCCTCGGCGCCGGCGCCACCGTCGCCACCATCGGCACCCTGACGGTGCCGGGCGCCATCGGCGGCTGTCTGGTCACCGGTGCGGCGGCGGGCGCCATCGGCGCCGTGGCCGGCACCATCATCGTCGGCGGACCGGTCGTCGCCGCGGCGCTCTTCCAGTTCGCCAGCGACCTCGCCACCCCGCCGGCCCCCACCACCCCGGCTCCGGCTCCGGCCGGCTAGGAATTCCGAATGAACAAGTAGGGGTGGCCTTTTCAGGCCACCCCTACTTGTTCATCGGCTCGTTTCGGCGTCCTCAGGCGAGCACGGCGCGCAGCGCCTCGGTCCACGGCAGCCAGCGCGGATCGGGTCCGCCCGTGTCGTCGCCGACCATATTGGTGCACGTGTAGCCCACGGCGACACCGGATTCCGGGTGGGCGAACCCGATTCGCCCACCGGCGCCGACCTGCCCGAACGCGCCGGAACCGAGCAGCTGGGCGGGCCGGGTGAGTTCACAGCCGTGCCCGAAGTGATTGCCGCGCGGCGTCAGATCCAGCGGCGCCGGGTGGCCGAGCCCCTCGGTCTGCGGCTGCCGGGCGCGTTCGACCGCCTGCGGACTCAGCAGCCGGATGCCGTCGATCTCACCGATCGTCAGGGCTTGCCGGTTTCGGGGTCCTGTCCGGTCCATAGATCGACGACGATCCGGCCGTTCCTATAGATACAGAGTTGCGCGGCGCCCTCGTCCTCGTGATGCGCCGATTCGAAGCCGTCCCGGACCGCCTCGAAGCCTCGCTCCGCAAACCCCGCCACGAAACTTCCCCCGTTCGCTGAATATGAAAAAGGCCCGGAACCTGGTGGTTCCGGGCCTTTCACATTAGTAGCGGGGACAGGATTTGAACCTGCGACCTCTGGGTTATGAGCCCAGCGAGCTACCGAGCTGCTCCACCCCGCGTCGGTGAACACAACATTACACACGGGCTTGCCGTACTGCCAAATCGGCTGGTCAAAGCGCGTTTCACGGGTGAACGGCGCGATCTTGAAGGCGGGTGGCGGGGGTTCAGGGGGTTCGGAACGGCTGAAAATCTTGGATCAGCGGGCGGGTTCGCGTGCGCGTCTCCACGAAATCCGCCGAAAAACGTGACCGACATCACATTTCAGTCGTGAGTAAAGTCACATCACGGGCAGATAACAGACCGCTCGGAATTTGCAAATACAGCATAGCCAGCCTGCATCAACGGGGTTTTCGCGGTCATTCGCTTCATGCAATTCTGGAGTTATCAAGACGTGATCTGTCGAGATTTCCTCGTTATCGTCTGTTTCGGCCTGGATCAAACCCGTGATGGGCCTCGACCCGAACCGCCGCACGCCGGGAACCCTGTCCCGCGGTTGGGTGCCCCGACCTCCTGGGGACAGGGACATGACGGAGCTCTTGCGTCGGAAGCCGGCGAGCGCAGGGAAGGAAACGACCATGAAACAGAACCGGAAGATCAACACCCGCGTCCTCGGCCTGGTGGCCGTGACCGGCGCACTTGTTGCCGTCCCGTTCGGCTTCTCAGCAACCGCTTCCGCCGCTCCGGCGCACGACTGGGACGGTGTCGCCCAGTGTGAGTCGGGCGGCAACTGGGGCATCAACACCGGCAACGGCTACTACGGCGGTCTGCAGTTCACGCCGAGCACCTGGGCCGCCAACGGCGGCTACGGCTCGCCGTCCAGCGCGAGCAAGGACGAGCAGATCCGCGTGGCCGAGAACGTGCTCAACTCCCAGGGCCGCGGCGCCTGGCCGGTCTGTGGCCAGTACCTGCGCGAGGGCTCCTCCCAGCCCGAGGTCGCCGCCGCCCCCGAGCCCGCGCCCGCCCCGGCCCCCGCGCCCGCCCCCACCGATCGCCAGGTCCTGATCAACCAGGCCGAGAGCGTCGCCGGTGGGCTGGCCCAGCAGTTCGGTGTCCAGGACCAGTACAACCAGGTCCTGCAGCAGAACACCGGCCTCATCGATTCCCTGGGACGCTGACCCACCGATTCCTTCCCTACGCCGGAAGAAGCGACTGGCGCTGCCGTCAACGAGGACGGCAGCGCCTTTCGCCCTCCTGAGCCCCGGACGAACGCCCTGAGCCTCAAGCGGCGAACTCGGCCCGATGCTCGACCGCCCACTCCCGGAACGACCGCGGCGCACGACCGGTGACCGCCTCGACCGTCGGATGCACCACCGAGGTGAACGACTCCAGCGCGGTGGCACGCAAAGCCATGATGGCATCGGCCATTTCGGGTTCCACGCCGAAGGACAACAGCGCGGCCCGCGCATCCGCCGGCTCGGTCTCCACATAGCGCAGCGGCCGGCCCAGCACCTCGGCCAGGATCCCGGTCTGCTCACCCGGCGACAGCGCCTGCGGACCACTGAGCGTGTACAACCGCCCCGCATGCCTGGCGCCGAGCAGCGATTCCGTTGCGACGGCGGCGATATCGCCGGCATCGACCACCGCGATCCGGCCCTGACCGAACGGCGCGAACACGGTGTCCCGAGCCCGCACGGTCCCCGCCCAGTGCAGCGCGTTCGACATGAAGCCCAAGGGCCGCACCATCGTCCACGGGATCCCGCTGGCGCGCACCGCCGCTTCGCCCGCCCGATGCCAGGCCGGAATCGGATCGGTGGCGGTCGCATCGTCGACCCGGCCGGAAGACAGCTTCACGATGCGCCCCACCCCGGCAGCAGCCGCGGCCGCCGCGAGATTCGCGTCATGCCTGGGGATCTCGGGGCCCGCCGTGAGCAGGAAGACGCGATCGACGCCGGTCAGTGCGGCCGAAACATCCTCGGGCACACCGAGATCACCGCGTACCACCTCGATATCGACTGGCAGGTCAGCGGTTTCAGGCCGCCGGGTGAGCGCGCGTACCGGCTCGCCGAGCGCGCGCAGCCGATCGACCACCGCCCGGCCGACGGTGCCGGTGGCTCCGGTTACGAGAATCATGGGGAACTCCTTCATCGACTGATTTGCTGCTATCAGCGTCGTCCCGAAGCATGATTCGATCCATCCACAGCGCTCATCTACCGGTAATCCTCCATGTCCTACCGGCGATCGATGACTTCCTCTACCGACCGGTGCGATTGCAGGAGAATCCGCTATCGTCCCCGGACAACAGAAAGGCGCTGCCACCCACTGGGTGACAGCGCCTCGGCCGCAGCCGGATCCGGCTAGTTGCCGGCCTTCTGATAGTTGTTCACCGCGGTCTGCAGCTGCTCCAGCGCCTTGCCGAGCTGCCCCAGATCACCGGACTTCTGCGCGTCCGAAACCGCCTTGAGCGCGTCGTTGATCTGCGCCACCGCCGCGTCCTTGGCGGCGGAACCGGACGGCGCCGGTATCGGGACCGTCGGCGCCGGATTGCTCTGGTTCGGTGGTGGGTTGCCCTGGTTCTGATTCGGCGGTGTCACCGTCGAATTCGGCTGCACGGTGGCCGCACCGGCCAGATCCGACAAGCCGACCTGACTCAGCGCGTCCTGGACCGTCGCCCCGAAGCCGATCTTGTCCTGGTAGCTCACCAGCACCTTCACCAGCTGCGGGTAGGACGGCGCGTTGGAGCCGGCCGAATTGCGTTCCAGATACCACGGTTCCACGTACAGGATGCCGCCGTTGCCGACCGGCAGGGTCAGCAGATTCCCGTACTTGATCTTGTTCTGGTTGCTGGCGGTCAGCAGGTTGCGTTGCTGCGCCACCGGACCGTAGTTGGTCATCGACGTCTGCACCTGCCCCGGACCCGCCGGGGCTTCGGCAGGCAAGCGCAGGACCGTCAGCTTCCCGTAGTTGTCCGGATCCGAATGCGCCTGCAGATACGCCGTCAGGAAGTTCCGCTTGTAACCGACCATCACACCGGTCAGGTTGAACTCCGGCTTACCGGTCTTGGGATCACCTATCAGCACGTAGTACGGCGGCTGATGCGAACCACTGGCCGCACCCTCCTGCGTCGGATCGTTCGGCACCGACCAGAACGCGTTGTTGGTGAAGAACTCTCGCGGATCGTCCACGTGGTAGTTCGCCAGCATCTCCCGCTGCACCTTGAAAAGGTCCTCGGGATAACGGAAGTGCGCCCGCAACTCCGGCGTGATCGCGCTCTCCGGCTTCACCGTGCCCGGGAAGACCGAGCTCCACGCCTTCAGCACCGGATCGGTGGGATCCACCGTGTACAGCTTCACCGTGCCGTCGTAGGCGTCGACGGTGGCCTTCACCGAGTTACGGATGTAGGACACTTCCTTGCGCGGCAGCAGCCGGCCGGTGGTCTGATCGATGCTGTCCTCCACCGCGCCGTCCAGCGAGGTGCGCTGCGCGTACGGGTAGTTGTCCAGCGTGGTGTACGCGTCGACGATCCAGACGATGCGCTTGTCCACCACCGCCGGGTAGGCACTGCCGTCGGTGGTCAGCCACGGCGCCACCTTCTCGACCCGATCCCGCGGATTACGGTTGAAGATGATCTTCGAATCCGAACCGATGGCACTCGAGAACAGGATGTTCCGCTCGGCGTACTTGGCCGCGAAAGCCAGCCGGTTGAACCAGTTTCCGATCGGCACGCCACCCGCACCGTTGTAGGTGTACTGCGAGTCATTGGTGTCGTACTCGCGCGCGGGCTGACCGTTGCTGCCGACGATGGCGTAGTCGGCATCGGTCTTCGAGATCAGCTCGCCGTAGTAGATGCGCGGCTGATCGACCGGAATCGCTTCCTGATCCTGCGGCGTGAAAAGGTCACTGACCGTCTTCAATTCGGTGCCGTTCGGACCGGGCACCGCGAACACCGGGTAGCCGTAACCACCGGCATTCACGTCATTGCCCGCGGCCTGCTGCACCTGCGAGGGATCCGCCGGCGGCGCCGCGTTCACCTTGTTGGCGGGCGAGGCGACGAAACCGTTGCCGTGCGTGTAGACGGTGTGCCGGTTGATCCAATCCTTCTGGTTGTCGGCCAGATTCTGCGGCTGCAGCTCTCGCGCCGCCACGATGTAATCGCCGGCCTGGTTGTTGATCGTGTAGCGGTCGACCGCCAGCGTGTCCGGGAAGCCGTAGAAGTTCTGCAGCTGCTGGTTGCGCTGAATGAAGGTCGGCGTCAGCAGACTCGGGTCCAGCAGGCGGATATTCGCGGCCGTCTGCTGATCCGCCGTCGTCTTCGCCGGAGCCTGTGGGGACGAATCGGACTTGTAATCCGTGTACTGCACCTTGTCCGGCGTCAGCCCGTACGCCTCACGAGTCGCCTCGATATTGCGCGAGATATAGGCCGCTTCCTTGGTGGCCGCGTTCGGGCGCACCGAGAACTGCTCCACCAGCAGCGGCCACACCGCGCCGACCAGAATCGAGGACAGCACCAGCAGCGCCGCCGCCATCGCCGGAATCCGCAAGTCGCGCAGCACGATCCCGCCGAAGAAGGCGAGCGCGCAGATCACCGCGATGGACAACAGGATCAGCTTGGCCGGCAACACCGCATTGATATCGGTATAGGAGGCGCCGCTGAACGTCGGCTCCTTCCGCGTACTCGACAACAGCGCATACCGGTCGAACCAGTACGCAATCGCCTTGAGCAGCACGAAGAGTCCCGCCAACACCGCCAGCTGGATGCGCGCCGCATTGCTCAGCGTGCCCTCCCGGCCGGCCAACCGCAGGCCGCCGAACACGTAGTGCGTCACCAGGTTCGCGAAGAACGCGATCACCACGGAGACGAACAGCCAGTTCAGCACCATCCGATAGAACGGCAGATCGAAGGCGTAGAAACCCACGTCCAGATGGAACTGCGGATCCTTCACCCCGAACGAGCCACCGTGCAGGAACAACTGCACCGTCACCCAACTCGACTGTGCCACCAGGCCCGACAGCACGCCGATGATCAGCGGGATACCGATGCCGAACAGGCGCAGCCGGCTCATGACGGTGGTGCGATACCGCGCGATCGGATCGCCCGGCCCCGACACCGGCACGAACACCGGCCGGGACCGATACGCCACCAGCAGCGACAGCCAGATGATCGCGGCCACCACCAGCGCGACCACCAGGAACAACAGAATCCGGGTCAGCAGCACCTTGTGGTAGACGCTCCGGAAACCCACCTCCCCGAACCACAACCAGTTCGTATAGGCGTCGGTGAGTCGCGGCCCGATCAATAACAGGGCCGCCAGCACCAAGGCCGTCACCAGCAGTATGCGGCTGCGTCGGGACAGCGAAGGTAAGCCAGTCGGGGGGCGCATGCCCACGATGCCACTCTCCCAGGGTCCGGCGGCGCCCATGCCGGTGACCGGCCCGGTGCGCCGCAGTCCGATGATGCGAGGTGGTCCCGGGGGACCATTCGCGCCCCACTCTACGTAAAACGACCTCGGTCCGGCCGTCGGGAGGTCGAAGTCGGGTGCGGCGCCTTCGCCCCGAGCCCCTCGATCGGGACAAAGTAGCCGCGATGCGAGGATTGCGGGGTGAATCCAGAGCAGTGGGCAGCGTCGGCCCTGTACCGGTGCATCCGCGAAGTCGCTGAATACGTCGACGGCGAGGGCTGGGACCGCCCGCCGCAGATGTTCGCGCTGGTACCGACCGCGGACCTGGTCGCGGCCGAGCCCTCCCTGCTGGATCAGCTGGACCAGGAGAACGCGCTCACTCCCATTGCGCAGGAACCGTTTCCGGAAGACATCATGGGCGAGGCCGACGCCATGGCCCTCGACGAATTCCTCGGCACCACCAGCTGGCCGTCCGCGGTCGAAGGATGTGTTCTCGTACAGCAGATCGTGGTGCTGCCGCCGGACGCCGAGCAGACCCTCGACGAGGCCATCGCTCCCCTGCTAGCCGACCGCGACGCCGCCGACCGCGCGGGTCGCCGGGCCGCGGTCTCGCATCCGGAACGGCGCGACGCGCGGCTGTTCGTCGGCGTGCTCCGCGACGGCACCTCGCTCTCGCTGATCCAGGTCCGCCCTTCCGCGGACGACGAGGATCCCTTCGCCGACCTCGAACTGCGCACCGCGCCGGACCTCGCCACCAACCTGGTCGAGGCCCTGCGGAACACCCTCGAGAACGAAACCGACTGAGCTGCATTTAATTTGCCTCCGCTGCGCTCCGGCGGTTCGCAGCCCTCGTAACCCCGGTTCTTCCCTCCCTCCGCTCCTCCGCTTCGCTCCCCCGCTCCAAGGCGGAGGTCTATTCCAGCCGCAGTCCAGAACCGGGGCGGGCCGCGAACATTGGGGCGGAGGTACAGGGCCGTCCAGGCCTAGCTGCAGCTGGGGGCGGACTTACCGGCCTTGAGGTCCTGCAGTGCCTGCACCGCGCCGGCCAGGTTCTCGACCTTCACCAGGCGCAGGCCCGAGGGGGTGCGTTGCGCGGCCTCGTTGCAGTTGTCGGCGGGGACCAGGAAGGTCTCGGCGCCCGCGTCGCGGGCCGCGATCATCTTGTACTGGATGCCGCCGATCGGGCCGACCTTGCCGTCCGGATCGATGGTGCCGGTGCCGGCCACGAACTTGCCGTTGCTCAAATCGTCGGGGGTGACCTTGTCGATCACGGCCAGCGTGAACATCAGGCCCGCCGACGGGCCGCCGATGCGGGCCAGATTGAAGTCGACCTTGATCGGCCCGGCCGCGACCTCGCCCGGCGTAATGCCCAGAAAACCCTTGCTCGAATCATCCGGCCGCGCACCGAGGGTGATCTCCGCGGTCTGCTCGGCATTGTCGCGTTTGAAGACCACCGGAATCGGCGCGCCCGGCTTCGCCGAGGACACCGCATTCACCACATCCTGGGCCGTGGTGATGGGTTTGCCGGCGACATTGATCAATACATCGCCCTTGTGCAGCACATCCTTCGAGGGCCCGTTGTCGGAGACATCGGCGAGCCGCACCACGGTCGGCAGCTTCAGATAATGCAGCGCCGCCAATTCCGCGTCGTCCTCGGAATCCTTGAACTGCTGCTGATTGGATTTGTCTACTTCGTCACGTGAGACGCCCGGCGGATACACCTCGGCGCGCGGCACCAAACCGTGCTGGCCGTCTATCCACAGGCCGAGCGCCTCGAAAATGTTCAGCTGATCGCGAACCGACACGGTCGTCATATTGAGATTGCCGGTGGTCGGATCGACGGGCACGCCCTGCACGTCGACCACCTGCTGACCGTCCACTTGACCCAGCGTATTGAACGTCGGCCCAGGTCCGAGCGCCACGAAGGGGACGGTGACGACGCTACCCACGACCCCCAGCACCAGAATGGGAACGAGCGCGGCGAGCAGGGTGAATATCCGACGGTTCACGCGGCCAAGGGTACTGGTCACCGTGGCCATTGCCGCGCTCCGCTCGCCGGTTCGCGGGGTTCGGGGCTCAAGTACCGTAGTTGTATGACTGACTTCCCGTTCGGATTCTCGAATCGCGATGACGACCCGGAGCGCAAGCCCGGGGACGAATCCAGCGGTTCTGGTGCGAACAACCCGTTCGGGCTCGGCGGTCCGGGCGGCGGATTCGATCCGTCCCAGCTCGGTCAGATGCTGACCCAGCTGGGCGCCATGTTCTCCAACATCGGGCAGCCCGGGGCACAGTCCGGACCCGTGAACTACGACATCGCCAAGCGGCTGGCCCGCCAGCAACTCGGGTCGAGCGTCACGCCGGTGTCCTCCGGCGCGCAGCGCGCGGTCGCCGATTCGGCGCACCTGGCCGAACTGTGGCTGGACGAGGCCACCACCTTCCCGGCCGGCGCCACCAAGACCACCGCGTGGACCGCCAACGACTGGATCGAGGAGACGCTGCCGACCTGGAAGCGGCTGTGTGATCCGGTGGCCGAACAGGTTTCGGGCATGTGGACCGCGACCCTCCCCGCCGAGGCGCGCGAATTCGCCGCACCCATGATGGGCATGCTGGGCCAGATGGGCGGCCTCGCCTTCGGCTCGCAGCTCGGTCAGGCGCTGGGGCAGCTCGCCAAGGAGGTGCTGACCTCCACCGATATCGGCCTGCCGCTGGGCCCGGCCGGGACCGCGGCGCTGCTGCCGGCGGCCATCTCGGAATTCAGTGCCGGGCTGGAACAGCCGGAGAGCGAGATCCTGGTCTACCTGGCCGCGCGTGAGGCCGCGCATCAGCGGCTGTTCGCGCACGTGCCGTGGCTGCGCCAGCAGGTGCTGGGCGCGGTGGAGGATTACGCGCGCGGCATCAAGATGGACTTCTCGGCCATCGAAGAGGCCGCGCAGAACCTCGATCCGATGCAGCTGGCCGCCGATCCGTCGAAGCTGGAAGAGCTGCTCTCCCAGGGCACCTTCGAACCGCAGACCACGCCCGAGCAGCAGGCCGCGCTGGACCGGCTGGAAACCCTGCTCGCGCTGATCGAGGGCTGGGTCGAGACCGTGGTGACCGACGCGGTGGGCGACCGCCTGCCGGGTGCGGGCGCACTGGCCGAGACACTGCGCCGGCGGCGCGCCACCGGCGGCCCGGCCGAGCAGACCTTCGCAACCCTGGTCGGCCTGGAATTGCGGCCGCGGAAGGTGCGCGAGGCGGCGGCATTGTGGCGGCGGCTCACCTCCGATGTGGGCGTGGAACGCCGCGACGGCGTCTGGGCGCATCCGGACCTGCTGCCCGACTCCGCCGATCTGGACTCACCGGCCGGCTTCATCGATTCGGTGATCGGCGGCGGCACAGCGGTTTTCGATGATCCGCTGCAGCAGCTGGCCGATACCGTCGCACGCGAGCAGGCGGAGAAGGAAGCCAAGAAGAACGCCCCGGACACCGAGAGCGGCAAGGAAGACAAAGAAGGCGACAAGGGCTGACAAGACCCTTTCGCCGACTTGTGGATAACCCGCGAAAGCGCTGATGAACAAGCGTTTTCGCGGGTCTTCGCGTTTTGGGGCGCGCGCACACTGCTGTCATGACCACGCTCACGCGTACCCACGGACCTCTGCTGCATCCCCGCATCACCGTGCTGATCCGGCCGAACGGCGCGGTACAGCTCGGCTGGGATCCCGAGCGCGCGGTGCTGGTGCAACCGCCCGGGCCGGTGGAGGCGGTGCCGGCGCTACTGCGGCTGCTCGACGGGGTGCGCACCCGGCAGCAGATCGTCTGTCAGGCCAGGGAACTCGGCTTCGCCGCCGACACCACGGAATCACTGCTGCGGCAGATGGCGGCGGCCGGGCTGCTGCTGGCCGAGCAGCCGCGCTCGCGACTGCGGACGGTGCGGGTGCACGGGCGCGGGCCGCTCTCGGACGCGTTGCTGGCGGGGGTGCGGCGGATCGGGTTGCGGCCCAGTCATTCCCGTGAGCGGGACCTCGCCGAGGTGGATCGCCTCGGCGCGCCCACGGAGGAGACCGAGCGGCCCGATCTGTTGATCCTTGCGGACACGCTGGTGCCCGATCCCGGCCTGGTGGCCGATCTCATGCGCCGGCGCATTCCGCATCTGCAGGTGCGGATGCGTGATGGGCGCGGCATTGTCGGCCCGCTGGTGCTCCCCGGGGAGTCCAGTTGCCTGCACTGCGCCGATCTGCACCGCCTGGACCGCGACCCGGAATGGACGCATCTCGCGGCGCAACTGCTGGGCCGGGTGGGCTATGCCTCGCCGGCGGGCATCGCGGGGGCAGCGGCCTTGGCGCTCAAGGAAATCGAGATCATTTCCCGCGGCGAGGCCGGTAATCCACCGGCCACCCTGAATGCCACGCTGGAGGTGGATTTCGAATCCCCGCACATCGATCGGCGGCGGTGGCTGCCACATCCCGATTGTGGCTGCCGCGCAGGTGGCGGCGTCGATGGCGCCGAAAAGGAATGACTGTGATGGAAACCACTATCCTTCGCGACCCGAAAGAACGGGCAATTCCCATGGCGCACCGTCTGGGACATCGGCATGATGGGAACGTGTCAGAGATTGTGAGCAAGCGCTCTTCCCGCAATGCCAAGCTGGCCAAGATCCCACTCGGCATCGCAGGGCGGGCGGCCGTGGGATTCGGCCGCAAACTTGCCGGGGGAGACAAACAGGAAATCAATGCCGAACTGAACCAGAAGGCCGCCGAACAGCTCTTCGCCGTCCTCGGCGAACTCAAGGGCGGCGCCATGAAATTCGGTCAGGCGCTGTCCGTGATGGAAGCCGCGGTGCCCGAGGAATTCGGCGAGCACTACCGCGAGGCCCTCACCAAACTGCAGGCCGCCGCGCCGCCCATGCCGGCCGCCGCCGTCCACCGCCAGCTCGATCAGCAGCTGGGAACCGCATGGCGCCAGCGCTTCCAGGAGTTCGACGACACCCCCACCGCCTCGGCCAGCATCGGCCAGGTACACAAGGCGGTCTGGGCCGACGGCCGCGTGGTCGCGGTGAAGGTGCAGTACCCCGGCGCCGACGAGGCGCTGCGCGCGGACCTGAAGACCCTCAATCGCATGGCCGGCATGATCGGCGCGCTGATTCCCGGCGCCGACGTCAAGCCCGTGCTGGCCGAGATCTCCGAGCGCACCGAGGAAGAACTCGACTACCGGATCGAGGCCGGCTACCAGCGCCAGTTCGCGAAGGCCTTCGACGGTCATCCGCGGTTCGTGGTGCCCAAGGTGGTGGCCAGCGCGCCCAAGGTGATCGTCACCGAATGGCTGGACAGCGCCAGCTCGGTCGCGCAGATCATCCAGCGCGGCAACGAGGATCCGGAAGGCACCCGCGAATTGCGCAACCGGGTCGCCGGGCTGCTGGGCGAATTCCATTTCAGCTCACCGTCGATCGCGGGTCTGCTGCACGCCGATCCGCATCCGGGCAACTTCATGGTGCTGGAGGACGGCCGGCTGGCCGTCATCGATTACGGCGCCTGTGCGCCGCTGCCCAATGGTTTTCCGCCCATCCTCGGGCAGATGGTGGCGCTGGAGGTCGACGGCCGCTACGACGAGCTGACCCAGCTGCTGCACGACAATGGCTGGGTGATTCCCGGTAAGACCCTGACCCATCAGGAGATTCAGGACTACCTGCGGCCGTTCACCGACCCCATCAAGACCGAGACCTTCCACTTCACCCGCAAGTGGATGCAACGGGTCGCGGGCAAGGCCACCGACATCACCAATCAGGACATGATGAAAACCGCTCGGGCCATGCAACTTCCGGCCGAGCACGTCATGATCTTCCGCGTCCTCGGCGGTTCCGTGGGCATCTGCGCGCAGCTCGATGCCGAGGTCCCGTTCATGAAACTGATGAAGGACTGGGTTCCCGGCTACGCCGAAACCCTCCGCACCGCAAGCTGATCGCACCCGCTCACCTATCGCACTCACCCTCAGACGCAAAACGACCCGCTTACCATCCGGTAAGCGGGTCGTATGCGTTCAACTCCCCCGTCGATGAGGGTGGTCATGCCTCCGCCTCGCTAGCGCTCGACTGCGGCATAACCACCCAGGTGGCTGTGCCCTTTGTCCGCTCGCTTCGCTCGCTCATGCCACCGCGACCTTGCGCGGGCGGCCGCGAGGCCGCTTGCGGGCGATCACGACACCCTGGTCGAAGATCTCACCGCCCCAGACACCCCAGGGCTCACCACGATCCAGCGCGGCCGTCAGGCAGCCCTTCCGGATCGGGCAGGAGGCGCACAGCGTCTTCGCCTCTTCCAGCTGGGCAGGGTTCTCGGCGAACCACAGGTCGGGGTTACCGGCCCGGCAGGGCAGGGTCATCGTGACACCCCGGCGCACCCGGGTAGTCGTGGCCACGGTATTGCGGCATGTCACTCGTTCACGGATAACCGTGGTGGACACGTCGTTCTCCTTCAGCTCGTGCAGCGGTTGTTCGTTCTTCCGCGAAACCGGTGCCGGTGGCTGGAGGCCGATAAAACTATGGCCACGGTTTCGCGTCTGTCGCGATCCGTGGCCAGGAGGCTGGGATTGAGTCCCTACCTGAGTCGACTTCGGTGTCGACTCCTGATCACGGTCGCTGGGTGGGTGTTCGGGCGGAGGCGGAAGGCCTGCGTATCGGCCGGGTTGACACCGGCTTCGATGACGACGGCGCCGGTGGCCGCATACACGGCTGCCGGGTGCCACGCGCCCATGGGCTTGTCCTGCTTGATCACGATCTGCTCGTCTGCTTGGGCTTTGGTTGCAAAACCCTGAAGAGCGAAATCGGCGCTTCCACTGGACAGACGAATCCCCTGCGCGAGGATCCCCCGGGAGGCCGACATGACGGACACAACAGATGCCATCGCCAGATCGCCGGCATGCATGCCGGTTGCGTTGACGTTCAAGATGTTGTTCATCGAAATCTGCCTCCCTTCCATCACTCGTTGCTATCAGTTACCGTGCGCGCCGAGAGGAACTCCCGGGTGCATGCGAACCACACTAGGTATATATACGGATGCGCACAACTATTTTTTGACCTGCGCTTTTGGGGGCTTGCGCACACCGGAACTCTCGTGGACTCTCGAGTCCCGCCGCCTTCGGCGGCGGGACTCGAACGGGAGAAGAAGGGCGATTCATCCCTCGGCCCGCGCCCGGGAGCGGACGATCGCGAGCACGTCGGCGCCGTAGGTCTGGAGCTTCTTCGCACCGATGCCCGGGATGGCCACGAGGGCGCGGTCGTCGGAGGGGCATTGTTCCGCGATCGCGGTCAAGGTGACGTCGCTGAAGATTACGAAGTGCGGGAGGGAGAGGGCTTCCGACTTCTCCTTGCGCCAATCCTTCAGGGCCGTTAGTAGTTCCTGATCGATATCCGCGGGGCAGCGGGAGCAGCGGCCGAGCATGGTTGCGGTGGTGTTCAGCAATGGGCGGCCGCAGACTCGGCACGTCGGGTGGACGCGTTTGGGGCCGCGGGCGGCGGTGGTGTGCGGGGCTATGCGGGAGGCGGGTGAGTCGTCCGGGACCAGGCCGACGAGGAAGCGGGAGCGGCGGCGTACTTTGCGGCCGCCTTCGGAACGCGCCAGGGCCCAGGACAATTGGAGGTGTTCGCGGGGGCGGGTGACGCCGACGTAGAGGAGGCGGCGTTCCTCTTCCAGGGCCGCCTCGTCGGAGACCGTGGAGTCGGGGCCGAGGACGTGCTGGATGGGGAGGGTGCCGTCGGCGAGGCCGACCAGGAAGACGGCGTCCCATTCCAGGCCCTTGGCGGCGTGCAGGGAGGCGAGGGTGACGCCCTGGACGGTGGGTGGGTGCCGGGCTTCGGAGCGGGCGGCCAGTTCGCGCAGCAGGCCGCTCAGATCGAGCTCCTCCTCGTGCGCGGTGAGTTCCTCGGTGAGCTGGACCAGTGCCATGAGCGAGGACCAGCGTTCGCGGGCCTGCGCGCCGACCGGTTCCTCCTTGGTGAGGCCGACCTTGGCCAGGGCGGCGCGCACCAGCGTCACCAGATCCGCGCCGCGGGCATCGGGCAGGTCGTCGCGATTGGCGGCCTGCCGCAGGGCCTGTACCGCCTGCCGGACCTCGGGACGATTGAAGAAGCCTTCACCGCCGCGCACCTGGTACGGGATACCGGCCTCGGTCAAAGCCTGTTCGTAGACCTCGGATTGGGCGTTGATGCGGTAGAGGATCGCGATTTCCGCTGCGGGAACGCCCTTTTCGAGCAGTTTCGCGATCTTGCGGGCGGTGGCGGCGGCCTCGGCGGGCTCATCGTCGTATTCGGCGAAGCCGGGTTCGGGGCCGTCGGCACGCTGGCCGATCAGCTGCAGGCGGGTGCCCGCGATGCGGCCGCGGGCGGCGCCGATCACCCGGTTGGCGAGCGAGACCACCTGGGGGCTGGAGCGGTAGTCGCGTTCCAGCCGGATCACGGTGGCCTCGGGGAAGCGGCGGGAGAAGTCGAGCAGGGCGGCCGGGCTGGCGCCGGTGAACGAGTAGATGGTCTGGTTGGCGTCGCCGACCACGGTGAGATCGTCCCGATCGCCGAGCCAGGCATCGAGCACGCGCTGCTGCAGCGGGGTGACGTCCTGATATTCGTCGACCACGAAGCTGCGGTAACGGCCGCGGAATTCCTCGGCGACGGACGGATAGTCCTCCAGCGCGGCGGCGGTGTGCAGCAACAGGTCGTCGAAGTCGAGCAGCAGGCCGTCGGGGGTGTTCTTGAGCGCCTCGTAGTAGGTGTAGACGGTGGCGACCTTCTTCGCGTCGTACGGGGCGTCGCGATGCAGGCGGGCCACCTCGCCCGCGTAGTCCTCGGGCGCGATGAGAGAGGCCTTGGCCCACTCGATTTCGCTGGAGAGGTCGCGCAGGCTGTCGGTGTCGGTGGACAAACCGGCGCGTCCCGCGGCCTGGGCCACGATGGGGAACTTGCTGTCCAGCAGCTTCCACGGCACATCCCCCACGACCTGCGGCCAGAAATACCGCAGCTGCCGCAGTGCCGCCGCGTGGAAGGTGCGGGCCTGCACCTGCCCCGCCTCACCCCCGAGCCCGAGCGCACGCAGCCGATTCCGCAGCTCCCCCGCCGCTCGCGCGGTGAAGGTCACCGCCAGCACCTGGTCGGCCCGCACATGCCCCGAAGCCACCAGATGCGCGATCCGATGCGTGATGGTCCGCGTCTTACCGGTCCCGGCTCCCGCCAGCACACAGACCGGTCCCCTCGGTGCGCGCACGGCCGCTGCCTGCTCGGCATCGAGTTCGTCGAGCGCGAGCTTCGGCTGGGTCGGCGCGGCAGTCACGCGCTCCATCATGACAGCGCCCTCCGACACATCCCCCACGCATCACGCGATCCACGGCCGATGTCACCCAAAACCGGCCGGTCGGGACTGGCGCGGATCCACACATTCCGCCCGCGCGCGCGTTAGCGTGCCGACGTGGCAGACGAGGTGGACCCGGCACACACCGCCGGGCAGAACGAGGCGAGTGCGGCCGCCCCGGCAGGAAACGGCGCGGCACACACCGTCCCGCGTGGCGCGGCGAAAACCACCGCGGACCGCGCGGCAGGTGCGAGCAGCACAGCGGGTGCGGCCGACGAGGATGCGGCGAACGGCGGCCACGGGGAACGGCATGCCAGTTGGATGGAGTTGTTCTTCGATCTGGTGGCGGTGGCGGGGATCGGGCAGCTGACGCATCTGTTGCATCGGGGGCCCTCGCTCGGGGATTTCGGGTTGTATGTGGTGCTCTACCTGGCGTTCTGGATGGTGTGGGCGTGTATCACGCTGTACGGCAATATCGCCCGGGATCACACGCGGGTGTGGTTGATGATGGCCGCCATGCTGGGGCTCGGGTTGATGGTGGCGGCGGTGGCGGGGCTGCCGGATCGGCACGCGACCACGTTCGCGGCGGTGTACGTGATCGTGCGGATGGGATCGGCGCAGGTGTGGGGGCGCGGGCGGGTGGTGGTGGACTGGCCGACCGCGCAACTGTCGATCGGGGTCACGCCGTGGATCATCTCGCTGTGGGTCAGCGAACCGGGGAAGTACTGGTGGTGGGCCGCGGGGCTGATCATCGATCTGTGGGCCATGTTCGCGGTCAGCGGCGAGAAGATGTTCGCCACTATCCGGCGCGAATACGACCGGCGCATGCGGAAGCTGGCGGCCGCACCCGGATTCGACGGCGGCCGCATGCCGAAACTCGTTGCCCTGCACGCCGATCCGGCGCATCTCGGAGAACGGCTCGGCCTCTATGTGATCATCGTGCTCGGCGAGGGCGTCATCACGGTCGTCGACGAGGTGGGCGGGGTGAAATGGAATGTCACGGTGCTGAGCCTCGGCTTCGCGGCCTTCGTGATTCTCGCCGGACTATGGGCGCTCACGTTGCTCTACGGTTTCATCCCACGGCTGACCACGACGCCGGATCTCGATGTGCCATGGCAGCACGTCATGCTCGCGCACTGTGTCACCACCGGTGCGCTGGCCACCATCACCGCCGGGCTGGGTCTGACCATCGACCACGCGAGCAATCACCTGACCACTGGTATCGGCTGGGCCTTGTGCGGCGGTGCCGCAGCCTATTTCGCGTCGGTCGCGCTCAGCGGCGCACGTAGTGGAGTCGGCCTGCGCGGCATACTGGCCTGGCCGATTCCCTGTGCCCTGCTGTCGATCCTGCTCGGCGCCTTCGCCGCCCACCTCACCGCGCTGCCGCTGATCTGCGCGATCGCGGTCCTGGTGGTCTGGTCCCTGCTGTGGGAGACCTGGAAGGCGGGCAAGTGGCGCACCGGTTCCGGCCCCGCCCGCCCGCGCCGCCGTCGGAGGTCCGCCCCTGCCGCGACCTGAAATTCCCTGCCCCGGAATCGAATCCGGGTCCGGTCAGGTGCGGTCGCGGAGGCGGCGGAGGGCGGCGGTGAACTCCGGGGTGTGGTCGGCCAGCGGGGCGAAGAAGTCGTGGTCGCAGGCTTCGACGGCGACGATGGCCCGATTGACCAGGGCCGCACCGGATTCGGTGGGTACCAAGGATTTGGCGCGGCGGTCGGTGGGGTGGTCGCGGCGTTCGATGAGGCCCTTCGTTTCGAGGGTACGCAGCACCTGGGAGGTCATCATGGGGTCGGTGGCGGCGTGGGTGGCGAGGTCGCGCTGCATGACCGGGTCGCCGCCGGAGCCGGCCGTGAGCCAGGTCAGCGAGGCCAGCAGCACGAACTGGACGTGGGTGAGGTCGAAGGGTGCGAGGGCCGCCCGCTGGGCGGCCTGCCACCGGTTGGTCACCTGCCAGAGCACGAGTCCCGGGCTTTCGTCGGCGTCACCGAATTCGGTGTGCAGGCCGGTGGTTCCGGCCTGCGTGTCCGCGGGCTTGCCGGTCGTGCTGTCACCGTGCGCCGTCACCGCCCGACCATAGCGCGGGCGATGAGGTCGAAATCGTGGGCGGTGAGTTCGACCAGTCCGCGGCGGAGCACGATGCCCCAGTTGGGTTTGCTGGTCAGGTCGAGTTCGGACTGCAGTTCGGCGATGGGGGTCTGGCGTGCGGTCTTGTCGTAGCTGACCTGCCGCCGCCAGGGGCGGAAGCAGCCGCCCTGGTCTTCGGCCTGCCAGACCGGGACGTCGTCGATATTGCCGAGGGCGGTGAAGGCCCGCACCGGTTCGCCTTCGCTCATGCCGGTGCGGGGTGAGTAGTAGACCAATCCGTCGCCGGGACTCATGCGTTCGACGGGTGCGCGTTTGCCGTGATTGGCCTGGGCGATGCCCTGCTGGACACCGCGTTGCACGTGGTCGCGGGAGACGACGGCGAGCCAATAGCGGGTCATGCCGGCACCCCCTCGGCGACGGCGACGAGCGCGTTCAGGTCGGCGCCAACGGATTTGGCGAGGTCGCCGCCGAGCACCTTGGTCCAGAACCAGCCGAGCGGGCCGTCGATGGAGATGCGGACGGTGACGGTGGTGCGGTCGGTGGTTTCGACGTGGTGGGCGAAGGTGAGGCGGGCGCCGAAAAGCTTGGAGACGTCGATGAATTCGGTGTCGGTGAGCTTTTCGATGACGAAGCGGGTCTTGGGTCCGCCCTTGGGCTTGAGGGTGCCGGTCGAGCCTTCGGCGAACGGGCCGTCGAGGCGGACCCATTCGGTGTCCTGGTTCCATTCGGGCCAGGTGGCCATGTCGGCCCACTTGGCGAAGAAGGCGGCGGGAGCGGCGGTCGAGGTGGCGGTGGCTTCGGCGATCTGCGTCATGAGAATAGTATGCGCGCTTACTACTTCTCCGTCAAGCCCCGCCCGCTATGACGGGGCTCACTCCCAGGGAACAGGAGTCATGGGGGCTGCGTTGCACGATCCGTGACTGCAACGGACCTGACCATGTACTCGACGACCTGGTGCGGCTACTGCCGTCGGCTGAAGAAGCAGCTGGACGAAGCCGGTATCACGTACGAGATCATCGATATCGAAGACCATCCCGACGCCGCCGAGTTCGTCGGCAGCGTGAACAACGGCAACCATGTCGTTCCGACGGTCAAGTACCGCGACGGGTCCACCGCCACCAACCCCACCCTCGTCCAGGTCAAGGAAGCGCTCGCCGCCATCGGCTGAGCCTCCACATAGGAAAAGCCGCACACCCGGGCTTCTCTTCACCGGATGTGCGGCTTTTTGCTGTCCGAATCAGCTTGCGGCAGCCCAGGATTCGACGATGGTGCGGGCGATCGAGATGGAACCCGGCAGCAGCAGGCGCGAGGCCGCCGCGTCACCGGTCCCCCACGCGCCCGCCGCCAGCGCCTGCCGCACCTCGTCGCGGGTGAACCACTCCGCCTCGGCGATCTCGCCGTCGTGGAAGGTCAGCGGCTGCTCCGGATCGGCGAGAGCGGTGAAGCCGAGCATGAGCGAGCGCGGGAACGGCCAGGGCTGGCTGCCCAGGTAGCGGATATCGCGGACCTCGACGCCGACCTCCTCGGCCATTTCGCGTTCGACGCAGCGTTCCAGCGATTCACCGGCCTCCACGAAGCCGGCCAGGATCGAGAACAGGCCCTGCGGCCAGGTGTGCTGGCGGGCCAGCAGGACGCGGTCGCCGCCGTCGTGGATGAGGACGATGACGGCCGGGTCGATGCGCGGGAATTCCTCGTGCCCGGATTCGCTGGTGCGCGACCAGCCGCCGTTGGTGATCGTGGTCGGGGTGCCGTCGCCGGCGCTGAAGTGGGCCTTGTCGTGCCAGTTCAGCAGGGCGATGGCGGTGGACAGCAGGCCGGTGCCGAAGTCGTCCAGGTCCAGGGTGCTGCCGTAGGCGCGCAGGTCGGTCAGCGTGCCTTCGATGTCGTTGTCGCGCACCGCCCACAGGTGGGTGTCGCCGTCGACGCCGAGGAAGACGGTCTCCGGCGCGGGCGCGGAGCCCAGCGCCACGGCCTCGTCGAGCACCACCTTGCCGTCCTCGATCCGGACCTGGCCGCGCTTGTTCATCCGTAGCAGTTTGGCTTGCGCCCAGCCCTCTTTCAGGGCCTGTTCATCACTGCGGAGGTCCTCCGCACGGTCGAGAGTGGAACGGGACAAGACCGGGACAGCATTCAGCTGAAACTCTGACACAAGGTCGAGACTAACCGTCAGCTTTGCACGCGCCTCAGGTAGAGGAGTTTGTCGCCGGTTTCCAGCGCGTCGGTTTCCGGGTCGCCGACGCGGATGAGGACCTTGTCGCGGACCACGCCGAGGACGATATCGCGCAGATGACGGGGTGAACCGCCGACTTCCTCGGGTTCGACGTCACGTTCGGAGATGGCGAAACCGGCCTCGGGGGTGAGCAGGTCTTCGATCATGTCGACGACGGCCGGGGTGGTGGTGGCGATGCCGAGCAGGCGGCCCGCGGTTTCAGAGGAGACGACCACCGAGTCGGCGCCGGACTGCCGCAGCAGATGGGTGTTCTCGGCCTCACGGACGGACGCGGAAATCCTTGCCTTGGGGTTGATTTCGCGTGCGGTGAGGGTGACGAGGACGGCGGTGTCGTCGCGGTTGGGGGCGACCACCACGGCCGCGGCGTGCTGAACTCCGGCCAGCCGCAGCACATCCGAGCGGGTGGCGGAGCCGTGCACGGTGACCAGGCCGGCATTGGCGGCGGTTTCCAGCACCACCGGATCGGTGTCGACGACCACGATGTCGGCGGGTTGCACGCCGTCGCCGAGCAGGGCGTCGACGGCGGTGCGGCCCTTGGTGCCGTAGCCGACGACCACGGTGTGATTACGCACGGAACGCCTCCATCGCTGAATCTTGAATGCCTGCCGGGATCGTTCGGTGAGCACCGCCAGGGTGGTGCCGACCAACACGATGAGGAAGAGAATGCGCAGCGGGGTGACGACCAGGATATTGATGAGCCGCGCGCTCGCGGTGACGGGCGTGATATCGCCGTAGCCGGTGGTGGACAGCGAGACCGTGGCGTAATAGGCGGCGTCGAGCAGGCCCATCTTCTCGCGCGCATTGTCGTGATAGCCGTCGCGGCCGATATAGACGACCAGAGTGGCGAAGGCCAGCAGGAATACCGCCAGGCCGAGCCGCCGGGCCAGCGCCCACCAGGGGCTGGACTGCGCGGTCGGGACGCGCAGAATGCCGACGAGTGCGAAGTCGGGGCGTTCGGTGAGCCGGCCCAGAGCCCGCGATGCGTCACCGAACATGGGGATCACCGGCCCGTTTCGGGTTCTTCAGCTGCGGCACAGGACCGGAGCGTACCGGGCGAATCACCGATTCCGGAGTTCGACCGGGGCGCGTCGCGGCTAGCGGATGGGTTCCGGGGGCAGAGATTCCGGGTCGGGCGGCGGCTCCAGGTCGAAGAGGGGGTCGCTGTCCGGCGGGGGTTCGTGCTCCGGGGGCGGGACGTCCTCGTTGGGCGATTCGTAGCGCAGCATTTCGACATCGGTCGGGGGTACGGCGCCGTCGTCCGGATCGAGTTGCGGGGGTGTGGGTTCGGCGCGTTCGGGGGCGTTGGTGCGGATGAGGTCTTCGAGTTCGGCGGGGCCCGGCACGTGTTCGGGGGCGATGGTGCGGCCGGTGCGGACGTAGTGGAAGGCGGCGGTGACGTGGTCGAGCACGTCGGCCTCGGGGATGCCGGTGCGGGCGGATTCCAGGCGGGCCCAGGCGAGACGGTAGACGGCCAGCTGGACTGCGACGGAATCCTCTTCCGCGGCGGTGGGTTCGGCGCCGGTCTTCCAGTCGACGACCACCCAGCCGCCGTCCGGGCGGCGGAAGACGGCGTCCATGCGGCCGCGGATCACGGTGCCCGCGAGGGAGGTTTCGAAGGAGACCTCGACGTCGATCGGATTGCGGTCGGCCCACGGGGAGGCGAGGAAGGACTCTTGCAGGCGTACGAGTTCCGCGTCGCGGTCGCCCGCGTCCTCGGCGCCGGGGAGTTCGTCGAAGCCGAGCAGGCGGGTGCCGGCGAACCAGCGTTGCAGCCAGGCGTGGAAGGCGGTGCCGCGGCGGGTGTAGGGGCTGGGCGGGTAGGGCAGCGGGCGGCGCAGGCGCGCAGCGAGTTTCGCCGGATCGGCGCGCAGGTCGACCAGGGAGGTGGCGGCCAATTGGCCGGGCAGTTCGACCTCGCGCACCGCTTGCTCGGCGGCGAGGTGTTCGGCGATGAGGGCGTCGACGTCCTGTGCCCAGCCCTCGGGATCCTCGTCGGCTTCGGGGTCGTCCTCGGGGGCCGGGTCGCCGAGTCCGAGGTCGAATTCGATCTGCTGGGGCCGGGATTCGGCGTGCAGGGCGGTGAGCGCCGCATGCACCAGGGTGGCGCCCTCCTCCACGAATTCGCGGCGGGCGCCGAGCGGGTCGCGGGGCCAGGTGGCGGTTTGCGGGTTGTCGGTGAAGGGGTTGGATGTTTCGGGCGGCGGATCGTCCCAGCGGTCGATGCGGACGCCGCGGGACAGGTCCGAGCCGGGGATCTCGGCGGCCTGTTTCAGGTCGAGCAGGAAATCGGAGGGGCCCTTGGGTTTCGCGCCGGTCTCGGCCCACCAGTGCGCGGAGACGAACAGGGCGCGTTCGGTGCGGGTGAGGGCCACGTAGAAGAGGCGGCGTTCCTCGTCGATGCGACGGGCGGCGAGGGCCTTCTTGTGCTCGTCGAGGGCGCGTTCCAGATCGGGGCGGTCGTAGACGTTTTCGAGGTCGAGGACGGGGACGCCGTCGGTGGCGTCGTCCTGCTGCCGGTCGCCGCGCAGGGTGGTGGGGAGTTCGGCGAGAGCGCCCATCCAGGTGGTGGTGCCGGTGCCGGAGGGGAAGGTGCCGTCGACGACGTGCGGGACGGCGACCACCTCCCATTCCAGGCCCTTGGCGGCGTGCACGGTGAGGACCTGCACGCGGTCGTGCGCCACCTCGACCTCGCCGGGTTCCAGGCCGTTCTCGACTTCCTCCGCGGCGGCGAGGAAGTCGAGCAGGCCGGTCAGGGAGGAGCGGTGGTCGGCGCTGTAACCGGCGACCACGTCGGCGAAGGCGTCCAGGTGTTCGCGGCCGGCGGCGGCGAGGGCGCGGCGGGCCTGGGTCTCCACGCCGACGCCGATGGTGCGTTCCACATCGGCGACGAGTTCGGGGAGCAGTTGGCCGCTGCGCTCGCGCAGGGCGGCGAGTTCGCGGCCGAGGGCGACTATGCGGGCGTAACCCGCTTCGGAGTAGGAGTATTCGTCCGGCTTACCGGGGTCGGCGATGGCATCGCCCAGGCCGGCCCGTTCGGCGGGTTCGGGGGCGACTTCACGCAGGGCCTCGTCCAGGGTGGCGGTGTCGGTGATGGCGGCGGTCTGCCCGGTGGGGCGGGAGATCGACAGGTCGCGGGCGCGGCGGGACAGGGCCGCGATATCGGCGACGCCGAGCCGCCAGCGGGCGCCGGTGAGCAGGCGCACGGCGGCGCTGCCCGCCGACGGGTCGGCGATCAATCGCAGGGTGGCAACGATATCCGCGACCTCCGGGGTGTGCAGCAGGCCGCCGAGGCCGACGATCTCCACGGGCAGTCCGTGCTCGCGCAGGGCTTCCGCCAGTGGTGCGGCGTCCGCGTTGCGGCGTACCAGCACCGCCGAGGTGGGCGGCGGATCGCCCTCGTCGGCTGCCGCTTCCCATTCGGCGGCGATTCGTTCGGCTACCCAATCTCGTTCCTCGGCAACGGTTTCCGCAAGAGCCAAGGCGACTACACCCGGCGTGGCATCCGGTCGTGGCCGCAGCGCGTCCACCGTCACCCCGCCGCCCTGCGCCGCCCGCAAGCGCAGTGGATCCGCGACCAGGTTCGCCAGATCCAAGGCTTCCGGCGGATTCCGCCAGCTGGTGAGCAGCGGCAGGATCGGGGCGGGAACACCTGGCGCACTGGGGAAGTCGGTGGCGAATCGCGGCAGGTTCGCCGCCGATGCTCCGCGCCAGCCGTAGATCGATTGCATGGGATCGCCCACCGCGGTCACCGCAAGCTGTTGGCCGTCAACGCTTTCCACCGGTCCTGTCGTTGCCGGCGCCGCCGCGCCGAACAGGGACGAAAGCAGGATGCGCTGGGAGTGGCCGGTGTCCTGGTATTCGTCGAGGAGGACGAGGCGGAAACGGGTGCGTTCGGCGGTGCCGACCTCGGGGTGCAGGGCGGCGAGCCGGGCGGAGAGGGACATCTGGGCGCCGAAGTCGAGGGCACCACGGCGGCGCAGTTCCTCGGCGAGGCGATTCACCAAGGGCAGCAGGGAGACTCGCTCGTGCTGGGTCTCGAGGATGTCGAGGAGGGCCTTCTTCGGGCCGCCGCGCTGTTTCGGGCCGGCGGGAAGGGTGTGCACGAGGCGGTCGAGTTCGCGGTGCGCGGCGGTGAGGTCGCGGGGTTCGACGAGGTGTTCGGCGAGCTGGCCGGAGAGGGCGAGCACGGCCTCGGTGACGGAGACCGGCGTGCGATCGGTCTCGAGGTCGCCGTCCCAGGTGGAGACGACGCGGTACGCGAGCTGCCACAACTGGGTCTGGGTGAGCAGCGTCGCGGTCGGCTCGACGGGCAGCAGCAGCCCGTATTCGCCCAGCAGCCGACCGGCATACGAGTGATAGGTACTGATCTCCGGCTCCGAGGAACTGAGAACCCCCCGCAACCGCCCGCTCGGATCGATATCCCGCACGATCGGCGCCCCCGCGAGCCGCGCCAGCCGCGTGCGGATACGAGTAGTCAACTGCTGCGCCGCTTTCCGCGTGAACGTCAGCCCCAGCACCTGCTCCGGCTCGACCAGCCCATTGGCCACCATCCACACCACCCGCGCGGCCATGGTCTCCGTCTTCCCCGCCCCCGCACCCGCCACGACGAGCGTCGGCCCCGGCGGCGCCGCGATGACCGCAGCCTGCTCGTCGGTAGGAGCCGGCAGACCGAGGGCCTCGGCCAGCTGCTGCGGCGTGATCCGCGCGCTCATCGCCGCAACGCCGGGTCGGCGAAGGACGACGCCGCGCTCACTACGATGCCCGCGCGCAATCCCTTGTGCAGCAGTAGCGATCCGCGCCGGATGCGCTCGGCGGCGGATGCCGACCGGCGGCGCCCTGCACAGGGCACGAGTTCACTCACGCGCATCGGCCGCGGCAGCAATGGCGTGCACGGGAGTTCTCCCACGCGTTGCGGCGTGGGCGGATGATGTTGTGCGGCAGGGGCAGACGAGATCACTCGTCTGTCACCTGGCGTCCGGTGTCCTGGACGGGGCAGCTGCCGGCGACCTTGCAGTGGCGGCAGCCGTCGTTGCGCATGGCGAGGTAGCTGGGGCCCTTGGAGGCGTCGGCGGCGTCGTGGATGATGCCGCGCCAGGTGTCGATGCCGTCGGCGTCGAGTGGGGGTTGGAGGCGTTGGGTGGCGCCTTCTTTGGTGCTGGGTTTGGCCACATAGACGAGGCGGGCGCCGCCGGGCTCGCCGTCGCCGAGGGCGCCGGAGGCGGCGGCCACCTGGTAGGTGGCGAGTTGGGCGTGGTCTTCGGCGGCCTGTTTGGAGATGGGGGTCTTGCCGGTTTTGACGTCGACGATGACGAAGCGGCCCAAGGGGTCTCGCTCGACGCGGTCGACGCGGCCGCTGATGCGGACGGGGCGTTCGTCGGGGGTGCGGGCGGGGAGGATGCAGTCCACGGGGACTTCGACGCCGATGGCGGTGAGTTCGTCGCGGGTGTTGCGCAGCCAGGCCAGGAAGGTGTCGACCATGGTTTCGGTGCGGCGGAGTTCGGCGCGGGAATGCCAGTTCTCGCCGTCGCGGGAGCTGGGGTCGACCTTCTTCCACGCCTTGGCGAGCGCCTGTTTCACCTGGGCTTCGTCGACCTGGCCGGCGAGGGCCTGGACGAGGGTGTGGACCAGGTTTCCCTTGAGCGCGTGCGGGTTCTCGCCGTCGCCGCCGCCGTGGCGTTCCAGCGCCCAGCGCAGCGGGCAGGTCTTGAGCTGGTCGACCGTCGAAGGTGAGAGGGCGATGGCGCTGTCCTCGTCGCCCCACAGGGAGTCGGCGGTGGAGAGGGTGGCGGTGCCGTACCAGTCGTCGGGGTGGGCGCCGCGCACGCCGGCGCGGGCCAGGCGGGCGAGCTGGCGGGCGGCGCGGGCGCGACGTTCCGGGAGGGCTTCGGGATCGCAGGCGGCGGCGCGCAATTCGGCGATGAGGGCGTGCATGGCGAGGGCGCGGCCCGGATCGACGGGCGGCGGGATGCGGCCGGGCTGCCCGTCGGCGGCGTCGGCGTCGAGTTCGGCGAGGAAGCGGGACGGGACCAGGTCCTGATCGCCGGTCACCGATTCCACCGCGGTCACCAGCAGCGAGCGTTGCGCGCGACTGCAGGCGACCAGCAGCAGCCGCCGTTCCTCGGCCAGCAGCGGCGCGGCGCGGCTCACCCTCTCCCCCGAACCGCCCACGCCCGCAAGCACATCCACGAGATCCTCGACGCCCAGCAGGGTGCCGCGCGGCCGCAGGTTGGGCCAGATCCCCTCCTGCACGGCGGCCACCGCGACGGTGTCCCACTCGCGGCCCGCGGCGGCGTGCGCGCTGCAGATGGTGACGGCCTCGCCCGGATCGGTGTGCGGCGCATTGTCCTGCGGAATCTCCTGCTGCTCCAGGTATTCCACGAACCCTTCGACGGTGGCGCGCGGCAGCCGATCCACATACGCGGCGGCGGCCTCGAACAATCCCACGACGGCGTCGAGGTCGCGATCGGCCTGCATCCCGACCGCTCCCCCGCGCTCGGACTGCCCCACCCAGCGCCGCTCCAGCGTGGACCCGGTCCACAAGGCCCACAACACATCTTCGAGCCCGGCCCCGCCGCGCCGCACCTTCCCGGCCCGCCCGAGCGCCTTCAGCACCCGCCGCAGCGGTGCCGCCTCGACGTCGGTGAGCCGTTCCAGAATCACCCGATTGCCCATGCCCACCAGCAGATCCCGCAAAATCTCGGCCGACGACCGATCCAGATCCGCGAACCGATCCACAGCCTCGAGATCCGCGCCCGAATCCCGCCGCGCCGACGCCGGAATGCGTTCCGCCACTGGAGCATCGGCCGCGACGCCCGGATCATCCGCCACGGCAGCCGAACCAACGGCCGCAGCAGCGTGTTCCGGCGCGGAATCATGCTCGCCTGCCGGCGAACCCGGCAAGCCATCCGTGTCCGCGTCCGCCGGCCGCTCCGGATAGCCGAGTTCGATCACGGTGCGGCGGATACCGCGGCGCAAGCGGCGCAGGCTGATCTGGTCGGCGCCGCCGAGCGGACCGGCCAGCAGGTCGAGGGCATCGTCCGCGCTGAACGGGATGGGGCGCGGGAACCGCACCTGGGTGGGATCACCCGCGGTGACGGCGCGCAGCGCGAGCAGCATCCAGGCCGCGCCACGCCGGCGGGCGAGCGGAACATCCGCGGGCGGTTGGCGAACCGGCACACCGGCGGCCAGCAGGGCGCGGCGCAGCGGAGCCAGGGAGAGCGGCACCGAGCGGACGATCACGGCCATCCGCGACCAGGGCACACCGTGTGTGAGGTGGGCCCGGCGCAGGTGGTCGGCGATCAGCGCCGCCTCCTTCGCCGGGGTGGTGAGCACCTGCACGCGCACCTCGCCCTCGGATTCGGCGGCATCCACACCCATTCCGGCGCTGCCCGGCAGGTCGTCGCGTATCGCGCCCGCGTCGGCGAACCCTGGGGCGACGGCATCCACACGCGGCCGTCGGCCGCGCTTCGCGGGATCCGGCCCGGCCTGATCCGCATCGAGCTCTTCGCGGAGCCGCGTGGTTTCCGGATCGGTCGTGGCCGTGTCGATTTCGCGGAGGAAGTCCGCGGAGTCGGGGGCGCGGAGGTGGGCCGGCGGGATGCGGTGGGGGGCGGTGCCGGGGAGGCGGGAAGTGATGCGGGTGGCTACTTCTCGGATGGGTGGGGCGCTGCGGTGGTTGGCGGGGAGGATTATGCGGCGGTCGGCGGGAGCTTCGGGGTCGAGGGAGAAGCGGGGGTCGGCGCCGCGGAAGGTGAAGATGGATTGGTCGGGGTCGGCGGCGAGGATGGTGGTGGCGGGGCCGCTGCCGATGCCGCGGATGAGCTGGGCGGCATGCGGGTCGAGGTGCTGGGCGTCGTCGACGAGGAGGCAGTGCAGGCGATTGCGTTCGGCGGCAAGGAGTTCCGGGTCGAGTAGGAAGGCGTCGATGGCGGCGCCGACGAGTTCGGCGGCGTCGAGGGCGGGGGCGCTGGCTTCGGGGACGTCCATGCCGACGGACCAGCGGAGCAGCTGGATCTGTTCGTAGCGTTCGGCGAAGCGGCCGGCGGCGACCCACTCCGGATGGCGGTGGGTGTGGCCGAGTTCGATGAGGTCTTCGGGGCCGAGGCCGCGTTCGGTGGCGCGCAACATGAGGTCGCGCAACTGTTCGGCGAACCCGGTGGTGGGCAGTGCGGCGTGCAGGCGTTCGGGCCAGTCGGGTGCGCCGTCGGCGAGTTCGCCGCGCAGCAGTTCGCGAATGGCGATGTCCTGTTCGGAACCGGTGAGCAGGCGCGGCGGCGGATTGCCGTGGGTGGCGGCGAAGGTGCGCAGCACCCCGAAGGCGTAGGAGTGCACGGTCCGGACCAGTGGCCCGCGGGTGGCGCCGGGTACGCCGCCGAGTTCGGGATCGGCTTCGGCGATGCGCGCGCTGATGGCGGTGCGGACAGCCGTGGCAGCGCGCTTGGAGTAGGTGAGCACGAGCACCGAGTCCGGGTCGGCCCCGGCCGCGATGCGGGCGGCGGCCGCGTCGACCAGCAGTGCGGTCTTGCCCGTGCCCGGCCCGCCGAGCACCTGCCAGGGCCGCCAGCCGGGGTCGATGCCGAGGTCGTCGAGCAGCGGCCGGATAGCGGCGTCCCACTCGCGAGAGCGAGATTCAGCCGCGACCCGGCGCACCAACTGCACCGAGCTATCCGATCGCATCACGTCGGCTATTTCAACAGACCGCCCCGACAGATTTTGTTTGCCATCGGTTGGCCGTGCCGCTGGTCACAGTGTGCGGGCCGTTCATGTCGCGGTGCGGGCGCGGTGTGTCCCGGCCGTGGGCAGCAGAATGGGCGGGGTGTCGAATCTTCATGTTCATCGTTTCGGTCCCTCGACCGGTCCGGTCGTGCTGGCTTTACACGGGCTGACGGGTCACGGCGGGCGCTGGGAAGCACTGGCCGTCGAACAGCTGCCCGATGTGCGGATTATTGCCCCGGATCTGCGCGGGCACGGGAGGTCGCCCGGCGTGCCGCCCTGGGATTTCGAGACCCTGGTTTCCGATCTCGTGGCGCTGCTGCGGGCCGAAACGGGCGAACCCGTGGTTGTGCTCGGGCATTCGTTCGGCGCGGCCACCGCGCTGCACCTGGCGCATCGGCATCCGGAGCTGGTGCGCGGCCTGGTGCTGCTGGATCCGGCCATCGGGCTGGATCCGGATTTCATGCTGCAGATCGCGAATTCGGTGCTCGCCAACCCGGATTACCCGAGTGTCGAGGCGGCGCGTTTCGACAAGCTGGAAACCGCGTGGGCCGAGCTGGATCCGGCGATCCTGGACGCGGAACTGGCCGAGCATCTGATCCCCACGGCCGCGGGCCGATTCGAGTGGCGGCTGACCATGCCCGCGATCATCTCGTACTGGGGTCAGCTGGCCCGCGATTTCGTGCTGCCGCCGCGAGACCTGCCGACGGTGCTGGTGCAGGCCATGAAGGTGGATCCGCCGTTCGTCACGCCGGCCTTCCGGTCCGCGCTCGCCGCGCACCTGGGTGATCGGCTGGCGGTGCACGAATTCGATTGCCATCACATGGTCGCGCAGGCGCGTCCCGCCGAAACCGCCGCGCTGTTGCGTTCGCTGCTCTGAGAGGATCGCGGGATGCCCACTTCCGATGCCGAAATCGAGCAGGTCCGGGAATTGGTGGCGGCCATTCCGCCCGGCCGGGTGTCCACGTACGGCGATATCGCGGCCGCGGTGGGTCTGTCCACGCCCCGGACGGTCGCGTGGATCATGCGGACCGATTCGGCGGATCTGCCGTGGCATCGGGTGTTGCGCGCAAACGGCACACCCGCACCGCATTTGGCGCACCGGCAGCTCGAGGAATTGCGGGCCGAGGGCTGCCCGATGGTCGACGGCCGGATCGATATGCGCCGCGCCCGGCACACCTTCGATCTGCACGACGCCTGACACCGCTTCGGCGAAACCTGACCCGCGCGCGCCGGGACCGCGGTTACCGTGGAGGCATGTCCACCCGGCTGGCGTGCGTGGTGTTCGATGCGGAGCAGCCTCGGGCCGTGGCCCGCTTCTGGTCCGAGCTGCTGGGCTGGGCGGTGACCGTGGACCGGCCGGATGCGGTGGAGGTGGCCGCGCCGGATCCGGACGGGCTGGATGTGGCGCTGACCTTCCTGCCGGAGCGGCGGCCCAAGTCGGCGAAGAACCGGATCCATCTGGATCTGTCCGCGCGTTCGCTGGATCATCAGCAGATTCAGGTGGATCGGGCCCTGTCGCTGGGTGCGCGGCGGGTGGATCTGGGGCAGGGCGCGGTGCCGTGGGTGGTGCTGGCGGATCCGGAGGGCAACGAGTTCTGCGTGCTGGAGCCGCGTGAGGAGTACGTGGATACCGGCGCGGTGGCGGCGATCGTGGTAGATACCCGGAATCCGTTGCGCCTGGCCGAGTTCTGGTCCGCGGCGGCCGGGTGGCCGATCACGCACGACCGCCGCGACTACGCCGGTATCCGTTCCGCTACCGGGCAGGGTCCGTGGCTGGAGTTCCTGCGGGTGCACGATGCGGCCGATGCCCATAGCCGGCTGCACCTCGATCTGATCGCCTTCCCGGCCGACGACCCGGCCGAGGAGGCGGCGCGGCTGCGGGCCGCGGGCGCGCTGCCGATCGGTCCGGGTCTGCCGCCGGCGAACGCGTCCGCGGTGGTGCTGGCCGATCCGGAGACCAATGAATTCTGCCTACTACCAGCGATTTCCGATTGATCGGCCCACTTCCCCTGGACCGATCCGCCGGTTCGTGACAGGTCAGGCGGCTCCGCGTTCGCGGCGGCGCCGTTCCCGGGGCGAGAGTCCGCCCCAGATGCCGAAGCGCTGGTCGTGGGCCATCGCGTAGTCCAGGCATTCCCGCCGCACCTCGCAGCCGGCGCAGATGCGCTTGGCCTCGCGGGTGGAGCCGCCCTTGTCGGGGAAGAACGCCTCCGGATCGGTCTGGGTGCACAGCGCGCGCTGATGCCAGGATTCGCCTTCGAATCCGTCCCGGCGCGCAAGGGATTCGAACATGGCGTCGAAATTCGTGAATAGCATTTTCACCGTCGTGCCCCTTCGAAATGTTGGTTCGGATTACGCGATGCGGATTTACGCGCGGACGGTCCCGCAGTCGCCGACGGCGGCCAGGCGGGCCTGTTCGGCGGGGCCGAAGATGCGGCGGTTGTGTACCGCGGCGGGAGTGTTCGACCATGGTGCGAGTGCGGTGGTGAACATGAGTTCGCACCAGCTCAGGGCCGGTACCGCACCGCCCGAGAGGGTATTGAGCAGCGAGAGTTCGGTATCGGAGTGATGCCAGGCGGCGAAGAGCCAGGAGGCGTCGAGGCGGCCGAGGAATTCCTCGGCGTCCTCGGGAATCCCGAGCGGCGCGTCGACCGCGAGGTGTACGACCGCGGCGATCGCATGGCGCATACGCGCATCCAGGCCCACCCCGTCGTGCAGCAGGAGCCCTTCGAGCGATTCGCGCAATCCCGCACCGCGATCGACCCGGAAGTCATTGCGGCGGGTTGCGGTGGTGGCGTCGAACATTGTTTCCTCCCTGAGAAATTGCACTCGAAACTGAAGCGCGACGGCATGATTCAAATCGAAATCCGATCTTGTTGTCCAGTTATAAGTGAATCTGGGGCAAACCCCTAGCAGTAGTGACACTGGCCAGTGTGGGTACCCGTCGGGAACGGCACGGAAGGGTGCCTGGCACCACACCGGCAAACATCGGTCCGCGAACGGTTCCAGCATCTACGGTCTGACCATGCCTTATGTGCGATCAGGTGCCGCCACAGTCCATTTCGTGACCAGCGACGTTCCCGGTCCGACCCTGCTGCTCGCCCACGGGTTCCTCATGGACGAATCCATGTTCGAACCCATGCGCGAATCCCTGGCAGCCGCCGGAATCAATCTCGTGACAATTGACGCCAGGTGCCATGGACGCACTCAGTCACCAGAAGGGGAACCCTTCAGTTATTGGGATCTCGCGGCCGACGGATTGGCGGTACTGGATGAACTCGGGATCGGCGGCGCCGTAATCGGCGGGATGAATCAGGGCGGCTACTCCGCGCTGCGCATGGCGCTGCTCGCGCCGGAACGGGTGTCCGGGCTGGCGCTCATCGATACCGAGGCCGGCGCCTGCAGCCCGGCCGAACTGGCCTTCCAGCGCACCTTCTTCCAGCGCTGGGCCGGTCCGGAACCGATCGCGCCGCTGGTGGCCGAGCTGGCGCCGCAACTCATCGGCGGTACCGATCCGCGGCTGTGGCGGACCTGGACCAGCCGCTGGTATTCCTCGGATCGCCGCGCCATCCTGCCCGCGGCGCGCTGCCTGATGGATCGCCGCTCGGTGCTGCATCGGCTACCCGAGATCACCGCGCCGGCACTGGTGTTGCGCGGCAGTCACGACGGCGCCAGCACCGCACAGAAATCGGAGGCGCTGGCCGCCGGTCTGGTGGGCGCGGACGGTGTGGTGACCGTGCCGGGCGCGGGGCACGGGGCGGTGTGGACGCATCCGGAGGTGGTGGCGCCGTTGCTGATCCGCCTGGTGCGGCGGGCCACCGCCCCGCGGCCGGGTCTACTCGTCCAGATGTGAGGGATCCAGCGCCGCACCGGTTTCCGAGCACCAGGTGGGGATGCCGAGGTAGATCTGGATCTGGTTGGGGTAGGCGGCGCTGAAGACGCTGAAGAGCTGGACCGAGATGGCCCGGCAGCGGTCGGTTTCGAGATCGTGGAGGTGCATGGTGGGGCGGGGCCGCCCGTATAGCGCGATGCCCTCGTCCCACATCTCCCGGAAGAGCCCGAAATGCCCCAGCTCCGCGAGGAATTCGGCGGACCAGGCGGTATCGCCGGAGCCGGCGATGAGCCCGCGCAGCCAGTGCACGGTGAGCCGGACCTCCGCCTCCCAGTCCAGCACCACCCGGCGGGCGTGCTCGTTGCCGAGGTACCAGCGCAGGATATTGACGTCCTCCTCGATGCCGGGGAAGGCGCGGCGGTAACTGTCGTTGCAGGCCAGCACATTCCAGCGGCTGTCGACGTAGGCGGCCAGATTCGGCTCGTGCAATTCGAGCGCGCGGTGCATGTCGTCGGTGATTTCGGCGCGCAGTTGTTCGACGCTCGGGAATTCGGCGACGCCGAGTCCGGCCAGATCGAGCAGATGC
Organism: Nocardia sp. NPDC020380; assembly: GCF_044386975.1. Taxonomy (NCBI): domain Bacteria; kingdom Bacillati; phylum Actinomycetota; class Actinomycetes; order Mycobacteriales; family Nocardiaceae; genus Nocardia; species Nocardia sp. NPDC020380. The sequence continues at coordinate 14,070 of NZ_JBIRVQ010000008.1, read as the reverse complement.
CGGCGCTCGACGACGGACAGCGGATCTATTCGATCCAGATATCGCATGAGCGCATCGACCACTTCGCGGGTCGGATGGCCGCGGTCGCCCTTCTCCAAATGGCTGATGTAGCTGGCGCTCACGCCCGCATTGAACGCGAGTCTTTCTCGCGATACGGCGCGCGCGTCCCGCAGCTTGCGCAGCAGCAGCCCGAAAGTCGGCGGTTTCAGCTCGTCGGAGTCCCTAGTGGGTTTCACGCCCAGCACCACGCCGATCCCTCTCCCACAAACATTCAGCAAACCAACCTTCATCGCTTTGGGCCCTGCCGGTACCGGACGGCTCGGCCCACTCTGACGCCTGCTGGGAACCTCGACGGAGGCCGCGAACTCCGCCAGTTCTCGCTCCGGATACTGCCATACGTGATGGTGCCGAAGTTCAAAACATGATCATTTCTACTATGTTCCAGCGCGTAATGGGTAACGACATAGCACTGAGCAATTACATGGCTAGCTTACGATTCGGCGTATACGAAGGTCGGGAAGAATGGCGCAGCCACTACCATCATCGATCATGATCAGCAGCGCGCCGGATTCCGCCTCGTGACAACCGTCGACGCCATCGTGCTCGCCGGTGGCCGGGCGAGCCGGATGGGCGGCGTGGACAAGCCCGCGATCGTGGTGGGCGGGCAATCCATGCTGGATGCGGCACTCGGCGCCGTCGCCGGTTGCGCGCGGACCGTGGTGGTGGGGCCGCATCGCCCGGAGCTGCCGCCGGAAATCCTGCAGGCGCAGGAGATCCCGGCGGGCGGCGGTCCGGTGGCGGCCATCGCGGCCGGGATGGGAATGCTGGCGGGTTGCGAATTCCCGGCCGGGCATATCGTGGTACTGGCGGCGGATATGCCGTTTCTCACAATGCAGGCCGTGGACGAATTACTCATGCACGCAAGGGAATCCGGCGCGGACGCGGTGTTCGCGGCGGATGCCTCGGGGCGGCCGCAGTATCTGGTCGGCGTGTGGCGGCGGACGGCGCTCTGCGAGGCGCTCAACGCACTGGATTCCCTGGTGAATCGGCCGATGAAGGCTCTGGTGCCGGTGGATACCGCGCTGGTGCCGCTGCCCGGCGTGGACGACTGCGACACGCCCGAGGATGTGCGGCGGGCGCGCACCGCCGCCGCCCGGGCCGCGGAACCGCTCTCGCTCGACGAGGCGCGGGATATCCTGCGGCGCAGGACGACCCGGATTCCGGCGCGGCAACTGGCGGTGCGGGCCGCGCGCGGCGCCGCGCTGGCCGAGCCCATGCTCGCGGTGGCGGCGCTGCCGCGGTTCGACGTCTCGGCCATGGACGGGTACGCGGTCAGCGGGGACGGGCCGTGGCGGCTGCGGCGCGATATCGGCTTCGCCGGCGGGCAGCGGCCGGTCGGGCTGCTCGACGGTGAGGCGGTGCGCATCGCCACCGGCGCGCATCTGCCCGACGGGACCGGCAGCGTGGTGCGTGACGAATGGGTGCGGGTCGGGGACGACGGTTTCCTGTATCGCCTGCCGGACACGCCGATTCGCGATGATGTCCGGCGGCGGGGCGAGGATTGGCAGGCCGGGGACGAGGTGGCGGCCGCGGGCACGCCGGTGACGGCGGCGCTGATCTCGCTGGCGGCCAGCGCGGAGGTGAGCACCGTCGCGGTGCGCGGGCCGGTGCGGGCGCGAATCGTCATGACCGGGGACGAGATTCGCGGTGAGGGGCCCTTGCACGCCGGGCAGACCCGCGACTCCATCGGGCCGGTGCTGCCGGACATGCTGGCCTGGTACGGGATCGTCACGGTGGATCGGGTACACCTGCGCGATACCGCGAACGCGTTCGACGAAGTGCTCGCCGCGACAACGGATTGCGATCTGCTGATCATCGTGGGAGCCACCGGCGGCGGCGCGGCCGATCAGCTGCGGGACGCCCTGGATCGCACCGAGGCGCGAATGTTGTTGCGCCGCCTGCGACTACGGCCGGGTGGTTCCACGGTGGCGGCGCAATTGGATTCCGGCCCGGTCGTGATCGGCCTGCCCGGCAACCCGTATGCCGCGGTGGCCACCCTGCTCGCGCTCATCGATGCGATACTGGCCGGCCTCACCGGCGCGCCGCCCGCGCACCGGATCGTCGGCCCGCTCGCCAATGCCACCGAACTCGCGGGCCACGTCGCCCGCATCGTCCCCGCGCACGCCCTCCCGGAGGGCGGCTGGCACGGTGACCTCCGCCTCCGCACCGCCCACCTCGCCAACCTGCTCGGCCGCGACGGCCTGGTGATCGTCCCCGCCGACGCCACGGACGGCGACCTCGTCGAATTCATTCCGCTGCGCGGCTGATTCGAGCTCCGGTCGCGTCTTCAGCCGGCTTTGCGAAACAGCTCCTGTCCCGGGGTGCGCTTCCCCTGCACCCCGGGCGGGAGCTTTCCGCGGTCAGCCGGGTAGGGCGATGACCATGACCAGGTGGCCGGGGTAGGCGGTGCCTGCGACGCTGCCGGTTTGGGTGTAGTAGCGGCGGCGGGCGCCGGTGCTGGGGTCGCGGAGTTCGAGGGACCAGATGTGGGGGGCGAAGTCGACGCCGCCGTCGGCCCAGAGCTTGCGGAAGTGGGGGTAGACGGCGAGTTCGTCTATGAGGGAGAGGAAGCCGCTGCTACCTATTCGGCCCATGGTGCCGCGTAACCAGCGGACGGATTCGTTGACGTCGTTCTCCCAGTTGACCATGACGCGGCGGGACATGTCATTGCCGAAGTACCAGCGGAAGACATTGCCGTCGCGGGACATGCCGGGATAGGCGGCGTCCCAGCCGTCGTTGCAGGCCAATACATTGCCGCGGACATCCAGGTAGCCGGCCGGATTGGGACGGTGCAGGTCCAGGGCGGCGCGCATGTCGGGGGTGACGGCGGCGCGCAGCAGGGCGGCGTCGGGGATCTCGTTGTTCTCCAGCCCGGCCAGGTCGGCCAGCTGGCGGCGGTCGGAGAGGGTCAGGGGATTCAGCCGATCCAGGTAACGCATCAATGCGGTGACGACTTCGCGGGTCGGGTTTCCGCGATCGCCTTTCTCCAAATGCGTTATGTAACTTGCGCTTACGCCCGCATTGAAGGCCAGGCGTTCGCGCGAAATTCCGCGCGCGTCACGCAGCCGGCGGAGTAAGTTGCCGAAAGTGGGGGCCTCCAGCTCCGGAAAATCATTTCCCCATGCCGCATCGGCGGTCAACACCGTCCTCCTTCATCAGTTTGCACTCATGACGGATGGTTACATGGACGATGTCAGGAACCGTTCTTCCGGACAAATCCAATCAGTATCACCGGATACTCCTGTCGGTATATGTGTCTCTGGAATGCTGACACAAAACCGACCGGTATGACCTAATATTGCGCCCCGAATTCCAGGGGATACGCGAACGACTCACGCGCCCAATGCGAGCGGCCGCGGATCACGCACCCGGGCCCGTTCCGGATCGGGCGCGGGCACCGCGGCCAGCAATCCCCGCGTGTATTCCGCCCGCGGATTTCCGAAAACCGCTGCCGCCGAACCCGTCTCGACCACCGTACCGCGCCGCAACACACCCGATCCGCGACCTGATGCACCACGGCCGCGGCCAAGCGCCGCCCGGAAGAAGCCCGCTACAGCGAACGAGTCCGCATCCTCGCCGGCACCCCACCCCTGGAGCGCTACCGCTCCCAGCGCCTGATCGCCTACCGCGACTTCACCATCGCGGTCGAACTGGACGGCTACACCCCCGGCGACGAGGGCGTCCTGGTAGCCCACGGCGACCCCCTCGGCGGCTACCTCCTCTATATCGAGGACAACCACCTCCACTTCGGCTACAACGCCTACGGCCGCTACACCACCGTGGACGCCGGCGAAATCCCCACCGGCAGCAAACATCTCACCCTCTCCGCCATAGTCCGCCCCCACCTCCGCTGGGACTTCACCCTCGGCATAGACGGCGTCCGAGCCGCCCACCTCCCAGACCAAGTCCAACTGGTAGGCATGTCCCCCTGGACCGGCATCTCCATCGGCCTCGACGCCCGCGGCCCCGTCTCCTGGACCCTCCGAGACCGCCACGGCGTCTACCGCTACACCGGCACCCTCCACTCCGTCACCTACCGCCCCGGCGCAATCGTCGTCGACGAGGACACCCAGCGCGCCCTCGACTCCGAGGCCGAACTGGTCGCCGAGTGACGCGACGGGTCAGCCGCCGAGGGAGGTGATGATCTTTTCGATGCGGCGGGTGCGGGTTTCGGGGCGCTTGGCTTCGGTGACCGAGAGGGCGTGTTCCTTGCGGGTGGTGTAGCTGAGTTGGTCGAAGGCCGGGCGGAGGCCTTTTTCTTTCAGGGCCTCCGCCAGGTCGGCGGGGACCTCCACCGTGCGTTCAGCGGTGTCGCGTTCGACGGTGATGGTGACGGTGTCGCCGGGGGTCTTGCCGAGTTCGGCTTGGACGGCCTCGAGGATGCCCAGGCAGGGGCCGTTGCCCATATTGGCGATGGAGCCGGTGTAAGGGATGCCGTCGAAGGTGGCGCGGACGGGGATGCGGGCGCCGCCGCCGAGCGCTTCGAGAATGGGGGGCGGAATGGGGATGTAGGCGCCGCCGCGGTCCGCTTCCTGGATTGTGGCCTCGAATTGCTGCATGGGGACACCTTATTCCGGGTGCCGAGGCGCGTACGGAAGGTTTGCGGGCGACCCGCTGGCTAATTCTGCGCGTGTAAACAAATATTAAGTGCCGGAGAAGCAGTCGTTTCCGAAGGTTCACCGGGAGCGGGCCGAAAGGCCCGGCCAGACACCGGTTTCCGGTCTTGACGGGCGGTCTGCCCAGGTCGCGGGGGTGATCGAGGACTGCAGCCGCTATCGCCCAGTGACCGGGACATTGCGGCGATCTCACAACTCACAAGGGGCGTCAGCGCATTGTGAGAGAACCGTTTTGATGCCCGATGCCGCGTCCTTACAGTCGAGCCCAGCAGCCCGAATTCTCGACTCGAAGGGGCGTCATGGCCAACCCGCGGAACGGACATTCGTCCGCCGATGCGCTGCTTCGATTGGGGAAGTATTTCCATCGGGGTGAGGTGTCGCAGGACCTGCGCACCCTGCACAAGGTCGGCGGGCGCAGTGCCGACGAGTTCTACCGGGACCGCTGGTCACATGACAAGGTCGTCCGCTCCACCCACGGCGTCAACTGCACCGGATCCTGCTCGTGGAAGATCTACGTCTCCGACGGCGTGATCACCTGGGAATCCCAGCAGACCGACTATCCCTCGGTGGGCGCGGACAAACCCGAGTACGAGCCGCGCGGCTGCCCGCGCGGCGCCTCCTTCTCCTGGTACACCTACTCCCCCGCCCGCATCCGCTACCCGTACGTGCGCGGCGTCCTGCTGCAGCTCTACCGGGCGGCGAAGGAGCGGCTCAAGGATCCCGTGCTGGCGTGGGAGTCGATCGTCGAGGACCCCGAGCAGGCGCGGGCGTACAAATCCGCGCGCGGCAAGGGCGGATTCGTGCGCGCCGAATGGTGGGAAGCCGCCGAGATCGCCGCTGCCGCACACGTTTACACGATCAAGCAGTACGGGCCCGACCGCGTCGCCGGGTTCTCGCCGATCCCGGCCATGTCGATGGTCTCGCACGCCGTCGGGGCGCGGTTCATCTCGCTGATCGGCGGGTCGATGCTGTCGTTCTACGACTGGTACGCCGACCTGCCCGTCGCGTCACCACAGGTGTTCGGCGACCAGACCGATGTGCCCGAGTCCGCGGACTGGTTCGACGCCGGATACCTGATCATGTGGGGCTCCAATGTCCCCGTGACGCGAACCCCGGACGCGCACTACATGACCGAGGCCCGGTATCGCGGCCAGAAGGTCGTGGTGGTGTCCCCGGACTATGCCGACAACACCAAGTTCGCCGACGAATGGGTGCCCGCCCGGCCCGGCACCGACGCCGCCCTGGCCATGGCCATGGGGCACGTCGTGCTCAAGGAGTTCTTCGTCGATCGGACGACGCCCTACTTCGACGATTACGTCAAGCGCTACACGGATCTGCCCTACCTCGTCGTCCTCGATGAGCGCGAGGGCGGCTGGAGTGCGGACGGCGAATATCGTGGCCGCACTTACGCGCCCGGCAAATTCCTCACCGCCGCCGACCTCGGCGATACCGGCGAAGGCGTGGAGTTCCAGACCGTCCTGCTGGATGAGAACGAAATTCCCTTCGTACCCAACGGCTCTCTGGGCCACCGCTTCACCGAGGCGGGCAAGGGCCGCTGGAATCTCGACCTGGGGGACACCGATCCCCTGCTGACCCTGCACGGTCGCACCGATGGCGTTGCGGCCGTGCAGTTTCCTCGCTTCGACGGGCCGCACGCGGGTGTGCTCACCCGCGGCGTGCCGACCACCGTCGTGGCGGGGCGGACGGTGACGACGGTGTTCGATCTGCTGCTCGCCCAGTACGGCGTGACCCGGTCCGGCTTGCCCGGCAGCTGGCCGACCGGTTACGACGATGCGAACGAGCCGTACACCCCGGCGTGGCAGGAATCGATCACCGGCGTCCCGGCCGTCCAGGCCGCCCGCATCGGACGCGAATTCGCCGACAATGCGGCGCGTTCCAAGGGCCGGTCCATGATCCTCATGGGCGCGGGCACCAATCACTGGTTCCATTCGGATCAGATCTACCGCTCCTTCTTCACTCTCACCCTGCTCACCGGCTGCCAGGGCGTGAACGGCGGCGGCTGGGCGCATTACGTCGGGCAGGAGAAGTGCCGGCCGGTAACCGGCTGGGCCACACTGGCTTTCGCCGCCGACTGGCAGCGCCCGCCACGCCAGATGCAGGGCACGGTGTTCTGGTATCTGACCAATGATCAATGGCGCTACGACCCGTTCACCTCGGAGACCTTCGCGTCGCCGCTGGGCAGCGGCACGTTCTCGGGGCGGACCGCGGCCGACAATATCGCGCTCGCTTCCCGGCTGGGCTGGATGCCTTCCTACCCGACGCTCAATCGCAATCCGCTCGACCTGGCCGACGAGGCCGAGGCGGCGGGAAAACCCGCCGCGGAATACGTGGTGGACGGCCTGAAGTCGGGCGACCTGCGTTTCGCCTGCGAGGATCCCGACGCGCCGGAGAACTTCCCGCGCTGCCTCACCGTGTGGCGCGCCAATCTGCTCGGCTCGTCCGGCAAGGGCAACGAGTACTTCCACAAGCATCTCCTCGGCGCGGACTCCAACCTGCAGACCGGCGAGGCCGAGGGCGTGCGCCCGCAGGAACTGGAATGGCGGGATCAGGCCGCCACCGGGAAGCTGGATCTGCTGCTGTCCCTGGACTTCCGCATGACCAGCACCACCCTGTTCTCCGATATCGTGCTGCCCGCCGCCACCTGGTACGAGAAGCACGACCTGTCCTCCACCGATATGCATCCGTTCGTGCACGCCTTCTCCCCCGCCATTTCGCCGCCGTGGGAGGCCAAAACCGATTTCGAGGCCTTCCATCGCATCGCGCGCGGCTTCTCCTGGCTGGCCGAGAAGCATCTCGGCGTGCGCAAGGACATTGTCGCCATGCCGCTGCAGCACGACACCGCCGATGCGCTGGCCCAGGCCGGCGGGCGCGTACTCGACTGGAAGAAGGGCGAATGCGAGCCTATCCCGGGCAAGACCATGCCGAAACTGGTTGTGGTCGAACGGGATTACCCGAAGGTCGCGGAGAAGATGGCGGCGCTGGGGCCGCTCGTGGAAACGCTCGGCGTCACCACCAAGGGCGTCACCACCGTGCCGGACGCCGAGGTCGAATACCTGAAGGGCGTCAATGGCGCCGTGATTTCCGGTGTCGCGCAGGGCCGCCCGTCGCTGGCCAAGGACACGCATGCGGCCGAGGCCGTTCTGGCGCTGTCCGGCACCACCAACGGCCGGCTCGCGGTGGAAGGCTTCCACGCGCTGGAGCGGCGCACCGGAACACAATTGGCGGATCTGGCGGCCGAGCACGAGGGTAAGCGCATCACCTTCGCCGATACCCAGGCCCGGCCGGTGCCGGTGATCACGTCACCGGAATGGTCCGGCAGCGAGACCGGCGGGCGGCGCTATTCGCCCTTCACCATCAATGTGGAGCGGAAGAAGCCCTGGCACACGCTGACCGGGCGGCAGCATTTCTACCTCGATCACGATTGGATGATCGAGATGGGCGAACAGCTGCCGATCTTCCGGCCGCCGCTGGATATGACGGCCTTGTTCAGTGAACCCGGGATCGGGTCGGTGAACGAGAACGGTTTGACCGTGCGCTATCTGACGCCGCATTCGAAATGGTCGATCCACTCCGCCTATCAGGACAACCTGCACATGCTGACGCTTTCGCGCGGCGGGCAGGCCATCTGGATGTCGGATGTCGACGCGGCGAAAATCGGTGTTGCCGACAATGATTGGATCGAGGCGATCAATCGCAACGGCATTGTCGTCGCACGCGCGATCGTGTCGCATCGCATGCCCGAGGGCACCGTATTCATGTACCACGCGCAGGACCGCGCCGTGAACGTGCCGCGCGTCGAAGGCACTGCGGCACACAACGCCGAAGGCACCGAGAACGTGAAGGCGGGCAAGGGGAAACGCGGCGGCATCCACAATGCGCTGACCCGCATCATGATCAAGCCCTCCCACCTCATCGGCGGGTACGCGCAGCAGTCCTTCGCGCTCAACTATCACGGCCCCACCGGGAATCAGCGTGACGAAGTCACCACCATCCGGAAACGCTCGCAGGAAGTGGAGTACTGATCATGCGCGTCATGGCGCAACTGGCCATGGTCATGAACCTGGACAAGTGCATCGGCTGCCACACCTGCAGCGTCACCTGCAAACAGGCCTGGACCAATCGAGCCGGCACCGAATACGTCTGGTTCAACAATGTGGAAACCCGCCCGGGACAAGGCTATCCACGCCGCTACGAGGACCAGGAGAAATGGAAGGGCGGCTGGACCCTCGACCGCAAGGGGCGGCTGACCCTGAAATCCGGGTCGCGGCTGAAGCGACTGCTGAACATCTTCGCCAATCCGGACCTGCCCACGGTCGCCGACTACTACGAGCCGTGGAGCTACGACTACGACACACTGCTGTCCGCCCCGCAAATGGACACCACGCCGGTGGCGCGGCCCAAATCGCTCATCACCGGCGCGGACACGCAGGTCACCTGGGGTGCGAACTGGGACGACTCGCTCGGCTCCGGGCCGGAGCAGGTCGGACGGGATCCGCTGCTGGCCAAGCTGTCCGAGCAGGTGAAGCTCGAATTCGAGCAGACCTTCATGTTCTACCTGCCGCGGATCTGCGAGCACTGCCTCAATCCGTCCTGCGCGGCCTCGTGTCCTTCCGGAGCGATCTACAAGCGCGCCGAGGACGGAATCGTGCTCGTCGATCAGGACAAGTGCCGCGGCTGGCGGCAATGCGTCACCGGCTGCCCGTACAAGAAGATCTACTTCAACCACAAGACGGGCAAGGCGGAGAAATGCACTTTCTGCTACCCGCGAGTGGAAGTCGGGATTCCGACCGTGTGCTCGGAGACCTGCGTCGGGCGGCTGCGCTATATCGGCGTCATGCTCTACGACGCCGACAAGGTGCTCGAGGCCGCCTCGGTCGAGAACGATGCCGAGCTCTATCCGGCGCAGCTGGGCGTATTCCTCAATCCGCACGACCCGCGGGTGATCGCGGAGGCCGAGCGGGCGGGCATCTCCCCGGAATGGATTGCCGCCGCACAGGATTCACCGGTCTACAAGCTGATCGTCGATTACCGGATCGCGCTGCCGTTGCATCCGGAATACCGGACCATGCCCATGGTCTGGTACGTGCCGCCGCTGTCACCGGTGGTGGATGTGCTGTCGGAGACCGGGCACGACGGGGAGGATCACGCCAATCTGTTCGGGGCCATCGACGCGCTGCGCATTCCGCTGGAGTATCTGGCGGAACTGTTCACCGCCGGTGAGATCGAACCCGTCCGGTCCTCGCTGCAGCGGCTGGCCGGAATGCGGGCGTTCATGCGGTCGATCAATCTCGGGCAGGAACCGGATCTGTCCATACCGGAGTCGGTGCAGCTGGAACCCGAGGAGATCGAGGCCATGTACCGGCTGCTCGCCATCGCCAAATACGAGCATCGGTATGTGATTCCGTCGGGAGCGACTTCACGGGCGCACGAGCTCGATTCGCTGGCCACGGGATGCAGTCTCGATACCGATGGCGGGCCGGGGATGACGGCATACGACTATGTGGCCGACAAGTTCCATCTCAGCGACACCAATGGTGCGGCGCCGGAGGAGAAGTCGGCTCGCATCAATCTGCTGAACTGGGATGGGAAGAGCACCGACGGGCTGGTGCCCGAGAGTAACGGTAACGGCCACAATGGATCTCCTATCGCCGAGCCGGAGCCCGAACCCACCGGGGCGACGCGATGAGTCTGCTGAAACTGCGGCGGAGGCCCGAACCCGTCGTCGCCATGAGCGATCCCGAGCGGCGATTGGTGTGGCGTATGGCGGCACTGCTGCTCGACTACCCGGACCAGCGGATCCTCGCCATGCTCGGCGAATTCGAGTCCGCGGTAACCGAATTGCCCGCGGAGATCCGCCCGCACCTGGAGAATTTTCTCGCTCATCTGCGCGGCGCCGATCCGATCGAACTGGCTCAGCAGTATGTCGAGACCTTCGATATGCGCCGTCGTGCGAGCCTGCACCTCACCTTCTACGCCTACGGCGATACGCGTAAGCGCGGGCTCGCCCTGCTGCGGTTCAAGCAGACCTACCGGCAGGCCGGTGTGGAACTCGACGACACCGAGCTTCCGGACCACCTGGCGGTGCTGCTGGAGTTCGCGGCGACCGTGGATCCGATCGGCGGAGAACGCCTGCTCGGGGAGCACGTGCCGGTGCTGGAGCTGCTGCGGCTCTCACTGTCCGACAGCGGATCTCCGTATGCGAGCCTACTCGTGGCCGTCACCTCCACGCTGGCGCCGGTCACCACCGCCGATCGGCGTCGTATTGCGGAACTGGCCGCGCAGGGGCCGCCCGAGGAGGCTGTAGGTCTCGGTCGCTCCGCAGGCTCCGCTCCTGCCGGCCTCGAGCCGTTCGCCATGGACCCGCTCGCTTTCACCGGATCGGAATCGCGTCGATGAACTCCACCGTCTGGCTGGCCCTGCCGTATGTGGCCTTCACGTCGTTCGTGCTCGGGCATCTGTGGCGGTATCGCACCGATCAGTTCGGCTGGACCACACGGTCTTCGCAGGTGTACGAGTCGCGGTTGCTGCAGCTGGGGAGTCCGCTGTTCCATTTCGGCATGCTGGGGGTCATCGGCGGGCATGTGCTCGGGGTGCTGATTCCGGAGTCGTGGACGGCGGCGGTGGGGGTTTCCGAGCACACCTATCACGTGGTCGCGGTATCGGCGGGATCGATTGCGGGCGTTGCCGTTATCGCCGGGATCGGGATCCTGCTCTATCGGCGGTACACCGTGCCGGCCGTGCGGAAGGCCACCACCACCAATGACAAGGTGATGTACGTGCTGCTGACCGGGGCGCTCGTCACCGGGCTGCTGAATACGGTCGGCAGCAATCTACTGTGGGGGACCTACGACTACCGCGAGACCGTGTCGCCCTGGTTCCGTTCGCTTTTCAGCGCGCATCCGGAGCCGGGGCTCATGGTGGGGACGCCGTGGACCTTTCAGGCGCACGGGCTGATCGTGCTGACACTCATCGGTTTCTGGCCGTACACGCGGCTGGTGCACATGTTCAGTGCGCCCGTCGGGTATCTGGTGCGGCCGTATGTCGTCTACCGCAGCAAGGAGCAGAACGCGGCCGACAAGCGGCGTTACGCGCGGGCCTGGGATGCGCCGGTGCTGCCGCCGCGGTAGTTCCGGAGTCGTTCGGTGTGCCGCTCCTGGATGGCGGTGTTGGTGCGGAGGAAGTCGATGACCAGTTCCAGTTGCGGGACATCGTATTTCGCGCCGATGGTGGCCGAGCCCTCCTCGATGAGTGGGCCGATCAGCTCGTAGATGCGTTGTTCCGCGGTGTCGGTGAGGCGGACCACGACCTTGCGGCGGTCGACCGGATGGGGGCTGCGGACCAGGAGGTCCAGCTTGGCCAGGCGGTCGAGCATGGCGGTGACGCTGCCGGTGGTGAGGGCCAGTTTGACGCTGAGTTCGCGGGGGGACTGCTCGCCCTCGGTGGTGAGCAGTTCCAGACAGCGCAGGTCCGTCTCGTTGACGCCGAGCAGGCGGGCGGACTCGCGGTCGTAGTCGTCGACCGAGGCCTGGTAGGCCTGTACGGCGACGCCCAGGTCGGCGAGGGTTTTTTCCATTTCGCTTGACATTCGAGACACTTCCTCGGATTCTCTAGAAATAGCTTGAGTATCAAGATACACGGGCTTCAAGAATCATCATAGTCTAGAGAACTCGGGAGTCTCCGCATGTCCGCCACCACACCCGCCGCCCTCGACGCGGCACCACTGACCACGCCGTATCCGAAACGCTGGGCGGCGGCCACCGTCATGATCGTGGCCGCGCTGCTCGACATGATCGACGGTTCGATCGTCAATACGGCCTTGCCCGCCATCGGGCGGGGACTGTCCGCCACGCCTACGCAGTTGCAGTGGATCGTGTCGGCTTATCTCCTCGGTTTCGCCTCGACGTTGATCATTGCCGGACATCTCGGCGATCGGTTCGGGCGTAAGACACTGTTCCTGACCGGCGTCGGCGGGTTCGCGGCCGCCAGTCTCGCCAGCGCGCTCGCCGGCGGGGCCGCGGAACTCATTGCGGCGCGCGCGATTCAAGGGGTCGCGGCGGCGGTGATCATGCCACAGGTACTCGGGTCGTTCCGGACCATGTTCGGTGACGAGGAGCGCGGGAAGGTGTTCGCGATCTACGGCGCGATCGCCGGATCGGCCGTCGCCGCGGGCGTATTGCTGGGTGGCGTGCTGACCGATCTGGATCTCTTCGGCTGGGGGTGGCGGACGATCTTCGCGGTCAATATTCCGCTGGCGGTGCTGGTGATCGGGCTGGGCGCGCTGTGGATTCCAGGTGGCGGCGAGCGCGTTCGAGGGCGAATCGGGTTGCCGGGCAATGCGGTTCTCGCGGCAGCCCTGGTCGCCGTGGTGCTGCCGCTGGTCGAGGGGCGGGCGCACGGGTGGCCGCTGTGGGGGTGGATCTGCCTGGGCGCAGGCGTTTTCGGGTTGATCGCGTTGAGCATCGTGCAGTCGGTGCGCGGGACCGCGCATCCGCTGTTGCCGCTCGGTTTGTTCCGGTCGCGAGCTTTCAGTGCGGGGCTCGTCATCCAATTGCTGTTCTACGGCGCCATGTCGGGGTTCATGCTGGCCTTCACCATCTGGTTGCAGACGGGGCAGGGTTATTCGCCGGCGCAGGCCGGGCTGCTCATGGTGGCGTTCAGTGGGGGGACGTTCCTGACCGCGCCCATGGTCGACGGGCTGCTGGCGAAGTACGGGCGCGCGGTACTGGTAGCCGGCGGACTCACCTTGGCCGGAGGGTTCTATTGGGTGCAGGTCGCGGCTCAGCATTCCGGCGAGATCCACACTGCCGCATGGCCGCTCGTTCCCGGGCTGCTGGTCGCGGGTGGCGGGCTCGGGTTGTTGATCGTGCCGTTGGCGAACATCGTGCTGAGCGCGGTGCCCGCCGAGAGTGCCGGTGGCGCTTCGGGATTGTTCAGCACCGCCCAGCAGTTCGGTGGCGCGCTCGGGGTGGCGGTGATCGGGAATGCGTTCTTCGCGCATGCCGGGAGTGGACTGACGAGCGGTATCGCGCATGCCGGGCCGTGGGCGGTCGGGGCGCTGCTGGTATGCGCGGCGCTGTGCCTGGTGTCGCCGCGGATCACCGCAGGTCAGCACGCCTCCGAGATTTAGCTTGACAATCGAGTTACTTGTAGTTCAAGCTATTAATAGCTCGAAGAACGAGATACACAACTTTCAAGGGAAGTGGTTTTCATGCGAGTCCTCATCATCGGCGGCGGCACCGGCGGCATGTGCCTGGCACACGGACTGAACCAAGCCGGCATCGAGGTCGCGGTCTACGAACGCTACGGGTCGCGCCGCGACGGCCTCTACGGCTACCGCGTCGGCATCGACCCCACCGGCAACCGCGCCCTCAAA